>NZ_JBKTEM010000001.1:0-742391 GCF_047239305.1 Beduini sp.
CTTTTTTTGTGTTGAGGAGAGATAGATTTCTACTCATTTTAGTGTACTATTTCTCCTTTTTTCGTATAATTAAAGGCAATGGGGAGGAAATAAAAGATGGATAAAAAATATTTTTTCTTTGATATTGATGGTACATTGACAAATAAAGCAACCGGAGAAATTATTCCTAGTGCAAAAAAGACTATTCGCTTATTACAGGAGAATGGACATTTTGTTTGTATAGCGACTGGTCGTGCTTATTATAAGACAAAAGCATTTGCGAAACTGGCAGGAATCCACCATATCGTCAGTAATGGCGGTGCTGCTTTAACGATCAATGACCAGTTGATAAAGAATTGCCCATTAGAACATAAAAAGGCGGTTTCTTTATGCTGTGAGGCAGAAAAAGCAGGATTTGGTATATTAATAGCTACTGATGATAATATTGACGTGAGAATGAAAAATATGCGTTTTATAGAGCAAGTTGGATTTAGAAAGGAACCGACACGTTATTTTTTAGATTCTAATCGTTCTTATGAAGAATATGAGAACATCTATAAAATTTATATTGCGATTCCTAAAGCAAAAGAAAATGAACTGAGTTTGTTAGATACAGTGGGACATATTCGTTTTATTGAAGACTATTTAACATTTCAGCATGACAAGAAAGATCTAGGCATCATCGAGATGATCCAACTAGTAAACGGTAATTTGAATGACGTTGTAGTCTTTGGCGATGATTATAATGATTTAGTTATGTTTCAAGATGGCTGGACTAAAATTGCGATGGGGAATGCTTGTGATACATTGAAAAAGAAAGCTACGTTTGTTACAAAAGCAAACACTGAAGATGGCATTGAATTTGCCTGTCGACATTTTGGCTGGATAAAATAAAAGTCTTTGAACCTGTTTGGCTCAAAGACTCCTTTTTTTATTTTTCTTTTTTAGGATCGGTCGCGATTTCTTTAACTGAAGAAACTAATCCAGCTAATCCCTGAATTTCACTTGGAATAATAATCTTTGTGGCTTCTCCTTCAGATAATTTTTCTAATGCTTTATATCCTTGTAATTGTACATAAGCCGGCTGTGGTGATGCTTCATTGATATAAGCAATCCCTTTTGCCTGTGCTTCAAAAACTAAACGTAAGGCTTCGGCTTCACCAGTCGCTCTTGTAATCTTAGCTTCTTTATCTGCTTCGGCACGCAGGATAGTGGATTCTTTTTCCCCTTCTGCTGTTAAGATCGCTGCTGTTTTCTTACCTTCTGCCTGTAGAATAGCTTCACGTCTTTCACGTTCAGCACGCATTTGTTTTTCCATTGCCTCTTGGATGTCACGTGGCGGAATAATATTTTTAACTTCAACACGGTGTACTTTAATTCCCCATGGATCTGTGGCTTCATCAAGAATACTTCTCATCTTTGCATTGATAAGGTCACGTGATGTTAAAGTTTCATCTAATTCTAAATCCCCAATAATGTTACGCAATGTTGTTGCGGTTAAATTTTCAATTGCATTAATAGGTCGCACAACACCATAAGTAAATAATTTTGGATCGGTAATCTGGAAATAGACAACGGTATCAATCTGCATCGTAACGTTATCTTTGGTGATTACCGGCTGTGGTTCGAAATCAACCACTTGTTCTTTTAAAGAAACACGATTGGCAACACGATCAAAGAATGGAATGAGGATGTGTATTCCAACGTTGCAAGAACGATTGTAAGCCCCCAGTCTTTCTACGACATAGCAGTTTGACTGTGGAACAATACGAATCGTTTTTGCGACAATCATGAGACCAATTAAAATAACAATGGCAACTAATACAATGGTAATAATTTGTCCTGGCATATAACTCTCTCCTTTATACTTTCTTTACTACTAATTTTACACCATCTATGGCTAAGATTTCAACATGAGTTCCTGCTTCGATGAAATCTTTATCAAGCGAAATCGCACTCCAGGTACTTCCCATGACTTTGACTTCCCCTTTAGTGTCCTCTTGAATCTCTTTTGTCACTAACCCTTGTTTACCGATTAAACGATCAGTGTTAGTATGAACAATATTCCCCGTTAAATACTTTTTCGCGATCGGTCTTGTGATAATGAAAGACAGCACCGTAATCACTAAACATACAATAATCTGTACGATTAGATCAAAGCCTAAGAAATAAGCGATCAAAGCACCTAAACTACCTAAACTGATCCAAATGCTGACTAAATCGATTGTGACGATTTCAACAATGACTGATAAAATTAAAATAACTAACCAAATGGTCATTTAGACCCCTCCCTTATAACTGCACAATTAATATTTTATCCTTCTCATTGAAGCGGGCATCATATTTAATACCGTTTTGAGCAGTAAAATCAATGCTGTATAATTCTCCAATAGAGCGAATAAATGTTTTATTGCTTATTCTACCGTAACTTTTACCAATGGATATTTTATGCAATTGGCTAGGGGGATAGACCCCTAAATCGATCTCGTCTTTTGTAATAGGCTTGATGGCAACCTGCTTGAGATCTTCATCAATACCTAATAATACATATCGTATGTCAGCAAAATTTTCACAAGCGACTTTATTTAATGTCAAATTGGACTCATAAATGGTAACCGTAGGTGTTGCGATATCATTTTTAATCCATTTAAAATTCATTTTATCACCTTCTTCAGTATTATTATATTATTTAAATTATTTTTTTGCAATATATTATTTAACTAAATCTTAGTAATTTCTATTGAATTTTGGTATACTATTAATGATTAGGAGGGGGTTGCTGTGTTCAAAAAAGGATTTTTGTTGTTTTTAGTAGTGATGATTGCCGGATGCAGCCTTACAAGTAAAAAAACATATTCAGATTTTAATGTGAAATTCTTTTATCGGGATTCCTGCGGCTACTGTGAAGCCTTTAAGGAGTATGCGATTCCAGCCTTAGAGAAAGAATTTAAAGAAGCGATTCATATCGAATATTATAATATGGATGACGAAGCCGCCATGACGATCTATAATGATATTTGTGATCAGCTTTATTTTTTTGATGAATCTTATCGAGGGGATGCCCCGCTTTTTGTAATGGACAATGAGTTTGCTTTGCTGGGATATGCCTCGGGAGAAGAAAAAGAACTGATTCGAGATATTAAGCATGCTTTAAATAATGAAGAATTGGGCGATAGATTATCAGCTTACAGATGGGAGTTTACACTATGAAAAAATGGTTATTAAGCATCGTGGCTTTATGCTGTTTGGTCAGCTTAAGCGGATGCACATCGGCACCGGCTGAAGGTGAAGAGAAAATCAATATTACAGTTTTTACGGTCAGCACCTGCAGCAACTGCAAAGCGTTTAAAGAATATGCCATACCGGCATTGGAAAACGAATTTGGCGATCAGCTGGTTTTGACACTCAAGGATCTTGATGACGATGAAAACGGCGCACTCTATGATGAAATTACAAGTCAGTTAGTGGATTACGATACAGTATATTCACGCATGGTACCCTTCATTGTCGTAGAAGATTACTTTGCTGTCTTAGCCTATAACAAAGGTGAGGAAACAGCTTTAATTAGTGACATAAAGGCGGCTAGAGATGGGAAACCACTGGGGGATACATTATCTAACGGAAGATGGCTATTTAAAAAATAAGGAGGATATACAGATGGCTACACCACATAATGAAGCAAAAGAAGGAATGATTGCGAAAACAGTTTTAATGCCGGGAGATCCGCTGAGAGCGAAATTTCTGGCAGAAACCTATTTGGATGATGTCGTACAGTTTAACGGTGTACGTAATATGTTAGGGTATACAGGGAACTACAAAGGAAAACCGGTATCGATTATGGGATCCGGAATGGGAATGCCGTCAATTGGCATTTACTGTCATGAACTTTATCAATTCTATGGTGTTGAAAACATTATTCGTATCGGCTCATGCGGCGGATTAAAAGAGGATGTTCATTTGCGTGATATTATTATTGTGCAGGGAGCATGTACAGATTCAAACTTTGCTGCCCAATATCAATTAAATGGAACCTACAGTGCAATCAGTTCTTATTCTTTATTGGAAAAAGCAGTGAACTTTTCAAAAGCAAAACAGTTAAACTACCATGTAGGCAATGTCATTGCATCGGATTACTTTTATATGGCAGAGGGTGGATCTAACCTGAAATGGGCTAAAATGGGATGTCTGGGAGTCGAAATGGAATCTTATGCATTGTTTGCTACAGCGGCCTATTTAAATAAGAAAGCATTAACTTTGCTGACGGTTTCAGATTCTTTGGTAACCAGTGAAGAAACGTCTGCAGAGGAACGAGAAAAAACATTTACAGCAATGATGGAAGTTGCTTTAGAGATTGCGTGTGATGAAGCATAAAATAGCGTTCTTTGATTTTGATGACACGCTTTTGCCGCAGGATTCCATGAAACGCCTGATTTATTTTTGTTTAAAGCGTCATCCATGGACTTTTATCTATTTATTTAAAATGGCTTTTTTAGGAGTTTTGTATGGGATAAAAGTGATTTCTTTTATTCCCTTGAAACAAGCTATTTTATTTCCTTTAAATCATTTAAGTGAAAAGGAACTGGAACAGTTTTATCAGGAATGTTTGATTCCCCATTATTACTTAAATGTAGTCGATGAATTAAAACAAAAAAAATCAGAGGACTATCTGATTTATCTTGTTTCTGCTTCTCCGGAAGTCTATTTAAAATATACGGATCTTCCTGTTGATGTGATTATCGGGACAAAAACATTAAGTAAAGATGGAAAAAATACCAGCAAGATTATTGGGGAAAACTGCAAGAGTGAAGAAAAGGTAAGACGTATACATGAAATCTTAAAGGAAAAGAATATTGAGATCGATTATGACAATTCTTACGGCTATTCGGATTCACTCACGGATATGCCTATGTTAAAGCTGGTGAAGCATCGCATTCGCATAAATAAAAAAGATGGCTCAATGAGCCAATTTGAATAGGTGGTAAACACCTATTTTATTTTTGATCCAAATCAAGAAACAACAACATAATGTTGATGATCCCAGAAATACCAACAACGATATAGATCAATGAAGTTAAAAATGTACTAGTTCCAAAAATCATTTCAACTAAGTTGAAAGCAAATAATCCGATTAATCCCCAGTTGATTGCTCCGATAATAGTGAAGACTAATGCAATTTTATATAAAATATTCATTGTGTTACCTCCTTTTAAAACTATTATGGCTGTTCATTTGTATTTTATTCAGTCATAACTGCAATTTTTAAACATATAATGAACTGCATAGAAAGGTGGTTATTATGAAGAAAAAGATTATTATTGGAATTGTCATTGTCTTACTTGCCGGCGGTGGTTTCTGGTTTTATAAAAGCAAAACGGGAACATCGGATGCTAAAGCAAAAAATCAGTTAAGTGATTTAAACAGCTATCATTTAGAAGCCAATATGGAAATGACCATAAACGATGAACTAAAGACTTATAAAGTGGATGTTGATTATTTGAAAAAAGATAGCGATTTATTCAGAGTTAATATTTATGATAAAACGCTTAACCAGTCTCAAATTATTATTCGCAATGCAGATGGTGTTTTTGTTTATACACCAAGTATGAATCAGGTTTATAAGTTCAAGAGTGAATGGCCTTATAACAGTGATAAACCTTACATCTATCAAACTTTACTTTCTTATTTTGATAAAGAAAATAAAATTGAAAAAACTAAAGATGGTATGATTTTAAGAAGTGCAGTCGCTTATCCGCATGATGAAAAAATAGTATCACAGGAAATTAAATTTGATAAAAACATGGTGCCTGTTTATATTTCATTGTTTGATGAGGATGAAGCGGAACATGTAAAAGTAGAATTTACAAAAGTAAGCATCAATGAAACCGTTGATGAATCATTATTTAACGTAGAACAATTATCTGCCAGCCAAACTGCCTCAAATCTGACAGATGATTTTCCTTTAATGCCGTTAGAATTATTAGGCACACAGTTAGCAGAACAGCAGGAATGTTCCATCAATGGAACAACGACGCATATTTTGCAGTTCAGCGGCGATAAAGCATTTACTTTGATTCAGTCTTTAGATCAGCCAAGTGATACACTGCAGACGATTGATACCTCTGCTGAACTAGTGGATTTAGTAGGCGGTGTTGCTATGTTTGAAAACAATCAGCTTAAATATCTTTATCCTGGTCTGACTTGCAGTGTTTATTCAGAGACAATGTCAAAAGCTGAAATGATCGAAGTAGTCAGCAGTTTACAAAACGAAGTATTAAAATAAATTATTGCTTTGACAGGCGTTAAGCATTGGTATATCATAGTCACTGAGGTGTTAAATATGAATTTTTATCGAGACACAAGAGCGACTGTGGATTTAGATCATCTACTTCATAATATTGATGTGATATATAAAAAAAGCCAAAAACCATTGATGGCAGTATTGAAAGCCAATGCTTACGGTCATGGGGATCAGGCAGTAGCCAGTGTATTAGAAAATCATTTGGCGATTGCAATGTATGGGTTAGCAACGATTAAAGAGGCGATTGATTTAAGAATTGCCGGTGTGAAAAAAGAGATGCTGGTCATTGGACCGACACGCTGGGAGGATGCGAAATATGCTGCTGTTTATAATGTAGCATTGACCGCCTACAGCATGGATTATATTCAATCATTAGTAAAAGAAGAATTTACTAAGCCGTTAAAGCTGCATATTAAATTAGATACCGGGATGAATCGGATCGGTTTGCGAACTAGAGAAGAATTAGAGGAAGCGCTGCGTCTGATTAAGCAAAACAAAATGCTGAAAGTAACGGGGATCTTTACGCATTTTGGAGCGTCAGAAGAGGAAAATGAAACGTATGCACAACAATTGCAGCGTTTTAAAACAATGATTGAAGGGTATTCTTTTGAATATGTTCATGCGGATAATAGTGCTGGAACAATGTACCGCCATGATGATTTTACAAATTTGGATCGTCTTGGAATCGGGATGTATGGGGTGGATCCGAAAGGGAGAGAAAATAATGAACTAAAACCGGTCATGATGTTAAGCACAACTGTTTTGATGGTCAAACATATTAAAAAAGGGGAAAAGGTCGGGTATGGTTTTACTTATACTGCGGCTAAAGATGAATATGTCGCCACTTTGCCGATTGGCTATGCCGATGGCTTTATTCGTAAGAATCAAGGTCGTGAGGTGTATATTAACGGGAAAAACTATCAGATCATCGGACGTGTCTGTATGGATCAAATGATGGTTCGTGTGGACGAGACTGTGCAGGTTGGGGATTTGGTCGAAATCTTTGGACCGCATTTATCTATTGTCAAGATGGCAAAGGAGTTAGAAACAATTCCTTATGAAATTATGTGTTTGCTGACAGACCGCGTTGAACGAAGATATGAAAAAATAGAAGAATAAAGAAAAAGCAAGGAATATGATCCGATGGTCAGACTTCTTGCTTTATTTGCATTTAAGCACATCTTGACATTAGAGTCAATATGATAGGAATCCTGTTAATATAAAATGGTAGATTGTAACACAATAAGACATGGATATCCTAAAGAAGCATATTTTATCTAAATGACAAGTTTATGAATAAATAAAATGACGTGATATTTTCCAATCTTATTGTGTGTTTAAAGAAAGTGATCATACTAAAAATCCGACTGTTCAGCCGGATTTTTAGATAAACTAATTTTTACTTTTAGCATGACACTTAACACATTGACCCTCGATTGTTATATTAATCTTTTCCGCTTGGTGATCAATAGAATCGGCAATCTGTTGATAAATGTCCTCTTTAATGACGATATCATAAATTTCATTGCAAGATGAGCAAACAAAATGCACATGCGGTGTAATCGTTCCATCATAATGATAGGTTCCATCTCCGACATCTAATTTTAAGATATCCCCATTATCCGCTAAAAAGCCAAGGTTACGGTAAACAGTTCCGAGTGATAATTCAGGATACTTTTGTTTTAAAGTATAATAGACCTGATCCGCTGTTGGGTGATCGGTTCTATTCTGCAATTCTAAAAGTATCGCTTCACGCTGTTTAGAATAACGAGTTGTTTTCATAGCTTCACCACCAATCGATAATAGTTATCAATATCATAATATATAAATTTAGTGGCTTTGTCAATTCATTAGGTATATAAAGACTAAAAAGGCGGAAGCTAAAGCATGAAAACATCTAAAAAACAGATAGCTTTTAAAATGAAAAGGCGTATGATCCATTAATTGATAGACTTGTAGGAAAACGCTCAATCCACCAAAAGAAAGATAGAAAACACTCATTAAAAGTTTGATATGATATGAGTAGGCACTTCCGTTAAATAGAATAATGCCGGAGCTGAACTCCAAGGCGCCATTTAAAAATAAAATGATCTGTGAATTAAATAAATGAGATAAACTGATCAGAGAAACTTTACACACCAGCATGAAGCCGAAAATGTAAATAAAAGCAATCATGCATTCTTTTAAACTATCTTTGATGATATCAAAGATTTTATGCTGATAAATGGCTGAGGAAAACGGATACCAGGCATTACACCAGGTCATCTTTTCACTTTTTCCCTTTGAACTGATCAGAAAGTAAATAAGAGTAGGCAAAATATGGGCTAATTCTAAGATAAAGCCGATACGGATATCGTGGAAGATCGTCATCCCGACAAAATAGACAATAAAGCTAAACGAACCGTGATGAGCACATTTGACAAGCAGATCAGCTTCACGTTCATCAATCTGTTTAAGGGAATAGGCATTACTGATCATCTTCGCATTAGTAGGATATCCGCTTAAAATAGAAAAACAATAAATACTTAAAGCATTTCCTGACACTCGAAAGAAGGGACGGGAAATAAACTGCAGAAAAAAAGCAATGAGCTGGATCATCCCTACTTTTTGACAGATCGTAATGATCAGCATAAAAGGAAACAGGGTTGGAAAGAGCTGGTTAATGATCATATCTTTGACTTCTTTTGTGATGGTTACAATATCACTCATATGGAAAAAAGAAAGAAAAGATATGTAAAGGATAATGGATAAGATAAGGTAAATCTTTGTTTTTTTCATTATATCACCTATATTATAAATATGTTATAATGGGGCATATATGTATAAATGGAGAGAATATGGAAGCAATAATTATAGGCGTTAGTTATTTTGGTATGACATATGATTTAGAAGAATCAATGAGAGAATTAGAGGCATTGTGTGCGGCATGTGAGATTAAGGTTAAATATACATTAACACAGGCTTTAGACAAAATATCCGCTGCCACTTACATTGGTAAGGGAAAAGTAACGGAATTAAAAAATTTAACCGGGGATGTCGATCTCGTTATATTTAATGAGGAATTGAGTCCGATGCAGGTTAAAAATTTAACTGATATTTTAGAGATTGAAGTCAGTGATCGAACCGATTTAATCTTAAAAATCTTTGAATCACGAGCAAAAACCAATGAAGCAAAATTACAAGTTAAAATTGCTAAGTACAATTATTTATTGCCGCGTTTAGCGGGAATGAATGAAGATTTGGAAGGACAACAGGGCGGAAGCGGTTTTCGTGGAAGCGGAGAAAAGAAAATTGAATTAGATCGCCGCTTAATTCGCAATCAGCTAGTTAAAGCTAAGCACGATCTTGCTTTGATGGTCAAACAGCGTAAAACACAACGTATTTTAAGAGTACATCAGGATCAAAAAGTTGTCGCTTTAGTTGGC
This sequence comes from Beduini sp., assembly GCF_047239305.1. Lineage (NCBI taxonomy): Bacteria > Bacillati > Bacillota > Erysipelotrichia > Erysipelotrichales > Erysipelotrichaceae > Beduini > Beduini sp. Next base: position 9,703 of record NZ_JBKTEM010000001.1, read on the forward strand.
TATACGAATAGTGGGAAGTCATCATTAATGAATTACTTTGTTGAGCATTCAAAACTGAATGATAAAACGGTGCTGCAAAAAGATATGCTTTTTGCGACCTTGGAAACATCAACCCGCAAAGTAAAATTAAACAATAATAAGACATTCTTGCTGACAGATACAGTTGGGTTTATTAATCAATTGCCTCATCATTTGGTACAGGCATTCCGTTCTACTTTAGAAGAAGTAAAGGAAGCGGATCTGATTTTACAAGTGGTAGACAGCTCTTCTCCTTATTATCGTGAACACATTTCAGTGACAAATCAGGTATTGGAAGAGCTTGGCGTAGATCTAAATAAAATGTTGTATGTTTATAATAAGATTGACCTTAATAAATACGGCTTAGTGGAACCGTTGGATCCTTATGTTTTCATTTCTGTCAAAGAAGAAAAGAATATGGAAACATTGATGAAATCAATTGATCAGACACTCTTTGGCGATGATCATATTGTTGAGGTTATCTTGCCTTATTCATTGATGAATATCGTCTCTTACTTGCTGGATAATACACATGTATTAAATTACGAATATCTTGAAAACGGCATCTATATGAAAGCCGAGGTGTCAGCAAAAATGCAGGCATATTTAAAAAAATATTTTTTATTGAATTAAAGGTTGAAGTAAGATAGGAAATGTAATAAAATGGCATAGAAATTAGAGGGGGAATAACCATGAGACTTGCAGCAATTGAAGCGGGTGGAACAAAGTTTGTAGTCGCCATTGGAGATGAGTTTGGGAATATCATCAAACGAGATGCTTTCGCAACAACTTCACCGCAGGAAACATTTGAACATGTTTTTGAGTTTTTCGATGGCGAAGAATTTGAAGCAATGGGTATTGGGACATTTGGACCTATTGATTTAGATCCTCAGTCACCGACTTACGGATACATTACATCGACACCCAAGCCGAATTGGGGGAATGTGGATTTTGTAGGACCGTTAAAAGAACGTTATCAAGTGCCGATTGCCTTTGATACAGATGTCAACGGGGCAGCATTGGGTGAACTTTATTTTGGCAGTGCAAAAGGATTGGACAGCTGTTTATATCTTACTATCGGAACAGGGATTGGCGGCGGTGCTATTGTTGAAGGAAAATTGGTGCATGGATTGCTGCATCCGGAAATGGGACATATTTTATTAGCTAAGCATCAGGATGAAACGACGGACGGTTTCTGCCCATTCCATAAAAATTGTTTGGAAGGTTTAGCTTCTGGTCCAGCCATTGAAAAAAGATGGGGCGCTAAAGCTTATGATTTACCTGTTGATCATCCTGCATGGGAAATGGAAGGATACTATTTAGCAGAGGCACTGATGAACTTCATTCTCACATTGTCACCTCAAAAAATCATCTTAGGCGGCGGAGTCATGAAGCAAGCACAGATCTTTGGTTATATTCATCAATATGTTGTGGAAATGCTGAATGGCTATGTTCAAAAAGAAGAAATCCTGCATCATATTAAAGACTATATTGTTTATCCTAAATTGGGAGATAATGCAGGGATTTGCGGTGCGTTGGCATTAGCGATGCAAGCAGGGAAAAATGTTTAAATGAATCGACTTGAACAAGTACGCTGGAATCATCAGCATGGTTATAACTGCGCTCAGGCCGTTGCCTGTGCTTATTATGAACTGCTGGGGATTGAAGAATCTATTCTCTATCGCTTAGCTGAGGGGTTTGGCAAAGGACACGCTGTTCGCGGAACCTGTGGGGCTCTTAGTGGAGCTATCTTTGTTTTAAGTGCTTTAAACAGTGACGGTCAGGTAGGAAAAGCCAATACAAAATTATCCACTTATGACCTGGTCGAACATTATATCCATGATTTTTCTTTACAGCATGAATCCTATGTCTGTAAGGAACTTCTGGCAATACGTGCAAAAAAAGAAAGTGAGCTGCGTACGTGCACCGATGTCTGTGCCGCCGCTGCAGAATTACTAGAAAAATATATCAAGCAAGTGAATAGTTAATCAGCCGTGATTAACTATTTTTAATACGAGGGACCTATGAAAAATAAAAACGGGAATTTTTATGCACTATGTATTTTTTACTTTGTTTATTTTATGAGCAATGGGTTGCTTTTACCCTTTATCAATATCTATTTCGAAAAATTGGGTTTTAATGGGGCACAGATCGGACAGATCAATTCCGTTGCCTTGATTGGCTCTATGTTTCTTACTCCTTTATGGGGCATTATCTGTGATAAAACACGCCGCTATAAATCGATGATCGGTTTATCGATTCTTTTGACATTTGTTATTACCTATGTATTTTCTAAACAGACAGTTTACCCACTAGTTCTCATTACATCTATTTTTATGGTTTCTATTCGATCATGCACGATGCCAATCAGCGATAGTGTCTGTGTTACTTACTGCAATGAACAAGGAAGAGATTACGGTGTTTTGCGTGCAATCGGCTCATTTGGCTATGTAGTAGGCAGTGTCGTTATCACCAAAATCGCTGAAATGTTTGGAATGGATGGACCCTTATTTTTAATTTATTTGATGGCTCTATTTATTGCGATGGTGATCTTGATTCCTTATCCTAATGTGGAAATGAATAAAGAAACAAAAAGTGATAAAAAGCAAAGCAGTCTGTTTAAAGATTTAAAAAGCTTAATAAAAAATAAAAATTATATTTTCATTCTCGTTCTAGCTGTGTTTACCAATGTAGTCATGGATTCGGCAGGCGGCTATGTCGGCAATCATTTAGTCACAACACTTAAGCTGTCTTCTTCCTCAATGGGGACATATTTGCTTTTTGCGGTTGTGCCGGAAATTTTTTTTATCCTGGTTGTTTCACGTCTGATTCGTACTTATGGCTATAAAAAAGTATATGCGATCACTTGTTTGTCTCAGATTCTGCGCGGGGTTATCTATGCCCTAACCTCATCATTTCCGATCTTCCTTTTGACTTCTTTATGTCATATGTTCATGACCGGAATTGCCAGTGTCGGGCATATTCAATATATTAATCGCAGTGTGCCGGTCCGCTATGTGACAACAGCGATCACCTTCTATATGTCATTTTATATGATTGCTTCTGCAGTTTTTACTCAAATCTTTGGAATTGTCTACGATCAGCTTGGCAGCCGCTATATTTTTTGGCTGCTTGCCTTGATGAGCGTTATTGCGTTGGTAATTGTATTGACTACTAAACGTTTCAACATCGAAAGGAATGAAAGCTATGAATAGATTTAATGTCGACCAAGATAGTCCACTTTTGGCCTATCTTTTTGCCATCATGCCCAAACGTTCAAAAAAAGACGTAAAAAACTTATTATCTAAAAAAATGATCTTGGTAAATAATCAGATGCAGACCCAGTTTAATTATCCTTTAAAAAAGGGCGATGTGATTACGATAGGGCAAAGACAGGTACAGACGCATTTAGATATTCTTTATGAAGATCAGGAATTGATTGTGATAAACAAGCCTTCCGGGTTGCTTTCCATGGCATCGGAAAAGGAAAAAGAAAAGACTGCCTATCATCAGGTTCGTCAGTATTTAAAAGAAAAAGATCCCAAATCAATGATCTTCATTGTACACCGTTTGGATCAGTTTACTTCGGGTGTACTAATGTTTGCGAAAAATGAGAAAATTAAAAATATGTTACAGGAAAAATGGAATGATATTGTGACTAAGCGTGGATATCTTGCAATCGTCGAAGGAGAACTCAAGAAAAAACAGGGAACCATTCAATCGTATTTAAAAGAAACGAAAACACAGATGGTGTATTCCTCTCATGATCAAAGCGGAAAACTGGCAATTACACATTACCAAGTGAAAAAATCCAATTCACGCTACAGTTTATTGGAAATTTATTTAGACACTGGCCGCAAGAATCAGATTCGTGTTCACATGCAGGATTTGCATCATCCTATTGCCGGAGATACCAAATATAAAGCTAAAACAAATCCAATCGGACGTTTAGGTCTGCATAGTCATATTTTAGAGCTGATCCATCCGGTTACACAAAAGAAAATGACTTTTGAAGCGGCGATGCCGGAGAGCTTTAAACGTTTATTTTAGGAGGTCAGAAGATGGAAAGATTAATGTTAACATCAAGAGAAGATGAAACTAAGATTAGTATTATGTATTTGCCTGTGGAACATCCGATTGGCATTGTTCAGATCTGCCATGGCATGTGCGAACATAAAGAACGCTATATTCCTTTTATGGAATATTTAGCGAGCTTGGGCTTTGTATCTGTGATTCATGATCATCGCGGTCATGGGGAGAGTGCAGCTTCATTCAAGCAATTAGGTTATTTTGGAAAGGAGGGGGCACGTCATTTAGTAGATGATGTCTATTTAGTCACTCAGTATATTCAAAGACATTACCCTAATCTTCCGCTTTATTTGTTTGGACACAGCATGGGTTCTTTGATCGTGCGAAATTATCTGCAGTCCTATGAAAGCGTCTTATCCGGTCTGATTGTCTGCGGCAGTCCAAGTTATAATCAATATGTTGCAGTAGGAAAAATGCTGACTTCACTCATAATCAAATGGAAAGGTCCTTTTTATCGCAGTCGTTTTGTCAATCAGATGGCGTTTGGCTATTTTAATCACGGCATTAAGGGTGCTAAAAGTGAACATCAGTGGATATGTACAGATGAAAAGGTTGTCAAAAAGTATGATGAAGATCCATACTGCAACTTTATTTTTACGGTTGATGGCTTTCATGCTTTATTTACATTGATGGCACGAGCGTATAATAAAAACAATTATGCACCTAAAAATACGAAACTGCCGATTCTGTTTATCAGTGGGAAAGAAGACCCGTGTCTAGTCGATACAAAAAAGTTCTATCAAGCGGTAGAGCTATTAAGAACAGTCGGTTATCAGCATGTAGAGGCTACTTTATATGATGGCATGCGTCATGAAATATTAAATGAATTACAGCATCGAACTGTTTTTGAAGATATCGGTCAGTGGTTAAAAAGAAGCGCAAAGTAAACAGCGCTTTTTTAGTGCTTGCTTATTAGTTTAAGATAAGGAATATGCTATAATGGAAAATACGGAGGTGATCTTGTGAAGTTTATACATATAGGCGATTTACATTTAGGAAAGTGGATTTGCGGACATTCCATGATTACCATGCAAAAAGAAGTTCTGTTTGAACTTTTGACGATAATGGATCAGCAGGATATTCGCTTGCTTTTAATTGCCGGAGATGTTTACGATCGTTTGGTTCCCCCTACAGAAGCTGTGGAGTTATTTAATGATTTCTTAACGGCCGCTATTCGTCAGCATCATATTCAAGTATTGATGATCAGCGGGAATCATGACAGTGATGAACGCTTGAATTTTGCCAGTCAGCTATTGAAAGCAGAGGGGCTGTATATCGCTTCAAAATTACAGAAAAATTGGGAGACTTGTATATTAAAAGATGAATTCGGTGAAATTGAATTTCATTTATTGCCTTACATTAAGCCGTCTCAGGTTAAAGAGTTATATCCCGAAGTAAAAGTCAAGACTTATCAGGAAGCTTTGGAACATGTTATTTCTTTGCATCCCTTAGATCCGAAGCGCCGTCATGTTTTAATGACGCATCAGTTCGCTGCCGGAGGACAGCAGGTGCAAACCAGTGAGTCAGAAACCATGTTAAGTGTCGGTGGAAGTGAAGTGGTCGATGTTCATCTATTTGATAATTATGATTATGTTGCTTTAGGTCATCTGCATGCGCCTCAGGCAGTGTCACGTCAAGTTGTACGCTACTGCGGTTCATTGCTTCGCTATTCTTTTGATGAAGTTAAGCAGAAAAAAACAGTGTGCAAGGTAGAAATGAAGGAAAAAGGCAATACGGTGATTGAACAAATTACCTTGCATCCCACCTTAACCATGCAGAAATACAGCGGTTATTTTGCTGATTTCATGGATGAGACAAAAGGACTCGTCGAAAATAAACAGGATTATATTGCATTTGAATTGTTGGATCAAAGCTTAATTGCTAATGCAATGGATCATTTACGAACGTTGTATCCCAATGCTATGCAGCTTACATATAAGCAGCTGTTAAAAGAGTATGATGGCAAAAAAACGGTGGCAAATCTCCAGTTGGAAAAACAGGATGATTTTACATTGTTTAAAGAGTTTTATCAAACCATTCGTGACCATGAATTAGACGAAGAGAAAGCAAGCATCATTGAAAATATATTAGAAAAAGCAAAGGAGATAAAATGAAACCTGTACGATTAGAAATATCCGCTTTTGGACCGTATGCTTCATCAGTCACGATTGATTTTACTTTATTATATCAGGATGGATTATTTTTGATTACAGGCGCGACTGGAAGTGGAAAGACAACGATCTTTGATGCGATTACATTTGCCCTATATGGAGAAGCCAGCGGATCACTGAGGGAAGCAAAAAGTCTGCGCTGTGATTTTGCGGACCCTAAGCAGGAAACCTATGTCGATTTAACTTTTCAGTTCAAAAAACAGGTTTATCATATTCGCCGCAGTCCCCAGTATATCAAGCCGGGGCGCAAGACACCGATCAGTGCACAGGCAGAACTCACCATGCCTGACGGAAAGATTTTCAGCACAACGCGAGATGTCAACCAAGCTATTTCCACCTTGCTAGGCGTGGATGTCCTGCAATTTAAACAGATCGCTATGATCGCTCAAGGCGAATTTACACGATTGATTCATGCCAGCAGTGATGAAAAAGAAAAGATATTCAGAAGGCTTTTTGGCACTTATCACTATGATCGGTTTGAGATGTTACTGAAAGAAAAATATAATCAGTATAAACAAAAAATAGAATCGACTATGATTGCGATTGAAACTTTAAAGAAGCAAATTGATGAAGCATCTGCAGCACTTACGACAACAGCATTTATCGAAACAACAAAAGCAAAAGAGCTTGAGGTGAAAAAACAATTAGTTGTTCAAAATGAGGAATGGAATCAATTATTAAAGATTTTAGAAGAAAAACGTCAAAACTATGGCTGGATCGAAAAAAATAATACACGATTAGATCAGCTTGAAAAAGCGTTAGCTGAACAGTCTGCTTTACTCGTTTTGGAAGCAAAAATGAACCAGTGTCAACAAGAACTGACAGAGGCAAAAAAAGCCAATGAACTGATGCTTATTGAAAAGCAGCTTAATGAAGCGCAAAGACAATCGCAGACTTTACTGAATCAAGAAACCTTGCTTGAACAGGAAATAGTGCATTTAAATAAAAAAGCAGAGCAGATTGATAAGGCGTATTTGGCGGTACCGCAGCTTCAGCAGCAGGTACAGTCGTTGCATGTGGAATTAAAAAAATATCAGAATCAGCTGGAGAAGTTAACGCAGCTTAAATATCTGCAGACAAAAAGTCTGATTTTAGAAAAAGAGATTGCGCAGTGTCAGAGGATGCTTAAAGCGTTAGAGCATAAAAAAGAAAAAACTGCCCATGATGAACAGCTTTTAAAAGTATTTATTGAAGCCTCACAGGATGTAGAAATTCAATATTTTACATGTCAGCAGGATTTAAAAGAGATACAGACACAATTAGAGCGCCATAAGCATTTAGAGGAGTTAGAAAAAAAAGAAGCGGCAGCGCATCAAAACTATACAGTTCAGGCTTCGGTATATCAAAAAGAAGCCGATACCTATGCTTATTTGAATCAGCAGACTTTGCACTATGAGAATCGACTGATGTTGGAACAGGCAGGGATATTAGCACAGAATCTAAAAGAGAATGATCCGTGTCCGGTATGTGGCTCAACGCACCACCCAAAGCTGGCTGAGTTATCCGATCAAGATTTATCATCAGAGACTTTAAAGAAAATGAAAGCTGAATTAGAGATAGCGCAAAATCATTTACAGGAGACTTATCAGCAGGTTTTAAAAAAGAAGCAGGCGTTTGAAGAAATTCAGCGGCAAATTCAATTTGAGTGTGAAACGATGGAGATCTCCTTAAAAGAAAAGCAGTCTGACAAAGAGAACTTGATCGATAAGATGAAAGATTTAAACCATCAATTAGAAATCTTAGGCGAACTGAAAAAGGAAGTTAAACAAAAGGAAGTACAGCTTCAGCAGCTTTTAAAAGAAATGGAAAACATTCAGCAGGAGCAGCAGAAGACATCAGAGCAGTTACAAGAGCTGAATGCTCAAGCCGCCGCCTATAGCGGACAAATTAAAGGATTAGATATAGAAGCGGAAAAAGAAGAAACCATTTCAGAAAAAATAATAGATATCCAACAATCTATCACATCGAAAACAAAAGAAGTGGATACTTCCACACAAGCCTATAATACCTTGCATACCTCACTAAATACTTTGTTAGGTCAAAAAGCAGGATATCAAAGTGAAAAGAAAAAGTGGGAACAACAGTGCCTGCATACTCAGAAAACCTTTGATAAACAGCTTCATCTGTTGTTTAAAGACCTGTCCCACTATCAATCCGCTAAACGATCACCAAAAGAGATTAGTCAGTTAGAAAAAGCATATCAGGACTATCTGTTAGCTAAAGAACGCAATGATACACTGGTTCAGTCATTAAAAAATGAATTAACCAGTACACAAAAAATAGATTTATCTTCATTGTCTAAAGAGATTGAAGCCCTAACCGAACAAAGTATTATCATGAAAGATCAGTATCAGCAGAAACTGGGATTTTATCAGCAGAATCAGCGTCTGCTTAAGCAATTGGAAAAAGATTATCATGCGATTGCATTGATTGAACCGACTTATCAGAATTACTATGATCTGTATTCTTTAACTTCTGGAAATAACGCTTTGAAATTATCCTTTGAACGTTATATTTTGGCTGCCTATTTTGAACAGATCTTAGCATTAGCAAATATTCGTTTTCAAGAGATGACGAATCAGCGCTATAAGATGCAAAGAAAAGAAGAAAAGGGAAGCCGCCAGTCCGGATTAGATATTGTGATTCAGGATTATGAGAGCGGAACGATCCGTGATATTAAAACATTATCGGGTGGTGAAACATTTAAAGCAGCTTTATCATTGGCTTTAGGCTTATCAGATATGATTCAAAACTTTGCCGGTGGAATTGAGTTAGATACGTTGTTTATTGATGAAGGTTTCGGTTCTTTAGACAGTGATTCTTTACAGCAGGCACTCCATGTACTGCTTCATTTGCGTCAAAGTGATAAGCTGATTGGAATCATCAGTCATGTTCAGGAATTGAAAGAACAGATTGATCGACAAATTGTGATAAAAAAAGAAAATATGGATAGCTATATCGAGGTAGTATAGTGTTCATATTTCTTTTTTTATTATAAAGAAGTCATCTTGTACAGGGGGATTAAGAATGTTATAATGAAAGCAGTTAGTGGGAAAAGGATTGGGACTATAATCATGATAACTTTAGATTGGAATATTGCGCCGGAATGTATTTCAGCTGTTATACTCAGTATAATTTGGCTTTATTCAAGACGTGGAAGTTGGCTGCCGACATTGAGAAATCGTATTTTTCAATGTTGTTTTTTGGTCACCTTTTTAGCGATAACCACCAATATCCTTTCAACTGTGATGATTGCCTATTACCATGTGTTCCCGCTTTGGCTGACATGGCTGATTACTACGATCTACTTTATATTTACCCCTTTAATGGGAGCGGTTTATTGCTTATATGCTGCAACCGTTATCTATCAAAATAAAGAACGTCTGATTCGTTTTATGAAGTTAAGCATGATTCCATCGATTCTCTACACTTTGCTAGTATTAACCAATCCTTTTAATAAGGGATTGTTTGATTTAAATTATCAATCTGGCTATGTGAAAGGACCATGGATCGCAATTACTTATATTCTTTTTTATGCTTATTGTTTAGGAGCATTGTTCGTTGCCTTTATGGAAAAAGATAAGGTGGAAAAGAATGTTTTTAATATTTTATCTGCCTTTCCCATTATTGCCAGTGTAGTGATTGCGGTTCAGCAGATATTTCCAACCATTATTCTGACCGGTTCTGCCGCGACCTGTGCTTTACTGATCATTTATCTATATTTGCAAAATAAACAGATTTCAATGGATTATCTGACCGATATTCCCAACCAATTGGAGCTTTCCAATATGCTGGAGTATTTACTTAGTGAATATCCTAAACAGCACTTTAGTTTGTTCGTTATCTCTTTACGTGATTTCACACAAATCAATAGTGCATTTACGCACCAAGTAGGTGATGCCTTTTTAAAGACGATTGCCTGTTATCTGGCTTCTTTAGTCGGACAGCGGCATGTTTATCGTTTTAAAGGAGACGAGTTTGCGATATTGATTCGTCAGCCGCATGAAGTCATTAGTGTGATTTTAAAACAGATTCAAGAACGCATGCAAAAACCTTGGAGGGTTAAGGAGCATGAAGCGATTCTTTCCTATGTAATCGGAGCTGTTGATTATCCGGAGAGTACAACCGGAATTGAAAGTTTGATTAGTTCAGTTGAATATGCTGTTTCGGTAGCAAAAAAGAATTATAATGGTTATGTGTGCTACTGTGATCAGAATATGTTTGAGATGATTCAGCGCAAAAGAGAAATTGTCAAGATATTAAAAGAAAAGATTGCGAATCAAGATTTTGAAATGTATTATCAGCCTTTATACAGTGTAGCAACCCAACAGTTTGAATATGCCGAGTCATTAGTGCGCATCAATGACAGTCCGTTAGGACCGATATATCCTTCTGAATTTATTCCGATCGCAGAAGAAACCGGGTTGATTATTGAAATGACCTATATGATTTTAGATAAGGTGTGTAAATTTGCACGTATTTTATTAGATGAAGAGATTAATATTAAATGTATCCATGTTAACTTTTCAGCAATTCAGTTCCGCCAGCCTCAACTGGCACAGAAAGTCTGTGAGATTATTCATAAAAATAATATTCCTTTTTCAGTTATTAAGATTGAATTCACTGAGTCTACTTTAGCTGAAAATATGGATATCATTCATGACTTTGTCAGTGATATGGAAAAGATGGGAATTTATATGGGACTGGATGATTTTGGTGTAGGTTATTCAAATATTTCTACAGTGATACAGATTCCGTTTACGACGATTAAGTTGGATAAGAGTTTAGTGTGGGCAGTCAGCAAACAGGAAAAATCTGCCATTATGGTGAAAAATATGATTCGTACTTTTAAAGATCTTAATTTAACTGTTGTAGCCGAAGGTGTCGAAGATGATTTTCAAAATCAATTTATGATACGCAATGGAGTGGATCAGATTCAGGGGTATTATTATTCAAAACCGTTGCCAAAAGAAGAAATGATTCGTTTCATGAAAGAACATAATCAGAATATAAGAAAAGGCTAAACACGCTGAATGTTTAACCTTATTTTTATTTTAAAACTGTTCCGCAGTATTCACATACTTTTGGACTGCCGGCATAAATCTCGTTTTTAGCGCCGCAGCTTCGACAGATATAAGTTTCCATAACAGCAGATGTCTCTGTTTTTTGATCAACAGGTCGTTGAGTTAATATAATCTGATTTCTGGAATGGTCAATATATGCATTAGCCAAATAACCGTTATCAATCATATTTTGTAAGTCCACGGTCACCTGACTTGAAGATAATGACAGTGCAGAGGCAATTTTACTGATTTCGCTCAATTGATTATTGACGACTAAGTTGATATAACGTCTATATTTAATTGAATTCTTGTCAATCTTTCGCATTTTATTGAATAAAACAATTCCTCCTAATAAGAACATCGCTGAAATCAGAAGGTAAGGAATCATTTGTGCTCCAACAATTTGATGCTCGATTCCCAGATCATCTTTAGTTGTCATTTGACCGGTTAAGGTCATTGCCACAGCAATTGTGCCAAATCCCATCAGTATATAAGAAGCGATTTTTAATCCCTTGGAATGCTGAAAGGTTGCAGATTTGTCATTGTTGAAACGCCTGATCAATAAATAAATACCAATCGGCCAAAAGAAAATCAATGCAAACGTAATCACGCCCCATGAAGTGTTTTTTGTTTGTTTCATATTTTTACTTCCTTTTATAGTTTAGTCCCACATTCAGGACAGAATTTTGTATTTGGTTTCACCTTTATGCCACAATTAGGACATTTTTTATTCATTGGTTCACCACAGCTTGGACAGAAATTTGCTCCCTCTGGAACGGCTTCTTTGCAGTTTGGACATTCAACCTGTTTGGCAATTTGTACGTCAATTCCACACTCCGGACAGAATTTCGCGTCTTCACGGATCATCTGATGACATTTGGGACATTCTTTTTGCTTAGTGGTCACATCAATTTGACTGGTAATGCCGCTCATTTGCTGTCCCATAGGAACACCAAGACCAGCTCCTAGACCTAGACCTATACCAGCTCCCATCAATCCACCGCCGCTGTAGTCATTTTTTGCGGCTCCTTCTAATGTATCAAACGATCTTTCCTGCTGATAGCTGTAACCAATAATATCCATTTCCGCCCTTTTAGCTAAGGCATCTCTTAGTTTGATAACAGAGGGATCATCTTCCGGTACACTGACATCATTGACATTGAAATTAACGATCTTAATTCCGTATTCTGCCATTTCCGGACGAATCTTATCTAAAAGACAGTCAGAGATTTCTTCTAAATAAGCGCCAATCTCTAAAATTGGAACTTGTTCTTTAATTAGATAAGAAGAGATTGCATCTTTTACTTTAGTTAGGTAAATTCCTTTAAAATACTTTACAACAGATTCTTTATCAAAATAAGGAACCGTTCCCACCAATTTAGTCAGGAACGTTTTGGAATCTGAAATGGTAATCCCGAACTGCCCATAGGCTCTTACCGGGATCATGACATTATATTTAGGATCTTGCAGCTGAATAGGTGAAGGGGTTCCCCATTTTATATCTAAAACAACTGTTTTATTAATGAAATAAACTTCAGCGGTAAATGGTGAATTTCCGCCAAACGGAAGACCGATCAGCCCGGTAAGTAGCGGAATATTCTTAGTGTCTAAGACATGTCTCCCAGGTCCAAAGCGATCTAAAGCTCTCCCTTCTTTAAATAAAATTGCTTCTTGTGATTCATTGACAATTAATTGTGTCCATGTGCTTAACTCTTCATCCGGACACTTCCAAGCAAAAACATCAGGATCCCCATTATATTTGACAAAATCAATAATAGCCATCTTTATCCCTCCCAATTACTATAATAATTACAGTATATATTATACTGTATAAAGAAAAGATTTACTACTTTTTTTAAATTGCAAATGTCAAAAATTGTCACTAAAAGTGATAAAAGAAATGTTATTTCAATTAACTTATAAATAGAAACTTCATTCTATTACATGTATTCAGGATAATAAAAATATAAATTTTTAGAAAAAAGGATTGCATTTTTATTATTATAATTGTATAATCTACTAGCAACGTATTTGATTGCCCAAGTGGTGAAATTGGTAGACGCAACGGACTCAAAATCCGTCGGTAGCGATACTGTGCCGGTTCGAGTCCGGCCTTGGGCACCATTAGATAATGACGATCCGAGAGGATTGTTTTTTTTTTATTAGAAATAGTCTCTTTGATACTTCATACATGATGAAATTGCGAACCTAAGTGCGTAAGCTTTTTATCTAACAATATTTTATAAAAATTTATAATATTTATATTATTTTATCTTATAGATAAATATTGTTCAATAAATATAGAATATAAATAAATATAATGGTTAATTCTTTTGTTGTTCTATATTAAATAATAAATACTTACAGATGATGAGGAGGAGAGGCTTATGAAAAAAAAGGTTATGCTTAATTGTTTTGGGTTTAATACCAAGTGACTGCAGTGGGAATGGTGAAAAGAACGAATATCTTATTTATTCAAGCACTGGGAAGACTCAAATATTACGGCGTTCTTATTTAGCCGAAAATAATAAAATGATAGATCATACTATTATCGAAGAAATTGAGAAACGAGAAGATGTGGAGTTATTTCCTATTCATTATGGATATTATTCTTACTGGGGAGAAAGGGTGAATGATAATAGCTGGAAAATTGAAGCTGATAATGTGTTAGCCTTGGATAGTGAAACACCTAAAGCGGATGGAGAATCTTACTATTCAAATTATTATGCTATGGTGCCATACATAAAAGAAGAGACAGTTAAGGAGTTTGCAACACGTATTTTTAATGGTAAAATGGTGGATGAGGCGATTCCGGTTTATTTACCTGATCATTTTATAGAATTATTTCATTTAGATATAAGTGACGAGGAATATTCAAAACAAATTATATGAACAACCTCTACATTAATTCCGATATCTTCTAATGATCGAAAGTATAAAATGAAGGAGGTTCAATTGAAACTGCAGATTGTTGGTTTTGTGAACACTTATGGATATAGTACATCTAGTTATATTTATACATCAAATGATTTTTTTAAATCAGTTAGTAAATGAGCATAAAGAAACAGAACTTCCTAGCTTGAATTATATTGCTGTGATGAATGAATCGACAAGAAAGAAATTAGAGAAGAAATATCCGGATTTGGTTATTTTAAAAAGGACAAGCAGATCAGAAGGTTATGGCGGAAAAATAAGAGGACTATGTGAAGAAGGTTGTAATTAGGTACTGCGAGAGAGGAAGATTCAATATAATAAAGGATTTGTTATCTTTATTCTACCATCTGTCTTGATAATTATCTTAGGCGGCTATATAATAAAATAGAATAAAGGAGTCTTTCAATGGAAAAAAACAATTCAAAATCAAAAGAACTCATTAAAACCATTATAGAATTAGTTGCCGTAGCGGTTGTTACATCTTTGATATTCACAAAAGTGGTGAATCCCGTAATTGTGAATGGAAAATCGATGTATCCGACCTTAGATAATAATGATATTTCAATAATTAATGTTATTGGATTGAGTGAAGACAGTTTAGAACGTTTTGATGTCGTGGTATTGTATTCAACACAGCTGCAGGAGAAGATTGTTAAGCGATTGATCGGATTCCCTGGAGAAACGATTCAATTTAAAGATGATCGTCTTTATATTGATGGGGTTGAATATGAAGAAACTTATTTAGATAAGGAATATATGGAGGAAGCTAAGCTTAAATACAATAGTCCTTTGTTTACTGAAGACTTTGAGGTGACGGTGCCTGAAAATGAATATTTTGTGATGGGAGACAATCGTTTAGTCTCTGCGGATTCACGTGTTTTGGGAAGCTTTCCTTACGATAAGTTTATTGGTAAAGATGGTGTTATTTTATTTCCATTCAACCATGTTAAAACAATTAAATAAAAAAATAGGGATACAAAGGTATCTCTATTTTATCTTTCTAAGAAATCTGCAACGCACTGATAGACATGGTCAATATGGTGGGTTGCTTTTTGTTTGACTTCAATGGGAGACTGATGGAAAGTGTAGCTTTCATCTGCAATAGCAAACATAGGGATATCATTCCATGAATCCCCGACAGCAGCTAATTGATGGGATTTATTTGACTCATCCAAATTTGTTATAAAGTGAATAGCAAATGCTTTTGATATATTTTGTGGAACGATATCCACGTACCAGTTATTTTGGTGTACCTCACAGTTAGTAAAAGCTTCTGCTTTTTGGTAAAATGCCAAAATATCGGAAATATTTTTATTTTTAGATTCAACGCAGATATTAATAATCTTACTTAAATCCGGAATCTTTTTGGTATCCTCCTGCTTTTCTAACAGGTAAACTGTTTCTCCATCAAAAACACTGCATAATAAATCCGAATGGATATTTAAATGATGAAACAGTTTCAAACTTTGTTCGGAAATCTCTGACTTTAATGTCATTTGGAATATACAGCGGCGTTCAGAATCAAAAATTTGGGCACCGTTGCTTGTTATATAGTAGGTGTTAGGGAAATGGAGATTCAAACGATTGAATAGCTGAAATGTGCTTATTTTGTTTCTTCCTGTTGATATAATTAAAGTATGCTGCTTAGTAAATTGCTCTAATACCTGTTTATCTTCGTCTAAAATTGTCCGTTCTTGATCGCTTCCATTATTATGCTTCAAAAGTGTGCCATCAATATCACTGGCTAAATATTTTTTCATAATTTTCCTCCTTATATCTACTCACTATTTTAGATAAGAAAAGGAAGAATATCATTCCTATATTTAAGAAAATAATAGTCAATTTTTAATCTAATGTTCTTTATTAAGCGTACGAAACTGATTAGGTGATAGCTGATAGACGGTTTTAAATACTTTATTGAAAGATTTTACAGAGGAAAATCCACAGGCTTCAGATATTTGAATGATAGAAAGATCACTGTTAATCAGCAATGGAAGAGATTTATCGATTCGAATGCTGTTTAAATAAGTCAGAAAGGTCGTTCCGATATAATTTTGAAATAGAGAAGCAATATGCTGAGGTGTGTAGGCAAACTGCTGTGATAATCCATTTAAAGTTAACGCTTCATTATAGTGATCTTTAATATAATGACAGATATCTTGAATGAGAGCTTGATGCTTCAATGTGGAAATCTCGATGGAAGCATGCCGAATCTCTTTGAATTCGCGAACCAGCAGATAAGCTAATTCGAAGATTAAACTATAGATCTTTAGATGATAGCCTTCCTCTTTAAGTGAATAATGACTATAGATTTGAAATAATAATTCTTTTATTCTTTCAGGTTCAGTGATTCTTTTTTCTTTTTCCAACATCGTTTCATTTGCAATTCTAAAATGGGGATCATCACTGATATTGCTGATGAAGTCTTTAGAAATCTGTAAGACTAGAATTTCATTTTGGTCAGGGCAGGTCGTGGCATGGGGCTCCTGTGGGTTAATATAGAGATAATCATTCTTTTTTAAGTGATAGGTGGTTTCTTTAATTTTGATATCTAAACTGCCATGGACACAAAATAATAATTCTGCGTCACGATGGGTATGCAGTGGATAACCGATTGTGGATTTTTTACCATGAAAATAAAAAATGCGAAGGGGCAGGCGTTCATAGGGAACGATGATTTCTTTTAATAGTTCAATAGATGGCTGCATAACAAATTCCTTTCTATAAAAAACAAGCATGATTCATGCTTGGGATATATTTATAAAATAAACATCAGTATGCCTAATATAGTGCTAATCATAGCACCAGCAACAACGTCTTTAATAAAATGAACACCGGCAATGACTCTTGATACCCCGACATACAAAGCAATGATAAAGCAAAGCAAACCAAGTGGGTATGAGATATACAGACAGCTAAACGCAATAATGACGGCACTTCCGGTATGACGACTAGGGAACGATTCCCCTTGATGATGTTTGATCAAAGGATGAATAGAATACATGTCGGCAGGACGTGGACAATTATATAGCTTACGCATGAGGGTGATTGTCAGAAGCGCAAGAAATGGATAAAGCAGGACTTTGATTAAACGGGAGTCATGTTGGAATACTAGATAACTGATCGTTCCTAAATAAATGATAATAACACTGATGGGAGAGTAACGGCATAATAAAGTAAGCAGTTTCTCTTTTGTTTTATTTGTACGGCACCAATTTAATACAGACTGATACTGTTGTTCATTCATCTTCGTCACCTCTTTACTATATTATCAAAAATAAGTATAAAATGTAACCCAAGTCTTAATAAGATAATGATTATTTGTGTGTTTATAGATATGATTACTTATGAAAAATACAGCTTGAAAGAGAAGTATATAATAGTTTAATTTGAGTAAATCTTAAAAAAAGAAAGAATAAGTAGATAGGAGCAGGGGGAGTTGTATGAAAAAATATCCAATCTATTTGCAGGATGAGAATTACTCATGTGGAGCTTATAGTATATACATGATCTTAAAATATTTTCATATTGATGATGAAGTAGATCATATTAAAGCACTTTGCCGTCTTGATCATCATGGGATCAGCATGCAGGGGCTGATTGAATGCTTGAAATATTATCATATTGAAGCTAAGGGGTATGAGACGGATTTAGAAACTTTAAAAATGCATTTGCGCTATCCTTGCATTTTACATACCTATCATGAAAATAGATCACACTATATTGTTTTGTACCGTTATAAAGCACCTTATTTTATTTGTGGGGATCCGGCTGAGGGATTAGTTCGCTATACCTTAGCTGAATTAGGACAGCTTTATCAAAACAGAGCGATTATAATTCAGATTGTTGGACAGCCACCTCAAACTGCAGCCCTTTCCTTTTATCAGTATGCTTGGCAGAAAATGAAGCAGATGCGTTTCTTTATTATGAAAATAATGGCAATCTCCTCGTTGCTGTCCTTATTTACTTTAATAATGAATACGTATTTTAAGTATTTAATGGATATGCTCAATGAAAATATGAATACTTCATTTGTAAATGTATTGAGTATTGGTGTTCTTTTTGTTTTGATACTAAAAGCATTTTGCCAAAAGATAAAGAATGACTGGATGATTACTTTTGAACAACAACTGCAAACAAGCTTTGTCTATTCAACGATTGACCATCTATTATCATTACCGATGGATTATAAAGAACGCTATCTCCCACAGGAAAGTTTAAACAAGCTGCAGACCTTGTTTGAACTGCCGCAATATTTAATCGAATGTGTAGAAAGTCTGTGTGTGGATGCGATACAGATTATCTTGTTTTTTGCTGCACTTTATTGGCTGGCACCGGCTTTATTGAAAGGCATTGGCATTATTTTAATCTTAGTGACAGGGCTAAGTTATTTTATATTGAAGCGACTGCATAAAAAAGATAAGCAGAGCTTGGTTGACAATCAATATCTCATGACTTTGGCACATCATTATCTGATGCATGATAAGGACTATTCGGTATTTAAATTAGAGAGTGAGGAACAGCAGAATCGGGAGTCCTTCTTTACTGAATATCTAAAGCATTTTAAAGAGAAGAAAAGTGATTTAAGTCATTATCAGATCATTGTTAATGTTTTGCTTCAATTCATGAGTATTTTACTGTTTTACCAAGGTTATGGATTCATTCGTTCTAATCGTTTAACAATAGGGGAATTGATGCTGGCTTATACATTGGTTTCTTATCTGGTTGATCCATTATTTAGAGCGATTCAATTAATCATTCAAGGGAAGCGCATGGGGATGATTTTTGAGCGTTATAAAACGCTTAACATAAAAAATAATGAAGGACAAGAAACAATACAGGGACCTATTAATACAGTTGCTTTTGATCATGTCAGCTTTGCTTTTGGCTATCGAAATCCGATATTCGAGCATCAGGATGAAGTATTTTCTCATCATTTGCAGGTCATCGGCGATAATGGGAGCGGAAAAACTACTTTTCTTAAACTGATTACCGGACAGCTGAAAGATTATCGTGGAAGCATTAAATTAAATCAGGCGGAACTTCGGCATATTTCTGAAAAGGAGCTAAAAGAGAAAATTTGTTTTTTAAACGGAGAACCATTTATTGCGAGTATTAATGTTCTTCAATTTTTGACGGAAGGCATTGATCAGAGTGTTTTATATAAACTGATGGGGAAGTTTTACTTAACGGAACTCTATCCGCTGCTGACATGCTCCCTAGATGGACAGGGGCAGGGATTATCTCAAGGGCAGCTTCAGTTAATTGCTTTTGTGCGAGTGATTCTGCTTGATTATGAAATGTATGTCTTTGATGAGGCGTTTAGTCATATGAGTGATTCTTTAAAACAGAAAGTAAAACAAATATTAGAGAGTGAAAATTTTAAAAATAAATTAATTCTAGTGGTCGATCATCAAACAAATATTGTTTCTAATAGCGAAAGCTGTGTTATAATAAGCAAAGGAAGTATACATATAGGAGCGAAATAAAATGGAATTAGATATTGAGATGATTAATGAACTAGAGATGGATTTAGGTGAGTTTGAAACCTTATTTAAAGAGATCGCTTTATATACATTTGATTATTTGAAGATTGAAGATGATATTGAATTTTCTGTAAGTATTATAGACAATGAACGAATTCATGAGATTAACAGAGAATATCGTCATATCGATCGGCCAACAGACGTCATTACCTTTGCTTTGGAAGACGAGGAATCCCCTTATATAGAAGGCATGCCGCGTTTATTAGGCGATATCTTTATCTCTTATGATAAAGCGGTAGAGCAGGCACAGGAGTATGGGCATAGCATCAAACGCGAATTATGTTTCCTGTTTACGCATGGACTGCTTCATTTATTAGGCTATGATCATATGATCGAAGAAGATGAAAAAGTGATGATGGCATTACAGGATACGATATTGAATAATATGGAAATTTTAAGAAAGTAGGAGCACAGAATGGATGCAAAGAAAAGAATCGAAAGAGCTTTTGCGGCTTCAAAGAAAGCTTATATCCCATATTCCCATTTTGCCGTAGGAGCAACGATTGAGATGAAAGATGGAACATGGTTTGATGGCTGTAATATAGAAAATGCGGCATATGGATCAACGATGTGTGCGGAACGCAACGCAATATATCAAGCGTATTGTCATGGTTATCGTAAAGAGGATATCGCAACACTTACTATTGTGGCTTATGGCAAAGAAGTGGTTACGCCTTGTGGTGCCTGCCGTCAGGTCTTAGCGGAATTAATGCTGCCGGAAACACCTATTATTTTAGCTAATCCGACAAAGCATCTGATTACTAATATCAAAGCACTGCTGCCGGGAGCATTTTTAGAGGAGGATTTACATGTTTAAATCAGGATTTGTAAGTATTGTAGGAAGACCCAATGCCGGAAAATCGACTTTGCTGAATCAGATGCTAAAAACAAAACTAGCGATTATGTCCGATGTAGCACAGACAACCCGTAATACGATTCAGGGGATTTATACCGATGAAGACAGTCAGATTGTGTTTATTGATACACCGGGAGTACATAAGCCGCAGGATCGTTTAGGTTCATTTATGAATACCTCAGCGTTAAATTCAATTTATGGAGCAGACGTCATTTTATTTATTGCTCCGGCTAATGAAAAGATCGGCAAAGGGGATCATTATATCATCAATCGTTTAAAAGAAGCGGAAATTCCTGTTTATTTAGTATTAAATAAAGTTGATTTGCTGTCAAAAGAAGAATTGATACAAAAATTAATGGAATGGCAGGAGCTTTTTCCTTTCAAAGAAATTATCCCAATCAGTGCCAAAACAGGCTTGCAGGTGGATCATCTGATCAGTGTATTAAAAGATGATTTGAATGAAGGACCTAAATATTATGAAGATGATCAATTGACCGATCATCCGGAACGATTTATCATAGCTGAATTCATTCGTGAAAAAATCTTGCATTATACGCATGAAGAAGTACCGCATTCCGTCGCTATTCTCATCGATAAAATTGAAGAAGATGAAAAAGAGCATCGTTTGGATGTTATTGCTTCGATTGTCGTGACCCGCGATTCACAAAAAGGAATTATTATCGGAAAGCAAGGGGCATTAATTAAGAAAATTCGATTAGCCGCACGAAAAGATATTCGCCAGTTCTTAGGAATGGATGTGGATTTAGATCTTTTTGTTAAAGTGGAAAAAGATTGGCGTAATAAAGAAAAATATTTGAAAGAGTTAGGGTATAACGAGGACGAATATTAATGAATGAAACAACGACCCTTGCATTTATTTTAAAAACAATGCCCTATAAGGAAAAAGATCGTTTGGTTTATGCCTATACTAAAGAATTTGGACGATTAACCTTTATTGCCAAAGGGGTCAATAAAATGGAAAGCAAAAATGCAGCGGCTTTACAGGAATTGAGTTTAGTGGAAATGATGATTATTCCTAAAAAAGGAATCAGTCTTTTATTAAAGGCAACCATCGTGGATTTCTACCGTCATCTTAAAGAAGATCTGCAGCTACAGATCTACAGCAGCTATATCAATGAATATGTCTATAAACAAGAAGAAGAAAATGTACCGGATGCACAGCTGTTTAAACTCATAGAAGACAGTTTTCAAGCACTACAGGCGGGCTATCCTCCTCAAGTGGTGTATGATTTATTCAATCTGGCAATGCTGGAAAGATCGGGAACTATTTTGGAAGTAAATCGCTGTGTCAGGTGTCAGGAGACTAAACCGATCGCTTCTATCAGCATTGTTGATGGGGGATTTATCTGTGTGGATTGTCTGAATAAAAAAGATCCGGTCTACTCTAAAGAGGTATTAAAACTGTTTCGGCATATGCAGTTATTAACAATAAAAAATATAGATAAGTTAAGCTTTTCAGAAGCAACGCTGAAAGAAGTGACTCAAATTATTGAAACGTTTGTAGAAGAATACAGTGGAATCTATTTTCAAACGAAGAAATTTATGACATAATAGAAAACCGTAAAGAAAGGATGAGGGTATGAACGAATTTTTACCAATGAACGCCAAAGAAATGGAAGAACGAGGGTGGGAGCAGCCTGATTTTGTTTATATATGCGGCGATGCTTATGTGGATCATCCTTCATTTGGCGCTGCTATCATTTGCCGTACATTAGAAAGCCGAGGATTTAAAGTATGTTTTTTGGCTCAGCCGGATTGGCATTCATTAGACGAATTTAAACAGTTTGGAAAGCCTCGCCTTGGTTTTTTGATTTCATCAGGCAATATTGATTCGATGGTGAATCATTACAGTGTTTCAAAACGCAGACGTAAAAAAGATCAGTATACTCCCGGTGGAAAAATGGGGAAGCGTCCTGATCGTGCAGTGATCGTTTATTCTCAAAAAGTCCGCCAGGCTTTTAAAGATGCCACGATTATTATTGGTGGGATTGAAGCGAGTCTTCGCCGTTTGGCTCATTATGATTATTGGGATGATAAAGTGCGCAAATCAATTATTATTGATGCGAATGCTGATCTCCTTTTATATGGTATGGGAGAAAACAGCATTATCGAAGTCGCAGAAGCATTAGACAGCGGACTAGAAGCAAAATATTTAACCTATTTAGATGGGACAGTTTATAAAACAAAAGATATTTCTAGTTTAAATGATTATATCATGCTGCCTAGCTACGAAGAAATCTGTGAAGATAAGATTGCTTATGCGAAAGGATTCAATATTCAATATCAAAATACGGATCATTTCAATGCATCGATTTTGGTTGAACCTTATGATGGCTGGTATGTCGTACAAAATAGACCGAACCGTCCATTAACTACACAGGAGTTTGATGATGCCTATGCTTTGCCTTATCAGCGCGACTATCATCCTCGCTATAAAGAGAAAGGGCATGTGCCTGCGATTGAAGAAGTGAAATTCAGTCTTATTTCAAATCGAGGATGCTTTGGTTCATGTAATTTCTGTGCCTTAGCTTTTCATCAAGGAAGAATCATCCAAGCTCGCTCTCATGAATCGATCATTGAAGAAGCAAAGAAAATTACTCAGGATCCACAATTTAAAGGATATATTCATGATGTTGGCGGACCGACTGCAAATTTCAGAGCGCCGTCATGTCAAAAACAATTGGAACATGGAACCTGTGTAGCTAAGCAGTGTTTATGGCCAAACGCATGTAAAAATATGGAAGTCAGCCATCAGGATTACATCGAATTATTAGATCAGCTGCGTTTACTGCCAAACGTGAAAAAGGTTTTTGTCCGTTCGGGGATTCGCTATGATTATCTGATGTACGATAAAGATGATACCTTCTTTAGAAAGCTGGTACAGAATCATATCAGTGGGCAATTAAAAGTAGCACCGGAGCATATCAGTGATCGGGTGCTTGACAAAATGGGAAAACCACGCCGTGGTCTTTACGAAAAATTTGTAAAACGTTATGAAGATTTGAATAAAGAATATCATAAAAATCAATATTTGGTTCCTTATTTGATGTCTTCTCATCCGGGCAGTGATTTAGATGCCGCTATTGAATTAGCGGAATATCTTCGTGATATTCATCATCAGCCAGAACAGGTGCAGGATTTTTATCCGACACCGGGAACTCTGTCGACAGCGATGTATTATACAGGAGTGGATCCACGCGATATGAGCGAAGTGTATGTACCACGTGATCCTCATGAAAAAGCGATGCAGCGTGCTTTGATGCAGTATCGTAATCCGAAAAATTACGATCTGGTCTATGAAGCACTGATCAAAGCTAAGCGACAGGATTTAATCGGGACCGGTCCCAAATGTTTAATAAAGCCAAGAGGTTCTCGATTTAAGCCGAGTTATTCTAAGCGCTAAATACAGTTCTATTTTAAAACGTAATATAATATATTATGGGGACAGCCATGGAAGCATGAACTGTCCTTTGTAATGTGAAGAGGTACCCTTATAGTTGGTTGACAAAAGCATGGGTAAAAAGTATTGTAATAATTGAATTTTTATATCGTCAACCATATGCCTTTAGTAAGACTAAATGGCATTTTTTACTTAGAGGAAGGGGTAATTTTATGGCAAAAAAAGATATGGACGTATTAGTAGCACACGCAAAAAGCAGCGGATTTGTCTATCAGGGATCAGAGATCTATGATGGATTGGCGAATACTTGGGATTATGGACCACTTGGGGTACAAATGAAAAATAACATCAAGCAGGCTTGGTGGAAAAAGTTTATTCAGGAATCTCCTTATAACGTAGGGATCGATGCTGCCATTTTAATGAATCCACGTGTTTGGGAGGCAACGGGACACATTGGCGGATTTTCTGATCCTTTGATGGATTGTAAAGAATGCCATACACGTCATCGTGCAGATAAATTGATTGAGGATTATGATCCTGAAATTCATAGTGATGGATGGTCAAACGAACAGATGGAAACTTTTATTCAGGAGCATCAGATTGTTTGCCCGCACTGTGGAAAATCGAATTTCACAGAAATCAGACAATTCCAACTTATGTTTAAAACCCATATGGGAGTTGTTGAAGACGCTAAAAGCGTTGTATATTTAAGACCTGAAACGGCTCAGGGAATCTTTGTTAACTTCAAAAATGTACAAAGAACTTCACGTAAAAAAGTCCCATTCGGAATCGGACAGATCGGAAAATCATTCCGTAATGAGATCACACCGGGGAACTTTATTTTCAGAACTCGTGAATTTGAACAGATGGAAATGGAATTCTTCTGTAAACCGGATACAGATTTGGAATGGTTTGCTTACTGGAAAGACTATTGCTTTAATTTCTTGAAAAATATCGGAATCAAAGAAGAAAACCTTCGCTTTAGAGATCATGAAAAAGAAGAATTATCATTCTATTCAAAAGCAACTTCAGATATTGAATATGCTTATCCATTTGGCTGGGGAGAATTATGGGGAATTGCGGATCGTACAGATTACGATTTGACAAGACATCAGGAATACTCTAAGAAGAATTTAGAATATTTAGATCCTGAAACAAATGAAAAATATTTACCTTATGTCATTGAACCGGCAGTGGGAGTAGATCGTATGTTCTTAGCTGTTTTAGCGGATGCTTATGACGAGGAAGCTTTGGAAAATGATACACGTATTGTGATGCATCTGCACCCGGCTATTGCACCTTATAAAGTAGCCGTTCTACCATTAACAAAAAAACTTTCTGAAAAAGCCACTGAAATTTATGGAGCTTTATCAAAAGAGTTTATGTGTGAATATGATGAAGCCGGACAAATTGGTAAACGTTACCGCCGTCAGGATGCAATCGGAACACCGCTGTGCGTAACGGTTGATTTTGATACGTTGGAAGATGAATGTGTGACTGTCAGAAATCGTGATACGATGGAACAAGTGCGTATTAAAATTTCAGAATTGACGCAGTATGTGAGTGATTTTATTAAGTTTTAATTAAAAATGAGGAGGCGATGAAATGGCAAGATTGAGTGATGCGAAAATCAGTGAGATACTGCAGAGTGTTGATATCGTTGACGTTATTTCATTATACCTCCCTTTGCAAAAAAAGGGGAAAGACTATAAAGCAGTCTGTCCATTCCATAATGATACGAATCCGTCTTTGTCGATTTCACCGGCACGGCAGATCTATAAATGTTTCGTTTGTGGAGCTGGGGGAAATGCTTTTACTTTCCTACAAGAGTATTTAAATATATCATATCTTGAAGCAGTTAAAAAAGTTGCCGAAATAGGCGGGATCGATGTCAGCGAATTAAATTTTAATGCGCCGGCAAAAAAAGTGGATGAAAAACTTGTGCCGCTTTATACGATGCATGATGAAGCCAACATGATTTTTCGTCATTTGCTGCATACAAAAACAGGCTTAGCAGCGCATGAATATCTGCAAAGCCGCCATATTAATGATAGTTTGATCGAAGAATTTGATATTGGCTATGCAGGACGTGACAATCAGCTTTACAAAGCCTTTCAAAATTTAGCTTACAAAGAAGTCGATATGGTGCGCTCCGGACTGATTATTGATGGGGAGCATGGCGCCTTTGACCGCTATCGTGATCGTGTGATGTTTGCTTTGCATGATGCGGATGGAAAAGTAATAGGATTTAGCGGACGTGTGTATAAAGCCAATACCGATGAAAGCAAATATATGAATTCACCGGAGTCGGAAATCTTCATAAAATCAAAAACGCTTTATCATTATCATAAGGCGAAGGAACCGATTAAAAAAGCTGGCTTTGTCTACTTGCTGGAAGGGTTTATGGATGTCATTGCCTTAAGCCGTATTGGCATCAATAATACCCTTGCCATTATGGGAACGGCATTGACAAATGAGCATATGAATATGATACGCAAACTTAGCAATACTGTGTATCTTTGCTTGGATGGCGATCGCGCCGGACAAAGTGCGGCAATCAAGTCTGCAAGACTTTTGCTGGATCATCAGTTTAATGTGAAAATGGTCAAGCTGATGGATGGTATGGATCCTGATGAAATCTTAGAACAATTCGGTGAGGAAACATTACGTATTGCCTTAACTTCAACGATGGATCCGGTTGAATTTGAAATTCAACATCTTTATGAAAACACCAATATGGCAAATCATGAAGAAACCCGCGAATTTATTCAAAGATCTTGCCAATTGATTGCAAATATGAGTAACCCCATTGATCGGCAATACTATATTGAAATGATTGCAACGCGATCAAACAGTGATCAAAATGTGATCAAAGAATTCTGGCAGTCTCTGCAAACCAATAAAGTTGTTCGTCAGCCGGTCATCACTCCGGTTGTACGTAATGATTACAAGCGTTTAGACAAATATCAAAAAGCGGAACGTCATCTGCTGTTTTACATGCTGCACGATAAAAAAGTATGCGATCTTTATGAGCAAAAGATCGGATTCATGTTTAATGATATGAATCGCATTATTGCCAGCTATATCGTAGATTACTATCGTACAAAAGAAAAGATGATGATTGCCAGCTTTATCAGTTACATACAAAATACAAAAATGGTGGAATATGTATTAGAAATCATGGATGAAAACTTACCTGAAGAAGTCGAAATGAAAGTGATCGAGGATTATATAGAAACCATAAAAATCAATACTCAGGCTAAAGAGATAGAACAATTAAAACTACAGATGGCAAATGAATTAGATGCCTTAAAAAAAGCCGAACTCGCAGTAAAAATATTAGAGATCCAAAAAAATTAGGAGGACCAAGATGGCTAAAAAACAAGAACCTGTAACATTAGAAGATTTAAAAAAGAATATTTTAGAAACATCAAAAGTATTAGGCAAATTGACTCAGGAAGATTTAGATGCCTTTTTAACAAAATATGATCTGGATGACGAATCAGCAGAAGAGCTTTTAACGTTCTTAACCGAAAACAATATTGATATTGTCGATGACTCTTTAGATGAATTGGAAGATGCTGATATCGATCTGGAAGCATTGGAAGAAATTGATCTTAACCTAGATCTTGACTTGGACTCTGATATTGACGATTTAGCGACAGAAGAAGGTCCCGATTTAGATTTTGTTAATGATTTTGATTTAATGACCAGCGATACTTACAATATGTATACTGCTGCGACAGATACATATGATGATAACCAATTAGGAAGCAACGTTAAGATTAACGATCCGGTTAAAATGTATTTAAAGGAAATCGGGCGTGTAGAATTGTTAAGCCATGATGAAGAAATCGAACTGGCAAAACGTATCTTAGACGGAGATGAAGAAGCAAAAAAACGTTTAGCGGCAGCGAATTTACGTTTGGTAGTGTCTATTGCCAAACGTTATGTCGGGCGTGGAATGCTTTTCTTGGATTTGATTCAGGAAGGAAATATGGGACTGATCAAAGCAGTAGAAAAATTTGATTATACAAAAGGGTTCAAATTCTCAACTTATGCGACATGGTGGATTAGACAAGCGATTACCCGTGCCATTGCAGACCAAGCCAGAACAATTCGTATTCCGGTGCATATGGTAGAGACAATCAATAAATTAACACGTATTCAAAGACAGCTGATTCAGGAATTGGGACGTGAACCTTATGCTGAAGAAATCGCTGAAAAAATGGACAATATGACACCTGAAAAGGTACGTGAAATTCAGAAAATTTCTTTAGAACCGGTGTCTTTGGAAACGCCTATCGGAGAAGAAGATGACTCACATTTAGGAGATTTCATTGAAGATGAAGGGGCTATGTCTCCGGATGACTATGCGGCAAATGAATTACTGAAAGATGAATTGAATGAAGTCTTATTAGAATTGACAGATCGTGAAGAAAAAGTACTGCGTCTGCGTTTTGGATTAGATGATGGACGTACTCGTACTTTGGAAGAAGTGGGGAAAGAATTCAATGTTACTCGTGAACGTATCCGCCAAATTGAAGCAAAAGCTTTAAGAAAATTAAAACATCCATCTCGATCAAAACGTTTGAAAGATTTCTTAGATCGTTAAAATGAAATTATCAAAACGTTTGGATTGTATTGCGGCCATGATAAAAAAGCAAGCCAGCAGTGATGATCAGTTAGCCGATATTGGGACTGATCATGGCTATCTGCCTTGCTTTTTAGTCAAACAAAATATTGTCTGCACAGCATATGCCTGTGATGTGGCAGAAGGCCCTTTGAATTCCAGTAAAGAAACGATTCAGATGCTGCAATTACAAGATCAAGTAATTCCCTTGTTAGGGGATGGACTAACACCGATTATTGATAAGCCAGTCACCATGGTCTCAATCAGCGGCATGGGCGGCTTTTTAATGGTTGATATTTTAAAAGCACATTTAGATAAACTAAATCAAGTACATACTCTTATCCTGCAGGCAAATATCTGTGAGTATGCTGTAAGAGAATATCTATGCAGTAATGGATGGAAAATTATAGATGAAGCGATTGTGAAAGACCTTCATCATCTTTACGAAGTGATTGTTTTTAAAAGAACAGATAAACATATAGAATATACGATGCTGGATTATCGCTATGGTCCTATTTTAAGAAAAGATCAGCCGTTATTGTTTAAACAGAAATGGCAAAGAGAAGTGAAGATCAAAAAACAAATTCTTGACAGCATCAAAGATCAGACACACCCTAAGTTTCAGGAAACAAAAAGCGATATACTAGAGATTGAGGCGATATTAAATGATCATTAAAGAAATAACCGACTATTTGGAAACTTTTTTTCCTTTAACGGATGCCTATGACTGGGATCATTGCGGACTGCAAGTAGGCAGTACTCATGAGGAAGTAAAAAGCATTATGATTGCTCTTACTCCAGACGTTAAAGTGATGCAGGAATGCATCGATCATGGTGTTGATTTGCTGATCACACATCATCCCTTATTGTTTGATCCGCTTTATTGTATAAATACAGAAGAGGAAACAGGGAAAATCATTCAGATGGCTCTTACACATCATATGACTATCTATAGCTATCATACTTGTATGGATCGTGCATCTCATTTATCTATGAATAAGTGGCTGATGGAAGCGATACATATAGAAGATTATCAGAATTACGGGGAAGATGGTTTAATTAAAACAGCAAAGCTTGATACAACATTGAAACAGCTGATAAAACAGGTCAAACAAGATTTGAAGCTGTCAGCTGTACGCTATGTAGGTAATATCGATCAGTCTATAAAGAGTATCGCAGTTATTGGTGGCAGTGGTGCTGATTTTATTGATGAGCTTTCTGATCAGGTCGATGTTTTAATTACCGGAGACATCAAATATCATGAAGCACAAAATGCTTTAAATAAAGGCTTATGCTTAATAGATATTGGACATTTTGCAGAACGGGTGATGGTTCCGCAGGTTAGAAAGATTCTTGAAGAAAAATTTGATGTTACTGTTTACGAAAGTCAGCAGGAAGATTATTTTAAGTTTGGCTAAAGTCATCTTTTAGATGGCTTTTTTCATGTTTTTTAAATTTTTACAAAATAAAAGTGGTGAATAAATGTACAATCATTATACTTTTATGACAAGTAAAACAGAAAGCGTTTTTCATTTACAATTTATTTTGAGAAGGTATAATAAAAAGAGGTAAGGGGGAAAAACAATGAGCAAAAAAGCAAGACAGACACAAGTCTATGAACAAATGCAAGAAAATGATTTATTGATTCTTTATTCAGGAGTACAGCATCACATTAGTTTAGATGCTTATCATCCATTTGCTGTAAATACACAATTCTTTTATTTGACCGGGATTGAAAGAAAAGACGTGATATTTGTGATGCATAAAAACACAGAAATGGAACCTGTTTTATTTATTAAGCGTATCGATCCATTGGAAGAAAAGTGGCAGGGAAAACAGTTAACAGCGGCTCAGGCCAGTGAGTTATCACAGATTAAAACGATTAAATATTTAGATGAATTTGATAAATATATGAATACTTTGATGATGCAAAATAATATTCAAAACGTTTATTTTGATCTGTATCGTAATTCACCGACAGATTTACCGGACTATAATATGGTAAAAGCAGAGGAGTTTAAAAGGACCTATCCATCTGTAAGAATTAAAAACGCTTATGCCTTGATTGCACCGCTTCGTATGCAAAAAGATGAAGAAGAAATTGCTAAGGTGCAAGAAGCAATTGATATTACACAAAGCGGTTTAGAATTTGTGATGCAGACATTAAAACCGGGAATGCAGGAAAATCAGGTGCAGGCTAACTTTGAATATCGGATTCGCTATAATGGTGCAAGTGGTCCGTCTTTTGCGACCATTGCCGGTGCCGGATATAACGGAACCATGCTGCATTATTCCGAAAACTGCGGACCTTGCAGAGAAAATGAAATGATCCTTTTGGATTTAGGGGCAAAATATGATGGATATTGTGCCGATATTACACGTACGTATCCAATCAATGGAAAATTTACTGCTCGTCAAAAACAAATTTATGATATTGTCTTAAAAGCAAATCAGACCGTTGCCGCTACAGCTAAACCAGGCATGACAACAGTTGAACTAAACAATGTTTGCAAAGAAGTATTAGCTGAGGGATTAAAAGAGATTGGATTGATTAAAGAAGACAGTGAATTGATCAAGTATTATATGCATGGGGTATCCCATCATTTAGGTATTGATGTTCATGATGCGACGATTGCCAGCAATAAGGAATTACGCCCCGGAGCAATCATTACCAACGAACCGGGACTTTATATTGACGAAGAAAGCATTGGTATTCGTATTGAAGATGATTTGCTGATTACAGAAGACGGATGCGTGGTATTATCAAAAGATATTATCCGTACAACAGACGAAATCGAAGCCTATATGGCTCAGTTTAAATAAGATGATGAAATCTCATTGGATAAAGAGTAAGCGACTGGTATTGAAACCACATGGAATAAGCTACTTAGAATCCACTCATGTTTATGCCAGTGATGTAAGCAATACATTATATATGGTGCATCTTCCCAATAAAAATAGAGAAGAAACAAAATATTTTTTAGAAAACGTAAGTAAAGAATGGGAAAAGGAAACTCCGGATTTTTATGAATTTGCCGTTTTGCTGAATGACGTGCATATTGGTGCAGTTTCAGTCTATCTTGATGAAAATCATGCTGTCGGTGAACTGGGCTGGATATTAAATAAACGCTACTGGCATCATGGATATGCCACTGAGGCTGCTAAAGCAATGATTGAATTTGCTAAATCGATAGGGTTAAAACAATTGATTGCGCATTGTGATGATCAAAATACGGCATCTTATAAAGTCATGGAAAAGTTAGGGATGGAGTTTGTTTCGATTACGGATGGACGTTATAATAAAGCCAGCAAGGAAGAATCCAAAGAACGTATGTATCAGTTGATTTTAGAATAGGGAAACCTATTCTTTTTTTAACCGGACAGACAGGTGTCAAGTTATCTTTGGTATAATAAGCTTAGAAATGAAAGGAGAATGAACGATGGCATTTGATTATAAAAAAGAACAAAAGGCATTTTATCGTCCAACAGTAAAACCACAGATTATCGATATTCCTCCAATGCAGTTTCTATCCGTAGAAGGAGCAGGAAACCCGAATGATCCTGATGGGCAGTACAGGGATGCGATTGGACAGCTTTATGGAGTTGCTTATACTTTAAAGATGAGCTATAAGAAAGGCTATGATATGGAAGGCTTTTTCGAATATGTTGTCCCTCCGTTAGAAGGATTTTGGTGGATGGAAAACAAAAAGGGCGTAGATTACGCCCATAAAGAAGATTTTCATTGGATCTCACTGATTCGTCTGCCTGAATTTGTTAAAGAGAAGGATGTGGAATGGGCAAAAGAACAAGCCACTCTTAAAAAGAAGAAAGATTTTTCAAAAGTGAAGCTCATTAACTATGATGAGGGGTGCTGTGTGCAATGCCTGCATTTAGGGAGCTATAATGATGAACCGCAGACAGTAGAAAAGATGCACCATTATATCCAAGAAAACGGCTATGTCTTGGATATTACCGATCAGCGTTACCATCATGAAATCTATTTATCCGATGGACGCAAATCTGATCCAACTAAAATGAAAACGATTATTCGTCATCCTATTCGTCAATTATAACGTTTGACACAATAAAGCCCCATTCTAATAAATAGAGTGGGGCAATAGATTTATTTACTTAAATCTTCACCGTTTGTAGCAATTACTTTTTTATACCAATCAAACGAATCTTTTTTACTTCTGTCTAGGGTTCCTTTACCTTCATTATCTTTATCTACGTAAATGAAACCATAGCGTTTTTTCATTTCTCCGGTACCAGCGGAAACAAGGTCAATACATCCCCAAGGCGTATATCCCATTAAGTCGACACCATCTTCATCAACCGCTTTTTTCATTTCGGCGATATGGGCAGCTAAATAATCTATACGATATGGATCATGCACAGAACCATCAGCCTCTTTCACATCAATAGCTCCAAATCCGTTTTCAACGATAAACATTGGTAATTGATAGTGATCATAGAACCAGTTTAAGGCATAACGCAGTCCAACTGGATCGATCTGCCATCCCCAGTCACTCGCTTTAACATGAGGATTTTTTACTAAATCGATGGTTTCATCATAATCATAATGTGGGTTATCACGGGTGATTTTTGTGGCAAAAGACATGTAGTAGCTAAAACCGATGTAATCTACACAGCCATCTAATAAATCATCTTCATCTTGTTCGGTAATATCTAAATCATAGCCTTTTCTTTCAAAGAATTTCTGCATATAAGTTGGATAGTAACCACGAACATGTACATCTGTGAACCAATAACGTTTATGCATTGCTCCAACAGACATCATCATATCTTCCGGATCACAAGAATATGGATAGATCGGACACATGGCAATCATACACCCGATTTGGAATTCAGGATTAATTTCGTGACCGATTTTAACACATTGGGCACTTGCTACTAATTCATAGTGAGCTGCTTGATACATGATTTGTTCACGATCTTCGCCTTCAACGTACTTTACTCCTGAGTTAGTGAAAGGTGCAAAATCTTCTTTGTAATTTGCTTGATTGTTGATTTCGTTAAATGTCATCCAGTATTTAACTTTGTTTTTATAACGTTTGAAACATACTGTAGCAAAACGAACAAAGAATTCAATCATTTTACGATTGCGCCATCCACCATACTGTGTGACTAAATAATATGGCATTTCAAAGTGGGATAAGGTAATGACAGGTTCAATATTATGTTTGATACATTCATCAAATAAATCATCATAGAACTTTAACCCTTCTTCGTTAGGTTCTGTTTCATCCCCTTTAGGGAAAATTCTTGTCCAAGCAATACTTGTTCTAAAGCATTTAAAGCCCATTTCTGCAAATAAAGCAATATCTTCTTTGTAACGATGATAAAAATCGATCGCTTCATGATTAGGATAGTTTTCCCCTTCAATAACACCATCTGTGATTCTTCTTGGAACTCCGTTTGCTCCGACTGTCATTACATCGGCAACACTAGGTCCTTTTCCGCCTTGATCCCAGCCACCTTCAAGCTGATGAGCAGCAACGGCACCGCCCCATAAAAAGTCTTCTCTAAAACTCATTTTATAAGCCTCCTTTAATTCATCCCTATTATACACAATCTGACCATTAAAATAAATACTTTAGATAAATGTTGTTAAAAGTTTGAGGCAGTTAAATAAAGCCCGGCTAACAACACTAAATTGATAATAACAGTTATTACCACGCTTCTTACATAAGGATAGGGCTTTTCTTTTGCTTTTTTCATTTTATTATCTGTCATAAGCATCCATGCTACATTATAAATGAGATAAGGAAACAAAATCAGTAAAAGCTGCATAGCTTCAGGAGTATTATTGGAAATATTGAAATGCTCCATCACAAACCACATCATACCTACTAAACTGAAAACAGAGCCTAAAAAGACAAACAAAGGAATTTGACTGCCGGCATTATCTACTTTCTTTAAAAGCAGTTGATCTTTATAGCGATAATTTACAAGCAAGATAGAACTGATAAAATTTATAATGAAAATCAGCATGACCAGCGGAAATATCTTAGTATTGACATCAAGATAGACTAAAATCAAAAATAACAGCATGAATCCACTAATATCTATTAATACAACATGGAGTATAGAAAGGATCATCTTTTTTAATGTTGGATAATGATAAGGCAGGGAAGAATCAAAGCCGGCAATTAAGGTATAGTCTTCATTTTTGATGATATAGTTAAATATGAAATAAAGTGTTGTTGCCATTAAAAGCATGATATAAACGAAAATATCTTCACCAATTAAAGGAAGCCCTAAGTTCATACGAACGATCAAATTAATAACTGCCATTAAAACAATGCTCATATAAATGAAAGCAGAGTAATTTTTGATCGGTTTTGCGGCAATGGATAAATGGATCAGATCTGTATTGAAGATCTCACCTAAACGCTGCAGAGTTTGCAGATCAGGCGTCGTTTTCCCGTTTTCATAAGAGGAGATTGCCTGTCTGGTAATAAACAAAAGATCTGCCAGTTCTTGCTGAGTCATTCCCTTTTGCTGTCGTAAATTTTTAATTTGTTCACCGATATTATTCATAAGTTTCACCTCATAGCTATTGTATAGTTTCGTCCTGATAAAGTCACGCAACAAATCATTGCTATTGAAATTGTGTTCATAACAAGCTTATTTTTTATTATCAAAAATGACAGCTGCATATATGTATGATACGATAATTCTATAAAAAGGAGGCGATCATTATATTAAAAGCAATTCAGCTCATGAAAAAAATGTACTGGCTTGAGTGTCTTGGACTCTTAGGAACCCTTCTTGATTATCCCTATATGAATCTTTTTTACTTATTTTTTCTATTAGCTCCGATTGAGTTTATTCTGAGTTTGATATGTGTTTTAAAAAAAGAGGAGCATTCTTCAGAAATACGAGATTTAAAATTTCTTTTTCAGAATCTTGGCATGCTGATAGGGATTCCGCTTATTTATATGCGCTGTTGGTTTCGTTTGCCTAATCGTCATTATAAAGCAAAAGTTAGTTACAGACTTCCGTTTGATGGCGAATGGCTGACGGTAAATGGTGGGTTAGACAAAGAAACATCACATTCTTGGAGAATTTGCAATCAGCACTATGCCTATGATTTTTACATGGAGCAAGGTGAAAAGTCTTATCGCACAGATGGGTTGACAGTCAGTGACTATTATTGTTATGGGGAACCAGTTTTATCGCCGGCAGACGGGTTCGTTGTGGATATCAAGGATGGCTTGAGGATACCCCGATTAGTGCAAATGGAGAAATCCAATGCTTAGCTTCCGATATAAGAGGTAATTATATCGTCATTTATCATGGAGAAAAAGAATATACAACGATTGCTCATTTAAAAAAAGAGAGTATTCTTGTCAAGATAGGAGATCATGTATCACAGAGACAGCAAATTGCTTGCTGCGGCAACAGTGGGAATACCAGTGAACCACATATCCATTTCCAATTACAGCAGGGGAAAAGTTTTCTTTTTTCAGCGAGTCTGCCAATCTGCTTTGATGAAATTAAGGAGACCTCGACAGGTGCTGGCATTCACTATCTCACAAGAGGGCAGAGAGTAACAAATATAAAAAGAGTAAATTAAATAAAAGCTGATGATGATTTCATGAAGAGTTATGAGATGAATGAAGAAGAGTAAAATCTTCTTTTTTATTTGATAATGAAATCCCGATTCTATCAGCAATGGTTATTTTTTTATTAAAAGATGGGATTAAAGCATTTTGTTTAGAAGTGATTCATATAATTTCATGAGGTGATATTGTGATATATTTAGACCAAAGTAAGATCGTGATAAAGCAATATGAAAGCATCATCACATTAGAAACACATTGTATCCTATTGAAAATGCCTAAATGTATGTTAAAGCTGATTGGAGATGATTTCATCGTTGTGTACTTATCACAAGAAGAAATCCATATTCGAGGCATTATGAAAGAAGTTAAATTTATTTATGCTTAACATCGGTTTGGGCTATGATGTGTACGAAATTGAGTGTATCAATATCTCCTATTACATTGATTTATTTACTAAAAATAAAGTACAGCTGTACCATTTACGTAAGATCGATACATATACGTATAGTTTTTTAGTGCGGCGCAGAGACACTTATATCTTACAAAAAACAGATGCTCCGCTGCAATTTATTCGAAGTGTCGGTCCGCTTTACTACATTACTCGCTTTTTTAAAAGCAAGGTGAAGCTCGTCGGGGCAGCCGTTTTTATCGGTGTATTCTATTATACACAGCAGCATATTTTAAATTTAAAAATCATCGGTACGCAGTATCAGTTAAATGAAGAGATTGTCTCAAAGCTGAAAGACTATCATATTGACTTTTTTGATAAGAAAATGTCCTTGGATGACATCGCTGATTTAAAAAATCAACTGCTGAATGACTATAAAAGCAACATTGATTGGATAAATATCTATCAACAAGGGGAAACTATCTATATAGAGTACACCAATAAAAAAGAGTCACAGATCATAGAAAAAGATGTCCGTCCGATTGTTGCCTGCAAGGAAAGTGTTATTAAGGAGTTTCAGATTCAAAGTGGTTATATTATGAGCAGTATCAATCAGTATGTACAGCCGGGTGATTTATTGGTCAGCAATGCCATTGTGTCAACATTTGATGAGACAATTATGGTGTATCCTAAAGGGAAAGTGTATGGATATACATGGTATGATATTGAAAAAGAATTGCCGCTTCAAGATGAAGCTGACGATTTTAATACATTGCTGCTGCAAATCCGCAATGAACTGCAGCAGCAATTAGGCAGTGAGGCGAAGATTGACAAAGAAAAGGTTTTGCATTATAGCATTGATAATAGTAAAATAAAGTTAAAGGTACATTATACCGTAATAGAAGATATAGCATGCAAGGGAGATATGAATGAGCAAAACACTGAAACTAACTGAATATACAGTCGATCAGATTACACGTTTAGTAGGGATCGGCGAAAAAAATCTTGAATTGATTGAAAAACAGTTTGATATAAATATTATATTGCGCGGAGATGAACTGATTATTCAAAGTGAAGAGGAAACAATCGTTCAAAAAGTAGAAAGTTTAGTGATCGCCTTATTGGCATTAACAAAGAAGGGGCTAAATATTTCATCCAGAGATATTATCTATGCACTAAAACTGCAGCAGGATAATCACTTGGAAAAATTAGATGCGCTTTATGATGTTGTGATCGCTAAGACCATTACCGGGAAAGTGATTTATCCTAAAACAATAGGTCAGAAAGAATATTATTTAGCGTTGAAAAAGAATGATGTGGTTTTTGGAATCGGACCTGCCGGAACCGGAAAAACTTATCTGGCAGTTGTCTTTGCGGTAGCGGCATTAAAGAATAATGAAGTGAAGCGTATTGTATTAACTCGTCCGGCAGTAGAAGCGGGAGAGAGTTTAGGCTTTTTGCCAGGGGATTTAAAAGAAAAGGTGGATCCTTATCTGCGCCCTTTATATGATGCCCTTCATGATATGCTAGGTGTTGAGCAGACCGAGCGTCTGATTGAAAAAGGCACGATCGAGATTGCTCCGCTTGCCTACATGCGTGGGCGCACATTAGAAGATGCTTATGTGATCTTGGATGAAGCACAAAATACAACCGATGCCCAAATGAAAATGTTTTTGACTCGTTTAGGATTCAACTCCAAAATGGTCATTACCGGAGATATTACTCAAATCGATTTACCACGTGGTATCCATTCGGGATTAAAGATTGCTTCACAAATCTTACGTGGTGTTAAAGGAATTCAATTTGTTGAATTATCAGCGATGGATGTTGTTCGTCATCCCGTTGTTCAGCGTATTATCGAACGTTATGAGACACGTCCGCATGAAGAACACTATGAACAGTAGTGTTTTTCTTTTGTTTGTGTTATACTAAGCTGTATGTTTAAAGAAAGAGGAAATAAATGAAATTTAATGAATTACAATTAATCGAACCATTGCTGAAAGCGGTGGCTCATTTGAATTATGAAGAAGCGTCACCCATTCAGTCACAGGCAATTCCGCCTTTATTAGAAGGAAAGGATCTGCTGGGCTGTGCAAAGACCGGAACCGGGAAGACTGCAGCTTTTGCTTTACCTATCTTACAGAAACTTTATTTGCGTGAAGAAGCGGAGAAATATCCGCGCACGATCAAAGCTTTGATTCTAGCACCGACACGTGAATTAGCTATACAGATTAATGAGACATTCCAGTCACTGAATCCCTATGTCAACTTAAAATCAGCTGCCATCTTCGGCGGTGTGCGTCAGGGGCAGCAGGTGACGGCAATTGAACGTGGGATCGATGTCCTCATTGCAACACCGGGACGTTTATGGGACCTGTATGAACAGGGGTTATTGGATCTAAATCATATTGAATATTTTGTTTTAGATGAAGCAGACCGTATGTTAGATATGGGATTTATCCGTGATATTCGCAGGATTATGAAATTAATCCCGGTTAAAAGACAAACGATGCTTTTTTCAGCTACTTTGCCTGATGAAATACAGCACTTAGTTGATGAAATCTTACATGATCCGATTCGCATTATGATTAGCTCCGGACATATGACTGTAGAAAAGATTCAGCAGTCTTTGTATTATGTGGATAAATTAAATAAAGCTAAACTGCTGATTCGTTTGTTGGACGATCCACGCATTTATAATGCGATTGTGTTTGTACGTACAAAACGTAATGCAGATACGCTATGTAAGAAGCTTAACAAAGCAAAAATAACCGCAGAAGCGATTCACGGGGATAAATCACAGAATGCCCGTGTCCGTGCATTACAGAATTTTAAAGATAATAAAGCCCGTATTTTAGTAGCGACAGATATAGCGGCAAGAGGGATTGATATTGATGATTTGACTCATGTTATTAATTTTGATTTGCCTGAACAAGCAGAAAACTATGTGCATCGTATTGGGCGTACAGCTCGTGCAGGTGCAAGTGGAGAAGCGATCACATTTTGCTGTTATCAGGAAAAGGATTTATTAAAAGAGGTAGAAAAATTTATTCATCAGTCTATTCCAACTGTGGATAATCCTTATTACCCTATGGAAGATTTAAGTGCTCCTGTAAAAAAAGAAAAAACACAGCAAAAGAAAACCATGGCATCATCAAGAAGCCGACGCCCATCAAAAAGCGGTAAACGCCGTTAGGCAGCACTCATTTAGAGTGCTTTTATTGTATTAAATAAGCAATGTCAAAGGATTTTGACATGAAATATGATGATGTCAAAGAAGTTGGATAGACAAATAAACTTAAACAT
The DNA here is from genome assembly GCF_047239305.1 of Beduini sp. Lineage (NCBI taxonomy): Bacteria > Bacillati > Bacillota > Erysipelotrichia > Erysipelotrichales > Erysipelotrichaceae > Beduini > Beduini sp. The sequence continues at coordinate 49,720 of NZ_JBKTEM010000001.1, forward strand.
GACATGATGAGTACGAAAGGAATGAGACATTATGGAGATTGGGGATAAATTAAAAAAAGCAAGAACTGCTTCTTTGCTTACACAAGAAATGGTAGCCGACCAGCTTCAAGTTTCTCGGCAGACAATATCCAACTGGGAAAATGAGAAGTCCTATCCCGATATTATCAGTATTATTAAACTAAGTGATTTATATCAGATCAGTCTGGATGAACTATTGAAGGGGGATTCTAAAATGATTCAGCATTTAGAAGAAAGCACCGATACAGTCAACAGCAACAGAAAGCTGATCATGGCAATTGGTATTAATATATTTTTCTTAATATTATTTGTTTTATTTAATGGCTTGATCGCTAAAAATAATTATCTGATTATTGGCAGTGCTTCTATAGGAATCATCAGTACATGTTTCTTGTTTTATCAGATCATTAAAAAGTTTTAAGGAGGGATTATGATGACTTGGTATTTGATTATATTTGTGTTTATGGTATTAATGGGAGCTTTCGCATTAGCTTATCAAATTTTCCGTTTAACGGAGCTGGATGCGAAATGTCGTGGCTTAAAACATCCTAAATGGTGGGGATTGTTCTCTTTAAGCGGTAATAATGGAAGCGGCGGACTGATTCTATATTTGATCGGACGCAGAAAGTATCCGATTGCGATGAACAGCGAAGAAAGAACACTTATGAATTCACGTAAGAAAAGGGCAGGGGCTGCATTAGTTTTTATGGCAGTCGGCATGATCTGTTTAATGAGTACCTGTATCCTGTCTTTTAATTAAATAAAAAACGTTATGAATATTCATAACGCCATTAAGATCAAAGTGCTGCTTTTTCTTTTTGAAGCAGGACTTTTTTCTTTAAGTCACGGCCAATCGTCAGCCACATCGTCAAGTAACAAGCCCCACCGCCGATAAAGTTAGAGATCGGTTCCGCTAAGAAAATTCCGGTAATGCCCAGACCAAACATTTTAGGCAGGACCAGTGTTAATGGTATAACGATGAATACTTTTCTTAATAAAGAAAAGAAAACGGCTTGTTTAGACTTTCCTAAAGCGACTGCAACGGATTGCCCAGCAAATTGAAACGCCATCATAAAGAAACCAAAGAAATAAACTTTTAAAGAAGGAATGGCTACTTCGATCAGATGCGGTTCTTTATTAAAAATATGGATAAAGAAGCTTGGAAACAGCGTGATAATCAGCCACATCACAAAGGTATACGCTACACAAACAATTGTCATGAACTTAATGCCTTTTAATACGCGATCATAAGCCTGAGCGCCATAGTTATACCCTAATACCGGCTGAGAAGCATTCGTTAATCCGCTTGAAGGCATGGAGACAACTTCACGGATCGAATTGATGACGGTCATTGCCGCTACGTAAATGTCTCCGCCATAAGACTGCAAGCTGGCGTTGCAGACGATTGCCACTAAGGAATTGGTAATCGCCATAACAAATCCTGACATGCCTAAGGAAACGATTCGACGAATATACTCTAGCTTCAGTTTCATTCGCTGAAAGCGCAGTTTCAAAATCGTATTCTTACCAGTTAAAAAAAGAAGGATCCAGACCGCAGAAATAAATTGTGAAATAACAGTGGCTAAAGCAGCGCCACGTACTCCCATTTGAAAGGTAAAGATGAAGATCGGATCCAATACAATATTGGTAACAGCTCCTAATAAAACAGTCATCATCCCAATTTTAGCGAACCCCTGCGAATTGATAAAACTATTCATTCCTAGCCCGATCATCACAAATAAACTGCCTAACAGATAAATTGAAATGTAGGCATCGGCATATGGAAAGGTTGCCTCACTGGCACCAAACATGAAAAGCAATGGTTTTTTAAACAGTAAACCGATAATCGTTAAGAGAATACCGAAAATGACCATTAAAGCAAAAGAATTCCCCATGATTTCTTCTGCTTCTTTATCATTACCTTTCCCTCGAGCGATGGAACAAAGCGGTGCTCCGCCCATTCCAAATAGATTAGCAAATGCAATAATGATCGTAATCAGCGGTAGGGATAATCCTAATCCACTCATGGCTAGAGTCGCTCCATTATCGATGCGCCCAATAAAAATACGATCAACGATATTATATAAAACATTAATAAGCTGAGCGAGTGTCATAGGAATCGCAAGATTGATAATATTGCGTGCGACACTTCCCTTAGTAAAGTCGTTTTTTCTATTCTCCATAATTCCATCTCCCCTAATTTCTATAGTATAGCACCATTCAATGACCAGTGCCTGATTTTTCATGAATTGAATAAAAATAGCGCAGCAGCCAAGGCTACTACGCTCAATTATGTAAATTCTTTATCTGCTTAAAAACAGTAAGTATAAATAAATTCCTTTTTAATTTAATCTTTGTTTATGATACCTCCTCATTTTAAATTATAAATGATATGATTTTATGCCATCATTGTTTTAAACCGAATGGAAATATGGTCTCAAAGTGATTTTCTGATTATTCCCATGTTAACCTGATTTGACCGTCAGCATTCACTTCTAAAGTAAAGTATCCTGCATGACTCCATAACACAAATCCAAATTTCTTCATGGTATAATTAAAGGTCATTGACGCTCTTGCAGGTGAATATTCTTGTGACTGTTCTGTAATAATATTGAGGTCAAAGTTGTTTACAGTGGCATCCTCCCTTTTAAAAATAGGAGCATACACTTTGATGATTCTAGCAGGGTAGTTCCCTTTTACATCTGCATAAAAGCTAGCTTCTAAAACGCCGCTATGGATATGCGGACGCAACGTACTCAATCCGTCAGGAAGCGTTCCTGAACTCCAATCGGTTGTTTGCTGGGACTGCAGGGATTCATTAGAAATAGAATTCAGAATGTCTATTCGGATATCAATGTCTTGCATTTCATCATGATAAACGATGATCTCACCGGCGTGATCCAGCTTGGATAAATCAAGATCGGCATACATTTTTTCAGTTACCTTATTTTTATAAACTTTTACAGCGTTATTTTCTTCAACTAATGCGTAAGCCTTAACCCATCCCGCTGAAAATACACTAAGTCCAATGGCGGTGCATAAACTCATCGTTAACAGATATAATTTTTTTCTTCTTTTCATCGTTGTTTCTCCCTTTTGTTTTTAAAATCTGCTATTGTGTCTAGTGTCAAATATTCTATTATTTAAAAAAGGCTTTCTCTATTTAAATAGTAACACAATTATAAAAAATAGGGCTATTCTTTTTATGAAAACAGTGGTAACTTAGAAATATCATTTCTATTTTTTCATAGAGTAAAAAGTTGAACGTCAAATTCTTGCTTTTAAGTAAAATAATCAGTATACTTATTTAAGAATTGGAGGAATTTATTCATGGATAAATTATTGATTTTGGGAACTGGAAATGCCGCTGTTAAAAAGTGCTATAATACATGTTTTGCGTTAAAGAAAGATAATGAATACTTCCTTGTAGATGCCGGCGGAGGAAATGGAATCTTAGGGCGATTAGATGAGATGAACATTCCCTTAAATAGAATACATCATCTTTTTGTTACTCATGAACATACCGATCATATTTTAGGGGTAGTTTGGATCATTCGTATGATTACGACCAAAATTTTAGCGAATGACTATATGGGTACCTTTCATATTTACGCTCATACGGACTTGGTTCAGACAATTAGAACGCTTTGTGAGCTGACTTTACAAAAAAAGCTGACCGATTGTTTTGATTTGCGTGTACTCTTTCACCCCTTGCAAGATGGCGATCAATGGACAATCATGGATACACCTTTTACATTCTATGATATATTATCGACTAAGGCTAAGCAATTTGCTTTTACGTTTATCAATGATGATGGGAAAAAGATCGCCTTTGCCGGAGACGAGCCTTATAATGAAAAGTGCTTTGAATATGTAAAAGGCGCTGACTGGCTTATGCATGAAGCGTTCTGTCTATATGATCAGCGTGATATTTTTAAACCTTATGAAAAGCATCACAGTACAGCTAAAGATGCCGCTGTTTTAGCGACACAGCTGGGAGTTAAACATCTTATCCTTTGGCATACCGAAGAGGAAAATTTAAATGAACGAAAAACACTTTATACACAAGAAGCCGCAAAATATTTTAACGGCAGTATCTATGTACCCGATGATCTCGAGGTGATTGAGTTATGTCAGTAACTTTTGCGTCTATTGCTTTAGCTTGTCTTATTGTGATGGCAGTCTGCAGTATCGTGTTTCCCATTTTGTTTATTGTATCGTTCAATCGTTTTCGTAGGGAAATGAAACAAACATTTGAAAAAAGAAACTTAGAAGAGGTAGAAGATGAAATTTAAAGAACCCCGTTTGTTAAGTATCTGTGCAGTGGCTTTTATTGGTATGGTTGTTTTAGCGATTCAAGCTGCCAGTCAGCATGAAACAGCCAAATTAATTATGACTATTGTATTATCTTTAATGGCGTTAACGATGATGCTGGGACGTTTTAATATTTTAGTTAAAGAGGATTTTATGCTGGTTTACGCATTTCGCTATATCGGTATCTTGCCGGTCATGATTGATTATGCAGATTTAAAGGAAGTCAAACTGGTTTCAAAAACAAAAGTAAAAATTAAAACAACCAAACAAGACTTAACAGTCTATGTCTTAAATGCTTCAAAATTTGTCAGCTGTTTAAAAGAAAATACACAAAAATTAGAATTAGGAGTGGAATATCATTAGATATTTCATTTTTATTACCAATGATGCAATTATTGAAACTTTCATGTATAATAGAAATAGAGATGGATCAATAGAAAGGAGTATACATATGAACAGAAAAGAAAGGATCCTTAACATATCCCGTAAATCCGGTGTGGCAGTTGAAGAACTCGATGATACTTTAGATAATGAAACAGCAATGAATTGCCATAAAAAATGGCCAATCATTCTCATGCTTTTATTCTCATTTCTCTTTGTTTTTTATGGCGCTTACCGTATTTATACAGTATTCAAAAAGATTAGATAATGAAAAAAGCGGTCTTTGAGTAAGACTGCTTTTGTATTATAAGAAAGTTTATTAATTAAATTTGTGAAAAAGCTTTATTTTATATTTTATCTGTGATACTATACTATCAAGCGGAAGGTGATCATTATGAATACAAATCAAATTTCACAACAATTACATCACCATCATTGGATACAGTAGGGTTATATCAGCAAATTGATACAGCCCATTTTGTGTTATTTCAAAGGGTTGTATCTAATGACAAAAACGTGCTAAGCAAGCGAGTCATTGGACTCGCTTTTTTATTTATCTGGAGGGGGAAAATATGGAGAATTACAAATTTGTGCTTCCCGAAGAAGCGCAGGAAGCATTAAAAGGTCATGTCAGGACATTAAGAACAATAGAAACTAAGCTGAGAACGGTCTTTGATGACCAGCGATATGATGAAGTGATGATACCGACTTTTGAATACACAGATCTTTATCGGGAAATTTCTACCGGGATTGAAGTAGAACGATTATTTCAGTTTTTCAATAAAGATGGAAAGGCGATTTCATTAAGAGCTGATTTTACTTATCCGTTAGCCCGTTATCATGCATATGCCACGCAGGCAGTAGGACGTTATTGTTATTTCGGGAAGGTTTATCGAAAGCAGCTTAGCCACAAAGGACGTCAAAGCGAAATCTATCAGGCTGGAATTGAACTGATGGGTTTAGATGAAAAAACTGGAGATCAGGAATGCTTAACTGTGTTATCACAAAGCCTAAAGACAATTTTATTATCCAATGTGCAAACAGAGCTAGGCAGTGCCGCTTTTTTTAGACGCTTGGAAAGTCTTATAAAAGATGATGGACAATTAAAGATGATCCTAGATTATCGGGATATGAGTGCTATGGATTTATTTGTGAAGGAGAAAGTAAAAGACCAGATTATTGATCAAAAGATGGCAGACTTTTTGAATCAACTGATTACTTTGAATGGAAAGCAAGAGATATTTATCCAAGCTAAAACGTATTTGGAAGATGAAACGTTGCTGAAGGCGTTAAACCATTTGGAGATGCTTTATCTTGCTTTTAAAGATAAGTTTGAAGATTTAACAGTGGATTTAGCGATGGTACCAAAATTCAATTATTATACCGGATTGATGATTAAGGCATATCACTTAGAAGCCCCCGAAGCGATTATCAGTGGCGGACGTTATGATCAATTGCTTCAGGTCTTTGGACGGGATAGTCAAGCGATAGGATTGAGCTTTAATTTAGATATGCTAAGTGAACTAGCGGATAAGGAGAAACAAAATGATTAAGATCGCAGTAACAAAAGGAAGAATAGAAAAACAAGTAAGTCATTTGCTTTTAGAAGCCGGTTATGACATGCGCCCATTATTAAATAAAGATCGTGAGCTGTTAATTACCACACAGGATGATCTGCAGTTTATCTTTGCCAAAGCAAATGATGTCCTTACCTTTTTAGAGCATGGCATTGTCGATATTGGCTTTGTGGGGAAGGATACTTTGGATGAAAGTGAATTTAACGATTATTATAATCTACTGGATTTAAAGATCGGTCAATGTTACTTTGCGGTTGCCAGTTATCCGCAGTATAGAAATACACAGTTTAACCGCCGCAAGCGCATTGCTTCAAAATATACGACTGTCGCTAAACGTTATTTTCAATCTAAATTGGAGGATGTAGAGATCATTAAGCTGGAAGGATCGGTTGAATTAGGTCCGATCGTGGGTATCGCAGATGCGATCGTCGATATCGTGGAAACCGGCTCAACATTAAAAGCCAATGGTTTAGAAGTCATTGAAAAAATCAGCGATATCAGCACTCGCTGTGTCTGCAATAAAGTAAGTTTTAAATTTAAAAAAGAGGAAATATTGACGTTAATTGAACGTCTGAAGGGGGAAACAACATGTTAGAAAGAATGAAATTTACAGGAGATTATACTGCATTGGATCAATTATTCAGTGCTCGTAAGGCAACGATTAATAAAGAAGTCAATGAAACGGTAGAAAAAATCATTCAGGATATTATCGATCGTCAGGATGAGGCTTTGTTTGAATATGCCAAACGTTTTGATGGGTATGAGATTAAAAGTTCAAAGGATCTTTTGGTCACAAAAGAGGAAGTGAATGAAGCCGTAGAACGTGTCGGTGATAACTTTATTCGTATTTTAGAAAGAACGAAGAGTCAGCTCATTGATTTTCACCAGCATCAATTAAGTCAGTCTTGGTCATTATTTAAAGAAAACGGTGTTATCATGGGACAGATTGTCAGAGGATTAAGACGAGTTGCATTATATGTTCCCGGAGGAACTGCGACCTACCCTTCAACAGTTCTTATGAATGCGATTCCTGCTCAGCTTGCCGGTGTCAAAGAGTTAATAATTATTACACCCGTAAAAGCAGATGGGAAAGTAAGTGATGTCATATTAGCGGCAGCTCATGTCTGCGGTATCGAAACTATCTATAAAGTAGGGGGTGCACAAGCTGTTGCTGCCGTTGCCTATGGAACACCTTCGATTAAAAAAGTAGATAAGATTGTCGGTCCGGGAAACATCTATGTGGCAACTGCCAAAAAATGCTGCTACGGAGCTGTGGATATTGATATGATTGCCGGACCTAGTGAGGTACTGGTAATTGCCGATGCATCGGCGAATCCTAAATATATTGCTGCTGACTTAATGAGTCAGGCAGAACACGATCGTTTAGCTAGTGCTATTTTAGTAACGACTTCTCCTATGTTAGTAGAGGAAGTCGAAAAAGAGCTAACCCGTCAGTTAAATACGCTGTCACGTCGAGAAATCATCGAAGAATCTTTGCAGAATTATGGGGGAGCAGTTCTTGTAGACTCAATTCAGGAAGCCTTTGACGTATCGAATTATATAGCGCCAGAACATTTGGAAGTCCTAGTTGATCAGCCAATGAATACTTTACCTTATATCGAGAATGCCGGATCTATCTTTTTAGGTGAATATACTCCGGAACCATTAGGGGATTATATGAGTGGAACAAACCATGTTCTGCCAACAAGCGGTACGGCTAAATTCTATTCTGCTTTAGGGGTATATGATTTTGTTAAATATTCGTCATACAGCCAATATCCAAGAAATATCTTAGATACTTTTAAAGAGGATGTGGTTGAATTTGCTCAATTAGAAGGCTTAGACGCTCACGCTAATTCAATTAAAGTCCGTTTTGAGGAGGAAGATTAAGATGGAAATGATTAAGATCGCCAGAAAGACGAATGAAACGGATATTATTGTAGAACTGAAACTGAATGGAGATGGAAAAAGTTCGATTCATTCGGGTATTGGATTTTTAGATCATATGTTGACTCTCTTTGCTTTTCATTCCGGTATGGATCTTAATTTGACCTGCCGGGGGGATTTAGAGGTAGACACGCATCATTCGATTGAAGATATCGGTATTACTTTAGGACAGGCAATGGATAAAGCCTTGGGAGAACGCAATGGAATTCAGCGATATGGCAATGTCTTCTTGCCGATGGATGAGGCTTTGGCACAAGTCACCTTAGATTTATGTCGACGCAGTTATTTGGTTTACCATTGTGAATTGCCGGTTGAAAGAGTCGGGACTTTTGAATGCGAGATGCTGGAAGAATTTCTGCGTGCATTTGCCTTTAATACCCAGATGACGCTGCATGTCAATTTGCTTTATGGAAAGAATGCCCATCATATGATCGAAGCGATTTTTAAAGGGATGGGGCAAGCACTCAAACAGGCGATTCAATTCACTCAGGATCAGCGCCCAATGTCAACGAAAGGACAATTATAGGTGAAGCATATGGTCATTATCATTGATTATCATGTCGGTAATTTAAAAAGTGTGTTAAATGGCTGCCGCCGAGCTGGAATAGAAGCTCAAATCAGCAGTGATAAGGAAACGATTAAGAATGCCAAAGCATTGATTTTGCCGGGAGTAGGGACATTTAAAGCGGCAATGGAGCATTTAAAGGAAACTGATCTCATTGATACCATTCAAGAATGTAAAGAAAAAGGAACCCCTATTTTAGGAATCTGCCTAGGAATGCAGATTCTGTTTGAAGAAGGAAATGAAGTAACACCAACAAAAGGTCTGGGATTTTTATCGGGGAAAGTATCCCCCATCGAATGTACGCTTAAAATTCCTCATATGGGATGGAATGAATTATATTTTGAAAATGAGCATCCTTTGCTGAAATATTTATCTGAAAAAGAAGATGTTTATTTTGTTCATTCTTTTCAAGCCTACTGTCCTACTTGTGAGGTTATCGCTTACGCGCGCTATAAAGAGGCGTATATTCCGGCAATTGTAGCAAAAAACAATGTGATGGGGTGTCAGTTTCATCCGGAAAAAAGCGGAGAAACAGGAAAGAAGATCTTAAAGGCATTTAAGGAGATGATTGCATGTTAATATTGCCGGCTATTGATTTAAAAGATGGAAAAGTAGTGCGTTTATTTAAAGGGGATTATCAAAAAGAAACGATCTATGCCTTAGATGCAGTGGAAATTGCTTCTTATTATGAAAAAATAGGCGCTGATTTCTTACATTTAGTTGATCTAAACGGAGCCAAAGAGGGCTGCCGCATCAATCAAAAGACAATTGCTTCTATTCGTGAACATACCCAGCTACCCATTGAACTAGGTGGCGGCATTCGTGACAAAGAGACGATTGCATTTTATTTAGAGAAATTAAAAATAGATCGTATCATTTTAGGAACGGTGGCACTGAAAAACAAACCGTTGCTAAAAGAAGCGCTCCAGCTTTACGGAGCAGAAAGGATTGTAGTAGGCGTAGATATTAAAGACGGCTGTGTCGCTACTGAAGGGTGGCTGGATACCAGCAAAGTCGATTATCTTACTTTTCTAAAAGAGCTGGAAGGTCTGCGAGTTCGTTATGTGGTGGTCACTGATATCAGTAAAGACGGAACTTTAAGCGGACCAAATTTTGAACTGTATGAGAAAATTCGGCAGGAAACTCAGCTGAAAGTGATTGTGTCCGGAGGCATTAGCTGCAAGGAAGATGTTTATCAAGTAAAAGACAATTACGGCTGTATCATTGGGAAAGCCTTTTATGATGGGAAAATAGATTTAGAGGAGGTCATTGCATGCTTAAAAAAAGAATCATTCCCTGTTTAGATATAAAAGATGGGAAAGTGGTCAAAGGCATTCATTTTAACGGATTAAAAGAAGTCGGAGATCCGGTTGAACTGGCACGTCATTATGATGAGCAAGGAGCAGATGAAATCGTTTTTTTGGATATTACCGCAACGTATGAGAATCGCGATACTATGTATGCACTAGTAGAAGAAGCTGCCGGATCCTTATCGATTCCTTTGGCAATTGGCGGCGGTGTCCGTCATTTAGATGATTTTAGAAAAGTACTGCTATGCGGAGCTGATAAAATTTCGATTAACTCTGCAGCTATTCGTGAGCCTGAACTGATTAATCAGGCGGCACGAGAATTTGGCAGTCAGTGCGTAGTTGTGGCTATTGACGCAAAGAAGAATAAACAAACGAATCGTTTTGAAGTGTATATCAAAGGCGGACGAGAAAATACCGGTATTGATCTTGTTGCTTGGGCAAAAGAATGCCAGCAAAGAGGAGCCGGTGAAATCCTTTTGACATCGATGGATAAAGATGGCACCCAATCCGGTTATGATATTGAAATGCTGCAGGCAGTATGTGTAGCAACTAGTATTCCGGTTATTGCCAGCGGGGGCTGTGGGGAAGTTGACGATATCATAGAGGTATTTAAAAAGACGGATTGTGATGCGGCACTGGTGGCTTCTTTATTCCATTATGGAATCAGTACAATCAGTGAAGTAAAAGAACGATTGAAAGAAAATAATATTCCAGTGAGGTAGAAAGATGAAACCAGATTTTAATAAAATGCCGCTGATTCCGGCAATCATACAGGATTATAAAACGGGTGAGGTGCTAATGCTGGCCTACGTGAATGAAGAAGCTTATGAAAAAATGTTGGAAAAAAATCAGACTTATTTTTATTCCCGCAGCCGTCAGACATTATGGCATAAAGGAGAAACATCAGGACATTTTCAAAATATTAAATACATAGCGTTGGACTGTGATCAGGATACTTTATTGATCCAGGTGGAACAGATCGGAAATGCTTGTCACACAGGTGCTTACAGTTGTTTTTTCAATGACATCCAAGGAGAAGTGGGACCAAGCACAATATTCCAATCCGTCTATGATCTGATTAAAGATCGTCAAGTCAATCCGATAGAAAATTCTTATACGAACTATCTTTTTGATCAAGGAACTGATAAAATATGTAAAAAGATTGGAGAAGAAGCCAGTGAAACCATCATTGCGGCAAAAAATGAGGATCGTGATGAACTGATTGGTGAAATAGATGATCTTTTGTATCATGTTTTTGTCCTGATGGCTAAAAAGAACATCTCTTTGCAGGATATTCAAAACAAATTGAAAGAGCGCCATCAGATCACGGGCAATAAAAAAACATTCCATCAAAAAGGAGAGTATTAATGAGAAAAATAGATTATCATATGCACACTTGCTTTTCTGCTGATAGTGAGGCAAACCCACAGCAGCATATCGAGCAGGCTATTAAAATGGGATTAGATGAAATCTGCTTTACAGATCATCAGGATTTTCATTATCCGGGAACCTCATTTGACGTAGATGTTGATCATTATTTGGAAACGATGCAGGATTTGAAAAAGACCTATCAGGATCAGCTGAAGATCAAGGTTGGGATCGAAATCGGATTAGACTGTCTTTATCAAGATGAAATTCAAACATTTATTGAAACACATCCTTTTGATTATGTGATTGGTTCAATCCATGCCATAAGAAATACTGAATTCTTTTTACCGGGAAAATTCTTTGACGGTAAAACAAAAGAAGAAGCACATCGTGAATTTTTTGAAGAAACACTGCGTTGTGTACAACAATTTGATGATTTTAACTGCTTAGGACATCTAGATTATATCGTTCGTTATGGTCCTTACGAAGATAAGTCGGTCAACCATGCCAGCTATCAGGATATTATCGATGAAATCTTTAAAACATTAATTAAAAAAGGAAAAGGAATTGAAGTGAATACATCCGGGTTTAAAGATTTAAAAACTTGTGGTTTTCCAAATTTTGAACAGGTGCAGCGCTATTATGATTTAGGCGGTCGGATCATTACGATCGGGACCGATTCACATACCAGTGATAGAGTAGGGGAGAATGTTGACAGAGTCGTAAAGGAACTTGAAAAGATCGGTTTCAAGGATGTTTCAACTTTCACAAAACGTGTGAAAGATTCGATTTAATTGTGCTATAATAAATAAAATAGCACTTTTTGTTTGAAGGGGGATATTATGCAATTCTTAATAAAAAAATGTATCAAAGATTATGAACAGGTAGATCGGCGAGAAGTGAGAGAGCGCTATGGAACATTTGTCAGCATTATTTCTATTATATGCAATATTGTCTTGGCTACTTCTAAATTAATCGTTGGAATATTTTCTAAAAGTATCTCCATTCAGGCTGATGCCTTAAACAACTATTCAGATGTGGGGAGCAATCTTGCCACCTTATTTGGCTTTAAGCTTGCAAGCAAGCACCCCGATACGGATCATCCCTACGGACATGGACGCATTGAATATATTTCCGGATTAATTATCTCGTTTTTAATTTTATTGGTGGCGTTGCAGTCATTGAAAGAATCCGTGATGAAAATTATTCATCCGGAAGTGATTCAATTCAGTTATATCGGGATAGCAGTACTGATTTTTTCGATGCTGGTGAAATTTTTGATGGCAAAAATGAATAAGACAATCGGTGAACGTATTCATTCGACTTCTTTAAAAGCTGCCAGTCAGGACAGCTATAATGATATGATCACTACTTTTGCAGCCATGATCGGGATGCTGGTCAGTCATTTTGCGTCATGGAATATTGATGGGTGGATCGGATTATTTGTATCCTTCATTGTATTAAAAGCGGGATATGACGTTTTTAAAGATACGGTCGGGCCATTGCTGGGACAGGCACCGGATAAAGAGTTGGTAGAAGGAATTGCCAATCTGGTGATGTCTTATCAAGGAATTTTAGGCATTCATGATTTTATGCTCCATGATTACGGCCCCGGAAGATCGTTTGTTACACTGCATGCAGAGATTGACTGCCATGATGATCTTTTAGAAATTCATGATGTGATTGATTTAGTCGAAAGGGAAATTCTAAGCCGCTTTAATGTACACGCTACCATTCACATGGATCCGGTGGATAGTACGAATGAAATGATCAATGAATTAAAAGAAAAAGTAATTCAGATCATTGAAAAAATTAATCCTGTCTATACGATCCATGATTTTCGCTTAGTCAGCGGACCGACGCATACGAATATTCTTTTTGATGTTGTTTTGCCACCGGAAGATGAAACGAATGTGATTGAATTGAAAGCGGAAATTGATCGGGAAGTGAAGCGATTGGATAAGAATTTCTTTAGTGTTGTTGAAGTGGATCGCGCTTATTATTGATGCTTATGTCATATTCCATAAATATTTGTCTAATTCTTCGGTTTGTGCTATTATTTAAATAGATATATTAAATAACGGAGGGACTATATGAAAACAAAAATGGAAATTCAATATCATGACAAAAATGTCGTCACAGCAGATATTGAAAAAGCAGTAAAAGAGGAACTGAAAGTTAAGGGGATAAAAATGAATACAATCGACACTTTGGATATATTCTATCAGCCAGAAACCGGTGTGATTTACTATTTGGCTAATTTAGCGGATGGGACCAACGCAAAAGGGGAAGTAGTGGAGATTTAGCTGTGAATAGAGGCGCTGCCTCTTTTTTTTGTCGACTTTTGTAAGCGCAAACATTTTTAGTTAAAAGCATTGGATTATTCCTAAAAGTACGCTATAATAGAAGCATGAAAGGTCAATCAGTTAGGGAGGAATGGAATATGACTTTGAACTATAAATTTGTGGTGACTGATCCGTTAGGGATGCACGCAAAATCTTTAACCGCTTTAGTAAATGAAGCAAGCAAGTTTGACAGCAACATCAAATTAATCTATGATGGGAAAGAGGCGAGCTTGAAATCGATCATGGGTGTGATGGCATTGGGGATTCCTACAAAGGCACACTTGGAAATCGTAGCCGAAGGGCAGGATGAGCCGGAAGTGATCGATAAGTTAAAAGAAATCATCAAAGATTTGCATATTGCCGAATAAACAAGTGATTAAAGTAGAAAAATAGGGGTGGATAAAACGATATGGGTTATCAGGAAAAATACAATCAATGGTTAAGTTTTGAAGGATTAGATGAAAGTATGAAAGCTAATCTGAAAGAAATGGATGAAAAAGAAAAAGAAGATGCGTTTTATACTAATCTTGAATTTGGTACTGCCGGGATGCGCGGCATCTTGGGAGCAGGAACCAATCGTTTAAATATTTATACAATTCGTAAAGCAAACGTTGGGTTTGCTAAATATGTATTGACCTTGCCAAATGGTAAAGAACGTGGAGTAGCAATTGGATATGACAATCGACATATGTCATATCGTTTTGCAATCGAATCAGCAAAAGTATTAGCCACTTATGGAATCAAATCTTATCTTTTTGAAAGTTTGCGTCCGACACCGGAATTATCTTTTGCGGTTCGTCATTTAGGATGTGCCGGGGGAATCATGATTACTGCCAGCCATAATCCAAAAGAATATAATGGATATAAAGTATATGATGATACCGGATGCCAGCTGATCCCTGAATGGGCAGATCAAGTGGTAGATTATGTCAATCAGGTTGAAGATGAATTAAATGTTGAAGTATGCAGTGATGAAGAAGCTTATCCATACATCACTTATATTGGTGAAGAAGTGGATGAAGCTTACTATAAGGAAGTTATGGCGATTGAAATCAATCCGGGAATGGATAAAAAAGATTTCAAAATCGTTTTCTCTCCTCAGCATGGAACTTCAAATATCCCTGTCAGAACATGTTTGGAAAGATTGGGATATGATCTGATTCCGGTATTGGCACAATGTGCTCCGGATCCTGATTTCACAAATACAAAATCACCGAATCCAGAAGTAGAGGCTTCTTATGAATTAGCGATTAAAAAGGCTAAAGAAGTTGATGCGGATGTAGTCGTGATCTGTGATCCTGATGGTGACCGTTTAGGTGTAGTCGCTAAGCATGAAGGAGAATATGTACTGATGAGCGGTAATCAGTCTGCAGCCGTTTATTTGGAGTATATTTTAAGTCAATTAAAAGAAAAAGGAACATTGCCGAAGAATGCGGTCATGTATAATACGATCGTTACATCTGATTTAGGTGAATTAGTAGCAAGAAGCTATGGCGTTGACGTTGAAAAGACATTGACCGGATTTAAATTTATCGGAGATAAGATCAGAAAATATGAAAAGACTGGGGAAAAACAATTTGTCTTCGGATACGAGGAAAGTTATGGCTGTGTCATCAAGGACTTTGTTCGTGATAAAGATGCCATTCAAGCAGTTTTAACTGCGGCTGAAGCTGGAAATTATTATAAAAAGCAAGGAAAAGATTTAGTTGATGTACTAAATGCTCTCTATGCAAAACATGGAACGTTCAAGGAAACTCAGATTGCTTTATCAAAAGCAGGAGTGGAAGGGGCTCAGCAGATCAAAGATATCATGGCAGGTTTAAGAGCCAATGCGCCAGTTGAGATTGCCGGATATAAAGTAGTCAGCGTAGAAGATTATGAAACAAGTATCAAAACAGCAGACGGTCAGGAAACGATCATTGATTTGCCAAAATCAAATGTTTTGAAATACTATCTGGAAGATGGATCTTGGATTGCGGCTAGACCAAGCGGAACAGAACCGAAATGTAAATTTTACTTCTCAATTAAAGGAAACAACCAGCAGGATGCATTGGATAAGACAAATGTTTTCCACAAAGCAATGATGGAAATGATTGGTGAAACAGAATATTAAAATGCACAAAACGGGTCTTAAGACTCGTTTTTATTTATTTTGAAAACGCTATCATTTTAGAGTGAAATATGTTGAGTTATTTGTTATAATAGGACTATAGTTAAAGGGGGAAATTTTATGCTAGATGAATTTTTGATTCAGCTGTTCTATGAAGGACAGTGCTTGGAAGCATATAAAGTATTTGGCGCCCATCTTTGTAAAGAAGATGACGTCAAAGGAGTACGTTTTACTGTTTATGCACCTAACGCTAAAAATGTATTTGTCGTTGGTGAATTTAATGAATGGCAGCAGACGCATCCTTTAAAGAAAATGGGGGATGGAGGAATCTATTCAGGATTCGTTCCAAAGGCAAAAGCAGGACAGCTTTATAAATATTTGCTGATCGGTCCAAACGGACAGCATCTTTATAAGGCGGATCCATATGCGTGTTACAGTGAAGTGCGTCCGGGGAATGCTTCACGTATTTATGATTTGGATCGTTTTCGCTGGGGCGATAAGCGCTGGAGGGCAAAACAGGATAAGCATTTTGAAAAGAATCTGAATATCTATGAAATGCATATCGGCTCTTGGAAAATGAAGAAAGATTATACGGATGAAGAGGACGGAGAATTTTATAATTATGAAGAGATTGCCGAAAAACTGATTCCATACATAAAAGAAATGGGATATACACATATCGAATTAATGCCATTGTCCGAATATCCATTTGACGGATCATGGGGATATCAGGTAACAGGATATTTCAGTGCAACCAGTCGTTATGGAACACCTAAGCAGCTGATGAGCTTCATCAATCAGTGTCATAAAGAAGGGATCGGAGTCATCATGGATTTTGTCCCAGTTCATTTTGTCAAGGATGCTCATGGCTTAGCGATGTTTGATGGTGGGTGTGTCTATGAATATCCGGATTTAAATCGCCGCTATACAGAATGGGACAGCGTTTATTTTGATTTAGGACGCGATGAAGTCCGCAGTTTTATGATGTCTGCCATCAATTTTTGGATTGAATATTATCATATTGACGGAATTCGTTTTGATGCCGTCAGCCATCTGATTTTCTGGAAAGGCAGCAAAGAGATGGGAACCAATGACGGAGCCATCGATTTTATGAAACGTATGACGTATAAAATCAATGAACGTCATCCTAATATATTACTGATTGCCGAGGATTCGTCTGATTACCCGAAAGTGACGCGTTCCAGTGTGGAAGGCGGTCTTGGTTTTGACTATAAATGGGATTTAGGCTGGATGAATGATACTTTGAAATATATGGCATTGGATCCTTATTTCAGACAGCATGAACATCATTTAATTACATTTTCGATGGCTTATTTTTATAGTGAAAATTACATATTGCCATTTTCTCATGATGAAGTGGTTCATTCTAAAAAAACGATTATTGATAAAATCTATGGTACCTATGAAGAAAAATTGGCACAGCTTAAAACTTTATATATTTATATGATGAGCCACCCCGGTAAGAAACTCAATTTCATGGGGAATGAACTGGCAGAATATAAAGAGTGGGATGAAAAGAAATCACTGGGATGGAATATCTTATCTTATCCGGTGCATGATTCTTTCCATGAATTTATCAAAAAAATAAATGAAGTGGTAAATAACTATCCGGCGTTGTATCAAAATGATTACTATCAAGAGGGTTTCGAGTGGATGGTTGTCGATGATAATAAACAAAGCGTGTTTGCTTATGAAAGAAAAACACTGGAGGGACAGCATTTATTGATTGTGCTTAACTTTACGCCAAATGCTCATGCCTCTTATTGCATACCGGTGACAAAACCGGGAAAATATAAGGAAATATTAAATAGTGATAAAGATATTTATTCCGGAAGCAATCAGGTGAATTCACGACAGTTAAAAGCGAAAAAAGGCATCGTGTTAGGAAAGCCTTATTCAATTGATGTGAAAATAGCTCCTTATGCTGGAATAATCTTTGAATGGAAAGAATAGTGAGGAAATAAAGATGTTTAAAAATAAAGAAGAATTTAAAGCTGAGTTTACAAAAAGAATTATTGAAGGCTATGGTCGCCCTTTAAAAGAAGCCCATATCACAGAAAAGTTTATGGTTTTGGAAAAATTGATCCGTGATCAGGCTGCTATTAACTGGGCTTTGACGAAAGAAGAAGTACAAACCAGTCAGCAAAAACAGATGACTTATTTTTCAATGGAGTTTTTGATTGGCAGACTGCTGGTCAATAATATGATGAATTTAGGTGTTTATGATATCGTTAAAGAGGGATTGGCAGATTTGGATATTAATATTCATGAACTGGAGGAGCTGGAATCTGATCCTGGTTTAGGAAACGGTGGATTGGGTCGT
Source organism: Beduini sp. (assembly GCF_047239305.1). Taxonomy (NCBI): domain Bacteria; kingdom Bacillati; phylum Bacillota; class Erysipelotrichia; order Erysipelotrichales; family Erysipelotrichaceae; genus Beduini; species Beduini sp. The sequence continues at coordinate 67,999 of NZ_JBKTEM010000001.1, forward strand.
TTAGCAGCTTGTTTCATGGACTCTCTGGCTTCTTTATCAATGCCGGGGCATGGAAATACCTTACGCTATCAATATGGCTTATTTAAGCAGAAAATCGTCGATGGCTATCAAACTGAAATTCCTGACCAATGGATGTCAATCGGGAATATGTGGGAAATCAGAAAGCCGAAGCATGCTGTGGATGTTCGCTTTTGGGGAAAAGTCATTTGGGATGACAGTACCGGACGCTTTAAACATGTCGATGCGGAATGTATTCGTGCCGTTCCTTATGATATGCCTATTATCGGGAATGAAACGACAGTAACCAATACTTTGCGCTTATGGGACGCTGAAGTCAGCACGAATATCCCGACCAACAAAGATTTTCGTCAGTATTCTCAGGAAGTTAACGAAATCTGTCAGAACCTTTACCCTGATGATTCTACCTTGGCAGGACGCACCTTGCGTTTGAAACAACAGTATTTCTTTGTCTCTGCGGGGCTGCAGGCATTGATTAAATCACATCTAAGAACGTATAAAACTTTAGATAATTTCCATGAAAAGAATGTTATTCAGTTAAATGATACTCACCCTGTACTGGCAATTCCGGAATTGATGCGTCTGCTTATTGATGAACATGATTATGACTGGGAAGATGCATGGGAGATCGTTTCTCATACAATGGCTTATACTAACCATACAATTCTATCAGAAGCATTGGAAAAATGGCCAATTGATACTATGCGTGCCTTATTGCCGCGTGTGTATATGATGATTGAAGAAATCAATCGCCGCTTCATCGGCTATGTAAAGGAACATGTGACAAATCCGGATGAAGTGTTTGACCATGTACTAATTATCAAAGATGGACAGGTTCATATGGCACATTTGGCGATTGTCGGAAGCTTTAGTGTGAATGGTGTGGCAGGGTTGCATACAGATATTTTAATTCATCAGGAAATGAAGGCTTTTGCTGAGCTTTATCCAAATAAGTTTAATAATAAAACGAATGGAATTACCCATCGTCGCTGGCTTGCTTATGCCAATCCGCAGTTAAAAGAACTGCTGCATGATACGATTGGCGATCATTGGATCAAGGAGCCGGATGAATTAGAAAAATTAATGGCTTATGTCGATGATCCGGAGATTCAAAAACGTTTCATGCAGGTGAAACGTGATCGTAAAAAGATTTTAGCACGCTATATTCAAAAGAATAATGGCATTCATGTCAATGTCGAATCCATCTTTGACATACAGGTAAAGCGTCTGCATGCTTATAAGCGTCAGCTGCTAAATGTTTTACATATCATTTATCTATATCAGGAAATGAAGCGCAATCCGGAATTTAGAATCTATCCGCGTACTTTCATTTTCGGGGCAAAAGCAGCACCGGCTTATTTCTTCGCTAAAAAAGTAATTAAACTCATTAACAGTGTTGCAGAAGTCGTAAACAGTGATTCGGAAACTTCAGATTACCTGAAAGTAGTCTTCTTAGAAAACTATGGGGTAACTTTAGCTGAAATGATTATGCCGGCAGCGGATGTTTCAGAACAGATTTCAACGGCTGGAAAAGAAGCGAGTGGTACCGGAAACATGAAGTTTATGATGAATGGGGCTTTAACTTTAGGAACATTAGATGGTGCAAATGTGGAAATTCATGAACGTGTTGGTGATGAATACTGTGAAATTTTCGGACTTACAGCTAAAGAAGTGGATGCATTACGTCAATCCGGTCAGTATAATGCCTGGGATTATTACAATAATAATATAAAATTAAAATTTGTGGTGGATTCATTGGTAGATGGAAGCTGGAGTGCATCACGTGAAGAATTTAGAATTATATTTGAAGAATTAATGAATTACAATGATGAATACTTCCTGCTTGCTGATTTTGATTCTTATATCAAAGCACAGCAAGATGTCGAAAAGAGATATTTAGATAAATCCGCATGGGCAAAAATGTGCTTAATCAATATCGCAAAATCAGGATTCTTCTCATCTGATCGAACCATCAAGCAGTATGCAGATGAAATCTGGCATATTATGCCAGTTGAAAAATAAAATTATAGAATGGAGGACTCCTCCATTCTAAGTTTTTAATAATAGGAGGCAGTATGGAAAAATCACTGATCTTTATGAGTGCCTATTTGGAACGCTTTAATGTGATTCATGTTCATGTCGCAAAACAATACTATGGAGGAATCATTGAGCAGTTCTACTTGAAGAATATGCTTACTCAGGAATTATCTTCTACACGAATTGTTTATGATTATGAAGAAAATGATTGGCATGTCTATCAGCTGATGGTAGATAATTTATATTTAGGAACACCCTTTACCATTTTAAACAATCATGGGCTAAGCTGTGCCTTAGAAACAAGAGGAATTGTCAACGATCCGATGTTTGATCATCTTTTTGCTTATGATGGAGATGATTTAGGACCGGCATATACAATAGAAGAAACAACTTTTAAAGTATGGTCACCGACTTCTCATGCAGTTAAGCTGCAGTATCAGTTAAACGGTCAGATGGAAACCGTAGACATGGAAAGACAGACACAGGGGGTTTATACAGTGACGCTCAAAAAAGATATGGAAGGAGCGCGCTATACGTATTGGACGTGCAATGGGGATCAGTGCTTAAAGACAACGGATCCTTATGCTTATGCAAGCACAGCCAACGGGGTAGAAAGTGTTGTGGTAAATCCGAAAAAATTCCATAAAATCTTAAAAATGTCTTTTCCTTTAAAACAAAAGACTGATGCTGTTATCTACGAGGTCAGCGTGCGTGATTTTACTAGTTCTAAAACGATTAAAAGCAAGTATCGCCGTCAGTTTTTAGGAGTGGTGGAAAAAGGCTTGGTGACTAAAAATAATCAGATTGCTGGATTTGACTATTTAATTGATTTGGGAGTGACTCATGTTCAACTCATGCCCATTTTTGATTTTGCAACCATAGAAGAGACAAAGCCGGATTTATTTTATAATTGGGGCTATGATCCAAGCCAAATCAATGTACCAGAAGGAAGCTACTGCACCGATTTAGGCGATCCTTACAGCCGAATTAATGAGTGCATTGATATGGTTAATCGTCTGCATCTTTCAGGACTGAGGGTAACGATGGATATGGTGGTCAACCATGTTTATGACGTCAACAGTTCAAGCTTAGAGCGATTAGTCCCGTATTATTATTTTAGAAATGATGATTTCGGTCATATTTCCAATGGTTCTTATTGTTCCAATGATATCAACAGTGAATGCTTCATGGTCCGTAAATATATTGTTGACATGTGCAGACGTTGGCAGAAAATATACGGCATGGACGGGTTCCGTTTCGATTTAATGGGTATTTTAGATATTGAAACCATGAATACAATTCAGCGTGTCCTTAGCAGCAAAGATCCTAACTGCTTGATTTATGGAGAAGGCTGGAACATGAATACGATGCTTCCGGATGATCACAAAGCCATGCTAGATAATCAGGCACAGATGCCAAAAATCAGTTTTTTTAACGACCAATACAGAGATATATTAAAAGGCTCTACGTTTACCAATGATCATGTACGGTTAGGATATTTAAGCGGGAATACCGATCTGTTTGATGAAGCACAGGCAGTCATCAGTAATCAGCATAAATTTACTTTGCCGGAACAATCGATCAATTATGTGGAATGTCATGATAATGCAACGATGTATGATTATTTAAAAGAAACACTGGATGAAAATGAAGAAATACGCTTAAAAAGACAGAAACTCTTGAATACAGCAGTGATTCTTTCCCAAGGCATTCCTTTCCTTCATTGCGGGCAGGAGTTTGCCAGAAGCAAGATGGGGGTGCATAATTCATTTAATTCACCCGATAATATTAATCAGGTAGATTGGGAAAGAAAAGACGAAATGATCGATCAGGTTTATTATGTGAAAAATCTGCTGAAATTAAGACGAAAAAATAGTGGCTTTCGCTATACCACCAAAGAAGAAATTGAAAAAAATGTGAAGATCAGTCATTTAAGTAATGGTGTGATGATCTATACCGTTTATCAGACTAAAGGTGAGTTTAAGCAAATTAAGGTTATCTTTAATCCAAAGACAGAATCGACATATTATAATTTAAGTGCTAAAGATGAAGTGATTATCACTACAGAGAATGCGATTAAACAAGAATATTCTAATCTTTTAATCGAACCGGTTTCAGTCTATATTATTGCACAACGATAAAACTGCTGTGAGAGCAGTTTTTCTTTTAATAAGCAAAATGGCTTTTTAGAAAAAAAGATTTTTGATGATGAGAAATTCTTTTTGAAAGAAGTCTGATAACGACAAGAAACTACAAATTCAGAACTAAACACACGATAGAATAAAAGATGTGTGTGTATCCTAAAATTAACTTTTGCCTAATGTTATTTTAGATTTTGTAAAATTATTTATCCTATATTTACAAATTAGAATAAATAATATTTTGTAAAAAAATAATTACAAAAAAAACATAAAAAGGGTGTAAAAAGATACGCATTTGTAGTATTCTATAAGTATAGAAAGCGTTTACAATTTAAGGGGGTAAAAATAATGAGTAGAGAAGTAGTAGCTATGATTTTAGCGGGAGGAAGAGGAACCAGACTAGAGGCCTTGACCGCTAAAGTGGCTAAACCGGCAGTATATTTTGGTGGTAAATATCGTATTATCGATTTCCCATTAAGCAACTGTGCAAATTCAGGGATCGACATCGTTGGGGTGTTGACTCAATATGAATCTGTATTATTAGGTTCTTATGTAGGTTCAGGGATTAAATGGGGACTTGACGGAACCAACTCATCAGCGGCTATTCTGCCGGCACGTGAACGTGGTGAAGTAGGAGCAACTTGGTATGAAGGGACAGCCGATGCCATCTATCAAAACATCAGCTTTTTAGATCAGTACGATCCGGAATATGTATTGATTTTATCGGGAGACCATATTTATAAAATGGATTATGCTTTAATGTTGGAAGCACATAAAGCAAGAGAAGCTGACTGTACAATCGCCGTATTAAATGTCACCTTGGAAGAAGCAAGCCGTTTTGGAATTATGAATGCTCATAAGGATGGGACAATTTATGAATTTGAAGAAAAACCGGCAAAACCTAAATCTACTTTAGCTTCAATGGGGATTTATATCTTTACATATCAGGAATTAAAGAAATACCTGATTGAAGATGCTAAAGATGAAAACAGTAAACATGACTTTGGTATGAATATTATTCCTAACATGCTGAAGGATCAAAAGAAATTATATGCTTATGAGTTTGATGGGTATTGGAAAGATGTTGGAACAGTAGACAGCTTGTGGCAGGCAAACATGGATTTACTTGCAGATAAAGAATTAGATCTATACAATTTCAAGAAAGATTGGAAGATTTATACGAGTGATACAACCAGCCATCCGCAAATCATTGGCTCTGAAGGAAAGGTAACCAATTCCATGGTTACTCAGGGATGCATCGTTGATGGAGAAGTATCTGGTTCAGTTTTATTTGACAGCGTGCATATCGGAGTCGGAGCTAAAGTTGTGGATTCAGTATTAATGCCTGGTGTATTAATCGAAGAAGGGGCAGAAGTCTATAAAGCAATTGTTGATGAAGGGGTTGTGGTGGAAGCCAACGCAGTCATCAATAAAGAAGCAAAAAAAGTCGAACTTGTTTCGGTGAATAAATAGGCATAGGGGGTAAAAGAAAATGGCAAAAGTTATAGGACTCGTAAATTTACATTCAGACATTGATTTTAAAGGATTAACAGAACGACGCCCGGTTGCATCTGTGAGCTTTTTAGGACGTTATGGTGTCATCGATTTTGTTTTATCAAATCTTTCAAATTCAAATATCGATAATGTCGGAGTATTGATTAAAGAAAAACCAAGATCATTATTTAAACATATGGGACTTGGTAATTCTTGGAATTTCAACTCTAAATCTGGGGGGATTTCATTATTGTATAATGAACGCTATGCAAATAATCCTCACTATAATCATGATATTAATAATATGATCGAAAATATTGCTTTCCTGCAAAAAAGCAAGGCTGATTATGTTGTGATTGCTCCTGAACATATCATCACTACAATGAATTATCAGGATGTGATTGAAGAACATGAAAAAACAGGGGCAGAAATCACTATGGTCTATCAGCATATTAATAATGCAGATCAGGCTTTCATCGGTGAACACTGCTTAGATATTAAATCAAAACGTGTTGTAGAAGTAAAAGAAAACAAAGGGAATCGAAAAGAAAGAAATATTTCATTAGATACGTATGTCATTAATTTAAAAACATTGATGAAGCTGCTGAATAAGGCACAAAATATTAGTGCGTTCTTCAATCTAAGTGATACGTTAGCTTATTTATGCGATGAACGTGAAATTATGGCTTATGAATATAAAGGATATGCTCGATGCTTAAACTCTATTGAAGCTTATCATAAATATTCTTTAGAATTCTTAGACTTGGATATCTTCAGTCAAGTATTTAAATCAAATTGGCCTATTTATACAAATACAAATGATACACCGCCATCAAAATACAAAAAGAATGCGCAGGTTAAAAAATCATTTATTGCCAACGGAACAATCGTTGATGGTACTGTAGAAGCAAGTATTATCGGACGTAACGTTGAGATCGGTAAGGGTGCAGTCGTGAAAAACTGTATCTTATTGTCTGGTTGTAAAGTATCTGCGGGATCACACTTAGAAAACGTTATTTTGGATAAAGAAGCACGTGTAGAAAAGCATAAAGAATTAATTGGAGATAAAGATTCACCACTTTATGTTAAAGAAGGGGATGTTGTTTAATGCATATCTTGTTTGCAGCAAGTGAATGTACACCATTCATAAAATCAGGCGGGTTAGCAGATGTTTTAGGATCTTTACCACAGTCTTTGCAGAAACTAGGTCATGACTGTACGGTTGTATTGCCTAAATATGCAGATATGAAAGGAACAGAAGAGCTAGAATATGTGACTCATTATGATATATATATCAGCTGGCGTAAAAAGTATTGCGGGGTTTTTAAATGTGTCAAGGATAATGTGACTTACTACTTCATCGATAATGAAGAATACTATGGTCGTCCGGGACTGTACAGCTATGATGATGATTATGAAAGATTTGCTTTCTTTGACTATGCAGTCTTGGAATTAATTTCTCATCTGCAGTTGGAGGTCGATATCCTGCATCTTCATGATTGGCAGACAGCCATGATTGCTCCGTTATATCGTGAACGCTATGCAATGCATCCTTATTATGATGATATTAAAATCGTCTTCACAATTCACAATATTGCTTATCAGGGAAAAGCAGATCCGAGAATTATTAACTCAATCTTTGGATTGCCGGATTATCTTTATGAAAATGGGAATTTACGCAATGCAGATTGCTTCAATATGATGAAATCCGCTATTCTTTATAGTGATATCATCACTACGGTTTCTCCAACTTATGCAAAAGAGATTCTGACAGATGAATTTGGAGAAGATCTTCAATATATTCTTCGTATTCGCATGAATGATCTTTATGGAATATTAAACGGTATCGATTATGTCGTTAACGATCCGAAAACAGATCCAAATTTGATTCAGTCATTTGATGTTGATACTATTGAATTAAAGGCTAAAAATAAAGTAGCTTTGCAAAAAGAATTAGGTCTTGTTGAAGATCCGGATATTCCGTTAATCGGTGTTGTCACACGTTTGACTTGGCAAAAAGGAATTGATCTTATCATCAATCGCTTAGATGAAATGATGAAACGAGATTTACAGTTGGTGATTTTAGGAGCCGGAGACTATCAGTATGAACAGGCTTTTGAAAGTGTTGCGAAGAAATATCCAGATAAATTATCTGTTAATCTAAAATATGATTTTGGTTTGTCTTGCCGTATATATGGATCTTGTGATATGTTCTTGATGCCATCTTTATTTGAGCCATGCGGATTGTCGCAGATGATGTCTATGCGCTATGGAACGATTCCTATCGTTAGGGAAACCGGTGGGCTGAAAGACAGTGTTCAGCCGTATAATGAATATTTGATGACCGGAACCGGGTTTAGCTTTGCTCATTACAATGCCCATGAAATGATGGAAATCATAGATTATGCACTACAGGTTTATCAGCAAAAAGACCAGTGGAAACAGTTAGTAGAAAATGCTATGAATGAGAAGCTGGACTGGGAAAAGAGTGCTAAAACATATGAAAGATTGTTTAATGATCTTTTAAATCGTTAATAAATGACTCCAAAGCTTATGCTTTGGAGCTTTTTAAAAGGGAGGAAATAAAATGAACGTTGTATTTATATCACCCCACTTTCCAACATATTTTTATAATTTCTGTGATCGTTTGAAAAAAAGAGGCGTTCATGTACTGGGAATTGGAGATGAAGTTTATGATCACTTATCATCACAAACAAAAGCATCATTGACTGAGTATTACCGTGTAGATCATTTAGATGATTATGAAGCCGTATATCGTGCCTGCGGCTATTTTATCAGTAAATATGGAAGATTAGATTGGATTGAATCTGAAAATGAATATTGGCTGGAATTAGAAGCGACACTGCGCAGTGACTTTAATGTGAATACCGGAACCAAGATTGAGCATATGGGAGAAATGAAATATAAATCCAAGATGAAAGATGTTTATCAGCAAGCTGGGATTCCGATTGCCCGCTTTCAGTTGCTTTATCACCATGATGATGCTTATGCCTTTACTGATCGAGTAGGATATCCGATTGTCGTAAAGCCAGATAACGGTGTAGGAGCGAGTAAGACTTATAAACTGGAAAACAGAGAGGAACTTGATTACTTTCTATCTACAAAAGATGATGTGCTGTATATTATGGAAGAATTTGTAAATGGACATGTTGAAACATTTGATGGTATTACAGATTCCAATAAAAATATTCTGATCTGTTCTAGTCATGTGATGCTTCATTCGATTATGGATACTGTTAATTTTGAGACAGATATGGCATTCTTCTCACAATCTGTGGAAGATAATGATATTCGCCGGATCGGTGAAAGGGTGGTCAAAGCATTTGATACACGAAGCCGTTTCTTTCACTTTGAATTCTTTCGTTTAGATGGAGATAAGGAAGGATTAGGTAAGAAGGGAGATCTTATAGGATTAGAGGTCAATATGCGTGCACCAGGCGCTTATATGCCGGATATGATTAACTATGCTTATGATGAAGATGTTTACTCAATATGGGCAGATATGCTGGTATTTGATCGCTGTTTCACTGTACCTCAAAGAAAATACTATGTTGGCTATGCATCACGCCGTCATGGCATCGATTATGCCTACAGTCACGATGAAATCATAGCGATGATGAAAGATCAGCTGCTTTTAGAAACTGAAATTGCGCCCGCACTAGCCGCCGCCATGGGGAATCATGCTTATTTATTTAGAACCGCCGATCATTATCATTTAGAAGAATGGGTTCGTACAATTCTGCGTCGTAAAGATGGAACAGAATGGTATTAAAAGAACTTATAAAAATGAATCTCAAAGTTTGGACAGCCAAATCAAAGAGATTCATTTTATTTTGGTCGAAACAACCTATTAGTATAATTAATGTATGACAAGAAATATTTAAATCGAGAATATCTTGCTAAGCAGAAGCTGCAGCAATTCAAATCGGATAATAAAAAGATTTAAACGTATATAAAAAGGATCAATCTCTGCAGCATACAGAAATTAATCCCATTTGATGTCTGAATTAAATAATCTTGTCATTCAATCTATAATTAGTTTAATTATAAAGGAATTTCAGTTAATCTTCTAAATCAGCTCCATTAGAAGCGATCACTTTTTTATACCAGAAGAATGAATCTTTACGAATTCTTCTCATATCTTTTAAATCAAACTCATCACGGTTAACATAAATGAAACCATAACGTTTTGTACATCCTTGATGTGTAGAGATCAAGTCAATGGCAGACCATGGAGAATATCCCATTAAGTCCACACCATCTGTGATGGCTTCCTGACAAGCTTTGATATGTTCTCTTAAATAATCGATACGGTAATCATCATGGATTTTGTCACCTTCTTCTAATTTATCAGGAACACCACAGCCATTTTCAGTGATTAATAATGGCAAATGATATCTTTCCCATAATTGTCTTAAAGTAACACGTAATCCAACCGGATCAATTCCCATTCCTAAAGAAGTTTGTTTTTGGTTAGGGTTTTGTACATTCTGAGCAATACCCGGTTCTGTCATTAGACCAACCATGAATTCAGCTTGACTTCCTTTAGCTTTTTCAATAGCTGCTTTTGCTTCTTCTTCAGAAATATATTTTACGGTTCCGCCACCATAGTAGTTGAAAGCGATAAAGTCAGGTTTTCCGTTTGCCAATGTTTCAGCGTCTCCTTCTTCAAAAGTAGGCGCCCATCCACGTTGAGTCAAATATTCCATGAACGCTTCAGGATATTTACCAAACACAGCGGTATCTAAGTACATACGATTTCTTAATTGATCATAATCCATTGCTGCCAATGTATCTTCTGGTGAAGAAGTAGCAGGATAAATGCAAGTAATATTTGGTGCAGGCGCAATTTTACCGTCTTTTACTAACTCATGACAAGCAATCATAGCTCTTGCCTGTGCCAGCAGCATATGATGGTTAGCTTGGTATTTATCTTTTTCACTTGGGTAAGGGAAGAAGATAACCATCATGTTTTGCTCATTGATAGTTAACCAGTGTTTTACACGGTCCCCATAGTTTTCAAAGCATACACGAGTATATCTTTCATAATCAGCGATACATTGTCTTGATGCCCATCCGCCATATTTTTCTTGTAGGGCTAATGGTAAATCGAAGTGATATAAAGTAACGACCGGTGTAATATTATATTTTAGTAATTCATCGATCAAGTTGTTGTAGAATTCGATTCCTTTTGGATTCACTTTTCCATCGCCATCAGGAATAATCCTAGGCCAAGCAATAGAAAAACGGTATTCTTTAAATCCCATTTCTGCCATCAAAGCGACATCTTCTTTATAATGGTGATAATGATCACTCGCTACTTTAAAATCAGTAGTTCCTTCTGGAATAGGAGCTGTCTCTTGTGTTGATAACCCTTTTCCATCTTCATCATAAGCTCCTTCTACTTGATAAGCAGAAGTACTTGCTCCCCAAAGAAAATCTTTAGGGAAAGGTTTTAATTTTAAATGTTCCATATCTTTCCTCCTATATAACAGTATAATTATACAATAAAATGTAAACGTTTGCACATCTTTTGTTGCATTGTCATTATTTCTTTCTAAGATTATTTAAAAGTACTTTTCAAATTTAACTTTTATGCTATAATTATTTTATAAAAGCGCTTACACTTTTCTAAAATCAGTGCAGTAGGGAGAGAATAAAGTGAAAAGAAAGTTATTAATTGTGGCTTGTCTCTTGATTATGGTCGTCATAATCAGTGGATAGGCTTCCTGATCCTATTTCGATATGAAATAGGATTTTTACTTTTTATAAAGGGATTGACATTAAAGTTAACTTTAATATTATAATAAAATTGTATAGAAAGATACTGTCATATAAAGGAGAATTAATAATGAAAAAATCAAAAGTTTATTTTACTCGTCAGATTACACCGGAAGCCATGATCATGATGTATGAAGCGATGGGCGTTAAACTGACCGGAAAAGTAGCAGTCAAAGTACATTCCGGTGAAGTAGGTAATCAGAACTTTATTCGCCCTCAATTTATGAAACCGATCATTGACCATGTACAGGGAACAATCGTGGAATGTAATACGGCTTATGAAGGAAAGCGAAACACAACAAAGGAACATTGGGAAACCATGAAGCTTCATGGCTGGACAGATATTGCAGAGGTGGATATCATGGACGAAGAAGGGGAAATGGAGTTGCCGATCAAAAACGGATTTCATCTGAATGTGAACTATGTCGGGGAACATATAAAAAATTATGATTCTATGCTGGTATTAAGCCATTTTAAAGGACATCCAATGGGTGGTTTTGGCGGAGCTTTAAAAAATATTTCTATCGGAATTGCCTCATCTCATGGAAAGGCGCACATTCATGGTGCCGGCGTAGCGGCAAACATTTGGAGTGCAGATCATAATGAATTTTTAGAATCCATGGCAGACGCATCAGAATCGATCGTACACTACTTTAAAGAAAACATTGTCTATATCAATGTCATGTGCAATATGTCAGTAGACTGTGACTGCTGTGCGGAAGCAGAAGATCCTGCTATTGCAGATATCGGGATCTTATGTTCAACAGATCCTGTAGCTTTAGATCAGGCATGCCTAGATAGGGTTTATGCAAGCCAAGATCCCGGAAAACCTCATTTATTGGAACGTATCGAATCAAGAAATGGGGTGCATACAGTAGAAGCAGCAGCGGCATTAAATATTGGGAGCCGTGACTATGAGCTAATCGATTTATCAGATAAATAGTTAAAATAAAAATCTGCGGAATTATTTCCACAGATTTCTTTTATTTATCTAAAATAATGTTTGTCAAGTCTACAGGCTCAACGATTTTTCCGTCTTTATAAACACGCATGTTACCAGATGCAATTTCATCAATTAAGATGACTTCATCATTGTTGTAACCAAATTCAAATTTGATGTCATAAAGATCAAGACCTTTTTTCTTAAGATCATCTGCTACTAATTTTGTGATTCTTAATGTTTGATCTTTCATGCTTGCAAATTGTTCTTCACTCATGATTCCAAGAGCAGCAAGTCCTTCGCTAGTAATCAATGGATCTCCTCTGTCATCATCTTTTAATGTCGCTTCTACGTAACCACCTTCTAAAGGTGTTCCGTCTTTAATATAATCCCCATAACGACGAATGAAACTTCCTGTTGCAACCAAACGGCAAATAACTTCAAGACCTTTACCAAATACTTTTGCAGGAAGAACTTCCATTGTTGCTTCATCAATGTTTGCTCCCACATAGTGAGTCTTGATTCCGGCGTCTTTTAAGATTTCAAAGAAATGGATAGAAGTTTCTAAGTTTGCTTTACCAATTCCATCGATTGTTAATCCAACTGAGTTTTCACCCGGATCAAAGACACCGTCTTTACCAGTACAATCATCTTTGAATTTCAACATAACATTTCCGTTATCTAATTCATAAACATCTTTAGTTTTACCTTCATAGACTTTTTTCATAATTTTCCTCCGTGTTATTTTATTGATTCTTGAACGTTGTTATTATATCATTTTTTTGATGAAATTCTACATTTTTATGCAAATTTATATGATAAAAGATAATTTAGTAGCGATCGCTTACGAAAATCACGGTTTTAGCAGGTAACCTTGCGTTAATAGCGGATCTGTGTTTAAATAAAAGTAGATAAAAGGGAGGCAATCTGCATGTTAATAGATGAGATATTAAGAGCGAAGGCGGGCTTTTCTCCTTTAGAGGTCACTCTCGCCGATTATTTGCTGGAACATTCGCAAGATATAAAAAAACAAAGTGCCTCGCTATATTGCTGAAAAGTTGTTTACAGCTCCTTCAACCATTGTCCGTCTCTGTCAAAAAATCGGTTTTCAAGGCTACAATCAATTTAGAGAAGCCTATCTTCAAGAACAGGTCTATTTATCTAAACATTTTGATCACCTTGATCCTAATAATCCTTTTGACTTTCAAGATAAAAGCATGGTGATTGCCAATAAGATGGGGGCTTTATATCATGAGATTATTGAAGATGTTTTGGCATTGCTTGATCATGATCACCTCCAATCAGCTATTCGCCTTTTAGAGGAAGCCGATTTTATTTATATATTTTCATTAGGAGTACAGTTAGATATTGCATAGACATTTAAAGATAAGATGCTTAAAATCGGCAAAAATATCATTACTGAAGAAAAAGCCGATGAAATGTTTTATCGCAGCAAATACTGTGATAAAAAGAGTGTTTTCATGTTAATCTCTTATTCCGGGGAAACAGAAACATTACTAAGAATTGCCAAACAATTAAAAAAACGTTATATTCCTTTACTGGCAATAACGACCTATGGTGAAAATTCACTTTTCAATACGCTGATTTTATATTATATGTGTCCAGCCGTGAAAAGCTGATTGACAATTTAGGCAGCTTCAGCATGAATTTGAGCGTTTTGTTCCTATTAGATATCTTATATGCTAATCTGTTTAATGAAAATCGTGAAAATCATTATAAAAAACGAGTGGATGCTTCTAAATCCTTTGAACAATACCGAACAACATATAACAGTTTATTAAAAGACAAAAAGGAATAGGGGGAACAGTTTTTCTTATCTTTGATACTAAATAAATGCAAGATACTGATTTCGGTTTTATTTAAAGCGTGCGTAGATAGAAGCAGACATTAGGAGCGTAAAACGATAGATTAGCTGAAAGAATATGAAGTAATCTAAAAAAGAAAAGGAGAAATAATATGGATGAACTATTAATAAAAGAGTTAGTAAAGAATTATCAGAAAGCGATTCATACACAAAACAAAGAAGATTTTTACAGCTTATGGAGTAAAGATGAAGAAAACACATTAATTTCTATTACAAATAAGTTTATTGGGCTAGATACGATCTATCAGGATTTTTTAATAAACGGGATTCAGCGCAATTATTTAACAATTGATCTGATTGCGGAAAAGATCGACATACATTTTGTAACAAAAGAAATAGCCATTGTTGTTTTTCAATATCATACAGAATGTATAAGAAGAGAAGATCGAAGTCCTTATGGCATTCAGGGATTAGAAACACAGGTCGTTATCAAAAAAGAGAATGAATGGAAGCTGACTCATATTCATTATTCTAAATAAAAAAACAGGCGTTTGAAACGAACCCTTTTATTAGAAAAGCTGATAAATTGGGTTTGCTTCATTGCCTGTTTTAGTTTATATAAGATGATAACGTTCTAATAGTTCTTCAATAATCGTGCCTTGGAGTTCTTTTAATGCTTTGCGTCCGACAAATTTATATTTGAAAGGCAGAGAAATCTGATCTAATTTTTTTCCGTCCATCATTTTTGAAGTGGCATCTAACAGATCCCTCACGTCATAGCAAGATCCCCATACTTCCGGAACCCCACGGTCGATGTCAAGTAATGTATAGACTGCTTCCATTCCGGTTCTGACAGAATATTCTGTAGTGAAGATGGTATCTCGGATTGTTTCGGCAAATTGACCGATGAAAGCAAAGTTAACACTGCCATTTGGAACAACATTTGGACGATCGCCTTTTTCACGTGGCATAAAGAAAGCAGTAATATAAGGCATCATACATGGAATAGTGCTTGCTGAATGAGTGGCTAAATCTAAGATTTGATCTTCGGGAACTCCCATATGATAGAGCCATTCTTCACATATTTCAATACCTGTACATTCACGCATTGGCTTTTTTATAAAGTTTCCGGGGACATCTGTATAAAGTCCATAGATCCAGCCAACCAGCTGATCCTTGGGTTGAGCTTTAAAATGTGGCTGGCGATTGAATGTATAGCTCATGAGCCAGTTAGAATCTTTCACTGTGACAATCCCACCGGTAACGACTTTTCCTGAGAATGGGTCACGTTTACATATCTTTTCTAAATATGGCGGGATTTTGTCATCTAAAGTAGTAACTGTTGCTGATTCCCAGTTTGTTGCTTTGATATTGCCGCAGAATTTATCCGGATGACCAAAGTCAGGATGTTGTGCGGCAATCTTTTTCCATAATTGCCAGCATCCGCCGTCTCCCTCTTTAGTATTGCGGATTGGTGCATGGGTGTTATCTCCTAAAGTAGAGTTTTCTGTACAGCTGCCATTCGTGATAAAGAGTAAGTCATCTTCTGTCAAATCGATAGATTCCTCAATTCCTTGATGCAAACAGATAATACGTTTTGCCAGCTTTTTCGAACCATTAAATTCAAATTCAACATTCGTCACCTGAGTGTTGTAATGGAATTGTACATGATGCGCTTCCAGATACTTAATCATAGGTAAAATCAAGGATTCATATTGATTATACTTTGTAAATTTTAAAGCGCTGAAATCAGGCAGACCACCAATATGATGAATAAAACGTTGAATATATAATTTCATTTCCAAAGCACTGTGCCATGTTTCGAATGCAAACATGGTTTGCCAGTACAGCCAAAAATTAGATTTGAAAAATTCAGGGTGTAAAACATCTGTGATCGTTTTATTATAAAGCTGATCATCAGGAGTCATAAATAATTCCATAATGCTCATAGCCGCTTTATCGGATAAGGCAAATTTACCATCAGTATGAGCATCCTGACCACGATTGATAGTCGCACGCATCAATGAATAGTTAGGATCTTTTTTATTTAACCAGTAATATTCGTCTAAAACAGAAACACCTTCTGTTTCAATGGACGGAATTGAATGAAATAAATCCCATAAGCATTCAAAGTGATTCTCCATTTCACGACCGCCGCGAATAATAAATCCTTTTTCAAAATTGTAAATGCCATCACAGGCACCACCAGGTAAATCCATTTCTTCTAAGATATGAATGTGTTCGCCTTTCATCTGTCCATCTCTGATTAAAAAGCAAGCTGCGGACAAAGAAGCCAATCCGGAACCAATCAGATAGGCTGATTTTTTGTCAACTCCTTCTGGTTTTAATGGTCGAGCAAAAGCTTCGTAATTTCCGTTACTGTAATACATATAACATTCCTCCTTGTTGATATGCTTACATTATAGTTAGCTTATGGAATAAAAACGATGGACAGATAAAAGCCAATGGCTAAATTTTGACCATTGGCTTTCTATTGTCTAAATTTTGGACAAATCCCCATATTTGTCTATCGTTCTTCAAAACGCAGCAGTGCTTTATGAAAATCCCCTTCAATTAAGGTGGTTAAATCCTGAATGATGTCATTAGGATCCAGCTTCATATTTCCTTCAATCCATTCTAAGGCGAGACCTACAAAAGCATGTTTATAGAAGTCAGCGATAAACTCTTTGTGTTTTTGATCGACTTTCATGCCTTGTGCCTGTTCATTGACAACGTCGATTAGGAATTGATAAGTTGTTTGATTGAGAAAACGCATGAGGTCTTTTCGGCTTAAAGAATGGTAAGTATTTAAAATAAATGTTTTATTGTCTAAGGCATACTGAAACAAAGCTTGTACGCCATCTGCCCATGTTTCATATGTTTTATTATCAGCGATGACTTTTTCCATCTCGGTTTCATAAATCCAATCGATAAGATCATAGATATCCTGAAAATGATAATAGAACGTATGACGATTTACTTCACAGTCCTCAGTGATATCGGTAATCGTAATTTTGGATAGCGGCTTATGAATTAACAGTTTTTTTAATGAAGCCGCAAGGGCTCTCTTAGTTGTTTGTGACATTAAACTCATCTCTTTTCTTTTACTCTCTATTTATCATTTTAGCATATTTTATTGGTGATGTAATAAAAAGAAGTACAGCTTTTGCCATACTTCTCTACTTTAAATAACTTTAAACTGTTTCCATTTTCCCTGATAATATCTTTTAGCGATAAATGCTGACTTAATCGCCCAATCTCCTACCATTGCCAAAGCAATGCCGATAACCCCTAAATTCATCCAAATACCAAAGATGATAGATAGAATGACACGACATACGACTGTTGAAAAAATCGATGTGTACATCGTATATTTAACATCTCCGCAGGCACGTAATCCGTTCGATAAAGAAGAAGCAATCGGACATAATAATGCATTGAATACATTATGAATCAAACATAATATAATAATCATATAAATAGTATCACTGGATAGACTGTAAAGCTGAAGAATAAGCGGTGTTACTATAAAGAAAGCAACATTCCAAATGATCCCGCCAAGATAAGTGATTCGCAATAGCTTCTTCATATAGTAGTCTGCCGCCTCGATATCTCCTGCCCCCATACATTGACCAATTACGGTGATAAAAGCAGGTCCCATTGCCAAACAAAAGAGTGCTGCCATAGACCAAAAGCTTTGGGCTACCCCATTTGCCGCAATCTGGCTGGTTCCAAACATCGACACAATACTGCTGAGGGCTACTTTTGATAACTGGAATAACCCATTTTCAATACCGTTAGGAATCGCAATTTTTAAGATGCGTCGGATCATCTCCTGACTCCATCTAAAGATATCTTTTATGCGTACATAAATGGTATTGTTTTTATTTAATGAAATCACCAGTAAAATAACTGCGGCAATGACTCTGGAAATTAGTGAGGGATAAGCAACCCCAGCCACACCAGCATGGAGAACAAAAATCCCGATAAAGTTTCCAATAACATTAATCACGTTCATAATAATGGATACATACATAATCGTCTTTGTTTTAGACATACTTCTGAATAATCCTGCGCAGCTGTTGTAGATGGCTAACGCCGGAAAAGAAAACGCAGAAATAATCAAATACGTTAAGCAGGCTTGCATAACCTCATTTTCAACACGTCCAAAGAGCAAAGTCAAAAGCTCTCTGCGAAAAACAATAGCAACAACCATTAACACAACAGAAATCAATGTGGTGATCATCACTAACTGACTGGAAGCCAAAACACCGTTCTTTTTATCTTTATTACCTACATATTGACTGGCAACAACGGCACCGCCGGAAGCTAATGCTGTAAATACAAGAATAAAGACTGTGTTTAACTGATTGACTAGTGAAACACCCGAAACTGCAGCTTCACCGGCATAGCTGACCATTAAAGTATCGGCAATCCCAACAAGTAAGATCAGCAATTGTTCAATAATCAACGGAACGATCAGGTCACGCAGATTTCGGTTTGAAAATAATTGTCTTTCTTTCTCTAACTGTATCTTTGGTTCAATTAATTTTAACATATCTACACCTCAATTCTTTTTCATTGTACTTGCTGGAGTATACTCCAAGTCAATACCTAAATTTAAAAATATGTAAAATAAAAAAATATCTTGACTTGAAGTGAACTCTAAGGTGTAAGATGAAGCTAAATCCAAGAAGGATAGAATGAAAATAAGAATGTTTTCATAAGGTAAGACATCATAAAGCTATTAAGATTCGTATTATCTATCAAAATAATAACGTCCCAACACATTGAAGTGTATGAAGAGTTATAGACATAACTGTGGAAAGGACAATCATGAATCGATTAAAAAGGAATAAAATCGTATGGTGATCATCTAGGAATAAACAGATTTGTTATCCTAGACTTTTTGTGTTGTATTAAAACGAAAGCTTCAGTATAAGGAGGATATATGAAAAAATATTTAGAAGATATTTCTGCCTATTGGGATACCCGAGCTAAAGGATATTCCTTGGATAATCAGGCAGAATTGAAAAGTGAAAAAGCAGAGGAATGGCTTCAACTCATCGGTCGTTATGTTTTAATTAAGAAAGAATGGCGTGTGTTGGATTTAGGCTGTGGACCGGGATTCTTTTCGATCCTATTATCTAGGTTAGGATGTCAGGTCGTGGCTATTGATTATAGTGAACAGATGTTGAAGGAGGCTAAAAGCAATGCTGAAAAATATGGAGTGAACATTCTTTTTAAGAAGATGGATGCTCATCAGCTGATGTTTGAAGATCAGAGCTTTGATTTGATTATAACTCGAAATGTAACGTGGAATTTAGAACGCCCAATCACTGCTTATAAGGAAATGCTGCGAGTATTAAAACCTAACGGACATTTATTGAACTATGACGGAAATTATTACTATCATTATACTGACAAGGATTATGATCGAAAATCACATAGGGAACATCAGCATATGGAAGGAATTGATGTATCGAAGATAAATGACATTGCTAAGCATTTAGAACTCTCACAATATTTGCGCCCTTACTGGGATAAAGAAGTATTAAAAAAGTTGGGAGCAGCTTCAATAGAATGGGATATTTTAAATGAAGAGACAAATGCTTTAGGGAAGTCCATCGTCCGTAGTTTCATGATACACGTTATTAAATGATGAAAAACTATATTATTAAAAGACTGCTTTCACTGATCTTTGTATTATTGGGAGTGACCTTCTTAACATTTTTGATTACGGACCTTGCTCCTAGTGACAGTGCAGAAATGTATTATCTATCAAGAGGAATTACACCATCGAGTGAAACATTAGAAAATACCCGTAAAGAGATGGGATTAGATAAACCTGTGATTGAACGCTATGTTCATTGGCTGGACGAAGCAATGCACGGGGATCTTGGGGAATCCTATCATTATGGAAACAGTGTAATTGAACAAATGGGGCGAAAATTGCCAAATACATTGAAACTGGCGTTTTTATCATTAAGTATCGTTGTAGCGGTATCGATTCCTTCAGGGGTTCTTACAGCGGTCTATCAAAATAAAGGAATAGATTACTTCATTCGCTTTTTAACCTTTTTTAGTATTTCTATACCTAATTTCTGGTTAGGTTTGCTGTTGATTTATCTTTTTTCAGTAAAGCTAGGAATTTTTAATGTCATCAGCGGTACGGATCTTAAAGGGATGATTCTACCAATGATTACGTTAGCACTTCCTTTAATAGGAGCTTATATCCGGCAGATTCGAACAGCTGCCTTAGAGGAACTAAATAAAGACTATGTCGTTGGGGCATTGTCCAGAGGACTGAGTCAGGGGGAGATCATTTTCAAACATGTCTTACCGAATACCTTTTCTTCCATCGTGACATTGTTAGGACTATCGATTGGGCATTTGCTGGGAGGTGCTGCCATTGTAGAAACAATTTTTTCTTATCAGGGAATCGGCAGCATGATTGTAGAGGCTATTCGCGTTCGAGATTATCCGATTATACAAGGATATGTCGTTTGGATGGCACTTATTTATGTTTTTGTGAATCTCATTGTTGACCTGCTTTGCTTTATGATGGATCCTAAAATGCGGCTGAGTAAAGGAGAACAATGATGAAAAAAATAAGTAACTGGACAACAATAAAAATTATTCTGTTATCCTGTTTGGCAGGAGTGTTATTGTTGACCGCTGTTTTTGGTAAATATCTAGCGCCTTATGATCCGCTAGAAGTCAATTATGCATTATCTTTGCAGCCGCCTAGCAGTATACATTGGTTTGGAACCGATAAGTTGGGACGTGATATCCTTTCAAGAATACTATGCGGTGCCTTTTCTTCTTTTTCACTAACCTTTGTAATGCTGATCATTATTGTTTTGGTTGGCGTGACATTAGGGTTAATCGCCGGGTATAAAAATGGGCTGATTGATCATGCGATAATGCGTTTGGCAGATGTTTTACTGGCATTTCCTGATACTATTTTTGCTATTGCGGTTGCTGGTATATTAGGGGCTGGATTATTTCACACCGTATTTGCTTTAGCTTTAATCTGGTGGACGAAATATGCAAGGCTTACAAGAACACTGGTTTCGTCTATCATGCATCAAGATTTTATTGTTGCCGCCAAGCTATCAGGGGCTAAACCGCATAAGATCATCTGGGCTTATATATTGCCCAATGTATTTCCGCAAATTTTAATTCATGCCATCTTAGATATTGGAGCTATGATGATTTCTTTAGCCGGACTTAGCTTTTTAGGTTTAGCAAGTCAGCCCCCTTTGCCGGAATGGGGATACATGCTTTTTGAAAGCAAACAATTTATGCAGACAGCACCTTGGATGATGGTATATCCGGGGTTAGTCATATTGATCAGTGTGATCATCTTTAATTTATTGGGAGATAGTTTACGTGATAAACTGGATCCTAAACAATCTTAGGAGGAAAGTATGAAAAAAATCAAACATTGTTTATTCTGTTTATTGCTTAGTTTATCGCTGCTTGGATGTCAGGCGGATTCAAAATCGAATAATCCGCCTAATCATTTAAATGTAGCCATGTTTTGGATCAGCACATCATTAGATCCCACAAATGATTATGACGGCTGGGTATTAAGCCGTATTGGAGTAGGGGAAACTTTATTTCGTTTAAATGAAAAATTTGAAGCGGAGCCATGGCTGGCAGACAGCTATCAGCAGGTAGATGATACCACTTGGCAATTCCATATCCGCGAGGGCGTACAATTTTCTAACGGCAACACAGTTGATGGTGAATGTGTGAAAGCCTGTATAGAAAGAGCCTTTAAAAGAAATTCCCGTGCCAAAGATTACTTCGATTTAAGTCGGGTAGAAGCAACAGGGCAAAATGTCACTTTATATTTAAACACGGCAAGCGGAGCAGTCATTAATAATTTATGTGAACCCTTGTTTACCATTTATGATGCTTCAGAGAGTGAAGACAAAATACAGTCGACTCCTAGCTGCACCGGAGCGTTTGTGATCGATCAGTTTGTTCCGGAAACAACGATCGACAGTTCAGCTAATAAAAGCTACTGGGATGGTCAGGTTGGAGTAGAGACGGTACATTTTACTCAGGTAGCTGATTCTGATTCTCGTGTTTTGGCATTACAGTCAGGAGAAGTAGATCTGGCAACCACTATCGACTATTCAAATCTTTCTTTATTCAGTGATTCAACGAAATATACGGTATCACAGGTATTAGGACCACGATGCAATGTGGTATATATGAATAATCAATCAAAGTATTTATCGGATCAGACCTTGCGTCAAGCACTGTCTTATGCGATTGATCGTCAAAATATTGTAAAGCTAACTGGTGGTGAAGAAGCAACGGGGCTCTATTCAAGTGCCTTGCCTTATGGGAATGGCATTATTAACGCCTATGATTACAATCCTGCAGAAGCTAAACGATTACTTGATCAAGTAGGCTATATTGACAGCAATAGGGATGGTATTCGTGAAATGAATGGTCAAAATATTGTAATTGAATATTACGAAAGTGCCGATCATGGTTCAAGTGATGCCAGTATCATTGCTCAGTCAATTCAAAATGAAGCAAAAGAAATCGGCATCTCAATCCACATCAACCAAGTAGAGAATCTTTCAGATATAAAGGCTGCCGGTACTTTTGATATGTGTTCAGCAAATGATTCTACAGCGCCAACCGGTGATCCTGAAGTATTTTTACAGCTGCATTATCAAAGCGGTGCAGAGGGAAACATTGCCCGCTACAGCAATCCTGCCATCGATCAGCTGATAGCGACGTTAGCCGGGACATTTAGTATTGAAGAACGTCAAGCACTTTCTAAAGAGATTTCTGAAATTTTATTAGAAGATGCTGCAAGCTTATATGTTTCTTATCTTCCATTAAATACTGTTTCTTCTTCTAAAGTAGAAGGCGCTGATCAGCATCCGGTCGATTACTATATGGTGACAAAGGATATTCGTATCCGCAATGACTAATCTAATTGAATATAGGCACATTGATTTATACTATCAAAATCAGCTCGTTTTAAAAGATATTTGTCTAAATATCCCTAAAAACAAAACAATCGCGATAGTAGGACAGAGTGGATCAGGAAAATCTACACTGCTTAAATTAACGATGCAGTTGTTAGGGAAGGATGCTACCATTTCAAATGGTCATATCCTTTTTGATGGACAAGAGCTTTTATCATTGAATCACCGTTCATGGCAGAGTGTTCGCGGTAGGCAGATTGGAATGATTTTTCAAAATGCTAATCAATACTTTGATCCAAGAAAAAAGATTAAAGATCAATATATTGAGATTTTATCTAAACATTTCAAGATAGATAAAGATCAGGCTTTAGTAGCAGCGCATAAACAACTGCGACAAGTTTCCTTGACTGATCCCAAATCTGTCTTAGAGAAATATCCCTTTGAATTATCGGGGGGAATGGCTCAGCGTGTGGCGATTGCGATGGCATTAAGTTTGAAACCAAAATTGTTGTTAGCTGATGAACCCACCAGCGCTTTAGATGCGGTGAGCCAAAAGCAGATTTTAGAAGAATTTCGTTTAATCAAGGAAAAAGAAGAAATGACAATGATGATTGTCACTCACAATATGGCTGTAGCCAATTATTTAGCGGATTATATTGCGGTCATGTATCATGGTGAGATCGTTGAATTTGGTACGCATGATCAAATTATTTATGCCCCGCAGCATCTCTATACTCAGTTACTTTTAGAAGTTACAAGGAAGGAGGAAAAGTATCATGGATGAATGTCTTCTCTCTTTGAAAGATGTTTCTCAGGTTTATATAAATAATGGACAAGCAAATGAGGCTTTGAAACATATTGATTTAACTATTTACCAAGGAGAATGCTTAGGCATTGTCGGACAAAGCGGCTGCGGCAAAAGTACATTGGGAAAAATTATCTCATTGATCGATCAGCCTTCTGGGGGAGACGTATATTACAAAGGTAATAAAATCGAATTTCGTGATCGCCATATTTATCCTATCCGAAAAGATATTCAATATATTTTTCAAGATCCTATCAGTGCTTTTTCACCACGTATGAAAATAAAAAAATTTTTACTTGAACCTTATATTCATTTTGAACTTTGCCCTAAAAAAGAAGCGTCAGCTCAGATTGAATATTATTTAAAGCAAGTAGGGTTAGATTTAAGCTGTTTAAATAAATATCCTCATCAATTAAGTGGGGGACAACTGCAAAGAATCGTCATTGCAAGAACGTTATCTTTATCTCCTAAGCTAATCGTCTGTGATGAAATGACCAGTGCTTTAGATGTGATCGTACAAGATGAGGTTCTAACGTTAATGAAGCAATTACAGGTAGAAAATCAGCTGACCTTAGTGTTTATTTCTCACGATCTTTCGCTTGTTCAACGATTTTGTGATCGCACAATGGTTTTATTGGAGGGAGAACAAGTAACCTGCTTAAATAGCCAAGATTTTAGCACTTCAACCCATCCTTATATACAATTATTAAAAGATTCTCTACTTTAAAAATACACTTAATAAAAGTGTGTTTTTTATTTGAATAAGGTATCAGGAGAAATTTGTAAGATATTGCGTAAAGGTTATAATAAAACAATGCTGTGGGGGGGCTTCAGATGCAGAATCATTTAATAAAGAGATTTCATAATAAATATTTAATATATTAAAAGCTAAAAAGGTTTTATATCAATTTTAATAAGAGAAAAATTAAATACTATTAAATGATCATTTTCATAAAGAATCGTACGAGTGTTTCTTTCGTATCTAAAATGAAATGATTCATCGTTTCTTTATTAAAAGATGAGATAGGGGATTAGGAGCAATAAATGTATAAATTGATTTTATGCTTTTTTTGATTCTTAATTTCATAATATTACGTTTCTTAAGTACAAAAAAACTGCACACATCATCGTAGAATTTATCTAAATAACGTGTACAGTTATATTCACTTATATAATTTTAATTCGTTTAAATGATTAAAAAATTATAATTATTTACAAGCTTCTTCAATAGCTACAGCTACAGCAACAGTTGCTCCAACCATTGGGTTGTTACCCATACCGATTAATCCCATCATTTCTACGTGAGCAGGAACTGATGAAGAACCAGCGAATTGAGCATCTGAATGCATACGTCCCATAGTATCCGTCATACCATAAGAAGCAGGTCCAGCTCCCATATTATCTGGGTGTAATGTACGTCCAGTACCACCACCAGAAGCTACTGAGAAATATTTTTTACCTTGTTCGATACATTCTTTTTTATATGTACCAGCAACAGGATGTTGGAAACGAGTAGGGTTTGTAGAGTTACCAGTGATTGATACATCTACACCTTCACGATGCATGATTGCTACCCCTTCACGAACATCATCAGCACCATAGCAGTTTACTTTTGCTCTTGGTCCATCTGAGTAAGCAGTAGTAGAAAGAACTTTTACTTCTCCTGTGAAATAATCAAATTGAGTTTCTACATAAGTAAATCCATTGATTCTTGAGATGATTTTAGCAGCATCTTTACCTAAACCGTTTAAGATAACTCTTAATGGTTTAGTTCTAACTTTGTTAGCTTTTTCAGCGATCTTGATAGCTCCTTCAGCAGCAGCGAAAGATTCATGTCCGGCTAAGAAAGCGAAACATTCTGTGTTTTCATCTAATAACATTGAACCTAAGTTACCATGTCCTAAACCAACTTTACGATCATCAGCTACAGATCCTGGAATACAGAATGATTGTAACCCGATACCGATTGTTTTAGCAGCATCTACAGCTTTAGTATCACCGTTTTTGATTGCCATTGCTGCCCCTACAGTGTAAGCCCAACAAGCATTTTCAAAACAGATTGGCTGAGTTGATTTTACGATATCGTAAACATTAATTCCTTTTTCATCGCAGATAGCTTTTGCTTCTTCGATAGATTTGATATCAAATTTTGCTAATGCAGCGTTAATTTGATCAATTCTTCTTTCATAACTTTCAAATAATGCCATTGTTTGTACCCCCTATTATTCCTTTCTTGGATCGATGTACTTAGCAGCTTCTTCAAATCTACCGTAAGTTCCAGTAGCTTCAGCCATTGCTTCATTAGCATCTTTTCCAGCTTTAATCATATCCATCATTCTACCTAAGTTGATGAATTCATAACCGATGATTTCCCCATTAGCATCTAAAGCGATTTTGTTAATGTAACCTTCAGTTAATTCTAAGTATCTAGGTCCTTTTAATTTAGTTGCATAAGATGTACCTGTCATACTTCTTAAACCTTTACCTAAATCTTCAAGTCCGGCACCGATAGGTAATCCACCTTCTGAGAAAGCAGATTGAGTACGTCCATAAACGATTTGTAAGAATAATTCTCTCATTGCAGTATTGATAGCATCACAAACTAAGTCAGTGTTTAAACCTTCTAATAAAGTTTTACCAACTAAAGCTTCAGAAGCCATTGCTGCAGAGTGAGTCATCCCTGAACATCCGATTGTTTCGATCAATGCTTCTTCAATGATTCCTTCTTTAACATTTAAAGTTAATTTACAAGCCCCTTGCTGAGGTGCACACCAACCGATACCATGTGTTAAACCGCTGATGTCTTTAATTTCTTTTGAATATACCCATTTTCCTTCTTCTGGAATTGGAGCACATCCGTGTGAAGCGCCAATTTTAACACTGCACATTTGTTCTACTTCATGTGAATAAATCATGTTTTAATAAACTCCTTTCATTTGATTATGATTTCAATTTCCGTATGAATACAATAACTATTCATGCATCTTTAAGGCAACCGTAATTACCTAGACTTAGTATAAAGTAAAGAGACTTTAAAGTCAATTGCACTTTCAGTCATTTTTAGGTCAAATAAGATAAAATTCCTTATAAAAAATGGAAATCTACAATTACTTTTTAAATATCTAAAAAAGAAATTTTTAATATTTCTTAAGATTCTCTTAAAACCCGTTTTTTGTGTTTTTTTCATGTTAGGATATGGGCGGAGGGAAGATTATGAAAAAACGATTATCAATCATTATGACCATGATCGTGGCTGCCGCAAGCACGTTCAGTCCGATCCATGGTCAATCATCATCCTCACTAACGCCTTATAGTGATGGATTAGATGCCAAGAGCACAAGCTCTGCAAAATATGTGAATATAAGTGACAATTTATCAGGCTACATGCTTGCGACAAGTGAAGGATTGACCATTATCGGAAACGATCAGTTCAAAGTTACAACGAGTTATCCGGTAAAAGACTATGAGATCGTAAGCGATGTGAACAAGGGGGGACAAAACGATATCCTTGTTTATATGGATAGTCCTAATGGACAGGATAATGTCGCTTTAATCAGCAGTGAAGACTCTAAGGTTTTATTTTCTAAGAATTATCATCATTTAAATACAGAACAGGGAAAAGGACAATTTGAGGAAAATTCAAAAATTCTTCAGCTTTTATATAAAGATGAGTTCATCTATATTTTATATGATTATCATATTGTCTGTTTAGATTTAGAAGGTAACCAAATCTTTGATTATGAAGAAAAAGATAATATTTGGAAAATGATACCAGTCGGGGATAATGGACTTGCTTTTACTTGTCAAACCGGAGCAGTCAAAATGTTAGATCGTCAAACTGGGAAAGTACAGTGGTCAACACAGTTGACAGGAAAACTCCAAGTTCCAACAATGGATTCGTCACGTAACAGTGCCGTTCAATTAAATGCCTGGGATATTTATTTAGAAGATGACTTTCTTTATGTCACAACAGAGGATGGCATTTTAAATCAATTAAATATAGAAGACGGCAACACAGTGAACAGCAGTGATCTGGCCTTGATTGGCAATGATCAATTAATTCGCTTTTTATCAGCCAATGCCGGATATGACAGTCAGTATCGTCCTACGGTGTTTCCAAGTGGAATTACAACGAGCGGTTTTATGGGATATACAGTAGAACCGTTGAAAGATCAACAGTTATTAATTAGTGCATTTCTAGGAAATGAAAAGGCACAAACCGCTAAATCAGATAATGGAATGGGAATGATGGGCGGACAGTCTACTATTATGCCAGTCTTAGCTGTTTATGATCAGAAATCACAGCAGGTTAAACAAACCTATACACTTGACCAGTATAATTTAAAATCTTCTAATGCGGTGTTATCGACGTATAAAGATGAAGAAGTCTTAGTCGTTCCCAGCTATAGTAAAAAAGGTGAATTACTCATTAATATTTATTCACTGGAAAGTGGACAAATGGTAACACAAGAAAGTGTCAAAGCACCTTCAATTAAGGAAAAAGATGAAAAGATTAAACTTATTAAAACGGCAGATTGTTATTTGATTCAAAGTGAAGGAAATGTAACATTCTTTATTTCTAACGACTTTAACTCTATTGAATATGTAGGCAATTTATCCATGGCTTCAAAGATTGTAGATACAGATCATGGAATGTTGGTGAGTTATAGTAGCAGTGGATTAATTACTAAAATCAAGAAATTAAATCATGGTAATAAAGATGATGTTTTATTTACTTTTGATTTACCAGAGGAATTCATTGGAAATTCCAATGGGTTAGAAGCCCTTCATTATGATGAACAATCTCATCATTTATTAATGCTTGTCAATAAACGCAATAATCAAAATGCATTAGAAGCAAGCTATATTTTAATTATTAATACAGATGATGGGTCATTGCTTGTCAATGATTCGGTGGTTTTGGATAAAGGGACTGATGAAAATGGGAAAGCCTATATTCATTATGTGACCGGTGAGAATATTCGTTATTTTAAAGATATGAATAATGATGGAGTGAATGAGATTTTAGTTGATAATTATATCATCGATGGAAAATCGCTTACCTTGAAATCGTTTTTTTCTCCAACAGCAGATGAATCAGGGTTAACAATTGAAGTTGGAGATGTTAACGGAGATGGAGTAACAGACATCGCTTTGTTTGGAGAAACTCAGGCGAATCTTTATTATTCAAAAATTTCTGGTTATGATGTCTCTTATGTCAAATCAGGAATTAAATTAGACTACGCCAAAGAATTGCAAAATCATATTCAGGCTGCGCAAATGAAAGATTTAGATCATGATGGAATTAACGATATTATTATTAATGCTCGAAATACCTCAGGGTATCAGGTCTATCGTGTGCTTGATGGAAAAACACTGCAGACTAAATATGACTTAATGAAAGACGGGGTTTATAATTGGGGAGAATCATTTGAATTTTCAGGGGTCGACTATAATCAAGATGGTGTTGATGATATTATTTATAATACGCCCATTGGAGAGGTAGAGATTATCGATGGAAGCAACGGTGAGACGCTGAATTCACATCATATGTATCCTAAATATGGCGATCATTCATGGCAAGCCCCGATGGCACAAGAAGAGATGATTCCAATGAAGATAGATTCTGACAGCCACAAGGTTGCATTAGTAGAGGATCTGAACGGAGATGGAAAGAAAGAGGTTGCCTATTTATCTTCCGATACCGATGAGAATTATCGTGAAAATACATCCCTTAAATTTTTGGATGGAGCTAGTTTTGATGAAATGAAATCTATTCAAATTATGAATGGTATCCCCGATGATTATTCATTAATTGGGGTTGTCGGGACAAATAAAGTGATGTACAGTTCTGAAGGATTAATGCAGATTTACGATTATGAAAAAGAAATGCCGGTTGCCGGTTTTGCAACCACTGTTCAATACGCTAAAAATATAACGGATACACATTTGCTTATTTCAAACAGTGAAGGAGATCTGTACATGCTAGATGATGCTGTTGACTTTAGTCTAAGCGAAACTCCAACCACGATTAAAGGTGGATATATGACGCTGAAATGGCAGAGTGATCAAAGCGGTAAAATGACGATCTCAGACGGAAGTGAGACGGTGATGACGACGGCTTCTAATGAAGCAACGTTCCGTTTACTAGAAGGAGAGCATAGTTTAACCTTATCCTATAATGACGGTTATGGTAAAACAACGCATCAGACGATTCATGTAAATGTAGAAAAAGGACATGCTTTAAGCTATTTCTTCAATTTTGGTTTAGTGCTGGTACTAGGATTGATTGCTGGACTGTTGTTCTATCCTAAATATCGTTTGAATAAAAAGGCAGGTGTTAAACGTGGATAAAATTATAGAAATCTCACATTTAAATAAGAAGTTTGGTGATTTTACCGCAATTGATGATTTGTCATTTTCTTTAGAGAGTGGAAAAATCTATGGTATTATCGGTCCAAACGGAGCAGGGAAGTCAACCACAATGTCTTTATTAATGGGCTTAATTTACCCTACGATGGGAACAGGGATGGTTAAAGGTTTTCCTTTAGGTTCACAAGAAGCGAAGCAAATCATGGGCTATTCTCCGGAATTCCCGTCATTTTACAGTGATATGAACTGCTTAGAATATTTAGTTTATATGGGTACCTTATCGGGATTAACCTATGATGAAGCGATCGATCGTACAAAAGAATTAATAAAAGAATTTGATTTAGAAGCACACTTATTTAAAAAGGTAAATAAATTCTCGACAGGGATGAAGAAAAAAGTAGGCTTGATTCAAGCTATGATTCATGACCCGGAAATTCTGTTGTTAGATGAACCTACAGCTAATTTAGATCCAACCAGTCGTATGGAGATTATCGACACTTTAAAAAAGTTGGTTACGCAAAAGAAAATGACGGTTTTGATCAGTTCGCATGTACTGACCGAGTTGGAAATGATTATTGATCATGTCATCATGATTAATAAAGGAAGAATTGTACTGGACCAGCCATTGTCAGAGGTACAGGAAGTGTTTAATAAAGAGATCCTGCAGGTTAGCTGTTCGGATAATCAGCAGATGATGGACTATCTTACTAAGCAAGGATATGAATGTTCGTTGCTGAAAGAAAAGATCAGGATCAAAGCGGCAGATAAACAAGCATGTAAACAGAGCATTGTTGAATTTGTCTATCAAAATCATTTCACTTTAAATTTACTTCAGGAAGAGGCTGTGACTTTGGAAAATCTGTATAAACAATTAGTGGAGGGAGAACAAGATGAAACACATATTTAATAAAACCTATTCTAAAATGTTTAACTATGTCACGATGCCGATTGTTGTGGCGGCCAGTCTTTTTGCAGGCTATCTGCTTGCCGGAGACTATCTGGATGTCATGACAAGAACGCCTACATTTGTCTATTTGTCACAACGTTTAGCCGTGATGTACTGCATGCTGACATTTGTTTTAATCGCCGGGCTTTGTATTTGGATGATCGTTGCCAATACTTCATCAGGACTGTTCGCCAATGAACTGCATGAAGGAACGCTGCGTTTGCTTTTATCTAAACCTGTGAGCCGTTATGAACTGGTTGTTGGAAAAATCGGCGGCATGCTTGCCGGAGCAATGACTTATCTTGGTATTTCTTTGCTGATCGTACTGGGGATCTTTACTTTAAGAGCTCAGCCGGATCAGGATATTCTGATTTATTTATTAAAATATACGTTTGTTTTCTTGCTGTATGGGGCGTTTGTCATCTTAATTGCCGGTGCAATCGGAAGCTTTCTTTCTACCTGTTTTAAGAAAAAAGTACCCGCATTATTAATTCTAGCATTGATTGGTTTCTTAATCTTTGGTATCATTCCTATAGCGAGAACGATTACACAATCACTAGGTGTTTATGATAAAATGCATTTATATCTCTTTGATCTTAACTATCAGTTCGGCTTAATTTTTAATACATTTACACAATTAATAGGACAGCTATCTAGCTCGTCTGGTCAAATAGAAGTATATAATGTCTTTACGAATTTGTTTAAAAATATTCCTACCGATGTTGATGTCACATTAACCTCAGGAAGTCTGATGGTACTTAATAAAACATTAAACAATGTGATCGTTGTTGGAGGCTATGGACTATTAACCGTAGTGTTATATACATTATCATTTAGAAGAATGAAATTAAAAGATATATCATAGTATTTATAAGATAGGAGGTAATGCAATGAGTAAGCGTGCAGTAAAAAGGTTGTTACTGGTGATCGTTGTTTTTGGAATTATAATCGGCGGGAGCGCTTATTTGTTGCAGTCCGGTATCTTTATGAAACAAAAGAAATCCTTTGGGTTAACCGATCCGTTAGCCATTCAGTTGAATGAACTGTACCCGGATAATGAAAAAGTTCAAGAGATTATTTACAATCTGAAGAACTATCCGCGGGCTTTGGTATCGGTTCTTCTTGTCTATGAAGAAGAAATTGATTATGTTTATAATTATCCGAATCGACAGCATTTCGATGATATTGTGTTAACGGAGCAGGATTTTAAGAGGGAAGTTCCTTTATTTATTCAATGGGATTCTCGCTGGGGTTATGATTATTATGCTGATGAAATGATGGGACTGAATGCCTGTGGTCCCACTTCATTAGCGATGGTGATTTCCGCCCTTACAGGTAATCGTGACATTAATCCACGATCCGTTGCACAATTTGCATACGATAACGGTTATTATGTACAGGATGTGGGAACGATGTGGACATTGATGTCTGAAGGAGCCAGTGCCTTTGGTGTGCAAGGAACACAGCTGCCGGGCAATGCCCAAAGTATATTAAATGCTTTAAATCAAGGGCATTTAGTTATTTTAAGTGTTGGTCCGGGAGATTTTACACCCTCTGGACACTTTATCGTATTAACCGGGATTGATGAAAAAGGGCAGATCATTTTAAATGATCCGAACAGTCCTAAAAGAAGTGATTTGCACTGGGATATTCAGCGTTTGGTGGATCAGACTGCGGGTGCATGGGAGTTTACAAAATTATAAAAACTGTCATGAAAATGGCAGTTTTTTTGTTGCTGCCTAAGAATTGTGGGTTGGAAAGGATGGTGTTATAAGTTATAATTAGAGAAACGAAGGAGGGGGATCGATTGAAAAATGTATTAAGGTATGTAAGGAATCATCTTAAAAAAATATATTATTTAAGGGATCGATTTGTTCGAGTTATGTGTTGTTCTATGATAACAGCAATATTATTTATCGGTTTTATTTGGTATAAATGGAATCAATTTGGAAGTATGGATATAATATTATTTTTTTTAATAGTGGGTGGAACAATCTGTATAGGGATCATCATTGCCATGCTGTATAATCGACTGAATAGCAATATATGTAAGTGGATAAAATGCGGAAAGTTATTTTTATATCAGTTATTATTTTTCTTTAGCATAATGGTATTCCTTAGATATCAATCAATGCCTCTTGATGACCTATTATTCCAGTCAGTATTAGTGTTTTTTGAGTTGCTAATTTTGTTTAATGGAATAGCCGTGTTTTTTAAAGCTGTTGTGTACGGTTTAAGTATCAATAAAAAAACTCTGTCTGTAAACACAAAAAGAAACTTATCTTCCCATAAAGGAATTAAACTAGCAATTCTTGGTATTATTCTTATAGGTCATATCCTTTATATAGAAAAGGCATTTACTAATGAAGCTTTCTATATCAGTTTTATAGCATTCTTATTTATTTTTTGGATAGCCTTAGTCAGCTCTTATTTTCCTTATGATATGAATGTTTTAACTAAAGCAATATCTATTGAATTTTTAAATCTTGAGATGAAAGAGATTTTGCATGATAAAGTATACTTAAATGAATCCTATAATGAATTTAATGCTTATCGTATAATAAAGATTGATCTGAATAAAATGTTTCCTGAAGGGGCTTTGAATCAAGAAATAAAAATTATAAATCAGCCTTTTGTAAATGGTGAAGCGAATGCTCATTCTTTCGATAAAAGACCCTACTGTTATTTAGCGATAAGTGATAATGGGGTTGAAAGATTAGCTAGACTGCAGATTTTATTAATGTACCAAGATGAAAAAAATAATAAATCAAAAAAATTACTATTAAACCTATATATTAAATATGTCAATATTAAAGGTGAAATCATAGTGACAGATAAATTTGTTGACGGTTATAAAAAGGTTCTGTCTTCTAAAGTAAATCAAGATTTCGAATATTGGAAAAAGGGGAAATTTGATTTTAAGAAAATATATCAAAAATGTTATCAATATCCAAAGGGACTTGATTTGTTTCAGAATCAGTTGCTTTTGAAAAAAATCACAGAGAACAGAAAATGGGTACATCACGAAGGAAATTATGGTGTCGGAAAAACCAGCTTGGATGTCTTAACCGTTTCAAATACGGGATTCAAACCTGTGGTTGTATCCCCATGGGCAGAGAATTATGACCAGGATATATTGAGTTTGGTTTTTAAAAATGTAGCAGAAAGTTCAAATACATTATTTTATTTTCCTGATCGATCAGTTATAATGTTTTATTTTTTAGAATTAGTAACATTAGTACCAATATTTTATCTCATTCTCACTTATCTTAAAATTAATTTTATTTCAATATTTTTTGCCGACATGATAAAAAATTTGGATCAATTTCGTATCTATATTCCTCTTTGTATTGGAGGAGCAAGTTTATTTTTAGGAATAGCGACAGCAAGCTTCTTTTTACCTCATCTTATTTTACTGAGAAAGAACTCGACAAAGCTCTATCAAACCTTTTATCTTAAAGAAATTCGAAAAATGGTGCAGAGAGAAAGAATAGTACTGATCGTTGAAGATGTTGATCGTTTAAATAAAACGGCTTTAGAAGACACTGTCAGAACACTCAGTACCCTTAATGATATGTGTTATCATATGAAAAGGATAATTGGCATTATTTCCTATAGTAAACGTAATATTGCGTCACTGGTCAATGAGGGTGCGCATAATGATATTTTAGAGGATATGGAAAATAAAATTATTTATGAAGATATATTTAAAGATTATTCTAATCAAGAAACGATGAGAACCTATTTAAGAGAATCGATATCTTTTCTTATCTATCAAAATTATAAAAATGATAAATATAAAGACTATCATATTTTAAATGAATCGATTAATAGCATGTCATTTAAAAAATATAATTTAAGAGATATACACAAGTGCTTAGATGATCTTGCAGAAGAGATAAAATTAAGTGAACAGCAAATTATTAAAGTATTAAAAAAACACTTTGAAAAAGATGAAAAAAGCTTATATGAAAAATTAAAAGACAAGTTCTCAAACAAAAGAATCGGAATTTAAATATGTACCATGTTTTTTTAGAAAATAATCTTTCAGTTCATTAAGAGCTTGATCATAGAGTGTATCAAAACATTTTTTGTTGATTTTAAGAAGTCTATAAATGTTATGTTTTGGAATTTGTTTAATTACATAGAAGTAGATGAGTTGTTTTTGCAGAAAATTCAATTGATGAAATGCCCAACGAACATCATAATATAATTGTTTTCTACAAATTATTCGGTGAGGTGAGTCAAAATAGTAAGTACATTGATTTTCAAACATACGTATATGTTGTTGATATCTGATTTGTTTACGAAAATGATTCATTGCTATGTACTTAGCGAAACTAAATGCCCACGTTGTAGTTTTTGATTCATGTCTAAAGGTTAAGTATTTTAAGTCGCATTTATATAACGTTTCATTTATAATCTCATCAATATCAAATGAATGAACTTGGTAATAACGGGATAAATATTTTGGCAGTTTTTGATATAAGTAGTCCTTTATTTCTTTTAGTTGTTGATTTGTCATTCACTATCCCTCTCTGTTGTATATTTCTAAAAATAATCATTAATTTAAATATAACATATAAATATAAACTTTGAAACTATCAGTTTCTATTTAATGGGATATCTGTGGTAAGAATCCTTAATAAAGGAAAAAAATATCTAATATATATTAAGGCAGGTTGTTTTTGATGTGAGTTCTAATAAAGTAAAATTGTGTAGATGAGTAATCCCAATCAGAATAAAGTAGTGTATAGGTGAAATATTTATTTTAGATCGTACGAGAGTACGATTTTTGTTTGGTTATTATGTTAAAAGCACTGGCAGAATGGTACTATTATTTATCAAAGGGCTTACATTACTAAATTTTTGATTTAAAAGAAATATTATTGTGAAATAGCCCTAAATATGGTATAAATTAGATGAATGTTGTATTATCTTGTATATTTTTGAATGCATGGGTCAAGAGTCTCTACCTACACCCCATAAGTGTAGACTACAAGATTAAAAAAAGCATTATCTTTTTAATGCGTTTTTTAAGTTTTTAAAGGGGGGACGGGTATTTCCCCTTATTTAATTTCAAGGAAAGGGTGTCATGAATGAAAACTGATGTTGAAATTGCTCAAGAAGCGACAATGCTACCGATTAAAGAAGTAGCAAGTAAGATTGGCTTAGAAGAAGATGATTTAGAGCTTTATGGGAAGTATAAAGCGAAAATTTCACTAGAAACTATCAAGCGTTTAGAAAATGAAAAAGATGGAAAATTGATCTTAGTAACAGCGATCAATCCTACACCGGCTGGTGAAGGGAAAACAACGACCATGATCGGTCTTGGTCAAGCGATGAATAAGATTGGAAAAAATGCAATCGTGGCGATGCGTGAACCATCTTTAGGACCTTGCTTTGGTGTTAAAGGCGGAGCAGCAGGCGGTGGCTATGCTCAAGTAGTTCCGATGGAAGATATTAATCTTCATTTTACTGGAGATATCCATGCGATTACGGCAGCAAACAACTTAATCTCAGCGATGCTGGATAATTCTTTACAGCAAGGGAATCCATTAAATATTGATACACGTAGTATCGTATGGAAACGTGTGGTTGATTTAAATGATCGTGCTTTAAGACATACGGTATGTGGTTT
Source organism: Beduini sp. (assembly GCF_047239305.1). Classification (NCBI taxonomy): domain Bacteria; kingdom Bacillati; phylum Bacillota; class Erysipelotrichia; order Erysipelotrichales; family Erysipelotrichaceae; genus Beduini; species Beduini sp. The sequence continues at coordinate 104,983 of NZ_JBKTEM010000001.1, forward strand.
AGGCGGAAAAACAAACGGAGTTCCAAGAGAAGACGGATTTGATATTACAGTAGCTTCAGAGGTAATGGCAATCCTTTGCTTAGCGAGTGACTTAGAAGACTTAAAGCAGCGTGCTGCAAGAATGATTGTCGCTTATAACTATGACGGTAATCCGGTCACTGTAGATGACTTGAAAGCAACCGGAGCGGTAACAATCTTACTAAAAGATGCAATCAAGCCAAATATGGTGCAGACATTGGATCATACACCAGTATTTGTTCATGGCGGACCTTTTGCCAATATCGCTCATGGATGTAACTCTGTAATGGCAACAAAACTAGCAATGAAACTAGGCGATTATGCGATTACAGAAGCTGGTTTCGGAGCAGACTTAGGAGCAGAAAAATTCTTTGATATCAAGTGTGCACAAACCGGATTAAAACCGGATGCCTGCGTGATTGTAGCGACTGTTCGTGCATTGAAGATGCATGGCGGTGTAGATAAAAAAGAATTAGGAACCGAAAACTTAGAAGCTTTGGCTTCAGGTATTGAAAACTTAGAAAAACACATTGAAAATGTTCATAAATTTGGAGTGCCGGCAATTGTGGCAATCAATGCTTTCCCAACAGATACGGAAGCAGAATTAAAGCTGTTAAATGAAAAATGCGAGAAAATGGGAGCAGAGGTTTCAATTTCCAAGGTTTGGGAATTAGGAGCGGACGGCGGAATCGATTTAGCAAATAAACTGATTACTTTGCTGGAAACGAAAACCTCTTCATTTAAACCATTGTATGATAAAGAAGCTTCTATTAAAGATAAAATCATGACCATCGCTAAAGAAGTTTACGGTGCCCAAGGCGTTATCTTCGATAGAAAAGCAAACTTAACGATTAAACGCTTAGAAAGATTGGGTTTAGCTAATTTACCAATCTGTATGGCAAAAACACAGTATTCATTATCAGACCAACCTACGCTTTTAGGGCGACCTAAAGGATTTACCGTTAAAATCAACGAAATTATTGTTTCTGCAGGAGCAGGATTTATCGTGGCGATTTCAGGAGATATCATGAGAATGCCGGGCTTGCCTAAAGTACCCGCAGCGTGCAATATGGATATTGACGAAAACGGAAAAATTGTTGGATTATTTTAAGAAGGAGATAAATATGAGAGTAGCAATTGTTATGGGTTCTGCCAGCGACCTGCCAAAAATGACTGACGCAATCGACTTTTTGAAAAGCTTTGGTGTAGAGGTAAGCGTTCGTGCATTATCTGCTCATCGCGCCCATGGAGCATTAAGCGAATTTTTAAAAGAAACAGAAACAGATGGAACAGAAGTGATTATTGCAGCTGCTGGAAAAGCAGCGCATTTACCTGGCGTGATTGCTTCACAAACGATCAAACCTGTTATTGGCGTGCCTATTAAAGGTTCTGCGTTAGATGGAATGGATGCATTATTATCGATCGTGCAAATGCCAGCAGGAATTCCTGTTGCTACAGTAGCGATTGACGGAAGTAAAAATGCTGCGATTTTAGCTTTACAGATTATGGCAGTTAAACATGATGACATTAAAGCTAAATTAAACAAACATCGTGAAGAGATGACAGCAGAAGCATTAAGCGCAAACGCTAAAATCATTGAACAATATAAATAGTGGAGATCGAAGGAGAAGTAAAACAATGGCACAACCATTATATGAAGGAAAAGCAAAACAAGTATTTGCCACAGATAAATCAGATGAGTATATTATTCATTACAAAGATGATGCAACTGCTGGAAACGGTGCGAAACATGATCAATTTGCTGGGAAAGGCGTATTAAACAATACAATTTCTTGTATTATTTATGAAATGCTGGAGGCTTCTGGCATCAAAACACACATGATTGAAAAAGTGAATGAACGTGATGTTCGTGTAAAAAAAGTAACGATTTTACCGCTAGAAGTTATCGTTAGAAATATTACTGCGGGATCCTTTTGCAAACGATTAGGTGTGGATGAAGGTATCGTGTTAGATGAGCCGATCTTTGAAATGAGTTATAAGAATGATGATTATGGTGATCCTTTGATCAATGACGATCATGCGGTAGCTTTAAAGCTAGCGACACGTGACGAAATTAACTTCTTAAGAGAAGAAACATTAAAAATTAATGCGATATTGAAGGAATTCTTCTTAAAATTTAATTTGAAACTTGTAGATTTCAAAATAGAATTCGGTAAGAGTGATGAGGGTGATATTTTATTAGCCGATGAAATCTCACCGGATACATGCCGTTTATGGGATGTGGAAACCAATCAAAAATATGATAAAGATGTTTTCAGACAGGATATCGGGGATTTGATTGAAACTTATAAAGCTGTTCTGGAAAGAATGCAGACTAAATAAAAGGAGATTACAGATGGATTACAAAAAAGCTGGAGTAGATATTGAAGCAGGCTATAAATCAGTAGAATTAATGAAAAAGCATATCAAGCAGACAATGAGACCGGAAGTATTAGGTGGAATTGGCGGATTTGCCGGAGCATTTGATTTAAGTGCGATTAAGAATATGGAAGAACCTGTTCTATTATCAGGAACAGATGGTTGTGGAACAAAAGTAAAACTAGCATTCATTTTAGACAAGCATGATACAATCGGAATCGATGCGGTGGCAATGTGTGTCAATGATATTGTTTGTTCTGGTGGAGAGCCGTTATTCTTCCTTGATTATATTGCTTGCGGAAAAAACTATCCGGAAAAGATTGCGACGATTGTAAGTGGTGTTGCCCAGGGATGTGTTCAGTCTGAATGTGCGCTTGTTGGAGGAGAAACTGCAGAACATCCGGGGTTAATGCCGGAGGATGATTATGATCTTGCGGGATTTGCGGTAGGTGTTGTTGATAAAAAAGATATTATCGATGGTCAAAATATAAAACCGGGAGATGTTTTAGTTGGGATTGCCTCTAGCGGGGTTCACAGCAACGGATTTTCATTAGTGCGTCAAGTGTTTGAAATGAGCAAGGAATCATTGAATACATATTATGATGAATTAGGAAAAACGTTGGGAGAGGCATTAATTGCACCGACTAGAATTTATGTAAAAGCACTTAAAAATGTTGGAAATGCTGGCATTAAAATTAAAGGATGCTCACATATTACAGGTGGCGGATTTGATGAAAATGTACCAAGAATGCTGCCTGATGGAATAAGAGCGGTCATTAAAAAAGACAGCTATGAAGTCCCTGCAATCTTTAAATTAATTGCGAAAAATGGAAATATTACTGAAGAAATGATGTATAACACATTCAACATGGGGCTAGGAATGATCATTGCCTTAGATCCAAATGATGTGGATGCAGCAATGAATGCTATTAAAGAAGCCGGGGATGAGTGTTATATTGTAGGAACTATTGAAGCAGGAGATAAGGGAGTTACTCTATGCTGAAAATAGCTGTCTTTGTATCAGGAGGCGGAACAAATTTGCAATCTCTTATTGATGCTACCCAAAACGGTAGCATCAATGGAGAAATTGTTTTAGTTGTTTCTAACCGAAAAAACGCTTATGGGTTAGAAAGAGCTAGAAATGCTTCCATCAAGGCTGAAACAATTAAAGATCAAGATGTATTAATTCAACGATTACAAGAAGAAAACGTTGAATTAATTGTTTTAGCGGGCTATTTAGCGATCATTCCAGAAAAATTAGTTCAGTTATATCCGAATCGTATTTTAAATATTCATCCATCTTTAATCCCTGCTTTTTGCGGGCCCGGATTCTATGGTATCCATGTTCATGAAGCAGTATTAAAAAGAGGGGTTAAAGTAAGTGGGGCAACCGTTCATTTTGTAAACGAAGAAGTAGATGGCGGACCTATCGTCATTCAAGAAGCCGTTGATATTGCGGACTTGGAAACGGCAGAAGACATTCAGCAAAGAGTATTAAAAATAGAACATCGTATCTTGCCAAAAGCAGTTCAGCTGTTTTGTGATGGAAAGATAATGGTAGAAAAAGGAAGGGCAAAAATCTTATGAAAAAAAGAGCGTTAATTAGTGTAACGGATAAAACCGGAATCGTTGAATTTGCTAGAGGATTAATAGATTTAGGTTATGAAGTCGTTTCTACTGGGGGAACTATGAAGCAGCTGTGTGCTGCGGGATTAGACTGTATTGCAATTGATGATGTGACAGGATTCCCAGAGATATTAGATGGTCGTGTAAAAACTTTGCATCCGATGGTTCATGGCGGATTGCTGTTTAGAAGAGATGATCCTCATCATGTTGAAACAGTAGAAAAAATGAATATTCAGCCAATTGATATCGTGTGTGTGAATTTATATCAGTTTGAAAAAGCATTAAAAGAAGGAAAACCAATGGAAGATATGATAGAAAATATTGATATCGGCGGACCTTCTATGATTCGATCTGCAGCTAAGAACTTCAAAGATGTTTTAATTGTGACAGATCCAGCGGATTATAATGAAGTACTAGAAGCGTTAAAGGATCAAAAAGATGACTATAATTTCAGATTAAATCTCGCTTACAAAGCCTTTAGTTTGACCGGAAGCTATGATGCGATGATCTCACGTTATTTTGCCGGAGTAGTCGGAGATGATTTCCCAGATATCTTAAATATTTCTTTAAAGAAAACAGAACATCTGCGTTATGGAGAAAATTCACAGCAAAGAGCGAATGCTTATGAAGATCCTTTTGTACAACATACTTTATTGGATTATGAACAATTAAACGGAAAAGAAATTTCATTCAATAACGTTAATGATTTATATGGAGCGGTGGCTTTAGTAAGAGAGTTTAAAGATCAGACAGTAACCGCAGCTATTAAGCACTCTACTCCTTGTGGGGTGGCGATTGCCGATACCGGATACGATTCTTATATAAAAGCTTATGAAGCGGATCCACAATCTATCTTCGGGGGAATTGTAGCCGTCAACTATAAAATTGATAAAGAAACAGCTTTGGAAATGAAAAAGACATTCCTTGAAATTGTCGCTGCACCGGATTTTGATGAAGAGGCTTTGGAAGTCTTAAAGAAGAAAAAGAATTTGCGTATCTTAAAATTAAAGAATTTAAATGCTCGTGAAGCTAAATATGATATTAAGTATTTAGAAGGAAAAGTGCTGGTTCAGGACATTAACGATAAAATGATTGAGGAAATCAAAGTAGTCACTAAAGCACAGCCGACACCGGCGCAGTTAAGCGATATGGAATTTGGTATGAAGGTAGTTAAATTTGTTAAATCAAATGCGATTTGCATCGTAAAAAACGGAGTAACGCTGGCGATTGGTGGGGGTCAGACTTCACGTGTTTGGGCATTGGAAAATGCAATACATAATAATCAGGATAAAGATTTCAATGGTGCCGTTTTAGCAAGTGATGCGTATTTCCCATTTGGAGACAGTGTGGAAACTGCACATAAGGCAGGTATCAGTGCTGTTATCCAACCTGGTGGAAGTATCCGAGATCAAGAATCAATCGATTATTGTGATGCCAATGAGATGCCAATGGTATTCACTGGATTAAGACACTTTAGACACTAGGAGGATTGTCATGAAGGTATTAATTATCGGTGGGGGTGGTCGTGAACATGCGATTGCCTACGCCCTTTCTAAAAGTAAAAGAGTAAGTGAAATTCATGCAATCCCTGGGAATCCGGGAATTGCTCAGATTGGAACGTGCCATCCTGGCAGTGTCACTGATATTGAAGGAATCAAGCAGTTTGTGAAAGACAATCATATTGATTTTACTGTTGTCGGTCCGGAAGATCCGCTGTGCTTAGGAATGGCAGATGAACTGGAAGCCATCGGCTGTCCGGTTTTTGGACCACAAAAAAAAGCCGCTCAGTTAGAAGGAAGCAAAGCTTTTTCAAAAGAGTTTATGATGAAACATCATATTCCGACTGCAGCTTATAAAGAAGTAAACAGTTATGATGAAGCCGTTTTAGCGTTGGATAACTTCAGCTATCCAGTTGTAATAAAGGCGGATGGTTTGGCTGCGGGTAAAGGTGTTGTTATCTGTGAAAACCATGAAGAAGCGATTCAAGCATTAAAAGATATTATGGAGACGAAAACTTTGGGTGAAGCCGGAAGTAAAGTCGTTATTGAAGAATTCTTAAAAGGATTTGAATGCTCTTTATTATGTTTTACAGACGGCGAAACAATTGTACCCATGGTAAGTGCCAAAGATCATAAACAGGTTTTTGATGGAAATAAAGGACCGAATACAGGCGGAATGGGAACTTTTTCACCAAATCCTTTCTTGCCAAAAGAAATAGAAGATACATTCCAAGAAAAAATCTTAGATCCTTTCATGAAAGGATTAAAAGCGGATCAAATGGATTATCGAGGGGTTGTTTTCATTGGTTTAATGATTGATGGTCAGGATGTTAAGGTTCTTGAATTCAACGTTCGTTTCGGTGATCCGGAAACACAATCAATCCTGCTTCGTTTAGAAACGGATATCTTGGATATCTTTGAAGCTGTTTCTAAAAGAAAATTAAAAACTGTGAATATTCAATGGAAAAAAGAATCAGCTGGATGTTTGGTTTTGGCTTCCGGGGGATATCCTGGCAGCTATGAAAAAGGAAAGTTAATTCAACATTTAGATGAAGTGGCAGAAGATATCATTATCTTCCATGCCGGAACTGCTTTTGATGATCAGCACCAAGTGGTTACAAATGGTGGACGTGTATTGAATATCTGTGCATTGGGAGCTTCATTAGAGGAAATTCGTGAAAAAGTATATGCTGCGGCAAAAGTCATCGATTTTGATGGTAAATATTACCGAAATGATATCGGTCTAATTTAAGAGGGGTCACGTATGAGCAAAGTATATCGCGTATATGTAGAAAAAAGAAAAGAAAACGCAGTGGAAGCAGAAGCTGCAAAGAACCAGTTAATTGAAGAATTAGGAATGAATCAAATTGAAAGCTTAAGCATTGTTCATCGCTATGATGTTCAGGGAGTAAGTGACGAAGTATTAAAGGAAGCTATTCCGACGATTTTATCTGAACCGATGGTAGATGACGTTTATTTGGAAGAATATGCAAGCGGAGATGCTAAAGTATTTGCGATTGAATTTTTACCGGGACAATACGATCAAAGAGCGGATTCAACAGAACAGTGCTTTGAAATCTTAACAGGAAGTGCTACTGTAAAAGTAAAATGTGCAAAATTATTTGTACTTCATGGTCAGTTAACAGATGAAGATATTAATAAAATTCAGGATTTCTTAATCAACCCAGTGGATCAGCGTTTAGCTTCATTAGAAAAATATGAAGATTTATCAGATCAAATGCCAGAAATCAAACCTGTTCCTGTATTGACAGGATTCAATCAGTTAGATGAAAATGGATTAAGAGATTTTGTCCGTGATCAGGGATTGGCAATGAACTATGATGATTTAAAGGTGACACAGGATTACTTTAAGTCAATTGATCGTGAACCTACTGAAACAGAAATCAAAGTGTTGGATACATACTGGTCTGATCACTGCCGTCATACGACATTTGGTACAATCATTACAGATTTAGATATTGAAAACGGAGCTTTCAAAGAAATTTTAGAACAAGATATTGAATCTTATAAAGCAAGCCGTCATTTAGTATATGGTATTGAAACAACAAGACCGTTAACATTAATGGATCTTGCCACTATTTCAATGAAGGAATTAAGAAAAACTGGATATTTGAATGATATGGAAGTATCGGAAGAAATTAATGCCTGCTCAGTGGAAATCACTGTTAAAACAAATGCCGGAGATGAACAATGGCTGTTAATGTTTAAAAATGAAACCCACAACCATCCAACTGAAATCGAACCTTTTGGTGGGGCAGCGACTTGTTTAGGCGGTGCTATCCGTGATCCATTATCAGGAAGAGCTTATGTGTATCAGTCAATGCGTATTACCGGTGCCGGTGATCCACGTAAGTCTATTGAAGAAACATTAAAAGGAAAACTGCCTCAAAGCAAGATTTGTCGTGAAGCTGCTCATGGCTTCTCATCTTATGGAAATCAAATCGGATTAACGACAGGCTTTGTTCATGAGATTTATGATGAAGGCTATGTCGCTAAACGTATGGAATTAGGTGCCGTCGTAGCGGCTGCGCCAAAACATCAGGTGATCCGTGATATTCCTCAAGCCGGACAAATTGTCTTATTGATTGGCGGACGTACTGGTCGTGATGGTGTTGGTGGAGCAACCGGATCATCAAAATCACATGATATTAAATCTATTGAAACTGCCGGTGCAGAAGTACAAAAAGGAAATCCGGTAGAAGAAAGAAAAATTCAGCGTTTATTTAGAAACGAAGAAGTAAGTAAACGTATTGTTCGTTGTAATGACTTTGGAGCCGGTGGTGTTTGTGTCGCTGTCGGAGAATTAGCACCGGGGTTAGATATTGAACTAGATAATGTATTAAAGAAATATGATGGTTTAACAGGAACTGAATTAGCTGTTTCTGAATCTCAGGAAAGAATGGCGATTGTGGTTGAACCAAGTGATGTAGAGTTTATCAAACAAGCCTGTGCAGATGAAAACTTAGAAGTCGTTCAAGTGGCAACAGTAACCAAAGAACCACGTTTAGTCATGCATCATATGGGACAGGTAATTGTAGATATCGAACGTGATTTCTTAGATGCGGCCGGAGCAAAACGCTATCAGGATGTGAAGATCACTTTACCTGATTTCAATTGTACGCCATTCCACTTAGCTACAGCAAAAGATTTCAAAACAACTGTAAAAGATGTTTTAGGCGATTTAGCTGTATGTTCTCAAAAAGGATTGGTAGAGCGTTTTGATTCTTCAATCGGAAATGCAACGGTATTATCTCCTTATGGCGGAAAAACTTATCGTACTGAAACCGAAGGAATGTGTGCATTAATCCCTGTGTTAGGAAAAGAAACCACAACAGCGTCTTTAATGACTTATGGATATGATCCAAAAATTTCTACATGGTCACCTTATCATGGTGCTGTCTATGCAGTAGTCGAATCTATCGCTAAAATTGTGGCAATGGGTGGCGATTATCATAAAATTCGTTTTAGTTTCCAAGAATATTTTGAAAAATTATTAGATGATCCGGTACGTTGGGGAAAACCAATGGCAGCTTTACTCGGTGCTTTTAAAGTTCAAAAAGAATTAAAACTGCCTTCAATCGGTGGAAAAGATTCGATGTCAGGATCATTTGAAGATATCCATGTACCGCCTACCTTAGTGTCTTTTGCGATTGTCTCTCAGGAAGTTCACAATGTCATCTCTCCTGAATTAAAAGGAAGTGGACATACATTAGTTGAGTTCATGCTGAAAAAAGATGAGTATCATTTATTTGATTATGCCCAATTGCAGGCTCAGTATGATGCTGTATATTCCTTGGTAAAAGCGGGTAAAGTATTAAGTGCCTATACTATAAAAGCAGGTGGATTGATCGAAGCAGTCAGCAAGATGGCGTTCGGTAATGAAATCGGGGTTGAATTTGCAGATACATTAACCATGGATGACTTAGTAGCCAACCATTATGGTCATATTGTTCTTGAAATCGAAGATATCAAAGATGTTGACGGTTTAGAAAATGTTCGTGTGATCGCTTCTACAAACGATTCAAAAGACTTAGCTTATAAAGGGGAAAGCATTGCTTTAGATGAAGCTTATCAGGCAAACAGTGAAACCCTAGAAAAAATCTATCCAACGACTCAGACTGCTGAAAGTGATGAAGTCATTGTGAAAGACTGCAATGAAAGAAGTACACTAAAGGCTAAAGTGATTGTGGATACACCAAAAGTTGTGATTCCAGTGTTCCCGGGAACAAACTGTGAATATGATTCAAAACGTGCTTTCGAAAAAGCAGGAGCAGAAGTAGAATTAGTATTAATCCGAAATAAAACAGAAAAAGATATTGCGAATTCTATCGATGATTTAGAAAAGGCAATTCAATCAGCAAATATTGTTATGCTGCCAGGAGGATTCTCTGCAGGTGATGAACCGGAAGGATCAGGTAAATTTATCGCCACAGTATTACGTAATCCTCGTTTAAAAGCAGCAATTACAGATTTATTGGAAAACCGTGATGGGTTAATGATCGGTATTTGTAATGGATTCCAGGCTTTGGTTAAATTAGGACTATTACCTTATGGTAAAATCTCTGATCTGACTAAGAATGATCCGACATTAACATTCAATACAATCGGTCGTCATTTATCACAAATGGTGACAACACGTATTTCTAGTGTTAAATCTCCATGGTTAGCGAATGTAGAAGTAGGGGATCAGCATATTATCCCGATTTCTCATGGAGAGGGACGTTTTGTAGGACCTAAAGAAGTAATCGAAGAGTTATTCGCAAACGGACAAGTCTTTACACAATACGTAGGACTAGATGGTCAGCCAACAATGGAATCTCCATATAACCCTAATGGTTCAATGGCAGCTATTGAAGGAATTGTCTCTATTGACGGACGTGTGATCGGTAAAATGGGACACAGTGAACGTCAGGGAGAAAACCGTTTCAAAAACATTTATGGTGAAATGGATCAAAAATTATTTGAAGCAGGTGTAAATTATTTTAAAGGCGGAAAATAGAATGGAAAAACAAGAATTTGAAAGTTTTACTCTTTGTCCATTAGACGGACGTTATTCAAAAATAAAAGACGCCCTAGGCGAATACTTTTCTGAATATGCATTAGTCAAGTATAGAGTTTTCGTTGAAATCCAATGGTTAAAATTCTTGATTGAAAATGTAGAATGTGAAGTGTTAAGTCGATTTGATCTTCAGGATCTTCCTAAGATCGAATCGATTACTAAAGAATTTAATTATGATTCTTTTAAACGTATTAAAGAAATTGAAAGTGTTACACGTCATGACGTTAAAGCAGTAGAATATTTCATTGATGAAAAAGTAAAAGCTTTTGGCTTTGATTACTTAGTGAGCTTTGTTCATATTGGCTGTACTTCAGAAGATATCAATAATACTTCTTATGCCTGCATGATTAAATATGGATTAAAAGAAGTATGGCTGCCTAAAGCTAAAGAATTTGCTGGCATCATCAATCAGTGGGCAATCGACCATAAAGAAGATGCGATGTTGGCTCATACTCATGGACAGCCGGCAACACCAACTACCATTGGGAAAGAATTTAAAGTATATGCTTACCGCTTTATGTCAAGTATTGAAAACATTGAAAACATCCAGGTTAAGGCAAAATTCAATGGGGCTACTGGAAATTACAGTGCTATCTTAACTGCTTTTCCACATTTAGACTGGCAAGTGCTGGCAAAGAAATTTGTGGAAGAGTATTTAGGATTAACCTTTAACCCGCTGACTACTCAAATAGAAAGTCATGATTATACCTGTCATATTTTAGACGGTATTCGTCATTTCAATAATGTACTGGCTGATTTCGATGTGGATATGTGGCTGTACATTTCTATGGAATACTTTAAACAAATCCCGGTAAAAGGGGAAGTGGGAAGCAGTACAATGCCTCATAAAGTAAATCCGATCCGTTTTGAAAACAGTGAAGCGAATGTCGATATGTCAAACAACATCTGTATGGCTTTATCGAATAAATTACCAAAATCACGTATGCAAAGAGACTTATCAGATTCTTCAAGCCAGCGTAATTTGGGATTAGCTTTCGGTTATTCTTTACAAGCGATCAATGAGACAAAAGACGGTTTGGAAAAATGTGTAGTTAATAAAGAAAAGCTTGCTTCTGATTTGAATGAAAAATGGGAGGTGCTAGCTGAACCTATTCAGACCATGCTTAGAAAATATGGAATTCCGGATGCTTACGATACCTTAAAGGAATTAACCCGCGGAAAGAATATTTCGAAAGAGGATATCATGAAATTTTCTGAAAGTTTGGAAATGCTGTCAGATGTTGATCGTCAGACATTGATTGATATGACCCCTGCAGCTTATATTGGTTTAGCGAATCTTTTAGCGGATATTCATTTAAAATAAAGAATAAAAATGATATAACTCATGTGGGTTATATCATTTTTTTATGTTGTTAAAAATAATGGATAGTGGCTTCTTCTTTTTGAGCGGTGCGGTGATATTTGACATTAGGATATCCTAATACCAACGCAGTAATAACTTTACCATGTTTTAATTGAAGCTGTTTACGAAGCTTTGACGAATATTTTACTGCCATCGCAAAAAAACCACTGTATAAAACTCCTAAGTCATGGGATTCTGCCATTAGTACCATATTACTGGCAGCAAGTGCTCCGTTTATTTGACTTTTAGAGATTACAAGTATGACTGCGGGTGCTTTCTTAAAGAAAAAATCATCATCAATTGGAACTTCTCTGGCTGTCTTGTTTATTAATTTGATCACTGGAAGAAGACGTTTAAATAAACGAACGGCAATCCTCTCAAAATCTTTTAGATTATCTTTTAAAACAATATAAGAAACATCCTGTGCATTGCTGCCTGTTGGAGTCAGGCGCCCGGCTTCAATGATTTGTCTGATGATTTCATCTGAAATCGGCTGATCTTTAAACTGACGGATAGTACGTCGTGTTTTTAAAGCCTGCATGAGCTGTTGCGAATCCACTGTAGTTTTTTCTTTAAATTCAATAGGTGGTTCATTAAAACCGGTCATTGAGACTGCTTTTTTGGGACAAATCGCTGTACAATGCCCGCATTTAATACATTGCTGCTGCTTTGTATGCGCTTTTTTATTGATGAGCGCAATATTATTGGCAGGACAATCTTTGATGCACTGACCACAGCCAATACATAGGTTTTTATCAATTTGAATAAGATGTTCTTTCAACATAGATGCTTCCTTTCTTTAATGGTTAGTCTTTTTTTATATAATAATGATAGCGATCTTTTGACTTTGATTTATACTCAATCGCTTTTATTGGGCATCCGCCAATACAAGCCATGCAATGGGTGCAGTTACCTTTCCAGATTGGCTTACCATTTTTTAAATCAATGTTGTTAAGGGGACATCTCTCCACACATTTATTGCAGGATACACATTGCTTCGAAACTTTAAATCCTTTATCACGAACAAGCAAAGGGTAATAGAGGAAATTAATAGGACCGCTGGACAGCTTGCCTTTAAATGAGGGAGAAATATTGTTAAAGGGTTCTCCTTTTGCGATTTGCTGTGCTGTCTTTTGAATACTTGGTTTTGCTCTTTCTAATATATCCTGACATTCAGAAGCTGTAGGGGTAGGGAACATAGCCAAATAATTTTCCGGCATGATGATTTCTGATAGTCCCATAAAATGCCATTTCTTTTCTTTACATATTTTTTTGGCGTATCTAATTGCATTGCCGCTGCTTCCGGCACAGGTGAGAACAAAATAGGCGGTTGTTTGATTTTTAAAACACATATCCTGAATCCAACGCTCTACAACTCTTGGCATTCGCCATGCATAAGTCGGGGTGACAAAGACCCATGGTTTATCAGATTCAAAGCAACCTCTTTTATTCGCTTTAAGATATTGATTTATTGAGACTAATTCATCATTGGTTACATCTGCTATTTTTTGAGCCACTAACTGACTATTCCCGGTTCCGCTAAAATAAAAAATCATCAGTATCTCTCCTTTTCTAATATTTCATCTGTAATCCCTTTTACTATAATTCCAAGATAAGCTTTTGCTTCCTCTTTAGGACATTCTTTCTTATCCAAATATTTCCATTCTAATAAGGTAAGAACCGCATCACTGTATACCTTTGCTGCCATCTCTTGGGGAACTTTATAACGATTCTGATTAGGACAGTTTTTAAATGCTTCCACCATGCTTGTGGTTAAATAAAAACGGAATTGATTAATTAAATATTGGCTTGATGGATTGTGTTCCAAGATGTCTTGAAGAACTTTTTGATATTGGTCAAGAAAATCGAAGCAGTTTTCCATCAATGTACAGATGTAGTTATGGGTGGTGAAGTCTTCAGGTATAGTTTGATCGATTTGTTTTTGAAAGACCATAAAGCAGTAGTGCAGTAAGTCATTTTTATCATCAAAATAGTTATAAAAAGTTGCTCGCGGAAGCATAGCGCCGTCACAAAGTTCTTGAATTGTAATTTCCTCAAAGGATTTTTCAGAAAGAAGTGTCAGCATTGCTTTTTGTAAAGCAGTTAATGTACGTGTAGCACCGATCGTTAATTTTTGATAGGGGTTATATTTCATCGTTAATATCTCCTTTTATTTCAAAGCTATTATATACTATTGTTTTAATTTAGACAAGTGTATAAATATGACTTGTTGTTTATCATTGAAATAAAAAAACAAGACAGTATCTTGATGTCTTGTTTAAGCGTCAAAATGGATAGAGTTCAGATAACTGTTTAGCGACATAAGCCTGCAAAGAACCATGTGGCTGCAAGTAAAAGTCACGCAGATGAACAGGATCATGGATCACTACTTTTTGTTGATCTAAACGATCAAATAACTGCTTCAATTCTTCAACGGTAAGATCCGGCTGGAGTTCGAAATACTGGGTTGTTGTCTGAATATTCAAATTTAAACGAAAGCGTGTACCGGCTGCAATATCAAACACTAGCACTCTTGTTTTACGCACTTCACTCAGCACTTCAATCGTGACTGTTACGACCTGTCCATAAGTAAAACATAATACTTCTTCACTATTGTCTTTGGAGTAGATCTGAATGCGATCTTCACCTAAAACCAGAATGCCCCCGTGATCCGGTCTCATTTTATCATCAATGATGTAATCATCACTAAATAATATTTTCATTTACATTCCCCCTTTATTTCATCATAGCAAGAATCTGCTTTTGATAGTATACCTTTCCTAAAAAAGAAAAGAAAAGCTAAGGATTAATGTCCTTTATGCTTTTCCTTTCTTTTTTGTTTTCTCAGCTGATATAACTGATCTTTTTGTAATTCTTTCATCTGTTTAGATACCTGTTTTCTTAGCTGCTGTGTTTTTTCATACTCAGCTTTCAGGATCTGCTGTGCTTTTGTTGCTGGAGTGGGTTGATTCATGAGCTTGCTGACGAGCCGTTGTCTCCTCTTAGGGTTGATTTTGGCCGTCTGAGTGATATTGTTGGAAGCGTGCTCAATGAAATGAAACTGATGAAAAGATTTTAAAAGCATCTGATAAATCTGTGGGTCAGTGGGTTCTTTTCCAAAGCGAATCTTGCAGATTTGTTGTATTCCATCAAAACGGATTTCATAGATACCAATCCAAAAAGGATCATCAAAAAAGACAGTTAATTGCGATTGAACAGACATAATTGTTCCTCCTTAAAGTTTATAAATAAGAAGGGACAACCAAGGAGGCAGGTTACTGATAGCTTCGCTACGTCTGGACTACCAACCAGACTGTGTTTTTATCTTACATAGTAATTATAATAAATATGAAGATTTAATCAAAGTATTTTTGTTTTTTATTTTGGATATTTATTTTTCTAATTTTACACATACATTAACACTAATACTTTTTAATAAATGGTGAATTTTCCCGGTAATATACAACAAATTAAAACCGACTTTAACAGCCGGCTTAGTATGTAGTATTTATTTTTGACATTCCTTCCACATCTTGCACTGGCAAATTCTTTTTCCGCCATCTCCTTGCTTTTCATCATAAGCAAAGGCATTCAGCTGCTCACATGGGAAAGCTTCACATTCACCGCAATGTTCGTATCCCCTTTTTTCACAGCACGATTTAATGATACATTCTTCACCCCAAAATGGCTTTTTGATATGAATACATCCAAAACATCCTACTTCTTCTTTATAATGACATTCATTACATAAAATTCCACATCTTGATTCTATCATCCTCTTATCCTCCCTATATTTTATTATATTTAGAATTTATAAAATTCATTGTAAAAATCGGACAAGTTTTCGATATACTCAGTAGGGGTTGTCTCACATATTTCTTTGAAAACATGATTAAAATGTGCCTGATCAAAATAAGAATAATCAAAAGTAAGATCAAGAAGATTTTTATGATTCATATCCTTAATGAGATGGTTAATAGTCACAATCTTTGAAAATTTTTTGACACTTAGACCAATATATTTATTAAAACAACGGTTAAGCTGACGTTCGCTTTTTCCTAATGTATGAGCAATATCTGAGGTGCGTTGTATGATATGCTGTGAATATATATGTTCAATTTGATCTAAGATAGGAGATTCAATAGGATGTTTTTTTATTTCCTGACATAAGAGTTTATCCATTAAATCGACAAGTTCATCAAAAGTAGTTATCTTTGATAGCTGTGTATGAATTAAATCATAGAGATTGTAATTTAAATTTTTGAGTTCATATTCCTGATCTACCATTTCCCGAATGGATTTGCCAAAGACTTGATAGAGTCCGCCTGGCAGGAATTCGACAAAGAAACGGCAGGGATAGGTATTGAGATCATTGGCAACACCGACGACTTTTGTGGTAGGTCCCCATACTTTAATCCTCCCTCTAGCAAAGTCAAACACAAAACAACCGCTGACATCCGGAATCAATTGTAAAGTAGGTTCATCAGAGACCGGTAATTCATAGTTGGGAAAAGTAATCGTGTAATGTGCCACTGCTTTTTTAAGCGGAGCGGCGGGTTTAATATATAGATGATGCTTTGTTTTATTGATATATTCACGTGTATAGCTGTCAACATGAAACTGCATGAAAGTCACTCCTTCTTCTTTCTATTATACTTGATTTGAAAATAAAAACCACATCAGAGACTCTAATGCAGTTAAATAAAAAAGTAAGAAATAATACCGGAAAGAAGTGCAATGCCACCGATAATTCTAGCTATTGTTATTGATTTTTGAATACCGGAACGACGAATCGTTGAAGCTTTAGTAAAAGGAAAGACAATGAAATCCAGACCTAAGAGGATTAGACTAATCGCTGTTCGATAAGGATGATTCCATAATAAGGCAATTCCAATAGTGATGAGAGCCACAACTGCAAAAACAGGCATGCCTTTTCTTTGTTTTTGGTAGTATTGCTCAGCTTTTTGCTGACATTCTTGACTGCAATAATCCTTTTGTGTATCTTTACCGCAATAGAGACATTTCATTTGAATTCCTCCCTTTATTATAACTAATATCTTAATGGTCAAAAGAAATAAAGTCAAATAGAAAAAATGTCTGAAACATCTCAGACATTTATTGTTTATATAATATGATACAGCTGCATGAAGTTATATAGAGCTCCTAAAAGATTAGAATCGTTATTGAACTTACACGCTTTGATTACAGGTTTAGCGAATTGATGTTCATGCTGAGACAACAGGTCCACATATTTTTGAACACCGGTTAAAAAGCTTGGCTGTTCACTGATACCTCCACCTAGTAAAATAATATCCGGATCGTAGGTATACTGGAAATTATAGGCTTGCATTGCAATGCTGTAGTACATATCTTCAATTGCTTCGATGCATTGTTCATCCCCAGCGGCTGCCCATTCGTAAATTTTTTCGCCAGGACATTCCTTAAAGTCTTTACCTTTCATTTTGCCAACACGTAATGATAAAGCCACCGCAGAGGCTTTTAATGCCCATAAATTCATGAACAATGGTTTCCCATCCAATAGATCTTGGCGTGTATAATCAACAATTAAGTTTGAAATTTCCCCAGCTACTAAGCGATTTCCACGATGAATCTTACGATCTTTAATAATCGCACCACCGATTCCGCTGCCAAAGACCATTACAATGGCATCCTGAACATCTTTTGCGTGACCAAGCCACACCTCTGCCAGTCCTGCTGATTTTCCATCATTTTCAACAGCGACTTTTATCCCGTCACAACGTTTAGAAAGTTCCTCGATGACGCATACTTTATCTAGGCAGGGAACACCTCCGCCTTTATAAACAATCCCTTTTTCAACGTCAACCGCACCCGGAACAGATAAAGCAATACCAGATAATCCCTCTTCTTTGTTTTCCTTATAGATGTTTTCAAGAATATCTAAAAATTGATCCTTGTCCTGACGATGTACTGTAGGTGTTTTTCCCTTTTTATAGAATTTCCCATTTTCATCAATGATGGCGAACTTAATAAATGAGCCACCTACATCTAAAACTAAAAATTTCATTTGTCTATCTCCTAACATTCAATCATTATGCTACTATCATAGCACTTTTTGAATGGAAATGCTTTCATAATTTGAATAAAAATTTTAAGCAATTTTCTTGCAAATATAAAATAAGTAAGATAAGATATAACCACACCCCTACCAGGGAGGGGCAGAAAGGAGTTTTATGAAAGAAAAATATCGTATTACAGGGATGACATGCAGTGCTTGTTCGTCTTTTGTTGAAAATAGTGTGAAAAAGATTGATGGGGTAGAGCATGTTGAAGTAAATCTATTGAGTCAGTCAATGAATGTAGATTATGATGAAACGAAAGTGGATCAAAATAAAATTATCAGTGCGGTGACCAGCGGCGGTTACGGTGCCGAGCCGGAAGGGAAAAAAGATTTAGTTCAAAAGACAGAGGTCAAAGATGAGTTAAAAGAAATGAAGCATCGCGTGATTTATTCATTTGTTTTTATGATCTTATTGATGTATGTATCAATGTCAGTGATGTTTACTTATCCGATTCCATCTTTCTTTGTAGGTCATGAGAATGCCTTGATTTTAGTATTGACACAGTTTTTATTAGTGCTGCCGATTGTCTATTTAAATCGTCAATATTTTATCAGGGGGTTCCGTTCTTTATTTAAAGGACATCCCAATATGGATACCTTGATAGCCATTGGATCAGGAGCATCGCTTGTTTACAGTTTGTTTGTTTTTTATGAGATGGCATTCGCTTATGGTCGTATGGATATGAATGCGATGAACAATCATTTTGTTCATGATCTTTATTTTGAATCTGCCGGAATGATTTTAACACTGATTACATTTGGGAAGTATTTGGAAGCACGTTCTAAACGTAAAACAACGGATGCAATATCCAAGCTGATTGATCTTAGTCCAAAACAGGCATTAGTTATTAAGGATGGTCAAGAAGTGATGGTACCGGTTGAGGAATTAATGATCGGCGATATCGTTTTAGTTAAACCGGGACAGAGTATTCCTAGTGATGGGATTGTTGTTGAAGGGTATAGTTATGTCGACGAGTCGATGCTGACTGGCGAAAGCATGCCGGTAGAAAAGCATGTTGATGATAAAGTGATTGGAGCCACTATGAATAAGCAAGGGGCATTCAAGTTTAAAGTGACAACCACTAATGAAAACTCCACTTTATCAAAGATTATTTCATTAGTCGAGGAAGCAAGTAATTCCAAAGCGCCGATGGCGAGTCTGGCAGATAAAGTATCTTCCATCTTTGTTCCAACCGTAATGGTGATTGCAGCAGTTGCTTTTGTTGTTTGGCTGCTTGTTGGAAAAACATTTAGCTTCTCCTTATCTATTGGAATTGCCGTTCTCGTTATTTCTTGTCCATGTGCATTAGGTTTAGCAACACCGGTCGCTATTATGGTCGGAACTGGAAAAGCAGCTGAAAATGGAATTTTGATTCGCAATGCGACTGGATTAGAAAATGCTCATAAAGTAGATCATATCGTGCTAGATAAAACAGGAACAATCACCGAAGGAAAACCAAGAATAAGTGATATTGTATCCGATCGATTAACTAAAAAAGAATTGCTGGCAATTGTGGCTGCTTTAGAAAAAACTTCAGAACATCCATTAGCCTTAGCGTTTAAAGAAGAGGGAGAAAAACTCGGGGTTACTGTTTTACCGGTGATAGATTTTGAAGCTAAAACCGGCTTTGGCATCACAGGCAATATTGAAGGCACTGCCTATTCAATAGGGAATATTCGTTTAATGGAACAATTAGGGATTCATGAAAATGCATATACAAAAAGAGCGGAAGCATTGGCGAAATCCGGAAAAACAGTTATGTATGTTGCTAAAGATGGAGAAGTGATCGGAATCACAGCGGTGTTTGATCATATTAAAGAAAGCAGTTATCATGCGATCGATGAACTTCATCGCTTAGGCATCAAGATCACAATGCTGACCGGGGACAACCGTTTGAGTGCCAATGCATTAAAAGACCAGCTGCACTTAGATGAAATTATCGCAGAAGCTATGCCGGAAGATAAAGAAAAGAAGATCAGGCAGCTTCAGGCAGAACATCATTTTGTAGCAATGGTCGGTGATGGAATCAACGATGCGCCGGCATTAAGCAGTGCTGATGTAGGGATTGCGATCGGTGCCGGTAGTGACATTGCTATTGATTCTGCTGATGTTATCTTAATGAAAAGTGATTTGAATGATGTTGTAACGACGATTGCTTTATCTAATAAAGTTGTCCGCAATATTAAACAGAATTTATTTTGGGCATTCTTCTATAATTGTATTGGTATTCCATTAGCAGCAGGGCTGCTTTATCCGATGTTCCAATTAAAACTAAATCCGATGTTTGGAGCACTGGCAATGAGCTTGTCTTCTGTCTGTGTGGTAACGAATGCTTTACGTTTAAGATTTTTTAAAGCAACAACTATCGAAAATAAAGAAAGAAAAGAGGAAATAAAGATGAAAAAAACAGTTTATATTGAAGGAATGATGTGTGCGCATTGTCAGTCTCGTGTAAAGGAAGCTTTAAATAATATTCCCGGTGTCACAGCAGACGTGGATTTAGATAATAAATTAGCGCGTATTGAATTAAGCACTGATATTAGTGACGGAAAAATTAAAGAAGCAGTAGAAGATGCAGGATATAAAGTAACAGGTATTGAATAATGAAAGGCGATCAAAAGAAAACCTTGCAGTATTTAAAGACAGCTCGTGGGCAGTTAGATGGCGTTATCAAAATGATTGAAGAGGATCGCTATTGTATCGATATCTCCAATCAGCTTCTAGCTATTGAATCCCTCGTTCAAAAAGCCAATCAAGAAGTATTGAAAGGGCATCTTCATCATTGTGTTAAAGAAGCGTTTGAAAGCGGTAAAGAAAATGAAAAGATTGATGAGATTGTGCAATTAATCTCCAAAATGACAAAATAGCTAATTCTTTAGCTATTTTTTCTTAAACTTTAATTTAAAATATAGTATAATCAAGTAAATAAGCATTAGGGGGTAGAAGAATGAAAAAATATATGAAGACAATCAAGCAAATCGTGTTTGTTGTGATCGTAGCGGCTATCTCTTTAACAATTGGATCTTTTATCGGTGGAAAACAGTCAAAACCGGAAATTACGTCAGATCTGATTACTCAGCAATTACGCTCAGCAAGTGAGTTAACGACTTTAGAATATTTATATACCAATATTGGCAAGTTTGAAAATAATATTGATTTTAATGGCTGGAATATCCCGTTAACGACAAAAGAGTTTGTTTTGTCTTATGATGGCGTTATTAAAGCTGGGATTGATTTAGAAGCGTTGGAAGTAAAAGTAGAAGGACAAAAGATTGTGGTAACATTGCCGCAGGCAACAATTACCAGCCATGTCATCGATGAAAAAAGCATTCAGCTGTTTAATGAATCAAAAAATATTTTTAATCAGATCAGTGTTCAGGACTATGTCGATTTTACGAAAGTTCTAAAAGAAGAAAAAGAATTGGATCTGGAAACAAAAGGATTATTGGAACAGGCACAGGAGAAATCAAAAGAAGTGCTTACAACCTTGATCGATACCTTGACGGATCATGAATATACAATAGAGTTTACAGCATAAAAATAGTACATAGGGGAGGGATTAGATGGATGTTTTAGCGATTAGAAAAAAAGCAAATGATATGTTTTATGGCTATTATCGTCTATTAGTCCCTGCTTTTTATATGATTAACTGTGTGACCTTACTTGCACAGTTATCCAGCAGCGGCTTTTTATCGTTAACGATTGAGTTTTTATTGGTCACTTTATCACACGGTTTTATTCATATGGCGTTAATGCTGGATCATGGAGAAGTAAAAGAATTTTCATTCAGTGATATTTTTATCGGCATTAAGCAGTTTGCTAAATACTTTCCTTCTTATATTGTTAGAAAAGTTATTTTAGTAGGAGCGATGCTGCTGATTATGGTTCCCGCATTTAGTATTCTATATCATATGGCAGGCGAGCAGTTTTATCGTGTTTTTGATCATTTGATCTATTTACTCTTTTCAAATAGTTTTCGTATTGATATGATCAGTTTTTTCTTAACTGATTATTTCTCTTGGTGGGTGCTTTTGTTTATTGGATTAGGTGTGATCGTTTATTTTTATCTGTCTGCTGTCTTTATTCTAGTTCCCTGCATTGTCGAAGATTATGATTATGCTTGGAATGAAGCCTTGATCAAATCAGCTAAAATGATGAGCGGGCATATAAAAGATTTCATCCGCCTAGTGCTGAGTTTTACACCTAATTATTTAGCTTACTTTGCTTCATCATTGTTAGTGATGTCAGTTTGTGGTTTTTTACCCATTGCCGGCACTTCGACTTATTTGGTCATCTCCATGCTGTTGATGATCACTTCGTATCAGATTCGTTTCTATCAGGCGATTTCTATCTTCTATTTAGAATTGCGCGATCAGACACGCGAACCAAATTCACATGAACTTTTCAAGATTTAGGGGAGAAAATATGGAAAAGATCGAACGTATTATTATAAAGGTGGGCAGTTCCTCATTATGTAATCATAATGGGGTTCTTGATTTAGAAAAGGTATTGCTGCTGGTTCAGCAGATAGCCTTGCTGAAAAAGAAAAATAAACAGGTTCTGTTAGTGACTTCCGGTGCGATTGCAGCTGGAATGGGAGTTGTAAAATTATCTGAAAAGCCAGAAGAAGTTGCTAAGAAGCAAGCTTTGGCTGCTATTGGCCAAACTCATTTAATGCATCATTATGAAGTGATTTTTAATATGTTTAAACTTAACTGTGCACAGGTATTATTGAATCATGATGATTTTAAAGAGGGGGAACGCTTGGAACATCTACGTCAGACTTTGCATGTCCTTTTTGAAATGGAAGTGATTCCGATCATTAATGAAAATGATGCTTTAGCTGTGGAAGAAATCAAGGTGGGGGATAATGATACGTTAGCTTCTTTACTGGTTCCGATCATGTCTGCCGACCTTTTGATTTTAATCAGTGATATTGACGGTTTATATGATAAGAACCCTAATCTTCATGCAGATGCAAAGCTTGTCTCAAAGGTGGAACATATCGATGAGGCGATCTTGCAGATGATAGAGGATAAGCAAACGGCTTTAGGAACCGGCGGGATGGCAACAAAAATAAAAGCGGCTCGCTATGCAACACAGAATCACTGTCATATGGTGATTATGAATGGACAGGATATTCACCGTCTGCATGAATTAGCAAATGGCATGTGTGTGGGAACTTGGTTTAAGGGGGAATAATATGGAACTAAAAGATCAGTTAAGAGAAGTGAAAACAGCTTCTAAAGAGTTGGCACTTTTGACAGAAGAAAAAAGAAATCAGATGTTAAAGAACATTGCTTGTTTATTGATCGAGCGAAAAGAGGAAATTCTAACAGCCAATCAAAAGGATATTGCGAATGCAGAAGAATTAAGCAAGGCAATGATCGAACGTTTGACATTGACTTGTGAGAAAATTGAAGCAATGGCAAAACAGGTAGAAATTGTGGTAAAGCAAAAAGATCCCTTGCATCGAGAACTAGAAAGCATACAACGTCCTAATGGATTATTGATAAAGAAAATGAGTATCCCTCTTGGTGTGATGGCAATCATCTATGAATCACGTCCCAATGTTACAATTGATGTTGCCTGCTTATGCATAAAAAGCGGAAATGCCTGTGTATTAAAAGGGGGAAAAGAAGCTCATCATACTAATCAGGTGTTGGTGGCTTTGATCCATGACGCAATGCGTGGGATTATAGATGAGCATGCGGTGATGCTGATTGATTCTTCAAGCCTTGTATTAGAATTAATCCAAAGCAATGGGCTTGTTGATGTGGCAGTTCCGCGCGGAGGCAAAGGATTGATTGATTTTGTAGTTAAGAATGCCACTGTGCCTGTTATTGAAACAGGAGCAGGCATCTGTCATCAGTATGTAGATAAGAAAGCAGATCTTGATCAGGCGGTGAAAGTAGCAGTTAATGCCAAAGCATCAAGGCCCTCTGTATGCAATGCCATTGAAACGCTGCTTGTTCATAAAGAAGTGGCAGAACCCTTTTTAACCGCTTTGAAGCAAGCCATGGAAGAGGTACATGTTGTCTTAAAAGGGGATGAACGTATTGCTCGATTTATTGATGTTGAACCGATTTGCACAGAAGATTATGCAACTGAATATAATGATTATATTCTTAATTTAAAGATTGTGGATTCCTTGGAGGAAGCAGTCGCTCATATTCAGCATTATTCTACCGGACATTCAGAAACAATTATGACTCAAGATGAAAGCCGCGCTCAATACTTTATTGACCATATTGATTCTGCTTGTGTCTATATCAATGCCTCAACTCGTTTTAGCGATGGCGGAGAGTTTGGCTTTGGCTTGGAATTAGGAATCAGTACCCAAAAGCTGCATGCTCGCGGACCGTTAGGCTTACAGCAGATGACGACCTATCGCTACGTTATTTTTGGTGATGGACAAATACGATAATAAGATGGACAAACCGATTTTTGGTTTGTTTTTTTGTCACCTATTATGAGTCAGAGAATAAGATAGAAGATAAGCTGTCAAAAAGGATCAAGCTTATATAAAAAAACTGTCATAAATGGGATACCGGATTGAATGATCACAAATAATTAACACATCGGTAAGAAACTGTTGTTTAGACAACAGCATTTATGATGTTTGATGGTAGTATAGGTAACGATTGTTGATTATGCTATAAGTAAGGATTTAGTGTAAAGAAATATAAGGATGAACGTAATATTTAAGAAATGCTAATCCTAAATAATAAAGAGGAACATAGAAGATAAAAAGATTTAGATAATAATGGTTGACATTAGTTAGTATACTAACTATAATAAGAATACAATAGTTAGTACAGCTAACATTTAGTATGACTAACTATTTAGGAGGTGACAGAGTGGAAGAAAATGGTTATATCACGACTTTACAGCAATTTGGTATGATGACGCATCAGTTGTTTCATAGTTTGACACGTCAAATGGCAAATCTTCCAGTATCGGCAGAAGCGCCGATTTTACTGCATGTCATAGAAAAGCATGGACCACTGACACAAAAGGATATCGCTCGAAGAATGCGCATTAAGCCGGCAACATTGACTGTTCGTTTACAACGATTAGAGAAGATGGAATATGTAAAACGCGAAACTGATGTGAACGATAAAAGAATCCAAAAGGTCAGTATAACCGATGATGGTGTACGCATTATCAAAGAGTGTTATGAAGCATTCGGCTATGTCGCAAAGCATGCATTTGATGGTTTTAGTGAGGAAGAAGTGAAAACATTTATTTTTTCGATACAGCGAATGAATGAAAACATTGAAAAAATTGATATGAAAGGAAAGGAATAAGGATGATAAAGTTAAGAAGATATTTGAAACCATTTATCGTATCGATCTTAATCGTAATCGGATT
Source organism: Beduini sp. (assembly GCF_047239305.1). Taxonomy (NCBI): domain Bacteria; kingdom Bacillati; phylum Bacillota; class Erysipelotrichia; order Erysipelotrichales; family Erysipelotrichaceae; genus Beduini; species Beduini sp. The sequence continues at coordinate 130,423 of NZ_JBKTEM010000001.1, forward strand.
GCTTTATGTTCAGGCACAAACTGAATTGGCATTGCCGGATTATATGTCAAAGATTATCACGAATGGGATTCAAGCCGGGGGCTTCGAAGACGCTGTCATGGATGTATGTTCAAAGGACACCTATGATCTGATGAAGGTATTTATGTCAGAAGAAGATCAGAAAACATTAGATGAACATTACACATTGGTGGAAAGTCAGAACATCGATGAAGCAACCCTGAAAAAATATCCAGACGCTAAAGATAAAGACATTTATGTTTTAAATGATAAAGCTGACCGTACGGCCTTAAATCATATCATGGTAAAACCATTATTATTAGCGACCGGAATACAAACTTCAGAGCAGGCAGAACAAATGCTCGCTCAGCTGCCAGAAGGGATTACCATTGCACAGGCAATCGAAATGATGCCAAAAGAACAGCTGGCAGAAATGACTGATGGTATTGATGAAAAGTTTGATACATTAGGAGAATCATCAATGACCATTGCCGCAAGTAATGGTGTAAAGATGGAATATAAAACATTAGGCAGAGATACAGATGCCGTTCAAAATAACTATATTTTGAAAATCGGGGGTATGATGTTAGGGATTGCTTTATTAGGCTCTGCTGCAGCAATTACGGTAGGGTATTTCTCATCACGTATCGGTGCCGGAGTTTCCAGAAAATTAAGACAGGATGTCTTTAATAAAGTACAGCATTTCTCAACAACAGAATTCAATAAATTCTCTACAGCATCCCTGATTACACGTACGACCAACGATATTCAGCAGATTCAAATGGTTGTCGTTATGTGCTTGAGAGTTATTGTTTATTCACCAATTATTGGTTTTGGTGCCTTAATCAAAGTATTAAACAGCGCCAATTCAATGGCATGGATCATTGGTGTCGTTTTAGTCATTTTATTTGGTGTTATAATTACAACATTTATGATTGTCCTGCCAAAATTTACGATTGTACAAAAATTAGTCGATAAATTAAACTTAGTTATGAGAGAAAACTTATCGGGAATGTTAGTCATTCGTGCATTCGGAAATGAAAAACATGCCGAAGAACGTTTTGATGAAGCGAACAAAAATACTTGGAAAGTCAATTTATTTGTCAATCGTGTCATGAACACGGTAATGCCAATTATGATGTTGGTAATGAACTGTGTTTCTTTAGCGATTGTTTGGTTTGGTGCAAAGCAAATTGATTTAGGAACGTTAGCGATTGGTGATATGATGGCATTCATGCAATATTCAATGCAGATCATTATGTCATTCGTTATGATTTCAATGATTATGATTATGATTCCAAGAGCTGCTGTGGCGGCTAAACGTGTAAACGAAGTGTTAGAAATGGAGCCTTCTATTGAAGATCCTAAAGAACCTAAACGTTTTGATGAAAATAAAAAGGGATACGTTGAATTTAAAAATGTCAGCTTCTCTTATCCGGATGCAGCCGAACATGTTTTAAGCAATATCAGTTTTACTGCCAAACCGGGGGAAACGACAGCCTTTATCGGAAGTACCGGATCAGGGAAATCGACTTTAATTCAGCTGGTACCGCGTTTCTATGATGCGACTGAAGGAGAAGTACTGATTGATGGTATTAACGTAAAGGATGTCACTCAGCATGATTTGCGTGAGAAAATTGGTTTAGTTCCTCAAACAGGTGTTTTATTCTCTGGTACTATTGGTTCAAATATTCGTTATGGAAATCCAACCGCGACAGATGAAGAGCTAGATGTTATCAGTGATATTGCGCAGGCTACTGAATTCATTTCTTCAAAAGAAGAAAAATACGAAACGCCTATTGCTCAAGGCGGAACTAATGTTTCCGGCGGACAAAAACAACGTCTGTCTATTGCCAGAGCGATTGCGAAAAATCCGGAAATCTATATATTTGATGACAGTTTCTCTGCACTGGATTTCAAGACAGATGCAGCATTAAGAAAGGCTTTGAATGAACTTTGCCAAAAGACTAAGAGTACTGTACTATTAGTTGGACAAAGAATCAGCTCTATTATGCAGGCAGATCAGATTATCGTTTTAGATGAAGGAAAGGTTGCCGGAATCGGAACACATGATGAATTGATGAAGAACTGTTCAGTTTACCAAGAAATCGCCTTATCACAATTGTCAAAGGAGGAACTAGGTAATGAGTAATCAGCAAAAAAGTGCACCTCGTCGACCAATGGCAATGGGACCGGGAGGTCATGGCCGCGGATCAGGTGAAAAAGCAAAAAACTTTAAAGGGACGATGAAAAAATTATTAAATTATCTAAAACCCTTCTATCTTAAAATATTTATCGTTATTGTCTTTGCAGTAGGATCAACAGTCTTTGCGATTATCGGACCAAAGATTCTAGGGCAGGCAACTACAAAATTATCTGAAGGAATCATGGCGAAAGTCATGGGAACCGGAGGCATTGATTTTGATGCTATTTGGAATATTATTCTTTTATTAATAGCATTATATGCAATCAGTGCGATCTTCTCATATATTCAAGGATTTATCATGACAGGAGTCTCTCAGAGTATTTCCTACAATATGCGTAAAGAATTGTCAGAAAAAATGGATCGCATGCCATTAAAATATTTTGATACTAAAACACATGGGGAAGTATTAAGCCGTGTTACTAATGATATTGATACGATTGCTCAATCTTTGAACCAGAGTATGTCGCAGATCATTACTTCCATTGCAACCGTAGTCGGAATCTTCATCATGATGCTCAGCATCAGCTGGGAAATGACGTTGCTTGCCGTGATGGTATTGCCTATTTCCGCAGTCTTAATGGTGCAGATTACAAAAAGATCACAAAAGTACTTTAAGCAGCAGCAAGCCTACTTAGGAGATGTTAACGGACATATCGAAGAAATGTATGGCGGACATGATGTCGTAAAAGCATTTAACGGTGAAGAAGCCTCTATTGAAGAGTTTGCTGTGCATAACGGAAACTTATATAAATCAGCTTGGAAATCTCAATTCTTATCAAGCATGATGCATCCAATTACGAACTTTGTTGGGAATTTAGGGTATGTAGGTGTCTGTTTATTAGGAGGCTGGCTGGCAACTCAAGGTACGATTGCGATTGGGGATATTCAGGCATTTATCCAATATGTACGTTCATTCAATCAGCCAATCGGGCAAGTTGCTCAGATCATGAATGTTTTACAGTCTACTGCAGCTGCCGCTGAACGTGTCTTTGAATTCTTAGCTGAAGAAGAAATGACACCGGATACACCAAATCCAGTAGCTATAGTCGATCAAAATGGAGAAAGTACTATCAAAGGATCTGTTACATTTGCGAATGTTCATTTCGGATACTTTGAAGATAAGATCATCATTAATGATTTTAATATGCATATTCATTCCGGACAAAAAGTCGCTATTGTGGGACCTACCGGAGCCGGAAAAACAACTATCGTTAAGCTATTGATGCGATTCTATGAATTAAATTCCGGATCTATTATGATCGATGGACATGATATCAAGGAATATACACGTAAAGATTTAAGAAGTTTATTTGGTATGGTACTCCAAGATGCTTGGCTGTTTAACGGTACTATTAAAGAAAACTTGAAGTATGGTAAACAAGATGCCACTGATGAACAAGTGATTGAAGCAGCTAAAGTAGCAAATGTTGATCATTTTATCAGAACTTTGGATCATGGGTATGATACGGTCATTAATGAAGAATCAAACAACGTTTCACAAGGTCAAAAGCAGCTGCTGACGATTGCCAGAGCGTTCTTAACCGATCCGAAAATCTTAATTTTAGATGAAGCAACAAGTTCGGTAGATACGCGTACAGAAGTACTGATTCAAGAGGGAATGGATCGCTTGATGGAAGGCAGAACAAGCTTCGTTATTGCCCATCGTTTATCAACGATCAGAGATGCCGATGTCATCTTAGTAATGCGCGACGGCGATATTGTTGAGGTTGGAAATCATGAAGACTTATTGGCAAAAGATGGTTTCTATGCTTCACTCTATAATTCACAATTTGAAAACTGTGAGTAGTAAGAATGTCTTACTGCTCCTTTTTTATTGAATAAAATCAGAAATTTATGTATAATCATAATTTGTAAAGGTAAGGTGAGTTTATGATCAAAACATTAATCGGTGGGATCGCTGTAGGCGTTGCGAATATTATTCCGGGTGTCAGCGGCGGAACCATGATGGTGGTTTTAGGTATTTTTAATAAAGTTATGGATAGTATTTCTGACTTGGTATCAAAGGATAATAAAAAAAGAATGGAAGCGATCATTTTCTTAGCTCAAGTTTTAGTTGGGGCAGTGATTGGGCTGGTAGGCTTCGCTAAAGTTATTGAATTCTTATTCAATCATTATCCAACACAAACCATGTACTGGTTTATCGGACTTATTGCGTTTAGTATTCCATTATTCTTAAAATCAGAGATGAAAGGAGAAAGACTAAGCCTGCTTCCTTTTGTCATTGGTATTGGTATTATCTTTGGATTAGAATTCTTAAATCCTGGTAAAGGGGATGTGGCAGTCAATCCGGTACTCCCAGCGATTTCAATCGGTTTATGTATAAAAATGATCTTGATCGGTGCCATTGCCGGAGGTACGATGCTAATGCCGGGAGTCAGCGGGTCAATGGTGTTGCTGATCTTAGGAGAATATTATTTGTTTAAATCATATTTAGCTAATATTACGAGCTTTTCAATGGAAATTCTGATTCCTTTAGCGTTCATGGGAGTAGGGATCATCTTAGGTATTCTCATCAGTGCTAAATTATGTGGTTATTTTTTAAAAAAATATCATCGTGGGACATTAAGTCTGATTTTAGGGTTAATTGTAGCCTCTTCATTGGTGCTGATTCCTTTTTCAGCCGCTTATAATGTTACTGTGATTATCACTTCAGTAATCGCTTTGCTTTTAGGTGGTATTATGGTGATTGGTTTAGGAAAAATATCTTAGTAGCAGGATTGCTACTTTTTTTGATAGGAGGATTTATGAAGGTTGAAATTATCAATGTTGGGACAGAATTATTATTAGGAGAGATCGTCAATACCAACGCTGCAGAAATTCAAAAGGCTTGCCGTGAATTAGGGTTTTCTATTTTTTATCAGACGGTTGTGGGAGATAATCCTAAACGTTTTAAAGAATGTTTGGAAACTGCCTTTTTACGTGGGGCAGATATGGTCATCACGACAGGGGGTTTAGGTCCCACGGCAGATGATCTGACCAAGGAGCTTTCTGCTGAATATTTGGGATTGGATATGGAATTTAGGGAAGAAGAGGCGAAGAAGGTTTTTGATAAGTGCAGCTTTTTAATGGGGAGTGATCAGATCCCGGAAACCAATTATAAGCAGGCTTATTATCCTAAAGGTGCTTATATCTTAGAGAATGATGTGGGAACTGCAAATGGCTGTGTGATGAGTTGTGATCAAAAACGCATTGTCAATTTGCCGGGACCGCCTAAAGAAATGCGTTATGTTTTAAACCATGCTTTGCTTCCTTATCTGGAACGTTATCGTGAAGATAAGATTTATACGTATAATATCAATACAATGATGATTGGTGAGAGTGATATGGCTCAAAAGCTAAACGATATTGTAGAGGATCAAAAAGAAGTATCGATCGCTTTATATGCTTCCGAGGATCATTGTCGTGTTCGTTTAGCAGTGAGAGCTAAGAGTCAGACAGAGGCGGATCACTGTGTTGCCGGAGTTAAACATATTATTGAAGAACGCTTAAAGGACTATATTGTGGAAGAGTCAAGCTTAAATGAAGCGCTGTTTGCAATCATGCCTCCTTACTACATCGAATATAAAGATGATTTTCGTTTATCGGAAACCTTCCGTTTAGGTAAAAGCTATTCTGAATCTAAAGAGGCTATGAAATTAGAGATTGGAAAGAGAAAGCATCTATTAGGAGAGATTATTACAGTGGTGATTCATTATGGGGATGAAACTGAAACATTTGAAGTGGCTGCTTTAAAAGAAGCAACGCTTTCTTATGCCCGTATTGAATCTCGGATTGTCGCTAATATTTATCGTTTCTTAAAGAAAAAGACAAGATCTAAGGACTAAGTAGTCAGTTGATCTTGTATTAATTCGATAAATTTTAAGCAGGCAGGACTGAGGGTGCGACGCTTTAAATAAGCATAGCCAATATGGCGGGCTTTGATCGGCGGTTGAATAGCTATAGGATAAACCTCATGATTGTCTATAGCCTGACTTACAAATTCCTGTGTGACACAGGCGATTCCAAGATTACTGGTGACAAAGTCAATTAAAAGATCATGTGCACCTAATTCAATATTAGGGGTTAACAGCACTCCTTCTTTGGCAAAAACGTTATCCACATAGCGTCTGGAATTCGCTGTTGTTTCCAGCATAATTAAAGGAAGCTGGGCAAGTTCTTTGTAGGTATAGGTCTTTTGATTTGGATAATGTGAAACAAAAATGTCATGAATCTGCAGACAAGGTTTGACTTCAATTGTTTCTTCATGAATCGGCATGTTAAGAAAGCCGAGATCAATCTGACCGCTTTTTAATAGATCGATGGTTTCCATACTGGTACGATTGACAACTTTAATATTTACTCCCGGATATAATTCGTGAAACTGAGTAATATAAGGTAAGACAAAGTGCTTGCTCAAGGTATCACCGGCACCAATTGTAAGTTCACCTTCATTTAGGGTTTGGTAGTTCACCAGTTGATTTTCAGCACTGGTAATGATTGATAAAGCTTCGTTAATGTTTCGATAAAGAAGCATACCTTCATTAGTTAAGGTGACTCCTTTAGGGTGGCGGATAAATAATTGTGTCTGCAATTCTTTTTCTAAAGCATTGATTGCCTGAGAAACAGCGGATTGAGTAATATAAAGATTTCTTGAAGCAATGGAAAAAGACTGAGTAGCAGCAGCTTCATTAAAAATCTTGTATTGTTCTAATTTGATATTCATATTAGTACTCCTTATATCAAAAATAGTATTTATTAATTTTACTTATAGTTATAAGTATAATATAATGAATTTGTATTTTGGTCAAGCAATGAACGAAAGGATGAGTTATATGGCTGGAGTTGTAGTAGTAGGAAGTCAGTGGGGAGATGAAGGTAAAGGGAAAATTACCGATTATTTATCTCAGCAGGCGGATTATGTAGTACGTTATCAGGGAGGCAATAATGCCGGACATACGATTGAGTTTAATGGTAAAAAATTTGCTTTGAGATTGATTCCCTCTGGAATTTTCAATGCAAAAACGGTTGTGCTGGGAAACGGAATGGTCATTAATCCGAAAGCTTTATTAGAAGAAATGAAATATTTAAATGAAGCAGGAATCAATACAGATCATATTTTGATATCTGATCGTGCCCATTTAACTTTGCCTTATCATATTGAGATCGATGGAATTCAAGAAGAACGACGTGGAGCAAATAGTATTGGAACGACTAAAAAAGGAATCGGACCTACTTATGTGGATAAATATGCTCGTATCGGAATTCGTATCGGTGAGTTTATAAATGAAGAATTGTTTTTAAAAAGATTACAAGAAGTATTGCCGTTAAAGAAGCAGGAATTTCCGGAATTGAATTTTACAGTTGAAGAAATTTTTGAAGAATATAAAGAATATGCGAAGATCATTAAACCAATGGTAACTGATACTGGATTAGTATTAGATGAAGCTTTTCGTGAAGATAAAAAAGTATTGTTTGAAGGGGCTCAGGGAACCATGCTGGATATTGACTATGGAACATATCCTTTTGTAACTTCTTCTCATCCGGGGGCAAATGGAGTCTGTGAAGGTGCTGGGATTGGTCCAACACATATTCAGACTGCTATCGGCATTATTAAAGCCTATACAACAAGAGTAGGAGCGGGAGCATTCCCAACCGAAATTGATGGTGAGTTGGCTCATTTTATCCGTGAAGCCGGGCATGAGTATGGAACAGTGACAAAACGCCCAAGAAGAATCGGCTGGTTTGACGCAGTAGTGGTCAATCAATCAAGACGTATGAGCGGTTTAACTGGTGTCTCATTAATGCTTTTAGATGTACTGACTGGTTTAGAGACATTGAAGATTTGTACCGCTTACTCATTAGATGGAAAGGTGATTCATGCCCTGCCTTCTACCATTTCTGAATTAGAAAGAGTACAGCCGATCTATGAAGAGATGTCGGGCTGGAAAGAAGACATTACGCAGGTAAGAAGCTTTGAAGAACTGCCGGCAGCTTGTCAGAATTATTTAAGACGTATCGAAGAATTGATTCATTGTCCGATTCAGATTTTCTCAGTTGGACCGGATCGTCTGCAAACAATCATAATGAAAGAAGTATTTTAAGGAGGGACACGAGTGAAAAGAGAATTAGTTATCGTCATCGACTTTGGTGGACAATATAATCAGCTGATCGCCCGCCGCGTGCGTGAAAGCAATGTGTATTGTGAAATCTATTCCTATAAAGTGGATATTGAAAAGATTAAGTCAATGCATCCAAAAGGGATTATTTTAACTGGTGGACCGAATAGCTGCTATGAAGAGGATTCACCGACCTATTCAAAGGAATTATTTGAATTAGGTATTCCGGTGCTGGGATTATGTTATGGAGCGCAGTTGATGCAGCATGTTTTAGGTGGTAAAGTGGAACGTGCAAGCGTAAGAGAATATGGAAAATCAGAATTAACGGTAGATAATAGTTCAGTGCTGTTTTCTGATGTATCTAAAAACAGTGTTTGCTGGATGAGCCATTTTGATTATATTTCAAAAGTAGCGCCGGGATTTAGAATTACCGCAACGACACCGGATTGTCCTGTCGCAGCTTGTGAAGATGCGAAGCGTGGATTATATGCTATTCAGTTCCATCCGGAAGTGTTGCATACTCAGGAAGGCACTAAAATGCTTTCTAATTTCGTGTTGAATGTATGTGGCTGTCATGGTGATTGGCGCATGGATTCTTTTGTTGAAGAGGCGCTCAAAGAGATTAGGGAAAAAGTTGGCGATGGTAAGGTATTATGTGCGTTGTCTGGTGGTGTGGATTCATCAGTCGCAGCGGTTTTACTGTCAAAGGCAATCGGAAATCAACTGACTTGTGTGTTTGTTGATCATGGATTGCTTCGTAAGAATGAAGGGGATGAAGTTGAAGCGGTATTTGGTCCTGATGGAAATTATGAATTGAACTTCATTCGTGTGAATGCGCAGGAAAGATATTATCATAAGCTGGAGGGAATAACGGAACCTGAAGAAAAAAGAAAGATCATCGGAGAAGAGTTTATTCGCGTTTTTGAAGAGGAAGCGAAGAAAATCGGAACTGTGGATTTCTTAGTGCAGGGGACAATTTATCCTGATGTGGTAGAAAGCGGGTTAGGTGGAGAATCTGCCGTGATTAAATCGCATCATAATGTTGGTGGATTACCTGATTATGTGGATTTTAAAGAGATTATTGAACCGCTTCGCGATTTGTTTAAGGATGAAGTGCGTAAAGTGGGATTGGAATTGGGAATTCCTGAATACTTAGTGTTTAGACAGCCTTTCCCTGGACCGGGTCTTGGTATTCGTATTATTGGTGAAGTGACGAAAGAGAAAGTGAAGATCGTGCAGGAGGCGGATGCGATTTATCGTGAAGAGATCGCGAATGCAGGATTGGATCGTTCGATAGGTCAGTATTTTGCTGCTTTAACGAATATGCGTTCGGTAGGAGTGATGGGGGATGAAAGAACCTATGACTACGCTGTGGTTTTAAGAGCGGTGAATACGATTGATTTCATGACGGCAGAGGCGGCGGAGATTCCATTCGAAGTGCTGAATAAGGTCATGAGTAGAATTATTAATGAGGTTCGCGGGGTTAATAGGGTGATGTATGATATTACGTCTAAACCACCGGGGACGATTGAATTTGAATAAAGCATAGTATCAAGTGGTTTATGGGTGTCCTTTAATGGGTGCCTTTTTTATTTTTTGTTAAATGAGTAAATTTATATATGTTCTTTGTAGAAAAATAAATGATTTTCTATGCAAAGTTTAGTATATTTAAATATATTTTAATTGTCTTGTTAAATAAATTGTTTTGAAATTACTGTTAAATATTGTAGAATAATATAAAAAGAGGGAGATAATAATATTATGAGTGATGAAGTAGTTATTGAAAGTTTATCTGACTATATTAATAAAATAAAAATGATAAACAGTGAGTTTGAAGACGATGATGTTATTGTATATAGAGGAGAAAATCAGGTGTATCCAACGCCTTGTGTACCTAATTTATTTAGGCAAAATCGTACTAAAGAAAATTATTTTTTTGAGAAAAATCTTCTGGATGAGATGGTGGCTAATAAATTAACAGATGGTGAAAGTTATCTAATAAAGGCAGTAGATGCTCAACACGGAGGATTTCCTAGTAGATTGTTAGATGTTACATATGATTGTTTGGTTGCTTTATATTTTGCTATAACTCCTTCTTATAAGGAAAAAGAAAATATTGATGATGATAAAAATGGAGTTGTTTATGTATTTGATTTTGAAAATATGTATTGTCCCATAGCTACAAATGTAAAAGAACTATACGATGGTATTTTAGAGAGAAAAGAAGAATGGCTTTTTAAGGATACTTTATTTCAATATAATCATAAATTTGTGGATCATGTTTTAGCAAATAATAGAATAATAGCGCAGAAAGGAGCGGTTATATTATTTCAGGGTGATGGATTTTCACCAATACCTAAATATGGTTTTGAGAAAATTATAATCCCTTCTCATTTGAAAAGTACATTAAGAGAAGATTTGAAAAAGTTGTTTGGAATATATACTGGGTTTATTTATCCAGAAGGAGATAATAAAGTTGATGAAATAGTTAATAAAAGTATAAAATTTAATCCTGCTCCTTTTTCACGAAAAACAGAAATAGAATTAATATCTCATCATATAAAAAAATATATTGGATATAATATAGAACAGATAACTTCCCAAAAAGAAATAGATTCTTTTCGATTACAATCACAAGTTATAGAAGTAGAAAAAGAATTAAAAGAAATAAAAGATAGAATATTGAAACTTAATCACATTAGTAGTGATGAGAAAGAAGTTGTAGATAAATTAAAAAGCAATTTTGATATTCAAATTGATGAATTTGAACAAGCTATGCAATGTATTGATAACAATTTAACTATTGACATAGATTTTTTAAAATTCTAAAAAGGAGATAAGTATGGCTAGAAAAATAAATAATAATAATTGTGTAGAGTTAATTAATCAATTTTTAGAGGAAAAAGATTTTTTTAAGGAATACGATAATGATGAAATTCAAAAGATTAAAAATAATGTTAAAATGACACTTTATAAACAAAATTTTATTACATTAAAAGAACTAAATATGGAAAATTCAGATGATTTTGTTAATTTTTTTTATGTAAAAAATGGTCAAGAAATAGAAAGTCTAATTAGTGAGATCAGAAATCAAAATAATATAAATGATAAAGACCAATTCAATTTTTACTATATTGTTATAATTGTAGAAAATTATAAAATGAAATTAGAAGTTGAAAAATGGAAACAAGAAATTAGAAGGTTAATAAAAAAAGAATTTGAATGTAAAAGTGTAACAAGAGTTATTTACCAAATTATTCAGGATGTTCAAAATGTAAGCAAAGAATTTGATGTACGAATAGATAGTAGATTGTCTTCTATTACTGTACCATTTGATAATAATGTTCAAAATCTTAATTCAAAAAGCATATCTTCAAAAGTAAGTTCATATGTTTTTACAGCGAATCTTTACGATATTGCAAATATGTATAATTATATTGGTGATGTCTTATTTGATCAAAACGTTCGATATAAATTAAAGGACTCTTTTGATGTTGAAAAAAACATATTAAGCACTTTATCAAATAGTCCGGAAGATTTTTGGTATCTTAACAATGGTGTAACTATGATAGTATCTAGTAAAGATAATATTGATTTATTTAATCCTAATAAAGTTGTACTATCATTTAATAAGTTTGGTAATATTTCAATTATTAACGGAGCACAAACAATCTCAACGGCTGCAAATTATTTTTTTGATAATTCCAAATTAAAAGACGAATTAGATTATGCTAAAAAAAATGCAAAAGTATTATTGAGAGTTATGTATGTTAATGATCCAAATACAGATTGTAAAAATGATTTGAATAAAATTAGTGTTTCTTTAAATAGACAAAAGCCAATTTCTGTAGAAGATATAGCTTATACAAATGAAAGAATTTTTGAAATTAATCAACTATACAAGGATAATAGAGATCAATATCATTTTTATATTTCAAAAAGAGGAGAGGAAACAATTAAGAAATATGCTTATAGTATACCAACTCTTTTAAGAAATTATGTTGCTTATTATCAGCAAAAACCTGGGGATGCAAGATCAAAATCATCTAAGAATATTATTGATAGTGTATTGAATGATGAATTAAAATATGAAATAGATGAGGTAGAATTTAATAAGCGTTTCAAACCTATTAATTTTGTGGTTGGATTAGGTAGTTTATATGATAAATTTTCCAATAGTCATCAATATAATATTGAAAACAAAAATACAATTTTGAAAAACGGAAAATATTATTTTCTTTCTTTAGTGATGTATGCTTTGATTTTGAAAGATACTATACCACTTGATGGAAATCATTATGATTTTAGTGATTTTAAATATACTAATGATTCGCATAGTGATAATATAGATGAAATTATAGAGGTATATGTCGATGTTATAAACGAGTATTGCCAAAATACTGGATTAGATTCAAATGATTTTAAAAATCAAAAGTTATATATTGACATTAAAAACTATGAAGAAAATAAACGTTTATTTGATAAAATCAATGAATTTTTCAGTTAATATAAAATTAATAAATTACATATTTTTCATCTGGAAAATTGATGATATTGTTTAAAAGTATAAAAAAACAAATTTTAAAATAAGTGATAAATCTTAATTTAAGTAGGTTAGTAAAAACATATGAATTCAAAGAGTTTGAATAAGAAAAAACTATTAGTAGCTATTGATGCAGATAATTTCAATGATTATCTGTATTTTCTTTTATGACAATAGGCTTGGTTAAAAGAGCTTTTTTTGTATTTAAGTAAGTGTTTATATCTTTTATTTACCCAACTTATTTGTAAAAGTTTTTGATTATATCTTTTTCACTCTATTTGAAAGTAGTATTTTCTTGATATAACACCATTAATACAGAAAACTATAATGATTAGTGTTTGCTTAGAAATAAGATGTATAACTTGATAAGTAAAAGCAAATATCTATAATCAAATTAAAGAAGTTTATATTAGTATTTACGAATGAGTTGTGGTTATTTGTAATTTTTATAGAGTGAAGTTTTTATACAAGGGAGTATTAAAAAATGGTATAATCAAATTGCTAATATGCAAATGAAAAGTAAAATAGTATATAACAATTTTGAATGCTATAGATTTATTAATTATATTAAACGGAGGAATTGAAATGTCAAGTGCGGCACAGAGAGCAGAATTACAATCACAAATTTGGAAAATAGCAAATGAGGTTAGAGGATCCGTTGATGGATGGGACTTTAAACAATATGTATTGGGAACTCTTTTTTATCGTTTTATTAGTGAGAACTTTTCAAATTATATTGAAGGAGGGGACGATAGTATTAACTATGCAGAATTAGATGATAGCATTATAACAAAAGAGATCAAAGAAGATGCAATCAAAACAAAGGGATATTTTATATATCCAAGCCAATTATTTTCTAATATTGCAAAGGAAGCAAACACAAATGATAGTTTAAATACAGATTTAGCTGAAATATTTTCAGCAATAGAAAGTTCTGCAAATGGATACCCGTCTGAATCAGATATCAAAGGATTATTTGCTGATTTTGATACAACGAGCAATAGATTAGGAAATACAGTTAAAGATAAAAATAGTCGCTTAGCAGCTGTAATTAAAGGCGTTGAGAGGCTTAATTTTGGTAAGTTTGAAGATAATCAAATAGATTTGTTTGGGGATGCTTATGAATTTTTGATATCGAATTATGCTGCTAATGCAGGAAAGTCTGGAGGCGAATTTTTCACACCACAATGTGTATCTGAACTTATAGCAAAACTTGCAATACATGGTCAATCAACAATAAATAAAATATATGATCCAGCAGCAGGTTCTGGTTCACTTCTATTACAAGCAAAAAAACAGTTTGATGAGCATATTATTGAAGATGGGTTCTTTGGGCAAGAAATTAATCATACGACCTATAACCTTGCTCGTATGAATATGTTTTTGCATAATATAAACTATGATAAATTTAATATAGCGCTAGGGAACACTCTATTAGATCCACAATTTGGAAATGATAAGCCATTCGATGCAATTGTGTCAAATCCTCCTTATTCTATACCATGGATTGGTAGTGGCGATCCAACTCTTATCAATGATGAACGTTTTGCACCAGCAGGTATACTTGCACCAAAATCTAAAGCTGATTTTGCGTTTGTTCTTCATGCTTTAAGCTATCTTTCTAGTAAAGGACGAGCAGCAATTGTATGTTTCCCCGGTATCTTCTATCGTGGTGGTGCTGAACAAAAAATTAGAAAATATTTAGTTGATAATAACTTTGTAGAAACTGTTATCTCTCTTGCTCCTAATCTATTTTATGGTACTTCAATTGCTGTTAATATTTTAGTACTTTCAAAACATAAAACGGATACTAAAACTCAATTCATAGATGCAAGTGGTGAAGATTATTTCAAAAAAGAAACAAACAACAATGTTTTAACATCAGACCATATAAATGCTATCTTAGAACTGTTTGTTAATAAAAAAGATATAGAGCATGTTGCGATATCTGTAGATAAAGATAGAATATCAGCTGAAAATTATAATCTTTCTGTAAGTTCTTATGTAAAGCCTAAGGATACAAGAGAAGTAATTAATATAGTTGAATTAAATGCTAAAATTAAAAAAACAGTGGCAAACATAGATAGACTTCGTGCTGAGATTGATGAAATAATTGCAGAAATTGAGGTAGGATAAATGAGTAAATTAGAGCAGCTTATAGAAGAACTTTGTCCTAATGGGGTAGCGTATGATAAATTAGATTCGGTGTTAGATTATGAACAACCCGCAAAATATATCGTAAAAGACACTAATTATGATAATAGCTTTAAAACACCTGTCTTAACCGCTGGACAATCATTTATATTGGGGTACACAAGTGAAGTAAATGGAATATATATTGCGACAAAAGAAAATCCAACTATTATTTTTGATGATTTTACAACATCTTTTCACTGGGTAGATTTTAGCTTTAAAATCAAATCTTCTGCTATGAAAATGCTAAGGGTTAAACCGAAAAAAATTAAAGATGTATCATTCAGATATGTGTATCATTTTATGAAAAGTATTAAGTATGAGCCAGTCGATCACTCAAGACAGTGGATAGCAAAATATTCTACTTTTTTATTGCCTGTCCCCCCTCTCTCTGTGCAAGAGGAAATTGTCCGTATTTTGGACAATTTCACAGAGCTTACAGCAGAGCTTACAGCAGAGCTTACAGCAAGAAAAAAACAGTTTGAGTATTATAGGGATAGTGTTTTTGAATCTAATATTTTAGCTAACACTACTTTTTCTCCGCTTTCTGCAATTGCTGATGTTAGAGATGGGACTCACGACAGTCCCAAACCAGCAACTGAAGGAAAATTTTTGATCACATCAAAAAATGTGAAAAATGGCACGATAAATTTTGAAAATGCTTATTTGATAAGTTTGCAAGATTTTAATTCTATAAATCAGCGTAGCAAGGTTGATTTGTGGGATTTACTCTTCACGATGATAGGAACAGTTGGAGAAATTGGGCTGATTGAAAATGAACCAGATTTTGCAATAAAAAATGTCGGATTGATAAAAACTGGTGATGAAATAATTTCTCGGTTTTTAAAATATTATTTAACGACAAGCAAGGTCAAAAAATATGTCGAAAATAACAGAAGTAAAGGAAGTCAAGTTTTTCTTGCACTTGGAAAACTACGAAACCTTCCGATTCCAGTATTAGAAAAAGCAACTATGGAACACATCGTAGATATACTCGATCGTTTTGACACACTTTGCAATGATATTTCTAAAGGACTTCCTGCTGAAATTGAAGCTAGACAAAAACAATACGAATATTATAGAGATAAACTTTTAACGTTCAAAAATATAGATGCTGAGGAATAAATATGGGGAAAACTTTAAAAGAAATTGCGCAGCAATTAAAAAATAATAATAAGAAAGTCCAGTTAATTTATGCATTTAACGGAAACGGAAAGACAAGACTATCAAGAGAATTTAAAACACTTGTTTCTCCTAAGGTTGACATGGATCAAGAAGAAACAGATTTGAAAAACAAGAAAATCCTTTATTACAATGCGTTTACAGAAGATTTGTTTTACTGGGATAATGATCTGAAAGATGATGCTAAACCAAAACTTAAAATACATCCGAATGTTTTTACAAAGTGGGTTTTTGAAGATCAAGGACAAGATCGAAATGTTGTTAAATATTTTCAGCATTACACAGATGATAAATTGAATCCAAGTTTTAATTCTAAGTATACTATTAAGGATAACGACGAAAGAGAGAGAACTGTAGATGCTTTTACAGAAGTAATATTTTCATATAATCGTGGGAATAATTCAATTGCAGAGAATATTAAAATTTCTAAAGGTGAGGAAAGTTGTTTTATTTGGAGTGTTTTTTATGCATTACTTGAACAAGTTGTTAACGTACTAAATGTTGCAGAAGAAAGCGATAGAGAAACAAATCAATTTGACAACATTAAATATGTTTTTATTGATGATCCAGTAACTTCATTAGATGAAAATCATTTAATAGAACTTGCAGTAAACCTAGCAAGACTAATTAAGTCTAGTGATTTTGAACTTAACAATGTAAAATTCATTATTACTACGCATAATATCAACTTTTATAATATAATGTATAACGAAACAAAGCAAAAAGCTGGCTATATCCTAAGTAGACTAGAAGATAATACATTTGAATTAAATAAGGTACAAGGGGATTCCAATAGATGTCTTTCTTATCATTTATATTTAAAAAGTGAGTTAGAGACTGCTGTTGCAAATAATCAAGTTAAAAGACAACATTTCACCTATTTGAGAAACTTATATGAAAAAACTGCTAGCTTTTTAGGTTATACCGATTGGGGTGATTTGTTGCCAGGTGATAGGGATGTTTATTATAAACGCATTACTAATTTTACTAGCCATTCCACGATAGCTGGTGAGGTTATAGCTGAGCCTACACCACAGGAAAAACAAACAGTTAAGTTATTACTTGAGCACTTAATTAACACTTATAGCTTTTGGAAGGAGGAATAAAAATGTATGAATACAATCCTATTGCAGAAACAAAGAATTTTATAGTTCTCGATAAGTATGAAAAGTATTCACTTATACGAGAAGCAGCTGCAGTTTATCAAACAGAAGCATCTCTTGAAAAAGAATTTATCCAAGATTTAGTGAATCAAGGATATGAATATTTACCAGAGTTAACAACTCCTGCAGCAATGTTTAAAAATGTGCGTGTGCAGCTAGAAAGGCTTAATGACGTGGTGTTTAGTGATGAAGAGTGGGTAAGGTTCTGTGAAGAATACTTAGATAAACCAAGTGATAATCATATAGAGAAAACTCGAAAAATCCATAATGACTATATATATGATTTTGTGTTTGACGATGGGCACATAAAAAATATTTATCTTGTAAATAAAGAGGATATAGCAAAAAATAAAATGCAGGTTATTTCTCAATTTGAAATAACAGGAACCCAAGCGAATCGTTATGATGTTACTATTTTGGTGAATGGTCTTCCTTTGGTACAGGTAGAGCTTAAGAAACGCGGGGTTGCTATTAGAGAAGCGTTTAATCAAGTAAATAGATATAGCAAAGAAAGTTTTAACAGTGATAACTCACTATACAAATATTTACAAATTTGTGTAATTTCTAATGGTACGGATACTCGATATTTTGCAAATACGACGAAACGTGAAAAAAATAGTTTTGATTTTACAATGAATTGGGCAAAATCAGATAATTCATTGATTAAGGACCTTAAAGATTTTACAGCAACGTTTTTTCAAAAGAATACGATATTAAGAATTTTGTTACATTATTCTGTTTTTGATTCAAGTAATAATTTATTGGTCATGAGACCTTATCAAATAGCTGCTACTGAACGAATTATATGGAAAATTAAAAGTGCGTATGAGCTTAAAAAATGGAGTACTACTGAAAGTGGTGGATACATTTGGCATACAACAGGATCAGGAAAAACTTTAACTAGCTTTAAGGCTGCTCGTCTTGCCACAGAACTCAATTTTATAGACAAGGTGTTTTTTGTGGTAGATAGAAAAGATTTAGATTATCAAACTATGAAAGAATACCAAAGGTTTTCGCCAGATAGTGTAAATGGTTCAGAGAGTACTGCTGGACTTAAACGAAATATTGAAAAAGATGATAATAAAATTATTGTTACCACAATTCAAAAGTTGAACAATCTTATAAAAAGTGATGAAGATTTAGCGATTTATAATAAACAAGTAGTTTTTATTTTTGATGAAGCTCACCGTTCTCAATTTGGTGAAGCTCAAAAAAACATAAAGAAGAAGTTTAAAAAGTATTATCAATTTGGATTCACTGGTACGCCGATATTTCCTGAAAATGCATTAGGTGCAGAAACTACTGCTTCTGTATTTGGGAGGGAACTGCATTCTTATGTTATTACAGATGCGATTAGAGATGAAAAAGTTCTTAAATTCAAAGTAGATTATAATGATGTTCGCCCTAAATTTAAAACCATTGAGAGGGAGCAAGATGAGAAAAAACTATTAGCTGCAGAAACAAAAGAAGCACTTCTTCATCCTGAGAGAATAAAGGAAGTATCTCAATATATTTTAAATAATTTCAGATTAAAAACGCATCGTTCGCATATTGGGGCGAAGGGGTTTAATGCTATGTTTGCTGTTAGTGGTGTTGAAGCGGCAAAACTATATTATGAATGTCTTAATAATTTACAGAAAGACAGTGATAAGCCCTTAAAAATAGCGACTATATTTTCTTTTGCTGCCAATGAAGAACAAAGTGCAATTGGAGAAATTGTCGATGAGACATTCGAACCAACAGCACTGGATAGTAGTGCAAAAGAGTTTTTAACTTTGGCAATTAGTAATTATAATAAGATGTTTAAAACAACCTTTAGTGTAGATAGTAAAGAATTTCAAAATTACTATCGCGATCTTGCGAATCGTGTGAAAAAACAGGAAATTGATTTATTAATTGTAGTAGGAATGTTTTTAACAGGGTTTGATGCACCAACTCTAAATACACTATTTGTCGATAAGAATCTCCGTTTCCATGGTTTAATACAGGCATTTTCAAGGACAAATCGTATTTATGATTCAACAAAGACTTTTGGTAACATTGTGACTTTTAGAGACTTAGAACAAGCGACGATAGATGCGATTACACTTTTTGGAGACAAAAACACTAAAAACGTAGTACTTGAAAAAAGTTATAAAGAGTATATGGAAGGATTTACTGATATAGCTACAGGTGAGGCTTGTCGTGGTTATGTAGAAGTAGTAAAAGAGTTAACTTCAAGATTCCCGGATATTGAGCAAATAGTTACTGAAAAAGATAAAAAAGAATTCGTTAAATTATTTGGTGAGTATCTGCGTGTTGAAAATGTATTGCAAAACTATGATGAATTTACTAACTTAAAGGCATTGCAGTCTATTGATATAAATAATCCAAAAGAGTTGGAAGAATTTAAAGCTACTCATTATATTACTGATGAAGAGATAAAAGCCATGCAAGACATTCAAATTCCAAAAGAGAGGACTATTCAAGATTATCGTTCGGTATACAATGATATTCGAGATTGGCTACGTCGCGAAAAAGCTGGAAAAGAGAATGAAAATTTAAATATTGATTGGGACGATGTTATCTTTGAAGTTGATTTATTAAAATCTCAAGAAATTAATCTCGATTATATTTTGGAACTTATTTTTGAAAAACATAAGGCAGTAAAGGATAAAGAAGTCTTAGTTGAAGAAGCACGTCGTATCATTCGTTCTAGTACTGGAAATCGTGCAAAAGAAAGTTTGATTGTAGATTTTATGAATAAAACTGATTTAAATGAGATTCAAGATAAGGCAAGTATTATTGATGCATTCTTCTTGTTTGCTCAAAAAGAGCAAGCAAGAGAAGCAGAGGAATTAATTAATGAAGAAAATCTTAATGTAGAAGCAGCAAAGAGATATATCCTAGTTTCATTGAAGAGGGAATATGCCAGTGAAAATGGTACAGAATTAAATGAAATACTACCTAAAATGAGTCCGCTTAATCCAAAGTATTTAACAAAAAAACAAGCCGTATTTCAGAAAATATCTGCTTTTGTAGAAAAGTTTAAAGGTGTTGGCGGTAAATTATAGTTTGGAAAAGCAAATAAGTGAAAGAAATTAAAATATAGTAATATGAGTGGTTTGAGGAGTTCATAATAACTGAATACATTTTGAGTGCAAAAATTTTGATAGTTATATGAAGTGTCATTTAGGTGACACTTTTTATGTTATATTATGCAGTTTATATATTGAAGTGGAGACAGATTGGTTTTAGAAAATTTTTGCAATGATACTTTTATCTATTTTTTGCTTTTTAAGTTTTCATATTTAAATTAAACATATTTTTATTTTAGACTGTAAATAGATACGGAATGTTGGTATAATTTTATTAACGGCAGGTGATATTGTGTTTAAAATTATATTGGGAGGAAATGATTTAACGAATCAAATTAAGGATTGGAGTATCTATAAAGCAAATAATAATCAATTGATGGCATCCATAACATATAAGTCTGATAAAAAGTATCATAGACCTCTAAATGAATGGAAAATAGAGCCTTGCAAAAGGCATACAGGTGACTTATTATTGTACAATAAAATTAACAAGAGAGTACAAAATATTAAAGAGGCATTTGAAATTGGAAATAAGTATTATATTGTTAAATTTATTGAAAGTAATGAATGGTATATAATGCTGAAGTCTAACAATATACTCTCACAATCAACAAATATAAAAGATGGGGATATTTATAAATATTTTTTACAAGTAGCAGAAGAAAGAATTAAAGTTACTAAAGGTAAGAGAAACGAAGAAATAGCAAAAAATGTTTTAAATCAGTTTGATAAATTACTTCCGTATAATCAAACCTGTTTAAATGCATACTTGACTAAGAATGTAAGAAAAACAATCAATAAAGAGCATTTAATATTTCCGTTTGGAATTAATGAAACTCAAATGGATGCAGTAACTAATGCTTTTAAATCACAGATCAGTATTATTGAGGGACCACCAGGAACTGGTAAAACACAAACAATTCTAAATATTTTAGCAAATATAATAATCAATGGCGAAACATGCGCAATAGTATCAAATAATAATTCAGCTGTTAAAAATGTTTATGAAAAGTTAGAAAAAGTAAACTTAGATTTTTTAATAGCGAAATTAGGTAACTGGGAAAATAAAGATGATTTCTTTAAAGATATTAAATATAAAAAACCTGCACTTAATAGTAGTCCAATTCAGATTGATGAAATAACTGAAATTAAAAAAAATATAGAAAATTTACTATCAGCTAAAAATGATTTGGCTAGGCTTAATAGCGAAATTGAGGAGATAAAAATTGAAAAAGAATATCTTTTAAAATGGCAGCAAGATCATCCGGAAATAAAAATGATTGATATAAATAAATATCATTTATCCACAACAGAGATGGTTAATTTATTGGTCTATGTAAGAAGACTGTCAGATAAATTCTTATCTTTTATCGATAAATTCAATTTATTAATGAATTATAGAATAATTAGAAGCAAATTTTTGAATGATTTAGAGACTAGACAAAATTTTGTTTTTTCACTTCAATTTACTTATTATGACAAATTATTATATGAAAAAGATGAAGATTTAAAAAGAATTAAAGAGGTGCTTGATAAAGAAGATTATGAGTATGATCTAAAATCTTTAAAAGAAAAATCTATGGCTTTCTTATACGATTATATTATTAAAAAATTTCCAAACGATTGTCCAACTTTTAATATTGGTAATTATTATAAAGACTTCTCTAAGTTTTTAAACTATTTTCCTATAATAGGCAGTAGTACACATTCTTTAATGAATTCTATTGCAAGAGGCTATATATTAGATTACGTTATTATAGATGAAGCTTCACAGCAGGACATTATTCCTGGTATTTTATGTTTTGGTTGCGCAAAAAATATTATTATTGTCGGGGATAGAAAGCAATTACCACACATCCCAATAAAAACGAATGTAAAATGTCCTAATAGTTTATACGATTGCGAAAACTTGAGCCTTTTAGATTCATTAGATGAAATATTTAAAGATGAAGTTCCTAGAACTTTGTTAAAAGAACATTACAGATGCCATCCCAAAATAATTCAATTTTGTAATAAAGAATTTTATAATAATCAACTTATTCCTATGAAAAATGATAGAGGAGAAGATGCTTTATCACTCATTGTGACATCTCCAGGAAATCACATGCGCAATTTGTCAAATCTAAGAGAAATAGAATCCTATCTTAAAGTAAATGATGAAATATTTTCTGTTAAAGGTGAAAAAGGATTTATTGCGCCTTACAATGCACAAGTAAATCTTGCATGCGAAAAAATGCCAAAAGAGACAATTTGCAGTACTATACATAAATTTCAGGGCAGAGAATGTAATGAGATAGTATTTTCAACAGTGTTAGATAAGAAAAAGAGTAGTCAGCAAAATATTGATTTTGTAGATAATCCATCACTTATTAATGTTGCTGTATCAAGAGCAATCAATAAATTTACTTTGGTAACAGGGAACAATGTATTCCTTAAGAATAATAAACACTTAGCGGCTTTAATTCGTTATATAAAGTATTATGCAAATGAAGATCAAACTTATGATAGTCCCGTTATTTCCGCTTTCGATTTACTTTATACAGAATATGATAAATCTCTAGAAAAACTAAATTCAAAATTGAGAATGAAAGATTCTAAATTCAAATCAGAACAAATCATTGCGGCAATATTGCGAGATGTATTAAAAATGGAAGATTTTAACTTTTTGATTTTTCATATGCAGATTTATTTAAAGCAGCTAGTGTCTGTAAGTCGTATTAAATTTACATCAAGAGAAATAGAGTATATTCATAATAATGCGAGTTGTGATTTTGTAATCTATTATAAAATAGGTAAATCTCCATTTACTGTTATTGAAGTGGATGGAGGGTATCATAATCAATCTCCTCAAATAGAACGAGATCAATTGAAAAATAGTATATTAGAGAAAGCAGGCATTTCATTATTAAGGTTGCCAACAATAAGCAGTGAAGTTAGAGAAAAAATAATTTTACATTTTCACAATTTATTAAATAAATAGCCTACATTTTTATGTGAATTTTGTGAACAAATTAGAATTATCAGCAGATGCCTAATAATAGCTCATTTTCTTTATATATCAAAGATTAAGTATTGATGTTTTATTATTTAGCTCTATATATTATGAAAGGAAATAAATTGTACTTAGTATAAATGTTTCTATAATTATTTTAAAAATTAATTGTTGCATTTTGTCAGAAATCATTGAATTATGTGAATTGTTATTATAAGATTAATTTACTATAGTAATGAGAGGGGAAATGAGTTTTGTATATTGTAGACTTTATAAAGGTTGTTTTAGAAAAAAGGAATATACCTACTTTAATCTATTTATTGGTCAATGTAGGAATAATTGCTTTATTATCTATCAATACGTTTAATACAGGGTGGATTCAGGCTTTTGCCATTGCTTTAATAATTTATTTTATTTCGTTAGTCATTGCATTGAGTCCATTTGGGGAATGGATATTGCGATTACAAACAGGGTGCAAGAAAATAAGAAGAGAGGATTATAAAAGATTTATTAATCCAATATTTGAAGAAGTGTACGCCAAAGCAAAAAGTATGGATAAAACAATTCCGAATAATGTTAAATTGTTTATGTTAGATGATGATGGAGCTAATGCGTTTGCAACGGGTAGAAGAACAATCTGTATCACAAGAGGAATGTTAAATGCTCCCGTTGAGGAAATTAAAGCAGTATTAGGACATGAGTTCGGTCATTTAGCACATAAAGATACAGATTTAATTTTAGTAGTTTGTATTGGTAACTTTTTAATTACAACAATTTTTGTTTTAATAAGAATGTTTGCTCGAATAGTATCATTGATTTTTCAATTAACTGGAATATTTGTTGGGGAATTAGCCGTAAATTTAGGTGCTTTTTTAAGTGGGATTATTGTAGATTTCATATTAATTAGTTTAATGAAAATATGGACAAAGGTCGGAATGCTGCTTGTCATGAAATCTTCTCGAAGTAATGAATATGCAGCGGATGAGTTTTCTGCCAACCTTGGTTATGGAAAAGAATTGTGCATGTTTTTAGATCGCTTTGACAGTGCTGGATTTGATGGACTGTTTGCGACCTTAGTAAGCAGTCATCCTGCTAGTGATGACCGAATTGCTAAATTGCAATCGAAGGGAGTAGATTATTATCTCCAGAGATTATAATAGAGAAAGTGCACAATTAGTTTTAGAAATCTTACGAGAAGAGTATGAGAAAGAAAAACAAACCACTCAATCGTTGGATAACAAAGCGGGAATATTTTTGTCTGCATTGGTTGTTATTGAAACGCTTTGGATTCAAATTGTTCCAATTAAAGATGTTGTTATGCTTTTTAAACAATGCGAATACAGTAAACTAATTGTCCTGGGTATTTTATTAATAGTGTATTTCTATTGTTTAGTCTTAATATCATTTTATTGGTTAAATGTTTAATGCTCAGAAATTTTAGTGCAGTAAATATGGACAGTATTATTACAGAGAGTCGAAAAAATGTGAATTATAAAAAATCTATGGATGCGGTTGTGGACCATTATAATGTAATATTGCATGATAATATTCCGTTGAATCAAGAAAAGTCTGAATATTTAAAGAAGTCTATAAAAGTTTTTGGAATTTATAGCGTTTTAACTATTATTATATTGGTTATAATTATTGCTATTGTCTAGGAGAAAATATGATTAGAAACAGTAAAAAGAAAACAAAACCTAAAATTGATAAACCAAGAAAAACAACTTATGCTGAACTTAGCAATTGTAAGGTATATAATGATGTTTGGAAAACAAAAGAAGATAAAAAGAGTGATAAATAAGTTATTTATTTGGCTTTTTAGGAGACGTCCTAATAGCCTTTTTTATTTTAATCTTCAATCAAATCCTCTATAATAACCCCATTCCCCATAAATTTTCATTATTTAAGGATTTTTTAATAATTAATTTAATTAAATTATATAGTAAGGCTTTAGAAGAAAATATCTATATAAAGGAAGAAGATCAGCTTCATGCAATGCATCAAATCGGAGAAAAAGCAGCGGAAATTGAAAATTATGTAGAAGAGATTATTCGTTCTTCAAGGGAAGATATTTTAGATGTTCAGGTTGAAGTAGGAGAATTCTATTTGATGGATCTAATGAATCGTGTTTTAGCGGTTTATCAGGAACAGTGTGATTTGAGACAACTTAAATTAACTGTTCAAAAGTTTGATAATCGCTTGTTAAAAGGGGATATTGAGTGCAGTCAGGAGGTCTTTGAGAATCTTTTTGAAAATGTTTTTAAATATGGGGATGGCAGGCATATTGATATTTCTTTTTATGAAGAGGACTATTGTCAGCTTGTTCGCATTTTTAACACAGGAGAACCAGTTTGTGATAATGAATTTAATCATATTTTTGAAAGCTTCTTTAGAGGAAGCAATAGCCAAGGATTAAAAGGAAATGGCTTAGGTCTCTATATATGCCGTGAATACATGCGAAAAATGGATGGCGATATATTTGCGGAAAAGACAAAGGAAGGCATAGCTTTTATTCTTGTTTTTCGATAACAAGTAAAATGGATAGAAGGAGAAATTTATGAAAGAACAATTTGCTAAACCCGCTGTTGCAGCGATCATTGAAAGAACGATAGAAAATGAAACCTATATTCTGATGCAGGAACGGCAAAAGGAAAATGACTTGAATACGAACGGTCTTATTGAGATTGCTGCAGGTAAAATCAGAGAATATGAAAGCGTCTTTGATGCTTTAAAACGTGAAGTATACGAAGAAACCGGATTAACTGTCACAAAGATTATAGATCAGGAGCAGGCAGAGTATGCGATCAACCCAACCGCAAGCATCATGGGATTCACCCCATTTTATATCACTCAAAATCTTGACGGAATCTATTCATTGATCGTGATGACCTTTATTTGTGAAGGAGAAGGAGAACCAGTGAAAAATACTAATGAAACGATCAATATTCATTGGGTAAAGTTAGAAGAAGCTGCGTTACTATTAGAAAGATCTCCTGAAAAAATATTTCCGATGCACTTGCTATCATTAAAGAAATATATTCAATATAAAATAAAATCTTAATATACGAAGTCTCCTATAAAGAGATTTCTTTTTATTTTAAACAAGAAACCATCCATAACTCTTATCAAAATAAAATGGTGTCATTGCTCCTAACTAAATATAGTAATTTCAAATAATGGGCTTCTATGATAAAATAATAAAAAGGGACATATAACGACTAAAAATGCGAATTAAGCTACAATTGGGGATTTAGCTTCTTCTTATGTTATTTGTCATTGTCTTATACAAAATAATATTTTGGGTTATACAACATGGAAGAGAGGCATGTAGGATGTTGAACGATCATAATAAAAAGTCCACACATAACATTATCATTTTTTCTGCTATATGGATTGTTGCGATTGGAATTTTGATGTTCTCGCTTTATCAAAACCTTGGATATGCAAAAGTGATAAATTATAGTGGAGTTGTGCGTGGGGCTACGCAGCGTTTAATCAAAAAAGAATTAACGAATCATCCTGATGATGATATGATCGTTTATCTGGATGATCTGTTAGAAAACTTACATACCGGACAAGGATCTTTCAATCTGATTAAAATAGATGATGAAAATTATCAAAATCAAATTCAATCTATGATGATAAAATGGGAAGAAATTAAAACAGAAATTAAAAATATTCGTGCTGGAGAATCTCCTGATCGGCTTTTTAGTTTAAGTGAAAATTATTTTGAGGATGCAGACCGGATGGTGCATACTGTTGAAAAATATTCAAATCTTCAATTGAAACAACTCATTATTTTTTTCTTATTCTACCTAGTGCTTTCCATTGGCGCTTTTATTATTTGGTATCGATTTAAACAGGATGAATTAAATAAGGTTTTATATATTGACAGTTTATCTGGGATACCTAATTTGACGGCATTTGAATTGAATGTGGTGGCATATTTAGAAAAGAAACAAGATAAAGAATTAGTAGTGTTATGTTTTGATATTGATGACTTTAAATTTCTTAATACTTCCTATGGTTATTCTTTGGGGGATTCTTTAATTAAGATTATTGCCAAAGTTGTAAAAAAAGTAGCAGTTCAGCGAGATTGCTGTGCAAGAAGCGGAGCCGATAATTTTTATCTTTTAGCTGAAAATTGTAAAGATCTTTATGTACATATTGGTACACAGTTAATTGAAGCTATTCAAAAAGAGTGTGAGTTTGATATAGCGAGTGATATTTCTTTTAGTTTTGGCGGTTTTAAAATTCAAGGTGATATAGAAATCAGAGAGATCATTGATCGTGTTCATTTAGCTCATAAAAATGCCAAAAGTATGAAAAGTGATGCTATTGTTTGGTATGATCATACGCTGACAGTTCAGCTGTTAGAAGATAATATGAAAATTAAGCAAATGCATCGTGATTTGAAGGAGGAAAAGTTTTTGCTTTATCTTCAGCCTAAATTTGATGTTGCTACTCAGGAAATCATTGGTGCAGAGGCACTAGTTCGCTGGCAATTTTCTAAAGATGTCTTTTTATATCCGGATAGCTTTATTCCGTTATTTGAATTGACAGGAAATATCTTTGAGCTTGATTTTTATATGTTGGAAAAAACATGTGCCTATATCAAAACGCATCACTTAGAACAAAATGATTTTAAGGTATCCATCAACTTTTCCAGGGTAACCCTTTATCGAAAAAATTTTAGAGAACAGCTTTTTATCATATTGGATAAATATGACGTGAGACCGACAAGTTTAGAAATAGAAATTACCGAAAATTCCATCAACGGTCTTTCGGATCCGATTATTTATCTGCTGCAGGATTTACGTCAACAGGGATTCTTAATCTCAATTGACGATTTTGGGACAGGCTATTCATCGCTGAGCTTATTAAGTTCACTGCCGGTAGATATATTAAAAATTGATAAGGCATTCTTGTTAGATAAGCATAATGAAAAGAATATTCAGGACATCTTAGGTCTAATTATCAGTGTCGCACATTCTTTAAATATTAAAGTTATTTGTGAGGGGGTGGAGACACAGGAACAAGCGAGCTTGTTGAAAGCTCTTTCCTGTGATTATGGTCAGGGTTACTTGATTTCAAAACCTATCGATGAAAATGATTTTGAAAGTAAGTATCTTGCAAGAAAGGGACGGGCAGTAAGATGAGCGGTTAAAAAAAATTAAGTACCGTTATTTTAGATGATAATCGTATCTGCATAATAGGCAGGATTCTTTTTAATCCGACAGTACAATGCGAATTGCTTCATTATCTAATCGATTTGGAAAAGAATTTACTTCTTTTCATTGGTTCAGTGTGGGAAGTAGTTCCTAAAACTATTGAGGAAATGATTCAATATTCGATTCTAAGCACTTGACCGATCATACGAAAGAGATGACGATCGGTAACGCTGAGCTAGTAAAAAGGGTTTGAAATCGCTGAGATATGCAAAGTATGTGGGATCTGTTTGAAAAATATCCGTAGCACTGCATTAAAGCGGGAATTATGCGGATTATGCCGGGAAGTATTTCCGGCTAGGACGATACAAAACAGATAACCAAGCCCTTTAAATATTTATTAAAATAGGTATTGAATATAAAGCTAACTTTAATAATAAAATGTAAATGTATAGATAAAAAGCACAGAATGATGAATTCGATCTTTGAAGATGAATGAATTATAGTTATTTCATTTATCTATTGTAGTAAGGACTATATCAAAAGATGTGCTTTTTAATATATGGAAAGTATAAATAAGTTTTCATTATCTATTATTTTTTATATAATAGAGATGATAAAAAATAAAAAAGCAGGTTAATATAGATGAAAAAAACAATTATAGGAATTTTAGCACATGTAGATGCCGGGAAAACTACATTAACAGAAAGTATGCTTTTTCTTTCGGGAAAGCTGCGCGCACTTGGCAGAGTCGACCATAAAGATGCGTTTCTCGATTATGATCAGCAGGAAAGAGAACGAGGAATTACAATCTTTTCTAAACAGGCTGTTTTCAAATGGAAAGACACTGAATTTACACTCGTTGATACTCCCGGTCACGCAGACTTTTCGACAGAGATGGAAAGAACACTGCAAATTTTAGATTATGCTATTGTGGTTATCAGCGGGACGGATGGAGTACAGCATCACAGTGAAACAATTTGGGAATTGCTGGATCATTACCAGATTCCTACTTTTATCTTTGTCAATAAAATGGATTTAAATCAAACCGATAAAGATTTATTGATGAAAGAATTACAGAGCAAATTAAGTACCAACTGCATAGATTTTTCAGAAATAAACGATCAAACGATGGAACAAATTGCTTTAAGCGATGATCATTTATTGGAAGATTACCTGAATGGAACAGCTATCTCTTTAGAAGCCATTCAAAATCAGATTGAGAATCGCCGTATATTTCCTTGCTTCTTTGGCGCTGCTTTAAAATCAGAGAATATTGATCATTTACTAAATGGATTGGATCGTTATATTAAGACTCGGCATTATCCAAAAGAATTTGGGGCAAAGGTTTATAAAATTACAAGGGATGAACAAGGAAATCGTTTAACACATATGAAGATTACCGGAGGAAGTCTTAAAGTAAAAGCACGATTGTCAGAAGATGAAAAGGTCGACCAGATTAGAAAATATTCTGGGAATAAATATGAGACTTATGAAGAAGTTGGTGCCGGTGAAATCTGTACAGTAAAAGGCTTGAAGCAAATAGCGGTAGGTCAGGGATTAGGTATTGAAACAGCAGTGCAGACACCGATGCTAGCATCTTTCATGGATTATCGTATTCTACTGCCTAAAGAGTGTGATCCTTTTAAAATGCAAAAACAGCTGCAGGAGTTGGCTGATGAAGATCCGCAGCTGCATCTTCGCTATCAGGAGGCGACACAGGAAATCCGGATTCAACTAATGGGAACTATTCAAATTGAGATATTAAAAAATAGAATTAAAGAACGGTTTGATATTGATGTTGAATTTGATCAGGGACAAGTCTTATACAAAGAAACAATCTTAGAACCGGTTATTGGAGTAGGACACTTTGAACCATTAAGACACTATGCTGAAGTTCATCTTTTATTAGAACCGGGAGAACGAGACAGTGGTTTAGTATTTAAAACAAAATGCAAAGAGGATATTTTAGGACGTAATTGGCAGCGATTAATCTTGACGCATTTAAAAGAGAAGGAACATCTTGGTGTCCTTACCGGATCTCCTATCACGGATATGATCGTGACATTAATCAATGGACGTGCACATTTGAAGCATACCGAAGGCGGAGATTTCAGACAAGCCACCTATCGTGCTGTTCGTCAGGGGTTAAAATCAGGGAAATCTCAGCTGTTGGAACCTTATTATCAATTTAAAATGGAAATTGCGAATGAATATTTAAGTCGAGCAATCTTTGATATTGAAAAGATGAACGGGCAGTTTACTATTTTAGATTCGCAATCAGATAAAGTCATCTTGACAGGTTCAGCACCAGTTGCTTTAATGCAGAATTACCAAAGTGAACTCATTTCCTATACCAAGGGAACAGGACGCTTAACCTATGGATTGGATGGTTATCGTCCATGTCATAATCAGCAGGAAGTCATTGAGGCTTTCGCCTATGACAGTGAATCCGATATCGATAATCCGACCGGTTCTGTTTTTTGCGCTCATGGAGCTGGGTTTAACGTGAAATGGGATGAAGTACCTGAATTTCAGCATCTGAAAGATAACTATTTTAAACAACCTAAAGTGGTTCAGCAGGAAGCACCTAAATATCCAATTTCTCAAAATGAAGATCAAGAATTGGAAAGAATATTTACTAAAACTTACGGAGAAAGGAAAATCCGTTTATCCAGTAAGGAAACGTATGATCGAAATCGCATAAAACAAGAAAAAATCTATAAGGTATTACCGGAATGTTTATTGGTAGATGGCTATAATATTATTCATGCTTGGCCGGAATTAAAAGATCTGGCAGAACATAATTTGGGGGCAGCCCGATCAAAGCTAATGGATATTTTATGTAACTATCAAGGTTATAAGCAGTGCATGTTGATTTTGGTTTTTGATGCGTATAAAGTGAAAGGCAACATTGGCATCAGTGAACAGTATCATAATATTCATGTTGTTTATACAAAAGAAGCTCAGACGGCAGACGCTTACATAGAACGTGCGACTCATCAGATGATCCATGAATATAATGTTATCGTGGCAACTTCAGATGCTTTAGAGCAGTTAATCGTGGCAGGACATGGGAGTCGTCGTATTTCAGCGCGCGAATTAAAACTAGAGATAGCGCAATTAAATAAAGAGAAGTTAGAGGAATTTGAAAGAAAGCAGCCAAAACACCATCATTTTCCCCTTGAAGACGTTAAAAATATGAAATAAAAATGGGGAGGATAAAAAATGAATAAAGCTTGCTTTGAATGTGATCGAGTGCAAATGCTGAAAATTAGTCAGTTTTTAAATTTAAATAAGCAGACTCAAGAGAAACTGCTAGCAATGGCGGATACCGTATTGAAACAATGCGATATGTCAAAAACCAATCCGGAGATTATGGCAGGGATTTGGGAAGAAGTAATTCAAATTTTGGGAAATAAAGATCCTTATGAAAAGATCAAACAGTATTATAATGAGTTCATGATGGCAATGAGTGAAACGATTCGTCAAGAAATTTTAAGTGTCGAAGATCCTTTCGAATCTGCATTAAAGATTGCAATTACTGGCAATTTGATTGATTTTGCCGCAAAGCATACCTTTGATGAAAGCACAATAAAAAAACTTTTGAAAGACGCTGAAAAAACTCAATTAACAGTTGATGATTCAAATGAATTAAAGAAACAATTAAATACTGCACATACATTGCTTTATTTAGGCGATAACTGTGGGGAAATCGTTTTAGATAAATTATTTATAGAATTATTAAAGATACAATATCCTGCTTTAAAGGTTTATTATGGAGTACGAGGAAAACCAATCGTCAATG
The DNA here is from genome assembly GCF_047239305.1 of Beduini sp. NCBI lineage: Bacteria > Bacillati > Bacillota > Erysipelotrichia > Erysipelotrichales > Erysipelotrichaceae > Beduini > Beduini sp. Next base: position 162,868 of record NZ_JBKTEM010000001.1, read on the forward strand.
ATGTCACTCTTAAAGACGCTACCGAAGTTAATATGGCAGAAGTGGCTGTCGTCATTTCTAATGGTGATGGATCACTGGGAACTGTACTGGAAAGAACCAGTGTAGAATTTCAATCTGTCTTTAATCAGGCTGATCTTATTTTATCTAAAGGTCAGGGAAATTATGAAGGTTTATTGGGAAATTCAAAAGAAAACCTATTCTTTATGTTTATGGCGAAGTGTGAATTAGTCGCAAAGCCGTTAGGAGTTCCACGTTTGGGTATTGTCTGTTTGAAAAATAGAAAACAATTAAAATGGGGAGAACAATCACATTGATCTTTTCTTTTTTTATGCTGACAGTAAATATTTCTGCTATTCAAATAATGAAAACAGCTTATAATAGGGATGCTGGAAGATTATAAGCAGACATATTTAATCTTTTTGATTTAGATCAGCTGCTGTTTTCGGTAAATGCAATGAAACGAGCAAAGAAGATTGATGTTTATACTTCTGCGGGGAATCTTCATTTTGCTGAAAACTTCCAGTTTCAAATGCAGGAAATCGGAATATAGATCAATGTACCTAAAGAGGAGTATATTCAGCGTTTAACGGCTTCTTACAGTAATGAACAGCATTTAGCTATTATAATATCGTTTGGTGGGAGAGGCTTGCTGGTAGAAAGAATTATTCGCTGTTTAAAAGAGAATCACACTCCTATTTTACTGATTTCCTCTACAGAAGATTTTGAAATTAAAAAAATGGCTGATTATCATTTATATTTATGTTCAACCGAAAATCACTATCATAAACTCTCGTCTTTCTCTACTCGTTTATCGCTACTGTATATACTGGATGTCTTATTTCTCTGCTTTTTTTCAAAAGATTATGAAACTAATTTAAGAAATAAGCTCACTTATTATCAGAAAATTCGTCGTTATGATTATTAGATGCCTGCAAAAGACAGGCATTTTTATTTACCGTTATTGACAAATCATTCTTATTGATATAAAATAACATATGTTATATAACAAATGATATTGAAAGGAGAATAAGAATGCCGCCACGTCCAAAGGTAAGTAAAGAAGATATAATTGATAAGGCTTATATCATTATTAAAGAGGAGGGAATTGAGCAGTTAAATGCGCGATCTTTAGCCAGTCAGCTGGGATGTTCCACTCAGCCTATCTTTAAGAATTTTAAAAATATGGAAGAATTGAAACAGAGTACAAAGAAAAAAATTGATGAACAGTATGATGCTTTTATCTTGAAACATATCGATTCCAACGATGCATTGTTTACCGTTGCTTCTGCTTATATTCACTTTGCCAGTGAAGAGAAGCATTTGTTTGGAGCTTTATTTGTTCATCCATTAATAGAAAGCAGAAACGTGAGTGAGGTGTTAACTTCCTCATGGAACTTAGAAACCATTGCAAATTGTCAAAAACAATATGCATTATCAAGAAAACAGGCAGAAGATTTATATCGTGATGTTCGTTTCTACAGTCATGGGATTGCTGCGCAGATCTATGCAGGAACGATCATTTTAAGTAAAGGAGAGATAGAAGAATTGGTCAGAAATGCGATCGACCGATTTAAATAAATGAACAATTTATATATATTAAAGAAGTATTTTAAATTAGTAAAAGTAAAAAAGAGATATACGTTTTATTTGATTATCACATCACTATTGGCTGATGGGCCCTATATGTTTACCTCTTTGTTATTCAGCTATGCGATTAAATTTTTAACTATTCAAAAAATGGATACAGTGATTTTCATTTTCGTTCTGTATTTTGCTTTAAAGATCATATCTAAGATTGCTAGAATCGCGAATTATCAGGCAGCAAAGCTTTATTATAATGAAAGCTATATGCAGCTGCAGGGTCAGGTCTTAGATAAAGTGAACGAACTTGAATATGACTATTTTACGAATGAGAGAAAGAGTCATCTTATTAATACGATTAATATTGATATTAAGGAACTTGCTGATTTTGGCACATGGCTTTCAAGATCACTGTTTCTGATTATTTCATTTTTAGTTTCAATCATTATTCTTTGGCAAATCAGTTTTGCTTTGATGATCTTTGGGGTTGTGATCAATGGAATCGTGATTTATATCCTGAATCGCTATAATGACCATTATGAAAAGATCATGTTTAAAGCAAAACAACAGACAGATAAAGAAGTAGGGTTCTTTTCTCAAATTATGAACGGGATGTCAGAAATCAAAATTTTTGATTTATTAGCTCAATTTAAACAGATGTATCATCGCTGCAACGAAGATTATCTGACTGAGCATAACCATATGATCAATAATAATATTATTAAAAATATCATCAGTCCGGCAATAACGATGCTGGCAGAGATTTTGTTAATGATATATTCTGTCTATTATTGTTTTAAAGGAATATTTGGCATCGAAACAGTACTGATTATTCAATCCTATTTTGGAAATTTGTTTGGCTCTTTGAGTGAACTCGTCACTATTTTGGGGGAGCTTCGTTTAAAAAAGGTCTCCATTGACCGTTACGCTCAATTTTTAGAGGAAGAAGTCCCGCTTCAAAATAAGCAGGATTGGCAGCCGTTAAAGGTGAAAGGAGAAGTGACACTAGAAGATGTTACCTTTTCCTATCATAAGCAAGTGAACATATCTCATTTAAATCTTACTTTTAAACCAGGAAAAATTACAGGCTTGATAGGAAGCAGCGGCAGTGGTAAGAGTACAATCATGAAATTGATTCTAGGATTTATTTGTCCAAATTCCGGAAAAGTAATGATTGATGATCAGAATTTGTCTGGAATCAACCGTTCTGTGCTATCTCAAATGGTAACCATGGTGAATCAAGATCCATTCATTTTTAACCTATCCATCTACGATAACCTTGCTTTAATCAATCCTGACCGGAAAAAAATAGAGGAAGTATGCAAAAAAGTGCATCTTTATGATTACATCATGTCTTTGCCACAGCAGTTTGATACGATTTTAAATGAGAATGCAACGGATTTATCAGGGGGACAAAAACAACGCTTAGCGATTGCCAGAGCCTTATTAAAAAACACGAAGATCATCTTGTTTGATGAGATCACCAGTGCGTTGGATGAACATCTTTCAGAAGATATATTGGGATTTTTAAAAGAAATTAAGCAAGATCATACGATCATTATGATCACTCATCGTTCAAAAGAATATCAGCTTTGTGATGAAATTATTGATTTGAATACGTTAAGCATATAAAAAGGGGTAACTGAAGATATCCCTTTCAGCCTATAAACTGTGAAAATCGTTCCTTTTCTTTTTCAAATAAGTCATTGAAATTAGGATCCGGTATAAACCCTTCCTCCCACCAAATTTGATCAATTGCAAAATGAGAGGTTGAACGATCAGGATCAAAGCGTCCGACAAAATGATCTTTGTATAAAATAGGTAAAACATAGTAGCCAAACTGGCGGTCTTTCACAGGCTTATACACTTCCCAACGGTATTCAAAATTAAATAACTCGTGAATCAGCTGGCGATCCCAAATCAAATTATCCAGTGGAGCGATGAAACGAACGAACGGTGATAGTCGTATCGGTGTTTTCAGCTGTTTTAAATGTTCAGTCGCAACATAATAATGATATTTGGAATCGCTGATGCGAAATTCTGTTAATTTCCCTTTTTCACATAATGAGCGGATAGCCACTTTGCGTGTAGTGCTGTTGGAAAGGTGGAGCCCCTGCCAGCCCGGACCGGAGCGATCCCAATAAAAGCCGATACTATTGATTCTTCTCAAAGTATACCATTCAATAAAAGAAAGATCGTCTTCAAAAGGATCTTCACATAATAAATAGGAAGATGGAATTAATTTTTCGATACAGTCATAGATTTTCATGGCACCATTGCGAGAATGGATGCCGAGATGTTCATGGGCATACAAATAGTCTAAAGCAATACTGGCAATTCGGCTATTTCCCCAGTCACTCTTATTTAATGCATTAAATGAAAGATCTTTTCCTGAACAGGGCGCCTTTTCTTTGAATTCATCAAAGACATCATCAATATATGTATATACTTCCTCTTGATGACGATACCGAATAGCAAGTTCATTATAATGGGCAAAGTGCTGACGAACGCGTTTGAAATAGGGGTATTGAGACATCGGATAAATGCAGACTTCCTTATCATAGCCATCGACCAAAAGCCGATCTTTATAAAGCAGCTGATCTAAAGTAGTGCGGTCGACATGGGAAAAACGGCTGAATAGGACAATCTCAGGATTTCGCCCTACGATATTCAAGGGATCATATTGAATGGAACCAACCTTTTGCAAATAGCGAAGAATACCACGATTATTTTTTCCATGCGTATTTAATTTATCTAGGCCATGATAGCGAATTAAAAAACGTCTCGCCTGTGTTTTGGATAATGTAAGCATAAATTCACCCGCCTTTTAAGCTCATTATACAAGATTCTTTCTTTTTTAGCGATCATTTACTGATAGAGATAGACTGTATTTTTCTTTTTTAGATAAAACAATTTCTATTTTTCGCTAGTGAGTAGTGCTTTTTCATAGAAAAAGTGATAAAATATGTCCAGATAAAAATAAAGGGGGATAAAGATGAAAATTAGAATTGGAATCGTTGGTTATGGAAACCTTGGTCGTGGAGTGGAAAGTGCCGTTACAAATAGTGACGATATGGAATTGGTAGGCGTATTTACTCGTCGTGATCCAAGTACTGTTCATACACATACTTCACTGCCTGTTTATAAAATGGAAGAAGCCTTCAATATGAAAGATAAGATCGATGTCATGATCCTGTGTGGGGGAAGTGCAAATGACCTGCCTGTTCAAACACCGCAATTTGCAGAATGCTTTAATGTGGTTGATAGTTTTGATACTCACGCTAAAATACCAGAACATTTTAATCGTGTGAATGAAGCTTGTAAAATCGGGCAAACCATCGCTGTCATTTCAGCTGGCTGGGATCCTGGAATGTTTTCACTAAACCGTTTATACGGGCAGGCAATCCTGCCTCATGGAGCCGATTATACATTTTGGGGAAAAGGAGTCAGTCAAGGTCACTCTGATGCGATCCGTAGAATCGATGGAGTAAAGGATGCCCGTCAATATACAATTCCAGTAGAAGCAGCATTGGAAAGCGTTCGTGATGGACAGAACCCTACCCTAACAACAAGACAAAAACATACACGTGAATGTTTTGTGGTAGCTAAAGAAGGGGCAGATCTAGTAAAGATTGAAGAAACAATCAAGACAATGCCTAACTACTTTGCCGATTATGATACAACAGTGCATTTTATCAGTGAAGATGAACTGCAAAGAGATCATCAGGGAATTCCTCATGGCGGTGTTGTATTTAGAAGCGGAACTACCGGATTCGATCAGGAAAATAAGCATGTGATCGAATATCGTTTAAAATTAGATTCTAATCCTGAGTTTACTTCAAGTGTATTAGTAGCCTATGCCAGAGCGGCATATAGAATGCACCAAGAGGGGATGAATGGCTGCAAAACCGTATTGGATATTGCACCCGCTTATTTACACCCTGCTGATGGAGAAGAATTACGTAAAAATTTATTATAATAAATGAAGCATAGAAATCATGGCTGTTTCTGTGCTTTTTCTTTTGATGAAATCTGATTAAATAATTGTTATGAAATAAGCACTATAAGGATGGAGTAAATGGATTAGATATTTAAAATTAAATGTTTTGTTTAGAATAAATAAACTTAACAGTGATGTTGACAGGTTCGGTACGTTTCACTGTAAGATGATTTTATAAATGGAATTGATAGTCTTTTTAAAGATAAACGGACTATATTGATATTATTAAGGAGGAGAACAATGAGTGGAGAAACAATGTTAGAATTAGAATATTTACTGCGTGTTTTGATAGCTGCTGTCTGTGGTTGCTTGATTGGATATGAACGCAATAACCGCAATAAGGAAGCTGGAATCAGAACCCATATGATTGTTGCTTTTGGATCAGCTTTGATTATGGTTATTTCCAAATATGCTTTCTTTGATATGCCGGGACAAGCCGATGTTTCTCGTATTGCTGCACAGGTAGTAAGCGGAATTGGTTTTCTAGGTGCCGGAATTATTTTTGTTCGTAATGAAACGGTCAACGGTCTGACGACTGCGGCGGGCGTTTGGGCAACCGCAGGTATTGGGATGTGCATCGGAAGCGGAATGTACGTTTTAGGTATTGCTGCCACAATTGGCATGCTGTTGATTCAAATTATATCACATACACGTTTATTTTATCGTCATATGAATGAACATAGCTATTTGGAAGTAGACGTGGATCAAGTCGATTCTATCTCTAAATTAAATACTTTATTTGAAACAAACAAGATTCCAATTTATTCAATGAGTGTGGATAAGCAAAAGGATCAGTCAATTCATATAAAATTAGAGATTGAATATCCTAAAACAAGAGATAAAAAAGATTTGCTCACTTTACTTAGTCAGCAGTCTTTCATATTAAAATGTCAGTATTAACAGTACAATTAAATCCGGTAATATCGGATTTTTTTGTTAAAACAGAAGGAATAGAGGAAGAAAATTGACAATTTTCTACTTTATTTTTCAAGACTAATTTACATTGCGGGCAGGGTATATTATAATACGTCTGTATGTAATAATTTAAATTTAGAAGGGGCGTTATTATGGAAAGAAAAGTTGGAACCGTTTCAAGAGGGATTCGTTGCCCGATTATCAGAGAAGGAGACGATTTAGCTAAAGTCGTTGTTGACAGTGTATTGGATGCTGCTAAGAGCGAAGGCTTCGAACTAAGAGATCGTGATGTTATTTCAATCACAGAATCAATCGTCGCAAGATCACAGGGAAACTATGCTTCAGTAGAGGCTATTGCAAGTGATGTGAAAGCTAAATTAGGTGGAGAAACGATTGGAGTTATTCTTCCAATATTATCTCGTAACCGTTTTGCCATCTGTTTAAGAGGAATTGCAATGGGCGCAAAAAAAGTAGTATTGATGTTAAGCTATCCAAGTGATGAAGTTGGAAATCAGCTAGTAAGTTTGGATGCTTTAGATGAAGCGGGAGTCAATCCTTACAGCGATGTTTTAACTTTAGAAAAGTATCGTGAATTATTTGGTGAGAATGCACATGAATTTACAGGTGTTGATTATGTAGCTTATTATGCAGATTTAATTAAGGAAGCCGGAGCGGAAGTAGAAATCATTTTTGCTAACCAGGCTAAGACCATTTTAAATTATGCCGATCATATCCTAACTTGTGATATTCATACCAGAGCACGTACAAAACGCATTTTAAAAGCAGCCGGAGCAAAAGTGGTTTGCGGATTAGATGATATTCTGACAAACAGTGTGAACGGCAGCGGATATAACAGTAAGTATGGTTTATTAGGATCGAATAAATCAACAGAAGATACAATTAAATTATTCCCAAGAGAATGTCAGGATTTAGTTGAAGACATTCAGCAAATTATTTTAGATAAAACTGGAAAGCATATTGAAGTAATGGTGTATGGAGATGGGGCGTTCAAAGATCCTCAAGGGAAAATTTGGGAATTAGCTGATCCATGTGTTTCACCTGCCTTTACTAAAGGATTAGTTGGAACTCCAAATGAATTGAAATTAAAATATTTAGCAGATAATGATTTTAAAGACTTGACTGGTGAAGAATTACGTGACGCTATTGCGAGCAGTATTAAAGAAAAAGATGATAATTTAGTAGGAAATATGGCTTCACAAGGAACAACACCAAGACAATTAACAGACTTGATTGGTTCATTGTGCGACTTGACAAGTGGTTCTGGAGATAAAGGAACACCGGTTGTTTTAGTTCAAGGATATTTTGACAATTATGCAAATTAAGGAGAATAAGATGAAACAAGATATGATCGTAATATTAGACTTAGGAAGTCATCAAAATACTACTATAGCTCGTGAAATTCGTGCTTTAGGTGTATATAGCGAAATCAAACCTCATGATATTACTGTAGATGAGTTAAAAGCCTTAAGCAACGTTAAAGGAATTATCATCAGCGGTGGTGAAAATAATGTGATTGATGGAGAAAAAATCGATGTTGTCAGTGATTTATATACGGCTGGATATCCAATTATTGCTTTTGACCATGAACTAGCAAAAGTGGAAAATAAAGCATATCCAAAAGATGAAGCAGAATTAAGAGCTGTTTTAAAATCATTTGTGTTTGATGAATGTCATGCGGAAGCTAACTGGAATATGAAAAACTTCATCAATGATCAAATTGAATTAATCAAAAAACAAGTCGGAGATAAAAAAGTGCTGTTGGCTTTATCTGGTGGGGTAGATTCATCAGTTGTTGCAGCATTATTAATTAAAGCAATCGGTCAGCAGTTAGTTTGTGTTCATGTTAATCATGGATTGATGCGTAAAAATGAATCGGAAAGTGTTGTGGAAGTATTTAAAAATCAGCTGCATGCTAATCTTGTTTATGTAGATGCCAGTGAACGTTTCTTAACTAAATTGAAAGATGTAGATGATCCTGAACAAAAACGTAAAATTATTGGGGCTGAATTTATCCGTGTGTTTGAAGAGGAAGCAAGAAAATTAGATGGGATTGAGTTCTTGGCTCAAGGAACAATCTACCCAGATATTATCGAAAGTGGAACTAAGACTGCTAAGACAATTAAGTCACATCATAATGTTGGTGGATTGCCTGAAGACTTGCAGTTCTCTTTAGTTGAACCTCTATATCAATTATTTAAAGATGAAGTTCGTGCTTGCGGTGTGGAATTGGGATTACCATATGAAATGGTGTACAGACAGCCGTTCCCTGGTCCAGGGCTTGGAGTTCGTTGTTTAGGAGCGATTACTAAAGATCGTTTGGAAGCTGTCAGAGAATCTGATGCTATTTTGAGAGAGGAATTCGCTAAAGCAGGATTGGATAAAAAAGTATGGCAATATTTTACAGTCGTTCCTGATTTTAAATCTGTAGGAGTTAAAAACAATGAACGCTGTTTTGAATATCCGGTGATCATTCGTGCTGTGAATACAATTGACGCTATGACGGCAACGATTGAACAAATTGACTGGGCAATCTTAATGAAGATTACGGATCGTATATTGGCAGAGGTAAAGAATGTAAATCGTGTGTGCTATGATATGTCACCGAAGCCGTGTGCGACGATTGAGTGGGAATAAATAGGTAACTCAAAAATAGCCGATAAATAAAGGATATTTTGAATATTAAAAAGAAAATGACCTTAAATTGACCTTAAAAAGTCAAAGAATGAGTCATTTTTTTGCTTTTATGTAAAAAGAATCGCCTAATATGGCGATTCAAGGTGCACTCAGTATGTACCCAAAATAACTGATTACTATTTCATTAATTTGGACATTAGCTGTTCATTGTTTAATTTACAGAAATTAGGATTGTTTTTCAGTTTCTCTCTAACATTGTAATCTTTAGTGAATTTAATGATTTCCAAAGACGAATAACCAAGATTCCTAAGATGGTTTTTTAAGCGTAGATAAGGCCATTCAGTATATCTACCAATATTTATATAATGTGTTGCTTCCTTCCTACTATCAATATTCCAGAATTTGCTTAAAAGATCATATATTTCGTTTTCAGTTTTACCAATATCAGATAAAGTTATTACAACATTTATGACATCATTTTCTCTTTGTAAAGCTTCTGCATTTTTATGTTCTTCCTTAATATAGTTCTCTAATATTTCTAATCCTAATTTTCCAATTTGCATTCCTGCATTCTCTAACATATTAATGAGTTGTTCAATTGACATATACAATCTCCTTTTATTATAGTTACTTTTTATCTAGCTATTCTTTTCTTGGCAATGGATTTGCGAAGTGTTTAGAATATTCTGGATATTTTAACATCCAATCAATGAACTGTTCTTTTGTAATATCACCTTTTTGAAATGCTTCATATTCATCACACCAATCACTTAGACTTTTAGTAAGTGAATCTGTAGACAAGTTTTTATCAACTTCTAAATAAACTTTATCCTCAATTTTTACAGGATGTAGTCCGTATGTAAAATAATATTCAAATAAATTAAAAATCGCACCATAGTTAGTAGAAATATCTGGATTATCTAATGCATATTCATTTACATTTAAAATATTTGACAATCCTTCCACGATATCCTTTCGTGGTTTTTTAGTATCTGATTCATATTGTGACATTCTAATGTCTGCTTGTCTTTCTGGAATATGTAATTTGATTCCTACTTCTTTCATAGTCATTTTTCTATGGTTGCGAATTCGTTTTAATCGTTGTCCAAATGACATAACAAAACCTCCTTTTTATTATTATAGCATGGGAATAAGCAATGTAAAGAAAATGCTAAACTAAAAAGATTAAAAATTTACCTAAAAAAATTAAGAAAATATTGACTTAATCTACAAAGATTAGTATTATAGTATTGCACTAATCTAAAATGATTAAGTTGGAGGTGACGGATATGAGTAGTACAAGTTTATTTATTAAGGCAGCGGAGATAGCAGATGTGATGGGAAAATCTAAATCATATGGTTATAAAGTTGTCCGAGAATTAAACAAAGAGTTATCCGAAAAAGGATATATGATCGTAGAAGGTCAAACAAACCGACAATACTTCTATGAAAGATTTTATGGATTACTACAAGTGAAAGGAGATAGTGAAAATGCCAGTGTATCAAAATGAAAAGAATCAAACATGGTTTGTTAAATGTTATTACAAAGATTGGCAAGGAGTGAATAGGCCACATACAAAGCGTGGATTTAAAAAGAAATCTGATGCTCAAAACTATGAACGTGAATTTAAGTTAAAGAAAGCACATTCAACAGACATGAAATTTGATGAGTTTATTGAGATTTATGAAAGAGATTGTTTAGCTAGGCTTAAACTCAACACAAATCTTACTAAAAAGTATTTAATTGAAGATAAGATTCTTCCTTATTTCAAATTAAAGAAGTTAAATGAAATTAAACCAGCCGATGTAATCGAGTGGCAAAACACATTGTTAGCGTATAGAAATGCAGAGGGAGAAAGCTACAGTCCAACTTATTTAAAAACAATTCATAATCAATTAAGTGCAATCTTTAACTACGCGTGTAGATATTATAACTTACCAGATAATCCTGCAAGAAAAGCAGGGAATATGGGGAAGGAGAGAACGAAGGAGATGAAATTTTGGACAAAGGAAGAATATTTGAAATTTTCAGAAACTGTAATGGATAAGACAATAATTTATGTTGCTTTTGAAATCTTATATTGGTGTGGAATTCGATTAGGTGAGTTACTTGCATTAACTCCTGCTGATTTTGCTTTTGAAACCGATACTTTATCAATTACGAAATCATATCAAAGATTGCAAGGGAATGATTATATAACAGAACCCAAAACTAAAAAAAGTGTTCGTAAAATAAAAATGCCTCACTTTTTATCAGAAGAAGTTGAAAACTATATTCAAGCCCTTTACAAAATTGATAAGAATGAACGTATCTTTCAATTAACAAAATCAAAACTTCATCACGAAATGAGCAGAGGATGCAAGTTATCTGGAGTAAAACGCATTCGACTTCATGATTTAAGACATTCCCATGTATCTTTACTTATTGAATTAGGATTTACTCCACTTGCTATTGCAGAACGTGTAGGACATGAAAGTATTGATATTACTTACCGATATGCTCATTTGTTTCCAACTAAAGGAGCAGAAATTGCGAATAAATTAGATGCAGAAAAAGAGGAGGCAATGTCATATGTCAGCAAGAAATAATGATCGACAAGGAAGATTTCGTTGTAAAACAATAGGGTATCGTATTTCTCCTGAGGAATACGAAGTATTACAGAGAAAAATAAAATTGAGTGGAATGACAAAGCAAGATTATATGATTCATTGTATGGGAAATCAAAATATTACAATTTATGGCAGTCCATATGTATATCGTTCTTTGAAAATTGAATTAAACCATTTTATTGAACTGTTTCAAAATATGCAACAGTTGAATGAACTGCCATTAGATGAGCTAGAAATATTAGAATATATGTTGAATATTGTTATTCATATAAGAAATAAAAAAGAAGCACTCATTAAAGTAGAAATGGAGCCACGCCAATGAATCCAACTTTAAACTCTGCTTTAATGTATGCTCATCTTAATTTTAAAGTGTTTCCACTAAAAGTCAATTCTAAAAACGGACAAGTCTTGAAATCTTGGCTGAAAGAAGCGACTACAGATATAGAAAAGATACAAAACTGGTTTTCTAATACCGACTATAATGTCGGTGTTAGAACTGGTGATGGGTTAGTGGTAATAGATATTGACAATAAGAACGATAAAAATGGAATTAAAAGTATCAAACCATTTCTAAAAGATTTTCCAAAAACCAAAATAGTAAAGACAGCAAATAATGGTTGGCATATGTATTATAAAGTTGATAGGCAAATTCCAAACAAAACAAATTTATATGAGGGTATTGATGTTCGTGGTGAACGTGGATATGTTGTTGGGATTGGAAGTGTGATTGATGGTAATTCTTATTTTGTTTCATTAGATGATCCTATTGCTGATGCAAATAATGCAGTATATAAATTTTTGGAAGGGAATAAAATTTCAACTGCTAATAAATTGGAAATTGAAAATATTATTGAGCAAGGTAAAAGAAATGATATCTTATTTCGATTAGGGTGTTCTTTGCAAAGCAAAGGTGTTAGTGATGAAATGATTAAGAAGTGTCTAATAAATGAAAATATTAAACGATGTAAACCACCACTTTTGGATAAAGAAGTGAATACTATTATTCAGAGTGTTATAAATCGCTATGACAAGCCTAAATATGAAAAAGATAATGAATATCAAGTAACTTGGAAAAGTGCTTTACAAATGAGTCAATCGCCTAAGGTGGAATGTACAGATGTTATTGAATCTCTATTACCAATTGGAGTTACTTTATTAGCAGCACCATCGAAAATGGGGAAGACATTTCTATGTATGCAAATGGCGAACGCTATCGCAAAAGGAAGTGAGTTTCTTGACTTTAAATGCAAGAAAAGAAATGTATATTATATTGCTTTAGAGGATCCAGAAAACAATCAAATTGATCGATTGAAAAATACGATTAATGAAGTGGCAGAGGGTTATGATATTGAACTCACACAACCATATCAATTAGATTTTAATTTAGAACAGAAGATTATCAACTATAAACACTTTCATCCAAATCTTGGAGTAGTTATTATTGATACCTTTGAAAAAATACGAACAAATGCAGATAGAACTTATACAATTGAATATAAAGAGTAACTGAATATCACGAGCTTGGATTGAAATACAATGTTGCGATTGTCTTGGTCATGCATACTGTTAAAAATATTAATTACAATAATGTCTTTGGCAATATTAGTGGCTCGGCAGGTACACTTGCAGCAGCTGATGGGTTAATGGTCTTATTAAGAAATCAATTAAATCGAAATATAAAAACGCTTTATGTTGATGGCAAAGGTATTCCAGCAGATATTATTCAAACTAAGCAAGATAAAACAATGACTTATTTAGGAATTGAAAGTGATAATGACAACATCGATATTGATCCAGATTTATTAAGCATCATTCACTATGTAATTGAGAATGGAAAGTATATAGGTGCGTGTGAAAAGTTGGCAGTAGAATCAGGAGTAACAAATTGTAATGGAAAACATATTCGCACTTTACTAGATAATCATAAGCAACTATTAGAACAATATTATATTCGTTATAATGTACCACCAAGATCATCATATTCTCGCAAAGTAGAATTGATATTCTATGGAGAAGATACTCTTGAGAATGACGTAAATGACGAATGTGACGAAACGACGCAAAAATGGGTCTAGGGTATTATGACGTAAAGGGGGTAGTGCTAAAAATGTGTCATTGCGTCATTTGCGTCATATCTTTTAAATAAATATACGAGTATAAAAGGACTTAAAATAAGAGAGCATTGTATTAGCAAGCAACGTATTTAGGGGCCTAAATACAAAATTTAGGGATAACCCTAAGACCCAGTGAAAGGAGTGACGAAGTTATGAAGCGTACAAAAGAAATCAAAATTCGCTTTACGAATGACGAATTATCGTCATTGAATGCATATGTTTCTAAGGCAGGATATACCAGCCGAGAGAAATATATGAGAACAGTTTTATTAGATAAAGTTCCAAGAGAACAACCTAACATTGACTATCAAAAACTCATCAATGAGTTTAATGCAATAGGAAATAATTTAAATCAATTAGTTAAATTAGCATATTATCAACCACTAATCGAACAAGAAACTTTATCGTTATTAGCACAGTTAAAGACACTCATTACAACAACAGAAACGGCAGTAAGAGGTAAAAGTTAATGGCAACAACAGGTATGTGGGCAGTGAAAAGTCGATTGGATCATCTTGTTGGTTATGTATCTGATCCATTAAAAACAGTTATTCAATATACAACAGATAGTGGTAAAACATTAGACAGGGAGTATGTAAGTTGTCTTAATTGTTCGCAGATTGATCCCAAAAGTAGTATGGAAAATACTAAAAAATTGTTTAATGATGAAAGCAAAATCTTAGTATTTCATGGGTTCCAATCGTTTGAAGAAGATGAAATTGATGCAGACTTAGCTCATCAAATTGGAGTAGAATTTGCTGAAAAGATGTGGGGAGAACGTTTTGAAATTATCGTTACAACGCATTTAAATACTGATAATATTCATAATCATTTCTTACTTAATTCTACTTCATTTGTCGATGGAAAGCGATATTGTAATACTTATAAAGACCTATACAGAATGAGAAATATCTCTGATGAATTATGTAGAGAACATGGACTTTCTGTCATTGAACAAAGAAAAAATGTAAGTAAATCGCGAAGAAGTTACTTCAAGACAAAAACAATAAGAGAGTTAGTTAAAGAAGATGTTGACGAGGCATTGAACATCTGTTTTACAAAATCACAGTTTCTTAATGAATTGGAATTACTAGGATATAAAGTTGAAATTAAAGGAAATAATATCTCTGTACTTCATCCGTTAGCACAAAAACATGTACGTTTAAAGTCCTTAGGAAGTAATTATACGAATGAAAAGATCATTGAACGAATGCTTGATACTGAGCCAAAACGATATAGTGCCTTTCCGATGTATGATCAATTAGGATTTGATATTCGACCATATTATGAAAAATATAAGCAAAGAAAACTAACAGGCTTGCAACGATTATTTCTTCATTATCAGTATGTATTAAAGATTATTCCAAAAGACCATAGTACAAGACCAAATCAAAAATATTCAAAAGAGTATATTGAAGCAATAAAAGAGATAGATTCTTTTTCAAGACAAACGATTATAATTTGTAAAAACAATATAGAAACATTAGATGATTTATATCAGTTTGTGGATAAAACTAAAGATGAATTATCTCAGTTAGAAAAGTTAAGACAGAAATATCGCAATAAAATTCGTTATACAACAGATGAAAATGAAGTTAAAGAATTAAAAGAAAAAGCAAAATCATTATCACCAGAAATTGCGAAATTAAGAAAACAGTTAGTAGATTGTGAAACGATTGAAGAACGTTCAACACATATATCTAAGTTTATAGATGAGAAAGAAAATAGGAGGACAAGAGATTATGAAAGAAATTAAATATGTAGAAATTGATGGAGTATTATATCCAGATTTGAGATTGACACCACAAAAACAAGTTCATTTATCACGCTTTGGAAGAATGAAATTAAAACATCTAAAGGAACATAGACAAGTACAGTATACTAATTTATTTATGAGTGGAGAACTTAATAATTATCTTCAAGAGTTAGATGATGAAATGAAAGAATTATATAATCGTTTGATTGAACAATATAAGGTTGAGTGGAACATTACTGAAGAATTAAAAGAAAAGGATCAAATGAAATGGGTACAAGAGTTGAATAATATAAGAGTTACAGTTGAAGAATATTTGATCAATGAAATCATGAATATGTGAATCAAAATATTATGGAAAAAGACTTTAATTAAAAAAAAGAAGGAGAAATAATTATGACTTTATATGAAGAATTTAAAGAGAAATATCTAAGGGACGAACTTATTGATTTTTTTATTGAAAAAAGGAAGTTCATACTAGAGAATAAAAAGAAAGATTATTTAAATTATCTAATTAAGGAAGGTTTATTGGAAGAAGACATTATCAACGTAGCTAAAATGTCATTAGACTTTTTTGAGTTAATAGCACAAACAATACTGATTCATGATAGGGAAATTTTTAAAGTTTATTCAAATTTAGACAAAAAACAAAGATCAATGTTACTTAGTGAAATCAATAATAAGCTGTGTTGTATGGTGTTAAATCAAGTAACATATAATGTTGAGTTAAAGTATTAGTAAAGCTAGAGAAAAGTTTCATTAGTAAAATCGAATTTAATTACAATAAGAATATAGATAAAATTTTTACCCTAACTTAAATAGGGTTTAAATTTTATCTTCATTTCTAGTTAGATATTATTGGAAAAAATGATGAAACAATATATGTGTTTGTTGGTATAGTTTTTGATTTTATATAATGAAATTATTAATCAAAATTTGGAAATAGTTTTAAATGTTTTGCAATAAATTCAAATGATAGATAAATGTTTCGTATATTTAATTATTAAGGTATCTAACTAAATATGATATTTAGAAATGAGATAAAAATTGAAAAAAAGTTCATTAAATGTTAAAATGATAAAACTAGAACTAGTGGAGGATAATGCTGTCTATTTCATATAACAAGCCTTGGAAATTAAAGATAGATAAAAATATGAATAAGGCTAAACTGCATAAAGAAGTAGGGATATCTTCAAATGCAATGGCAAAACTAAATAAGAATAAGTCAGTACAGTTAGACATTTTTGCAAGAATATGCGAGAAACTTTACTGTGATATTGGAGATAGATATAGAGGAGTTTATTCCAGATGAAAAAAAGTAGAAAGAGTGAGTTAAAATTGAACGATGATATAAGAATTATTCAATATTTAGGAAGTAAACTTCAAATATTGGATGATATTTCAAAGGAAATAGATAATCTAATTTGTGGCGAAGGCATTGTATGTGACTTATTTGCGGGATCTGGAACTGTTTCATATAAGTTGTCCCAAAAATATACTGTTTATGCAAATGATATTCAAGAATATTCGAAAGTAATAACAAAGGTTTTATTGCATACTGAAGTTAGTGATATAAATGAAAAAATTGACATCAATTGTATATATGAATCAATTTACTATAAACAAAATAAGATTTTTCTTCAGGATTTGTTTAGTGATGCATTAAGATATGAACAAAAAATTTTGGATAGTACAGATTATGAAGGTTTAGCAGAGTTATGTGAATTAAACTTGTATTATGATGGATCAGAATTAGCAAGTAAACAAATACCAAGAGCAAAAGAAATTTTTGGGGACGCATATGATTGTTTTTCATCAGATTTCGTGCAACAGATGAAAAATAGATCTGACGTTTATGCATTATTTACTTTGTATTACTTAAATAGTTATTTTTCACTTTATCAATGCATAGAAATAGATTCTATTAAATTTGCAATAGATAAGTTGTTAGAAGATGGAGTTTTAAGTGAGTATATATCAAATTTATTTCTTGCATGCTTAATTCATGCAGTTTCCGAGATAGTTAGCAGTGTAGGTAAAAATTTTGCACAGCCAATAAAGGTTGTTAATAAAAATGGAGAGATTAAAACTTTTGCAATAAAAAGATGTATGAAGGACAGAAAGATGGATTTAAAACCTCACTTAGTAGATATCTTCTTAAGATTAAAGAAATTAGATTTTCATAAGAATTCTAATATGGTTTTTTGTGAGAATTCGTTAAATGCTTTGCTATTAGATGAAATGAAAAATGTTGATGTTTTTTATTTAGATCCTCCGTATACAATTGATCACTATTCAAGGTTTTATCATGTTTTAGAAACATTAGTTAAATATGATTATCCAGAATTAGAAAAGAAAAAACTTAATGGAAGATTAAGGATTATGAATGGTCGATATAGAGATGACAGATTCCAATCAAATTTCTGTATTTTATCTAAGAGCTATTCCGAATTTGAGTTGATGATAAAAAGAATACATTCGTTAGGGGCAAGTATAGTATTAAGTTATTCAGATGATGATTCAGAAAAAGATACTCGAAAACGGGTTGTATCTAAAAATGAACTTGTAGAAATCCTCAGTAAATATTATGAAATAGTTAACGTAAAAACACTTAATCATAGATATCGAAAGTTAAGTGCAAAAGACGATAACAGAAAGGAAATGAATAATAGCGAATTGCTAATTATTTGTAAATAAATTATGGATAAATATATTGGAAATAAAAAAGCTATTCTTGAGGGAATAGAAAAATTCTTGATAGCAAAAAACATTGAATCAGGTTTGTTTATTGATGTTTTTTCAGGTACTACAAATGTTGGACAATATTTCAAGCAACGAGGATATTCAATTATTAGCAATGATATAAATGATTTCTCATATGTTTTTGGAAAAGTATATATTCAGAATAATGAGTTCCCTAAGTATACCAACATTATAAAGGAAATTATGGAAAAAGGATTTATTATTGATGAAAATGAGATTGAAACATCAACGGAGTATATAAAAAATAAGTTAGATGGTGAGAAAATATTTAGTAATGGATATTTCGAAAAAGTTAAGTATGGAAGTAATGTCCGTCCGCTGTTGATTGTATTACAATACCTAAATTCGTTATCGATTGAAGATTTATCACCTGAAGAACTTCTATTTTATAATTATTATACAGTTTATGGAGTTAATTCAGCTTATAAAAGTTCTAGAGGAACTGAAGGAAAACGTAATTATTTTACTGCAGATAATGCAAAAAAAATTGGGCGGATTATTGAAACTATAAAGAGATGGTACTTATCGAGTTTGATATCAGAAATGGAATTTTATATTCTTCTTTGTGCATTAATTGAGGAAGTAACGCTTAATGCAAATGTAAATGGAACATTTCATGATTTTAACAGAAGTAAACTTTTTCCAAATGCGTTAACTCCTCTAAAATTGAAACCAATGATGTTAAATATTAGTGAAAATGCAATTGCGGATTATTGTATCTGTAAGGAAGATTCAAATAAATTATTCAAAGAAGAAAATTTCAATGCTTTGATAAATAAATATAAGGAATCCGTGTTATATATAGATCCACCATACAATTTTAGACAATATTCAGCTTATTATCATATGTTAAATTTTATAGCTATTTATCACACAATAGATAATCCTATAGAATATGCAAATGGCTTCAATTATGTTCGTGGTCAAAATATGAAAAATAATTTTAATTCGCAGTATTGTTATAAAGATAAGTTCATCGATGCTTTAGAGGATTTAATTACAAATATTAAATCAAAACACATTGTGATTAGTTATTATGATGAAAATAATCATTGGAATCATGGGAAAAAAGTTATTTCTATGGATGGGAGAAAAGAAATAGTTAATATGTTTTCTCGTATTGAAAATATTGCTACATATGATGAAGAGGCTTTTACAATTCCAAGAGTTAACTATCAAAGCAGAAGTGGTGAACATAAAAAACAGATAGATGAATTAATTTTTTATGCAAGGAGGTAATAAATAT
Organism: Beduini sp.; assembly: GCF_047239305.1. NCBI lineage: Bacteria > Bacillati > Bacillota > Erysipelotrichia > Erysipelotrichales > Erysipelotrichaceae > Beduini > Beduini sp. The sequence continues at coordinate 182,505 of NZ_JBKTEM010000001.1, forward strand.
GTGGATAGATACTGATGATTTAAAATTATTAAATATAGTATTTGAGCCGGAAAATTTAATACCAAGGAATAGAAAGGGAAATTATAAACTCAGACATATTTCCTTCTTTTCTACAAATATGAAGGCGATTACTAATGTTTGTAAAAAATTAGAAGAAATAATAATGCATGGTACTCCAAATCATCAATTTACTGAAGTATTACGAAAGATGGGGTTAATCAATAATAAGTTGGAAATCACAAAATATGGAGTAATGTTACTTCAGATTATGTATTTTGATAATAATAGAATTATTAATGAGATACATAAAGCAACTGCTATCGATGATCTTCCAGAGGATATCCCTTTCATTGTCGAGTTCTTTCTGTTTTGTGTAGTACAAAAATGTTTGTCCAATAAGGAAGAATGTGAAAAAGCAGGGATTGTGTATGATGATTTAGCATCAGAAATAATTGATAACTTGAATTATTTTTTTTCAAATATAATTGATACTTTAAAAGAACCAACTAATAAGAATTCAAATGTGAATAACTTGTTTGATTTTTCCAATAATGATTTTTATTACACATTACAAGGATTTAATTTTTCTGGTTTTGAAATTAAAAGGTTATTCAGATTATCACCAGTTGACATGGAAAAGGCATGGAAGGCGTATTTTAAGGTCTTAAGTACATATGATAAACAGAATCGGTCATTGCTTAGTTCTGATGAACAAAGATATTATGATTATGCAAAGTATTATGATGCTGTAGTTCAAAAGGATGTACGAAATCGAGTAAAATTTTCAATTTTTAACTACATTTTATTAAGCTCTATAAAAGGTCAGAGAAAAAAAATTAAAATTGTTAAAAATGCAGATTATGATTGTATCATGCCATATACTTTTATTGAAGAAAAATACGAAGAATATAAGCTTCGAGATGTTTACAATCTAGTTTTTTATGAAAATGATAGTAAATATATTACAAAGATAATAAAGCCACTTAAAGTCGGTAGTAGTGCCATAACAAGTATTACTTCTACAGGAATATTTAATATACCTGAGGTGGTGTTGAGAAGTCAAAATATAAATATCTGGGATGAAATAATATTTACAGATGATAAATTTACAGATATTTATCTTCCCAATATATATAAAGTTTGTGATATAGAAAAAATGGGAGCAAACCTTAATGTTCGTGTTGAACTAAAAAACGTAATTAATATGAATAAATCTCAAGAAATATTAGATAAGTTGAAGGAGGAGTAGTATGGCAAACTTAGACAAAATTGAAGAATATAATAATGGAACTTTGTTTCCAGATAATTATGAGGATACTTATTTAGCTACTAAACATGTGCAAAATTATCCGTTAGAAATTATGGATGATATCGTCGGAAAATTAAAGCAAGAAGTTGCTAATGCAGAATTATATTTTGACGATGATGATATGCTTAAAGAAATCGCAACAGGATTGATTCGAGGTAATATCATATTACAAGGTCCTCCTGGAACAGGAAAAACTACATTAGCAGCAATTATTTGTAGAGTATTCAATGTAAAGCATGAGGTTATAACAGCTGTTTCAGATTGGACAACTTATGATACAATTGGAGGACTTCAACCATCAGTAGATGATGAAGGAAATGAAGTTATAACTGGAAAGAATGGAAGGATTGTAGAGAGTATTATTGAATGTTGTAATACGGTACTTGCGAAAGAAAAGTATACGGGGTTAGAGCAGGCTTCTTGGTTAGTAGTGGATGAATTAAACCGTAGTGAAATTGATAAGGTTTTTGGTGACTTGTTTACAGTCTTCGGTAGTGATGATATTGATAAGAGAAAAATGCCTCTATGGTTTGAAAATGACCCTAATAAAAAAACACTTTATGTGCCTAGACGCTATAGAATTATTGGATTAATGAATAATTTTGATAAAAATTATGTTTTTGATCTGTCACATGGATTAGCCAGAAGATTCACTATTATTAGTGTTTTACCTCCAAAGGAAGAAAAATTCGACCAAGAAATTCAAAGTTGTAAAGATATAATCGCAAAGCATTTACCTGAAAAAATTAATACAATTGGTACATTAAAATTAGATGAAACTCTTATTAAATTGTTATTTGCAGATGATGTATTTCAGTCAAGTGAAAAGATATTATTGGATTTCTTAAAATTGATAAGATATCAAACAAATGCTGGACTAGGATTGTTGTTTGGAACAGCACAGATTATAGATTTGTATGAAAATATCGTAATACAAATGATACTGGATAACTATCTTTCAATGGTATCAGATAAAAATAATAAGATGCATAGAATTATTGATGCAGCTGTAAATGATAGAATTGTACCTCAAATTGATGGTGTAGATTATCTTAAGCTTAAAAAGTTTAATGAAATTACTAATGGTGATTCGAAATATGAATGGTTTGTAAAAACAAAGTATGCTTTAGAGACTTTAGGATAAGGTAACAACAATGGAAAAGAATCAATTTACAGAATCACAATTGATTTTCCTTTATAATAATCCGAAGTTTATTGATTTTATTTCCAGCTATTTTTCAAGTTATGGAACGGCAAGTACATTATTATTTGCCGGAGTAAGTGCAGAAAATCAAGATATAAATTGGAAAATCTATATTCGAATTCTTTTAGCAAATATAAGTGTTATTACTGAAGCACTAGAGAGGATGGAAAAATCTATTTCTTTTTCTTATGAGGAAAGAAGGATAATTTCTGCAGGAGGAATTAAAGGAAGATTACTTGTTGATGAGTATGTAAAGAATAAAACAATGGTTAGGATGCCTAAAGAATATTCTTGTGTGGTTAAAGAAAAATCACATAAAACGCCTGAAAATGAGTATATTTGTTTTATACTAAATTCTATCATTGAGCGTTTGATAGACTTATTAAATCGTATGGATAGCTATTCCACGGGAATAGAATCAGAGGTCAAATTATTACAAAATTATTTAGATTATTTTATTTCATTACAGAATAAATTTCCATTTAATTCTTTTTCTACTGAGAAAAAATATCGAAGCACGTTTTCAAGGGATAAATTAAATTTAATATACACAAGATTAGTAAAGGGAAAAATTAAAAACGCCTATTCTTATGAACGTATTTTTGCATGGTATGATAAATTCATAACTAGTGGCTTTGTATGGATTGATAGAGAAAATATAAAGATGCTTATATACGATGAGCAGTTTTCTAATAAGCTTTTTGAGATATGGTGTTTGTATAAAATTATAGCAAAATTTCAATCGGACTTTGAAATGAGCATGGTTGATAAAAACGAACTAAAGGTAGGGCTTACTAATTATGTATGTAGACTAAAGTCAATAGATGGAAACTATGTAGAAATTTACTATCAAAAAGGAAGCGGACTATATTGGGACGAACAATATAATAATAACTGGCGCTATGTAAATTCTTCTAAATATTTAAATGGTATTCCTGATATTTCTGTTAAATATATAGGTGATGAGGAAAATTTGACTTTAATTGATTTAAAAAATAGAGTTCGAAAAGGTGGGGATAATTCTGAAGAAATATACAAGGTTATAGGATATTTTGCTAATTTTAACTCGTATTTGAATTCTAAGTATAATACAAAGCATAAAAATCAAGCTGTATTAATTTTTAGAAATGATAGACAGTCCTTTCATGAAGAATTAGAAAGCGAAACAAATGAATCTATTCTTGCATTATCTGTTGGTGTAAAAGAGAGTGAAGAACTCTGTGAAAATCAATTCAAAGAAATTTGTAGATATATATTGGATATGCAAGGAATATCGGGTACAAAGTCCGAAACTATATCTGATTGTAATAAAAATATAGATGATTATTATAATGATTTAAATACTGCACTTCAAAATAATGATGATACAGTGGACGATATTATGTATCAGATTGAAAGTTCAAACCATGCGATTATATCTAATATGTTTTCAACAGGTGAACTTAAAACAGTTCTTGAACAAAAAAAACGTCAGCTAAAGGAAGATCATTTCCCGCATATATGGGATTATATAAGTAATGATACAATCGAAACATTAGCTATGGCTGAATGCCTGTTTAAGGGACTGATGGAATGTGATGGTGCAGACTACGCACCAATCTGTTTAGAATATTGTCGAGCTTTAGAAATCCAATTAAATGAGTTGATATTCACTCCTTTTAAGAATACACATGATGTTACTAGGCTTGCACATAAAAATAGGAATTATAAAAAGTTAAATAATGATAGAGATCTGACTTTGGGTGAATGTATATATATTTTGCGTAAATGCAAAGCTAGTGCTTATGCAACAACAGAATTATATGATTTTGTTAAGAACAATGTAGCTTGTTATGATGATTTTCTTGATATTGGGCTCAACTTTTTGGAAGGTATAAACATCGATGTAAGAAGAAAAGCAGCTCATACTACATTGATGAGTTATAACGAGTTATTGAATGCACGCCAAAGAATAATGGGTATAGGCAATATCAATTTATTATATATTTTATTAGATAAGCGATAAAATATTTTATTTGTTCTTTATTAAAATTAAAAATATTGACCCTAAATTGACCTCATTATAATTAGAAATATAAGTTTTATAAGGAATTTATGCATTAAGAGAACTAGAACTTATATCTTAATTTAAAAAGGTTAGAGAATTTATATGAATTCGACGAGTGGGAATAAAGTATTTGTATAATATGGCAATTTATCTATATGATGGATTGTCATTTTTTAATTCACGGACAAAATAATGCTAAATCTTATTTATGCTGTATTTTACTAATGAAGAATTCTTGAATCTAATATCTCCCTTTTTTATAAAAGCATATCAAATAATAGTTTGTTGATACTAAAAAAAGAAAGCTTTATACTTGATTGTAATGGAGGATGATTATGAATATCTATGAACAGCAAGGAATTTTATTTGTATATCTCTGTGGTATAGAAAATAAAGAGACAAGTAGGATAGAAGTAAGAGAAGTTAATAGTATGAAATATGTTTTTCAAGAATTTGCAGAAGAAATATTAAATGTTAGATCAGAAATCAACGAAATAATAGATGATGAAACGGTATTAGAATTATTTTGTGTAGTGGGCAGTTATGATCACGTTGATCATGTAAATAAAATATTTTGTGAATCTATTACGCAATTTTTTGAAAAAATATTAATGGAAGAATTTAATCAGTTTGATAAATTACAAGAGATAGATGCAATAGAAAATGAAGAAATATTAAAAACATTTATATTCTTATATTTGAAACATTTGTTAAAAGAAGAAGGAATACGATATCCAGTGAACTTTTTTAATAAACATGAGGAAATGAAATCTTTTTGCTTTTATTCAAATAATACTCATGATGATAATCGGTCTTTATTAGCAGAGACTATTTACGATTTTTGGTTTAAAAATGCTAAACCAAGACTATTTGGCAAACAGATAATTACAGAAGGATTCATGTTAGATGATCTAAACGGACGCAGAATTATATCTCATTTATCAGATAACGAAACTGGAGAAACGTATTTATTATTAGAAGGAGGATTAAAACTCTATCTAAGATCTGAATATCCGTATTATAGAGAAAAATTAGGATATACCAATTTAGATATTTTATCAATAGGAGATATAGATACAATTATGAGCAATCCCATTTATGTCTTTAATAAATTATTTCAGCCATATGAGTTATATGAAGATTGGCAAAAAGTTTTAAATTATGTCATGGCTGTTTCTGCTATAGAATGGAAAGTTAGTGATATCAAAAAAGTACATGAAAAATTCATGCGATTTATGGAGAAGGAAATTTGTCAAACCGAATTTGTTAATACAAGTAAAACAATGATAAGTCAGAGCGATTATTATCATGTATATCAGCTAAATATACAACGAATACGCGATTATTTCTCAGGAAAGGAGGAAGTGGGGATTTCTAAAGATTATGTACAATTATTAACAACTAGATATGTTTTTTTACCTGCTATAATAGCATTGATTAAACAAACTTTTCCTAAGCTTATTTTATTTGAAAATCCTAGAAAATTTGATGTTTTAGAGTATAAACAATTACTTGAAAAACTGGACTGTGATAATGCTAATGATAAAGGTAAATCATTAGAAAATGTTGCAGAATATCTTGTTAATTGTTCAAGTAATATACAGGTGATGGGAAAGAGATTAAGAACTTCCCGCGAAGAAATAGATTTAAGTTGTTGTAACATTTCTTTAAAATATGAAGTTTGGAAATTAGGCGCCTTAATATTAATAGAATGTAAAAATTGGGGGAAAAAGGTTGGAGTAGAAGTGCTCAGAGAAATTGCTTATATTATGTCTTATAAAGGGAATGCAACTACTATTTTATTTGCTAGTAATGGAATAACAATTAATGCAAAAAATGAAATTTTAAATTACGCAATGTCTGGAAAATATATTTTATGCATTAATAAAAATGAATTAAAAGCGATAGATAGTAATCATAGCTTTGAAGAACTAATTAATAGAAAATATAATTTGTTGGCTTCTCAGATTGAAAATTCCATAGAATTATTAGCTGTCTAGTAATAAGAGAATTATGAATTAATAATTATGATATTAGCTATTGCAATAATAAATTTGAAAATGTTGATTTTTGTCTAGATAAGGTTTAGAAATGAGTATGTTTTGTAGAGTAAGAATAGCGAAAATTATAGGGAACAACTATATATGTGAGGTTAGATTAAATATTGAACTTGATGAGAGTATCTTTTAAAACGTTTAAAAGACCAATTAAATCAGTTATTTTTTTGTATGAGTGTGGAAATTGTCTGATAATGTTTTGAACAGACTCTTTCTATTAGATAATGATTAGGTACCTTTGTTATCTATTGATTTTTGTAAATGGTAACAAGAATAGTAAAAGTTATTAAATAAATGATCATATAAAAATATTTATCATATATTCTCTATTTGATTTAATTCTTTAATATTTGTCGGAGGTAAATGAAAATTATATACTTTGTACTTCTTTCTAAAAATGATGACTTTGATGTCTTAGGATTCTCTTAGGAATTCAACAATGAAACATTAATAAAATATTAAAATATAAATAGCTCCAGTTTTGTATGATATATGCGAACAGGAGCTTTTTTATTTTCCGAGTTTAGAGAGGAGAAGATATCATTATGAAATCTAATAACGAACCTAAGGTGGGAATCGATCTAGGCACGACAAGACTGACTGTCTTTGGCTGTGAACCCGCTGAAATTGAACTGTTTCAAAGATTATCTCCACACTTTAGAGTTACACCGGTGCTGATTGATTTAAACATAACGGAAGATACCGTAGTGCTGGCAAAAGGAAGCCAATGTATTAGCGTAGGACATAAAGCTGTGCTTTCGAGAAATACGATAGCGGCAATAAAAAAGGTTGGGGTAAAATGTATCATTACTCGAAGCGTTGGCTATAACCATATTGATTTAAACGCAGCTAAAGAGATGGATATTATCGTAGAAAACACATTATACTCACCGGGAAGTGTTGCTGATTATACGTTAATGCTGATCCTGATGGCTCTTAGAGGAGCAAAATCAACAATAGTCAATGTAGAAAAATCTGATTTTCGGTTAAGCACTCTGCGTGGTAAAGAATTGCGAGATTTAACTGTAGGTGTGATTGGTAATGGTCAAATCGGTAAAGCCGTTATTGAACGTCTGCGTGGTTTTGGGTGCAAAGTGCTCGCTTGTGACAAAGAAACAATGGATTCTTCCTTTGGCGAAATTCTAAAAAACAGTGATATTTTAACTCTCCATTTACCATTGGATGAAACGAACCATCATTTGATCGGTTATTCAGAGATCGAACAGATGAAAAAAGGTGCATTTCTAATCAATACAGCAAGAGGTGGACTGATTGATACTAAAGCTTTGATTGAAGCTTTACAAAAAGGAAAGTTAGCTGGAGCTGCGTTGGATGTTTTAGAAGGAGAAGAGGGCATCTTTTATACAGACTGCACCAATAAAGGATTTGAAAATTCTTACTTATCTCAACTTAAACAGATGCCTAATGTGATGATTACACCCCATACCGCATATTATACGGATCAGGCTTTATACGATATAGTTGAACACACATTAATGAGTTGTGAAAAATTTGAAAGGAAGTATATAAAATGAAAAAATTAAAAGTTGCTATTCTATTTGGAGGAATTTCAGAGGAACATGATATTTCAATAAAGTCTGCAATGGAAGTTGCGGCAAATATGAATAATGAAAAATATGAGCCAAAATATATAGGAATCACCCGATCAGGGGTATGGAAACTATGCGATAAAGTAACAAAAGATTGGGAAAAACACACGGACTGTCCGGTCATGATATCTTCAAATAAGGCGATCCGTGGGATGCTTGTTGTGCGCAACAACAAGTGCCAGATTCAACCGATTGATGTCATTATACCTGTCCTTCATGGCAAAATGGGGGAAGACGGATCTGTACAGGGACTTTTAGAATTATCCGGTATTCCTTATGTGGGGTGCGGTATTCAAGCATCTGCCGTCTGTCTGGATAAATCTTTGACTTATCTCGTCATGTGGAACAGTGGATTTAAAACACCTAAATTTAAAATCTTGAATAAAAATGAGACGTTAAGTGGTGAAGAACTAAACTATCCTGTTTTTGTAAAGCCGGCACGCTCAGGATCATCTTTTGGCATTACAAAAGTATGTCACAAAGAAGAGCTTCTTAATGCCATTAAAGAAGCAAGAAGATATGATGAAAAAGTTTTGATTGAGCAAGCGGTTATCGGTATGGAAGTAGGCTGTGCAGTATTAGGTAATGGAGCTGATCTAATAGTTGGGGAAGTTGATCAAATCAAACTCTCCCATGGATTCTTTCGTATTCATCAAGAAAAAACACCGGAAACCGGTTCTGAAAATTCAACGTTTATTGTTCCGGCAGAGGTTCCTAAAAAGAAACGAGAAGAAATCAAGCAAACAGCTAAAGCTATTTACCAAAGCTTAGGATGCAGCGGACTTGCACGAATTGATATGTTTTTACAGGAAGATGGACAGATTATACTCAATGAGGTCAACACCATGCCGGGACTCACTTCCTATAGTCGCTATCCCCGTATGATGCGTGCGGCAAACATAGAATTTGAGGAACTCATTGATCGCTGGATTATGCTGGCATTAGATAGGAGGAAATAATATGATAGAAGGTTTTGTATTTTTAGATGAAGTTTTGGAGGATGTCCGTTGGGATGCAAAATATGCTACATGGGATAATTTTACTGGGAAACCGGTAACCGGATATGAAATCAATAGAATTGTCGGAACAAAAGAATTAGCTGCAGCACTGCTTCAAGCAAAAAAGATTGCTGCACGTCTTGGCTATGGTTTACTGCTTTGGGATGGGTATCGTCCTCAGTGTGCGGTTGACAGCTTCTTAAAATGGGCAAAGCAGCCAGAAGACGGATATACAAAAAAGAAGCATTATCCCAAAATAGCACGAAACGAATTAATTACAAAAGGTTATGTTGCCACTCATTCTAGTCATAGTCGCGGAAGCGCAATCGATCTTACTTTGTTTGATCTGCATACGGGAGAACTTTTGCCGATGGGAAGTGATTTTGATTATATGGATACGCGTTCTCACTGGAATTCTTGTGATATTACCGAGGAGGAGATGGAAAATCGTAAGACTTTATGTGCCATTATGGAATCCTGTGGATTTAAGCGTTACGAATATGAATGGTGGCACTATGTTTTAAAAAATGAACCTTATCCAAACACTTACTTTGATTTTTCTTTGACAAACAGTCTCAAAGAAGTGGTATAAATAGTTATATTGTAAAGGAGTCTGCCACTATAAAAAAATGAATTTATTACATGGGAACATTTGCTTTGATGAAAATATTTATTACTGCATATGAAATGTTTTAGAAGATTTGGCAACTGATCTGATTGGATTGGCTGTCTTTTTTCAATGTCCTTCTTACATATAATAGTATTATCGGCATTTTCTTTGTTGTTGTTAGTAGTGTAATTCTTATCGGAATTAATAAGTGATAAAAATAAAAAAAGACTTACACAAGAAATTAAAAACTGTTATGATAAATGACGTTGAGAGGGTTTATTCGTGTAAAAGAAGAATTAATCTCAATAAATGCTATACAAAAGAAATTTTGTATAGTGTAAGTATGAACGAAACGCAGTGAGGATGGTACACGTTGGTGGAAATTGTAGCGAGTTTACAGTTTCCGCCTTTTTGCTGTCTAGGGCAAAGGAGGAAGAAAAATGCCAGAAAATAAGAGAGAAAGTTTGATTTATACAGTGATGATGTGTTTTGTGATGGTGCTATGGATGAGTTTCTATAATATCACAATGCATATGGGGACATTTAATATTGAAGCAATAAAAGCCGGGTGGATAGGTTTTCCCTTCGCATATATTGTGGCTATATGTTTGGATTGGTTTGTAGTATCTGATTTTGCTAAAAGAATTGCTTTCAACTATTTAATTAAACCGGATTATTCGCCATTAAAAAAGATAATAGCGATCTCTATTAGTATTGTGGTTCCTATGGTTATCACAATGTCTTTATTCGGTGGGATTGAAGCTTGCTTAAATACTGGGAATTGGCGATCACTTTTCATGATTTGGGTAATGAATATACCTAAAAACTTTATTATGGCACTGCCATTTCAATTAATTATTGCCGGACCGTTGGTTAGGAAAATATTCCGTTCTGTCTTTCCAAAAGGAACGATATTAGCTTGATGAAAGGATAGAGAATGTAGGAATATCTTTAAAACAATATTTTAACTGTATCAATAAGGAGAATTCCAGAATAAAAGGAACTCCTTTTTATTTTTCACTCTCTATATTACAAATCTGTAAGGTAGGATGAATCCCTTTAATTGTTTCATTAAACCCGATATAATAAAATGGAATAGAGAAAGGGAGGTGTCAGGATGGATAATATTTTGATTATGGTTGTTGAAGATGATGAAATATTAGCGAATGAAATAAAAGCTTTTCTGAGAAAATGGGGATATAAAGCTGAAAATGCAGTGGATTTCTCCAATATAATTGCGGATTATTCCCGGCTCCATCCTCATTTAATTCTTTTGGATATTAATTTGCCTTATTATGATGGGTTTTACTGGTGTACTAAAATAAGAGAAATGTCCGATATTCCTATTATTTATATCAGCAGCCGCAGCGATGACAGCGATAAAATCAGAGCGATTGTTCAAGGCGGGGATGATTACGTGGGAAAGCCGTTTAACCTGCATGTTTTAAAAGCAAAGATTGAAGCGATCATCAGAAGAACCTATCAGTATAAGGTCAAAGATAAGATTTATCTTGATCCGAATACTTGTTTTGATACACAGACGGCTGTTCTTTATTATCAGAATCAAGAAGTAGATTTGACGAAATCAGAAAAAAAGATACTCTCTAAAATGTTTAGCTGTAAAGGTGAGATTGTAAGCCGAGAAGAGCTTATGATGGAACTATGGAATACGGAGGAATATGTAACTGATGGCACCTTAACGACAATGATCAGCCGATTAAGAAGTAAGCTGAAATCTTATTGTCATAGTGAAATCATCAAGACAAAGAAAGGCTATGGGTATTATATTGAATGAAGTATATAGATAATCATAAACGTGAATTTATATTAAGTCTTATCCTGCTTTTATCTTTTAATCTCTACTTTATCTTTTTAGTTCCCAATACCAGCATAAACTATCTTCTTTATTTGGATTTTTTAATTGGCATCATCTATGGAAGCTTTATTGGGATAGATGCTTATCTATTTGTAAAAAGAGAAAAGAAAAAACAAGAATTACTTAAATCCAATGAGCTTGTTTGCTGGGAGTTTTCCGATCTAAACGATTCGGAACTTATCGAGCATGATATTCATGTCTTACAGGGACAGCTTCATGATCAGATTATATTAAATGATAATCTGCAGGACTATATTACAAAATGGTGTCATGAAGTGAAACTGCCGCTTTCAGCGAGTTTGCTGATGCTTGAAAAGATAGAAAATCCAGCAGTCAAGAAACCACTGAAGGACCAGCTTGAAAAAATCAATCAGCAATTAAACAGTGCCCTTGTAGGCTGTAAAGTTCAAAGCAACATCTATGATTTACAAGTGAAACCAAATAATCTTTCAGAATGTGTTAAAACCTCCATTAAAAATAATCAGTTCTTTCTCATTCAAAATCATTTTAACCTTGATATTGATGTTAAAGAAAGCCAAGTATATACAGATAAAGAGTGGATTGTTTTTGTAATAGATCAACTGATCAGTAATGCGATTAAATATGCGAAGGAACCTCCCATTTTGAAGATTTGGAGCGAAGAAAATGAGAACTCCATCTTTTTATATATTGAAGATCATGGTGAAGGAATCAGCAAAGAAGATATCCGCCGAATCTATGAAAAAGGATATACCGGCATTAATCGACATAATGGAAAATACAAGTCTACCGGAATGGGACTTTACATGACACATTTGATTATAGAAAAGTTAGGTCATCAGATTGAGGCTGCAAGCAAAGAAGGGGAATATACTCGTTTTAAAATCACATTTCAAGATAACCGTGATTATTTCAATCTTTAATGTTACAGAAAATGTAAGATTAGAGAGTGTTTGTAATGAAGATGTAAGGATTTCATTTCACTCCTTTTTTATAATGAAAGTGTTAGGAGGAAAGAAATATGAATGAGAAAAAAGTAGTAGAAATCAAGAACCTTGTTAAAAATTTTGGGGTTAGAGGATTTCAGACACGGGTATTGAAAGGAATCGATTTAACGATCTATCAAAATGACTTTATCGCAATTATGGGACCGAGTGGATCCGGAAAATCAACGTTGCTTAATATATTATCGACGATTGATAAAGCCACACAGGGATCTGTCTTCATAGATGGAAAAGATATTTCCAAAATTAACAATAAAGAGTTGTCGAAAATACGAAGAGACAAGATTGGTTTTGTTTTCCAAGATTATAACTTACTTGATACAATGACACTTCAGGACAATATAGTGCTGCCTCTATCGTTAAATGGGGTAGCTAGCAAAGTCTGTTTAGAAAAAAGTCAAAGATTGGCGAATATGTTTGGATTAAGTGCGCATCTAACTAAATATCCCTATCAATTGTCAGGTGGGCAAAAACAAAGAGGAGCAACCTGCCGTGCACTGATCACGGAACCGGAAATTATTTTTGCTGATGAGCCAACTGGGGCTTTGGATTCTAAATCGAGTCATGATCTGCTGGAATGTTTAAAACTTGTTAACGATCAGGGACAGGCAACGATTCTAATGGTAACCCATGATGCTTTCAGTGCGTCTTATGCAAAGGATGTTTACATTTTAAATGATGGAACGATCAAATGTAAATTAAGTAAAGGCGCAGATCGTAAAGAGTTTTATGACCGCATTATTGAAATGCAGGCTTCTATGGGAAGTGATTTCTCATGAGTATGTTGAAACTAGCTGTTCATAACTTTAAAACCAGCTTTAAAAGCTATCTATCTTTAATTGTATCTTTAGCCTTTGCCATATTAATCTTTTATAATTTTCAAAATATCTTATCTTCCGGAGTTCTGACATCCTTAGGAGAATCCAACACTCGCAATATTGAAATCATCATTCAAGTCATCACCTTTGTATTGAGCTGTTTTATCTTATTCTTTGTCTGGTATTCAACCAATGTCTTTTTAACCAAAAGAAAAAAGGAGATTGGGATCTATATTTTTATGGGGCTTTCCAATCAAAAGATCGGTAAGCTGTATATCATTGAAACAACGATGATTGGTCTCGTTGCTTTAGGTTTAGGAATTGGATTTGGAGTGCTGACCACTCAGCTTTTTCAGATGATCATGATGGCTATTTCAGATATTTCAGTGGAATTGGTATTTAGCTTTTCTCTGCAGGCTGTTTTATATGCAACGATAGTGTATGCTGTTATCTATTTCATCTTTATCTTAAAAGGGTATATTAATATCGTTCGAAGCAGTGTTTTAGATATGGTTTCTGCAAACAAACAGAATGAATATGTAAAAACGAAGTCTTGGATATTATTCTTGAAATCAATCTTAGGAGTTATCATTACAGGAATAGGCTATTATCTAGCAATTAAAGAGGGCGGAATAGAAGTCATGAGTAATGTGCTTTCCGCAGTGGTATTCGTTGTTGTAGGTGTATATCTGTTATTTGGTGGGCTGATACCTTTAATTTGTCAAAAACTAGCTGACCATAAGAATTTTCTTTATAGAAAAGAAAGAAATTTATGGTTAAACAATATAATCTTTAGAATTAAAAAGAATTATCGTACGTATGCGATGGTCAGTATCCTAATGTTATGTTCAGTGACAGCCTTAGCTACCGGCTTTGCCATGAAGAACCGTTATGAAGGCATCGTTCATTTTAGAAACACATATACATTTCAGATTTTGAGTTCTCAACCCGGATTAAAAGAAGAATACAAAGAAGTAATAGAAAAAGAAAGTGGTATTGCCTATAGTTCAGAAGTTGCTTTATTACAGTTAGACAGTGGTGTTGTTGAATCGTTGTATCAAAATCAGTATTATGGGATCTTATCTTATTCTCAAGTTCAGCAGCTAGCTAAAGACAGCGGATTGGAGTTTGCGTTTGAGGAGCTTAAAGAGGATGAATATATTAGTGTTTCACAGCTTCATTTGATGTCCTTTATCACAGACAACACGTTAGTCACAACAACAATCAACGGGAAAGAGTATAGGGAAGTTGAAGAAACATCCATTCCCTATTTAGGGTATTTTCAAGAAAAATTGGATTTATATATGGTCAGTGATTCACAGTATCAAGAACTCTTGCCGCTAGGAACTCTCATGCACTGCTATAACTATAAACTAAGTGACATGAATCATTTTGAAAGTACTCAAGATACATTGAAGAATTATGGCAATTACGATGGCTTAGTGACATTGGATCCAAACAGCAATGAAATCGAATGGATTAAAGTGCTGTATTCATTATGTGTATTTATGTTCATGGTCTTTGTTTTAGCCAGCGGCAGTATCTTATTCATGAAACTGTACAACGATGCCTATGATGAAAAAGAGCGCTATCAGATTCTTCATAAGATCGGAATTAGTAAGAAAACACTAAAAAAGGCTATTATTAATGAGCTGCGATTTGCTTATTTGGTTCCATTATTCGTCATGAGTATTTCTTCTTATTTTTCAGTGCATTCCCTTGCGAAGCTGATGCAGACAGAATTGTTGAGTGTCAATCTTACCAGTGTTCTGTTTATCTATCTTTTCATCTATATTTGTTATCGTTTATCTGTTTCTATTTACCAAAAAAATGTGGGTATTAAATAAAAACAAGTAATAAAAAATGAAGGTCACAAACACTGTGATTTACCTTCATTTTTACTTACTTAAACATTTTTTCTTTATTGAAGTACCAGTCAATGGCATCTAAGACACCGCCTTCATCATTAGAAGCAATCGTATAATCAGCAACTTCTTTGATTACCGGTTTTGCATTTCCCATAGCAAAGCTGTAGTTTGCCATTTTCAGCATCTCGTAATCATTGCCACTATCACCAAAAGCCATTACTTCTCCTTCTGGAGTATTCCAAGCCTCTAATAAAAACTGAATGCCATGGGCTTTATCGATTCCCGGAATAATGAGATCAATGCCAAAATGTCCGCAGTCCACAGGTGTCATAATATGCCCGATGCTTTCTTTTAACTCATTTAAAATTTGTTCAAAGTTATCTTCGTCACAGCTTAAAAACACTTTAAAAATTGTGTCATCAAAATGATCGAAATTCTTTACTCGCTGTAATCTTGGATAATAGAAATTCAAGCGGTTGAAGTAATCGTCTTCTACAGATTCATTGATATAAGCACTGTTTTTTCCGCAGATAATCTTTTTTATAGAAGGATACTGATTAATGGCTTCAATTACCTTTCTAACATCATTATCTTCTAACTTAGCGACAAATAGCTCCTGATCCTGATCGACAATAAAAGCTCCGTTTTCTGCGATAAAAGTTAATTCTTTTTGTATTTCCGGAAAGAAGGAACAAAGCTGATAATATTGATTGCCGCTTGCTACTACAAAACGAATGCCTTCTTCTTTCATCTTTGTATATTGTTTCATAAACCTTTCTTTATCGTACCGATTATCATGGGTTAAAAAGGTTCCATCCATATCCACTGCAATTATTTTAATACTCATTATTCGTTCTCCTTTTTTAATTTATAGCGTGATTTGTCTATACAGAGGTGATTTAACCCCATAAAAGTAAATTCGTCCATATTTTCAATAAATTCAAAATTAGGCTGATGAATCGGAGGAATATAATCATTAATTCTCTGCTTGAAATCGGATTCGCTGACACATGGGGTATATAAAACCATATGTGAGGGATTTATGATGCTGATAACGCTGGCAGCTTGTTTCACTAATAAAACCAAGGGATTTTCTTTTAATAATAATTCTTGTTCTTTTAGTGTCCCATTAGGCAAATAGCCAAGTTCACCGGCAAAGTGGGTAGCACCGTAAACAATTGCCCGATTTACATATAAACTGCAGCCGCTGTGATGATTATCCGGCTGATAAATAAAGGCAATCGATTCTTTATTTATAGAATGTAAGTAGATATAACCCAGCATTGCCGTGTTGACGTCATTCTCAATGGTGACTTGAAGGTTCATGGCTGATTCAATTTTGTCTTTAAGCTGACAATTCTCCAATTCTTCAATATCGCTTTTACTTACCTTACCCTGATCTGCGATCGCTGGTACAGATAGGCTGAGGTATGAAAAATCAAAATGTTTTTTCATTTCTTCAATAATCCATAAAAGCTTCTCAATAGGCAAAGAATCGAATTGATACTTTTTTTCATAAACAATGACATAATCTAAATCAACAATCCGAACACTAACATTTATTTGCTGATGGATATTTTGTAAAGACATAAGTCCAAACAACATATACTGTCCACAGATTTGATAACGTTTCGCTTTGCGTCCGCCTGTGGACTCTTCGTCTTCTATTCGTACAATATATGTTGATTCCAGTAATTCTTTTAAAATATTGGTTACAGTCGCTAAAGATAAACGGGTAGCATTGGCGATCTCTGTTTTAGTTGCCGTTTTATTTTCGATAAAATAATCCTTTACACATTGAATGCTGAGATTCTTTTCTCCTTTCGATTTGTACATAGTCATCTCCTTTCGTCAACAGTTAACGTATGTTTATGATTTTATTGTATCGTAAAAAATAAAAAAGGGAAAACTATTTCAAAATAAGAAAATTGTCGGCATTATTTAAAGTAAGATTGCAGTAGAACTCAAATCTATGTATAATGATAATGGCAACTATAGAAGGGGTTGATTCTGTCCGGCGCACTTGATATTGCATAATCGGTAATATAAGTGGAACGTGGAAAACACTAAAATAATCAAAAATGCATATAAAAAAGCCTGGTATTAGGTTTTATTTATTATGCTTAAGATGATTATTTAAGGGATTCCACAGACAGCATAAAAAGTAAGTAGCTGTGGGATTCCCACAGTTTTTTTAATGCAGATAGTTGCCAATAAAAGAAAGGACAGAATAGATAATGAAACAATTAAAACAATATGAAAAGAAACCAAAGCTTTATGAAAAAAGCACACAGAAATTTTGGGATGATCCTTATATTTCTAAAGGGATGCTTGAAGCCCATTTAAATCCGGATATGGAAGCGGCAACCCGCAAGGAGAAATTTGTAATCAATTCAGTAAATTGGATAGACGAGCGTGTTCCCTCAAAAAAATATCCGAAATTATTAGATTTAGGCTGTGGACCGGGAATCTATGCGGAATTATTCAGTAATAAAGGATATCAGGTCACTGGCTTTGATCTATCCAAGCGTTCTATTGATTACGCTAAAACTCGTGCTAAGGAAAAGAAACGAGATATTCTATACGTAGAAGGAAATTATATCAGTGATGATTTTGGCAGGGGTTATGATTTAATTACCATGATTTACTGTGATTTTGGAGTATTATCTTCGGATGACCGTAAAGCTTTACTGAAAAAGGTTTATGCCGGTCTTAACGATGGAGGATATTTTCTTTTTGATGTATTCACGATTGAAAAATATCGTGGGAAAAAGGAATACAAGGAGTGGAGCGTTGAAGAAGAGGGATTTTGGCGTGAGAAAACCAGCCTAATCTTAAAGTCATTTTATCGTTATGAAGAGGAAACTACCTTTTTAGAACAATATATTATCATCGATGAATCGGGAATAGAATGCTATAACATCTGGGAACATGTTTTCACTTTAGATGAGATTAAGCAGGATTTACAAGTTGCTGGGTTCCATGATATTAGTATTTATGGCGATGTAGCTGGGAAGCCCTATGATAAAAATGGACAGACCATCTGTCTAATAGCAAAAAAATAGTTTGAAAGGGATAAACAGAATGATGTTTATCTTTTTTTAATAACTAATTTCATTTATGAAAGAAGATACATAGAAAATAACAATAAAAGAAATTAGTAAGCAAAAGAATAATGATTATACTAGAAAAATTTTTCTATATATAGAAATCTGAGTAATGGACAGGGATGTTGTTAAAATGGATAATCAGAAAAAATAAAGATGGATTAATTAAAGCTAACTAGTTTGAAAAAAGATTGAAAATGACATATCAAAAACCTAATGTATAGAAGCCACTTAGATAAGGAGGGTGAGGAATGATGATAAAATAGCTTTCATATGCAGACGAATAAATGTATAAATAAGTCCAGTCCTTTTTGATTTAATGAATTATGCTATAATAAAGGTAAAGGTTGGGGGGACGAGAATGGAAAATATACTGACATATTTAAAATGGCGTGGGGATCTGTCGTTCAGCGAAAAAACATTGAATGAGGC
Source organism: Beduini sp. (assembly GCF_047239305.1). Taxonomy (NCBI): domain Bacteria; kingdom Bacillati; phylum Bacillota; class Erysipelotrichia; order Erysipelotrichales; family Erysipelotrichaceae; genus Beduini; species Beduini sp. The sequence continues at coordinate 201,424 of NZ_JBKTEM010000001.1, forward strand.
AGATAGTCTGATCTTTGCGCTTTTAAGCTATATTGAGTGGGAAGATATTATAGGCGAGACTGCCGTTTCATTGCAAGAGGCATGCCGCGATTATTGTGAAAGATATGATCAGAAGCATTTTAATAAGACGTATAGCTTTTCACCGTCACTTTCAGAATTGATTCGTATTCTTCCTAATATCACCCGTTATCAAGATGTGAAATTGAGCCATTATCGGGTGTTTAATGATAAGCAAGAAGAAGTTCAGTTTGGTGCAATATGTATTGAACTTCCGCAAAATATGGTCTATGTTTCGTATCGTGGCACTGATATTTCCATCTTAGGCTGGAAAGAGGATTTTAATATGACTTATCAGGATGTCATACCGTCTCAAACTATGGCAGTAAGTTATTTAAAGGAAATTGGAAAGGCACTGTTTAAACAGAAGAAACGGTGGCAGTTTAAGAGAAAAACTCCTCCTTTACTATATATTGGCGGACATTCTAAAGGCGGAAATTTAGCCATCTATGCCGCCATCTGCTGTAATGAACTTTCTCCTTGGATAAAGGGTGTTTATAGTTTTGATGGTCCGGGCTTTCGCAAAACTTTTTATGAACAACATGATCCTTCTTTTATATTTGATCGCCTGCATCATTATATTCCTGAATCCTCTATCTTTGGGCGTTTGCTGGAACATCGAGAACCGGCAAGAATCATTAAAGCCTACGGTACCGGATTAATCCAGCATGACGCTTTCTATTGGAAAGTGGATACAGATCATTTTGTTTATGCAGATACACTTAGCAAAGAAAGTGATCAGATCAAACTGTATTTAGATCAGGTGCTGATGAATAAATCTGATGAAGAAAAGAAAACATTTATAATGCTTCTTTATAAAATGCTGGACGAAATGAAAGTCGAAAGTATTAACGATTTTACGGCAGTCGGATTTAGGCAATGGCTTCGCGGTATTAAAGAATTAAGCAATATGAGTAAAGAAGAATATAAAATGTTTTATGAACTATTAAAACTAGCATTTATGCAGTCAAGATCGCTTTTATATGATCGAATCAAACGCTAAAAGTCCTCAGTCGAGGACTTTTAGTTATTTAAGTAAAATGTTGATACGTATCTTTGATGTCCTTTTCATATTGCGTTTTATCCTCGACACAGTAATAGTAAAATTATCAAGAAAAGAAAATAATGAAATTTGTCTAAATATTGTTGAATTTCTGTAATTTACAGTGATTCTTGGTATAATGAAAAAAAGGGGAGGCGATTCCATGATTCAAGAAAGAGTATTTGCAAAAGGATATTGCTTCGCGAAGATTTTTATCTTCTTTTTAATCGGCTGTATAGTGGGGACTTATTATGAAGAATTATTGTTCTTTATAAAATTTGGTCAAACAACATCTCGACAAGGATTGATCTATGGTCCTTTTAGTCCTATTTATGGAGTGGGGGTGGCTGTTTTTGTTGTTTTCTTAGGAAAGCATAATGATAAAAGAAGCATCGTTAAAACATTGCTTTATGCCTCATTGATTGGTGGGACTACAGAATTTGTGACGAGCTGGATTGCCGAAGTATTCTTTGGGGTGGAGTTTTGGAACTATACCGGTTACTTTTTAAATATTGCCGGCAGAACTACTCTTCCTTTTATGCTGGGGTGGGGAATTGGCGGAACCGTATTGATGAAGCTGATTTATCCATTCGTATCAAAGTGGGTTGAAAAAATTCCTTATGCCTTAGCACGACCGATTTATTATACAGTGCTGATTTTTATTCTTTTAGATATTATAGTGACCTATACAGCTTTTGCCCGTATGGCATTAAGAGATCAGGGCAAGCCGCCATACAGTTTTATCGGAGAGTTCATGGATGACTGGTATGATGATACCTTTATGTATCAAAAATTTCCTGTCATGCGTCCGCAGTCTAATTTAGAATAAAATGATTCAGCTTTTGGCTAAATCTATCTAAATGGTAAATAATAGGTATATAACTTGCAAATAAAAATGAATAATGTATACTTATTGTTAATTTAAACTAACTTATTTTGGGAGGGATTTTATGGAAACAATCGTGGGGATTTTGATTCCCTTTTTAGGAACGACATTAGGAGCAGGCTGTGTCTTCTTTATGAAAGGCGCTATACATCCAAAAATACAAAAAATGCTGTTAGGGTTTGCTTCCGGGGTTATGGTGGCAGCTTCGATTTGGTCATTATTAATTCCGGCAATGGATATGTCAGATGGGATGGGAAAATTAGCTTTTATACCGGCAGCTGTGGGATTTCTTTTAGGGATCTTGTTTTTGCTTGTTTTAGATGCGACCATTCCCCATCTTCATTTAAATGATGACGAACCGGAAGGAAGAAAAAGCAACATTACTAAAACAATGATGCTGGTGTTAGCTGTAACACTTCATAATATACCAGAAGGAATGGCAGTCGGAGTTGTTTTTGCCGGCGTTGCGAGTGGTTCACAGAATATAACGATGGCGGGGGCGATCGCCTTAGCAATTGGAATCGCTATTCAGAACTTTCCTGAAGGAGCTATTATTTCGATGCCGTTAAAAAGTGAAGGATTGACAAAAGGGAAAGCATTCACCTATGGAACTTTATCAGGAATTGTAGAGCCGATTGCGGCTGTAATAACGATTTTATTATCTTCTTTCATTGTACCGATTTTACCTTACTTGTTGTCATTTGCGGCAGGAGCTATGATTTATGTAGTGGTAGAAGAATTAATTCCTGAATCTTCAGAAGGTGAACATTCTAATATTGGAACGATTGGTTTTGCTGTTGGCTTTGTGATTATGATGGTATTGGATGTTGCGTTAGGATAGGAGGGCATGGATGAAAAATCGTCTCAGGATGACATGGAAAGCTATGCAGATGGAGCGACGTGAGCATAAAAGTTCTTTTTGGGTTTATTTAATTTTAAGAGCGATGGTTGTGGTTGTCATGATCCTTCAATTCTTCAACCGGAATTATGAAAATGTATTCTTTTGTTTGCTGACGTTATTTTTACTGATTATCCCTAGTTTTATTCAGGTGGAATTCAGAATAGAAATACCAACGACATTAGAAATCATTATTCTGCTATTTATCTTCGCGGCAGAAATTCTAGGAGAAATCCATGCTTTTTATGTAAAAATCCCATTATGGGATACTTTGCTTCATACAATGAACGGTTTCTTAGCCGCCGCGATTGGATTTTCCTTGGTGGATATTTTAAATCGTAATAAACGTTTAGAATTTCATTTATCCCCCTTGTTTATGGTACTGGTGGCTTTTTGTTTCTCGATGACAATTGGGGTGGTCTGGGAATTTTTTGAATTCTTTATGGATTCATTCTTCAATATGGATATGCAGAAAGATACAGTGATTCACGCTATCCATTCAGTGATGTTGGATCCGACTATGAGCAATCGGGTCTATACGATTTCTTCTATCAATGAAGTATGGATTAATGGCAATGCACTGCTTGTAAACGGCTATATTGATATTGGGTTGATTGATACAATGATGGACTTGATTGTTAACTTTGTCGGTGCGTTTATTTTTTCTGTTTTTGGTTTCTTTTATTTAAAGAAAAGAGGGAAGGGAACATTTGTTAAAAGGTTTATTCCCAGAATTAAAGATAAATCTAAGGATTATCTCCTTAAACTTAGAAAAGAAGCTGAGAAATAGGCTTCTTTTTCATTTTATACGCCTTGTAATTTAGGGTTAGACGTGGTATTTTATTTAGTAAGCAAATAGAAAAGTGGGGGAGAAATATGGCTAAAATAGCGAAATTTGGTGGATCATCACTAGCAGATGCCAACCAGTTTAAAAAGGTCTATGAGATTATTAAAAGTGATCCTGACCGAATGTTTGTTGTACCTTCAGCACCGGGAAAAAGATTTAAAGAAGATACGAAAGTGACAGATCTTTTATATCAGGCTTACTATGCAAAAGAAGAAAACGAGTTTAAAAAGGTCTTTAAACAGATCAAACAGCGTTATCAGGATATTATCAATGATTTAAATTTAGATTTTAGTTTAGAAGAAGAATTTAGAACGATAGAAGCTGATTTTAAGGCTCAGATTGGAATTGATTATGCAGCTAGCCGCGGGGAGTATTTAAATGGATTGCTTTTAGCTCATTATCTGAACTATCCGTTTATTGATGCAGCAGACGTTATCTTTATTGATGAATATGGAAACTATGATGCGAAGCTGACTGATCCGGTTTTATCGCAAACATTAAATGAGTGTGGCTGTGCGGTTATTCCCGGATTTTACGGAACTTTGAATGATGGATCGAAGCAAATCAAAACCTTTTCTCGTGGTGGATCAGATGTAACAGGATCAATCGTTGCCAAAAATGCGCATGTCACTCTGTACGAAAACTGGACAGATGTTTCCGGATTTATGATTGCCGATCCACGCATTATTAAAGATCCTGAATCGATCGAAACGATTACTTACCGAGAATTAAGAGAGTTATCTTATATGGGAGCGAGCGTTCTTCATGAAAATTCTATTTTTCCTATTCGTGATGAGGGAATACCGATTCATATATTAAATACGAATCATCCACATGATAAAGGAACTTTAATTGTGGAAAGCACCTGTCATAAGCCGAATCATATTATTACTGGAATTGCCGGAAAAAAAGGCTTTGCAACCATCATGATTGAAAAAGAGATGATGAACGGTGAAATTGGTTTCAGCCGTAAAGTGCTGCAGGTGTTAGAAGAAAATCAGGTTTCTTTAGAACATATGCCTTCAGGCATTGATACGATGACTTTGATTGTTCATACCGATGACTTTTTAGAAAAGGAACAGGATATCCTAGCGGGCATTCACCGAGCTGTTCATCCGGATTCGATTGAATTAGATTCGAACCTTGCCTTGATCGCTGTGGTAGGACGTGGGATGAAAGATGGTCGTGGAACCGCTGCTCGTATTTTTGAAGCACTAGCCAGAGCCAATATCAATGTTAAAATGATCGATCAGGGATCATCTGAATTGAATGTCATCGTGGGGGTAAAAAACGTTCACTTTGAAGAAGCAATTAAAGCGATATATGAGATGTTTATTGAAAGAGAAGCTTAGTCTTTTCTTTTTTCTTACCAAAATGTAAGATAAATGTAAGGATATATTTGGGATATCTTAAACTTAACGTGATACAATAGACTTGTAATAAGGGAAGAGGTGACCCATATGAAATATATAAAAAGATTTCTGATGCTGCTTATCGTCATCGTTTTAGTAATCGGTGGTTACTATGTTTATTTAGGGTATCAGATGTATGATAAAGCAAAAAAAGAAAAACCGTTTGATGAGATGGTCGAAACAATTAAAAGCAATCAAAACTATACCTCACTGGATCAACTGCCTTCTATTTATTTAGATGCGGTCATTGCGGTTGAGGATCATCGTTTTTATGAACATGGCGGAATCGATGTCTTAGCGATTGGCCGTGCAATCGGGAATGATATTATCTCTCTTTCTTTTAAAGAAGGCGGGAGCACAATCACTCAGCAGCTCGCTAAAAATCTTTACTTTACGCAAGAAAAAAAGATTGAAAGGAAAATTGCTGAGGTATTCATGGCCTTTGATATCGAAAAGACGTGCGATAAAGATGAAATATTAGAGTTATATTTAAATACGATTTATTTTGGTGATGGCTATTATTGTGTGAAAGATGCTAGTCTTGGCTATTTTGATAAACTGCCAAGTGAAATGAATGAATATGAAGCAACACTTTTAGCGGGAATTCCCAACGCGCCATCTGCCTATTCTCCGACTAACTCGACAGTATTAGCGTCGCAAAGACAGCGCCAAGTGCTTGAAAGAATGGTAAAATGCAATTATTTAGACCAGGAAGAAGCAGATAAGATTGCCGCTTTAGGAAGTGTTGAACAAATCGACCGTATTGATTAACCATTAAAAAATGCTATAATGGAGATAACAAAAGCGGAGGAAAACGCAGTGAAAAAAGTGGTGGGTTCAATTATTCTGATTTTAGTCATACTTATTATCGGATTAGTGATTTGGATAAATGTGAGTCCTATGCCGGCTGTTTATCTTTTAAGACGACAGATGGGGGAGGCATCAATTTCTTATCCGGAAGATGAAAAGGAACGAAAAAGTCGGGTAGTTGTAGAAAATAATCTTGTTTATGAATCAAATGATCGGCACAATACTTATGATCTTTATATGCCAAAGGATATTAAAGAGAAGGTACCGGTAGTGATTTGGATTCATGGCGGAGCATTTGTAGCCGGAAGTGCGACCGGGGTGGAAAACTGGGGCTACATGTTAGCCAGTGAAGGCATTGCAGTGGTAAGCATGGATTATCAATGGGCACCGGAAATACGCTATCCCGGACAGGCTAGACAAGTTCAAGAATGTATCATGACTTTGCAAAGGAGGGTAGCAGAGGGGTTGGCCATTGATTTAGAACAAGTCATTTTAGCGGGAGATTCAGCAGGAGCACATATAGCTGCCCAAAGTGCTTTGATTAATACTAACCTTGAATTTGCTGATGCGATAGGATTGCAGTCAGCTTTAAAACCGGGAGATATTAAAGCGATGCTTTTATACTGCGGACCATATGATGTCGAAAAGATGCTGAATATAGAGGATAAAGCACTTAATTTCTTTGCTTCACGCATTGGCTGGAGCTTATTTGGAAGTAAAAACTGGAAAGAAAATCCTTTACTGGAAACGACGGTAATTAAGAATTATCTGACTAAAGATTTTCCCAGCAGTTTTGTGACAGATGGAAATAACGGCTCATTTGAAAGTCAAGGAAAAGAATTGGTAGAGAAAATGAATACTTTAAATATCGAAAATCATGCTTTATTCTTTGATAAAGAGATAGTTGAAACCAATCATGAATATCAAACCGATCTTCTATCCAAAGAAGGTTGGCAATGCTATGAAGAGACGGTACAATTCTTAAAAGGACAACAGCTTATAAAATAAAAAAGCGATAATGACATGAAATTATCATGCCGCTATCGCTTTTTCTAATTCTTGTATAGCTTGATTAATACGTTTTAAAGTTTCTTCTTTCCCTAGAATGTGAGCAATCTCTACCGCTCCACCGGGAGTAAATGATTTATAGGTTAAGGCAACACGTACAGGCCACATAATGCGACCGTTCTTTACTTCATGTTCCTGTGCTAATTGAACAAATAAATTCATTAACACTTCATCATCGTCATAGTGATCGATCTCTGCTAAAGCTGTACGTACCCATTTCAATGCTTCCAATGAATTTTCAGGATTCGTTTTCATCTTTTTACTTGTATAAAGTTCTATGTTGAAAGGGTGTGCCTGATCGATAAAGTCAACAGCTTCGTAAATATCTTCCAGCATCACAACACGGGGCTGCAGAACTTTGCTTAATTCCATTAGATCGACCTTTGATGTAATGGCTTTTTGATAATAAGGCAAGGCATATTCATGAAAGGTTTCAATATCCATATTACGTAGATACATACCATTCATCCATTTTAATTTTTCAATATCAAAAATAGCCGGAGATTTACTGATGCGATCTACCGAAAAAGCATCGATTAATTCATTTAATGTAAAAATTTCCTCTTCACCATGAGGCGCCCATCCAAGTAAAGCAATGTAATTCAAGATTGCTTCTTTTAAAAAACCTTTATCTATCAAATCCTGATAAGATGCATCGCCGTTTCGTTTACTAAGTTTATGCTGTTCGTCTTTCATTACTGGAGGAACATGAATGTAGGTAGGAATGTCCCACCCAAATGACTGATAAATCAAATTGTATTTAGGTGTGCTGGACAAATATTCATTTCCTCTGACGACATGGGTAATGCCCATTAAATGATCATCAACGATATTGGCAAAATTGTATGTAGGATAGCCATCACTTTTTAACAGAACCCCTTCGTCCAACGTGGCATTTTCTACTTCAATATGACCGTATACTTCATCTTCAAACGAAGTAATCCCGGTTGCAGGAATAGTTTGACGAATCGTATAAGTTTCTCCATTGGCGATTCTTTTACGTGCTTCTTCGACTGAAAGAGCGTGACAGGGATCATCATATTTAAAAACCTGTCCTTCACTGCTTTGTTCACGCATTTTTTGTATATCTTCTTCATGACAAAAACAATAATGTGCTCCGCCTAATTCGACTAAACGATCGGCATACTCTTTATAGAGTGAAAGTCGTTGTGATTGAATATACGGTCCACAGTCACCAGGCTTATCAGGACCTTCATCATAATGTAATCCGGTATCTTCTAAAACATGGTAAATCATGTCAATGGCACCTTCAACTTCACGAGCCTGATCGGTATCCTCAATACGTAATATGAAATCTCCGTTATCATGTTTAGCGATTAGATATTCATAAAGTGCGGTTCTTAAGTTTCCAATATGCATATATCCGGTTGGACTTGGAGCAAAACGAGTACGAACTTTTTTCATTTTTTTATATTTCCCTCTTTTCTTTTTGTTCATTTTGCGTTATAATAAATTTCGTTGATTGGGGTGTCGCCAAGCGGTAAGGCTCTAGACTCTGACTCTAGCATGCGGAAGTTCGAATCTTTCCACCCCAGCCATTTAACTACTGACGCTGATTGAAATTATCTTGATTTCATCAGTGTTTTTTAATTTAGTGAACTACCTGAAATAGTTTTTGACAGGTTTTTGACAGGTTTTGGTGATAAGTCTACAGTGCTAAACACATCCGACATTGTTTTTTCTACTATGTCTTTTTTTATGTTTGTATAAACTCCTAAGGTTGTCTCTATCTTTTTGTGACGTAATATTTCTTGTGCAATCTTTGGGTTTATATCAGCTTCACATAGACGTGTTGCCATACTATGTCTTAGTTGATGAAAATGAATATGGACTCCATGCTTTTTAGAATAGTAATGCATATTAGTAGAAATCGCATTAGGAGAAATATAGTTTCCATCGGAACTTAATAGAATAGGGTAGGCATGGTGTCTTAAATAATCAGATAAAATGACTTTTAATTGTGGGACAATAGGAATTGTACCAGTTGATTTAGTTGTTTTTGTTGAAGATATATACAATTCTTTTTTTTCATGATCGTAGATTAATGTTTTGTTTATATGCATTACACTATTTACTAAATCAATATCCTTTACATCTAATGCGAAAATTTCACCTTTTCTCATTCCGGTATAGTAACCAATCCACAAAGCTAAAATTAATTGCTTTTTATTTTTATTATTGCCGTTGCTGAGATAATCAATGTAATCAAGTAAAGCATTTTCATCTATTGCTTCTATTACACTCGCATCATTCTCCCCGAGGTTTATTTTTATTTTACGTTCTTTAGGAATTAATTCATTTTCATAGGCATATAATAGCAAGTTGTTAATTAGCTGTAATAGTATTTCTTTTGATCCTCTTTTTTGAGTTGTAAATGTATCGAATTTTTTTTGACAAATAATATTGTCTAAACGATTAATTTTCATTTCACCAAAATATGGACCGATCCAATTTTTATAACGATCTTTGTATTTGAGTAAAGTATTTCGACTGATTCTTGCTGTTTTTTGATAAATTTCCCATACTTGGTCAACACTTATTTCATTAATATTTATAAGTTTACCATCTGTAATTAATTCTGATCGTTTTAAAATCTCGTGATTTTCGGCTGATTTTTTAGTAGCGAATCCCCCCTTGACATAACTTCCTGTTATACCGTATTTATCTTTGTAATCAAAATAAACTTGGTATGTATAACCGCTTTTTGCCTTTTTACTAGGTCTTTTTCTAACTGCCATAAATAATCGCTCCTTTTCATATAAAATGTAATGTGATATAATAGGAGCAAGCAGAAGTGTACTTATTTTTGCTTACTCCAAAAACATGTGCCAAATGTTTGAGAGGTTGCCTTCGCTCTAGTGCCAATAGAGCGGGGCATTTTTTCTTTTAATGAACATTATATAGAATACTATTTCTATTAATATCTATTTTCATGCAACAAAAATGCAGAAATCGGCTGAAAACGCTCGAATGCAACTAAATTAGAAAAAACTATCGAATGATTAGATTTGTATAAGTTTGTAATTCACAGCAAATTAATTGTTTAAAACAGTAAACTAACAATTCTTTTATTCGTAAAAATATTTAAAAATAATTTGTAGAAAAAAGAAGTATTTCTGTAATTACTCTAGTATATATAAGTAGGCAGCGAAGCGGTACAAAATAATTTGTGCTATATTAATAGTACAGAAACGTTCCTGTTGCATACTTGAATACCTGGGGAGGGATATGTGATGAATGATGATGAAGTACATAATATTGAGGAAATTTGTAAAGGTTTAGGCGCAGATATAATAAGTGATTTACTGTGTCTTATCGATTTTATTTTGCAAGAATAAAGAATACATCATTTTTCTTGTAAATATTTAGGGGTCGCCCTTACTCTAAATACTAAAGGGTAAGGGTATTTTTACAATTTCCATCTATGACCGCAATTCATGCATACACAATAAACTTGTTTACTAGTAACTGCTCCAATTGCACCTGCGAGTGGATTTATAGCTAATCCTACTACACCACGTTTTATACTTAATTTTTTGTTTGTGGTTGTAAGGGTTGTGCTTCCACATTTTGGACAACAAGCAACACGATTTTTTTTATTTTCCTTTATTACCTGTCTTTTTGTCATTGGCTTTTCAACATAGGTTGTATGAGTTGGTGTCCTTGTCTGAATAGGGGGTTGGCGATAAGTTTGTTTTGGTTTTGGGGATTGTAATTGTTTAAGTTCCTCAATAAGTTTTTTCTTTTCTAAGTCTTCTTTCATTTTTTTTAGTTCTTCAAGACTCATTGATTCTAAATCTATTGTACTATTAACCGTTTCAAATGTTTGTTGATTAGAATATAAATCAGAGTAAATTTGGTCGTAATTACTAATAAGTTTGTCATAAACAGCTTTTGCTTGAACTAATCCTAAACCTGTTTTTTCTCTTATTGCTTTTATTGTAGCAACAGCTAGTTTATTGTTTTCTAGATAAGCTTCTATAGCTATTTTAAGTAATTCGTTTTCTTCTGTTTTGTTACTCTCATTTGTATCTTCTACAATTGTATTAGTATCGGTGATTATAGATAAAGTTGATTGATTATTATGTTTCCGCATATTTACATCTATATCAAACCAATCTTTATTTTTTATTCTAACGGTTTGAATTATGTTCTCATTATTCTTGTGAATCATTTTAATCATACCTTCATCCATTAGGTTTATGTTGTAATACGTAATTTTTTTGTTATCAGCCAATACAGTTTGAACAATTTTATTTAAAGATACTTCTAAGGCATAAATACCTATAGGAGAGATGCCGCAATCTAAACAAATAAGTTGTTCTTGATCAAGTGAACAATCTATGATTAAGTATGTGTGTTTGTCTTGGCTCTCTTCTGTGAAAGACTTATTTATGCGACACAATGGAATAATAAAATATTCTTTATTTTCTGCTATGAAGTAAAAGTTATTCTCATCTATAAAAGATAAACAACATTTTCTAACGCTCATACAGGATTTTAATTTGGATGTATTTACATAACAATTAATATTCATTTTCTTACAAACTGAATTGATGTGTGTTACTGCTATACTATTTATATGTGGTGTTTCATAATAATAGCTTTTGTCAATTATTTTCATAATAATCCTCCATTCATTTTGTACTATTCCTTTATCAAATTCTCTAATCTAGTTTTCAATAACTTTAGCTGATCTTTATCAAGTGCTGTTATTCTTTCAACAATATTACGGGTTAGGGGGTCTTTTAACAGTTTATATAAGTTCCCTTTTTGCAAAGCATTAATATAACCTATAGCATAAGAATAGCTTATATCTAATGCATCAAGGATATTTAATGCACTTTCTGCTGATATTGAACTTCCTATTTCCTCAAAAAGTAAATAATCTTCCAATGATATCCCGGCTTTTTTTGCAACCTCTTCTTCAAATAGCTTTTGTTCAATTCTAATGTTTTTACATAATATTGATAATATATTCAGCGATGCCTCACTATGTTTTATTAATTTACTTAACATATTAATTTGTTTGGTCGTTTTAGACTCTACAGAACGCTTTGTATCCCATCCCATTAGGTATGCAGGGGTTACATTTAATATTGGTGCTAATGTTTCAATAACGTCTAAAGGGATTTTTTTTGTGGTCCCAGTTGCATACCTTTGTAATGCTGATTTTGATATATTACTTCTTTTTTCTAATTCAGCATAGGAATATCCACTATCTTGGATAGCTTGTAGTAACCGCTTAGTTATTTTTTCAGTTTCGCTCATAATCTCACCCACTTTTCAAATTTATTATATTATTTATATCCCAATTTTGCAACGATATTTGTTAAATAGTTATTTTAAATAACAAATAAGTTACATTTTAATGTTGACTTATCCCTAAAATGGGATATAATGTAATTGTCCCATAAATGGGATAGAAAGGAGGAGAACATGAATAAAAAATTATTTAAAGCTAAACTTGTTGAAAAAGGAATTACTCAGAAGGAATTAGCAAAAGCAAGAGGATGTACACTAAATACAATTAATAGGATAGTCAATGGTCATATAAAAATGAGCACGGAAGATGCAGTTTTCTTTTGTAATATTCTTGGAATTGCGAATGATGAAGAAAAGTGCAAAATTTTTTTAAACAGTTCATCCCAAAAAAGGGATGAAGAAAATATTTTATAAATTATTGGAAGGAAATTTATGAACGAGTTATTCAAAGTCAATTATGATGCTGATCGAATTACTTTATCAGCACGAGAATTACATGAGTTTTTAGAAGTATCAACAAGATACAATGATTGGTTTAAAAGAATGTGTGAGTATGGTTTTACTGATTTGGTAGATTATAGAGCTATTACTCAAAAAAGAGTAACAGCTCAAAATAATGAAACAACTTACATTGATCATGAAATCACATTAGATATGGCAAAAGAGATTGCCATGATACAACGCAATGAGAAAGGTAAACTAGCTAGACAATATTTTATTGAGATTGAAAAACAATGGAATAGTCCGGAGCGTATCATTGCACGAGGTCTTATCGAGAGTCAAAAAATGATTACTAATCTTAATCAAAAATTGTTAGAGCAAAAGCCAAAGGTAGAGTTTTACGATGATGTTGCTGGGTCTAAAGATGCAATTGAAATGGCAGAAGCTGCAAAAGTTTTAGGTATTAAAGGGATGGGAAGAAATAATTTGTTTCAGTTCCTTAGAGATATTGGAATTCTTCAGCCGAACAATCAACCATATCAAACGTATGTGGATAGAGGCTATTTCAGAGTAATTGAACAAAAATATACCAAGCCAAATGGTGAAACAAATATTAATATCAAAACGCTTATCTATCAAAAGGGATTAGATTTCATCAGAAAGAAAATTAAGGAGGACAGTAAATGGCAAGAGAATATCTAACAGATGAAGAAGTTGAGTATGAAATTGAGCGGTTAACAAATTCACGAGAAGTCAAACTTGCAAGGTTAGAACAACGATTAAAATATCTGAGAAGGCAACGCTTGTACACTTTAAGGCATTTAGAAAAACGTGGAAAAAAATTAATTGAAGAAGGTATAACGGCTGATTTATTGAGGACACAATCTAAATGTTTAGAAGAAGAGTTGTAGAAGGAACAATAAAATGAACCATTAGATGAAACGGATCAACAAAGAGCGCTTGATATTGTTACTACTTTTTCTTTAGGTGCTTAATGTAAGGGTAAGGCTAAAGATTTCCAAGCAAAACAAAATTTATATTTTATAATCTACAACATTTATTTTCTCTAAGGGGTTTATCTCTGTATATGAAAAGACGTGCAAGCTATGTTTACTTTTGTCGGTGCAATAGTTATTGATTGTGCAATTACTTTCTTCTCAATCGGTGGAGCAGTTGAAATATCAGAATGGTCGTTAACACCGACATTTATCACACTGCTGTTCTCATTTGTGATTGTATAGTTCGGTATTGATTGACTATAAAACCTTTTAACTAGTTTTGAAACCTCTGCAAGAAACTCCATAAGTGGTTGTAAAGTTTCAATGATTGAAGCGGAAATTCTAGTAATTGGCTCTAGTGCATTTCTAACCTCTATAAGGGATTTTGACATATTTTCAAGCGCTTCTGTATTGAAATATTCATTATTATCCATAGGTTCACCTCCCTTCCATTTCTAATTATACATGAGGTAAACCACTTTGAGAAAATAAATAAAGTAAGATTATAAAAATATAAATTGCAGAGCAGAAAGGAGTAATTATATGAATGAATTACAAATCATTGAGTATCAAAATCAAAGAGTTTTATTAACAAGTCAGTTAGCTGAATGCTATAAAACGGATTCAAAAGTTATTCATAAAAACTTTGAAAGAAATAAAGAGAGATTTAAAGAAGGCAAACATTATTATTTATTAAACGGCATTGAATTGAGTGAATTTAAAACGACACGTCAATTTGACGGTTCGTTAAAAAGAGTCAATCAACTTTACCTTTGGACCGAACGTGGAGCTTTCTTACATGCTAAATCTCTAAACACTGATAAAGCATGGGAAGTTTATGACAGCTTAGTAGAACATTACTTTAAATCAAGAGAAGCAAAACCTAGTATGTTGCCAACAAATTATAAAGAAGCCTTATTGGAATTAGTAGCCCAAGTAGAAGAAAATGAAAAGTTAGAACTAGAAAATAAGGAACTTAAACCAAAGGCACAATTTGCTGATGCAGTATCTACAAGTGAGAATTCCTGTTTAGTTGGAGAACTAGCAAAAATTATTAAAGCAAATGGCTATGATATCGGTCAAAAGCGTTTGTTTGAATGGTTAAGAGAAAATGGTTACTTAATGCGTAAAGGTGAAGCATATAATCAGCCAACGCAGAAATCAATGGATTTAGGATTGATGAAAATAAAAAAGGGAGTTCGTCAAAATCCCGATGGATCTTCTATCACCACTGTAACAACAAAAATAACTGGTAAAGGTCAGATTTACTTTGTTAACAAATTTATGAAGCTTAAAGAAAGGAGAAACTTCATTGAGTAATGTAATAAATATCTCTATAAACCCAGAGGAAATCAAAAAAGTCATATTAGAAAATATTATGTCAACATTCATACCTGTGGATATAAGTTCATCTAAAAATGAATTAGGAAATATCAATTCTGAAGAAGCTTGTAAGTTACTAGACATTGGTAGTAAAGCATTAACTAATTTGATAGATTCAGGGATTTTAAAACCTATACAGATGGGAAATGGTTTCAAATTCTCGTTATGGCAAATTAAAGAATTTCAAAGAGACTATGCAGGATATAGATTAGTTTCTTATATAGATTGTGTTAATGCAAGAAAAGAAGTGGAAAACAAAAAGAACGCATTGGCATTGCGTTCTCAAAAATAAATACAATTAAATTTTAACTTAAATGTTACGAAGTGTCAAATTTACTTTGAGAGGAGAAGAAAATGAAAGAAGAAATAGCAGTAATAAAAGCTGTAATTACATCCAAAAACGATAACAACTATTATTCTCATATGGAGATAAAAGGTACTGAACGAGATATTTTAAATCTTTTATCAGATATCACAGGGAAATTAATCATTAGTGGGGTAGATTTTGAACATATAATGACTGCTTTTTGATCAGGAATATTAGAAAAAGCAAATGGAGCCAAGGAAGGTGATTAAAAGATGAATTTAGCCATATTCTTGACCATCTGCTTGCTAGTGATGCCGATGGTAATCAGCCAAATAAACTTTAGGAGAATTAAACTACATGTTGTATTTATTTACAGGAATTGCGTTAGAAAGCTTTGTTCTACTCGCTTTGTTAAACATAAAAGAATTAGAAAAACTAGCAAATATTATGATCGTTACGCTCATTATAGTGGCGATCGTGTTAGGGGTTAGCACAGTATACAGAGGATACTAAGGAGGATTTATCCATGAAATTAAAATATTTGATAAGAGGACATGTAGGTGATCGTAGCGTGGAGATACGAAAAGGTGAAAAAACGCTGTCTTGGGGTGGTAAAGGTTTAACACATATTCTTCATAAATATCAAAGAAACTGGCTAGATATGGAAGTCAAAAACACAACTAAAAGCAGCACAGGGATGACTATTATTAATCTTAAATAAGAAATAAAAAGAGAGGAAACAGAATGAGTAAAAAAGAGTGGGAATTGGAAGATAATGAAGAAGTATTTGAATACAAAGGATTTAAGTGTGAAGTTATACGTCATCCTGCACTTGGAAGCCTAGTCGGATATGTTTTTATTCCTAAAGGGCATAGGTGTTTTGGTAAAGACTATGACGATTTATGTGATATTGAATGCCATGGAGGATTAACATATTCAAAAACACAAGAGGAATTTACAAAAGTCGGTTTTGACTGTGCGCATTATACGGATTATGTACCTTACATTCCTTTTCACTTTGGAGATGAAGTCTATCGTAATATGACTTATGTAAAAAAGGAGTGTATGAAAATTGTGGATCAGTTGGTGACATTATGAACAAGAACTTTAAAGAAGGACAATTAGTCGCATATGCACCCACAGATCAAAACGGGTTAGTCTATAAGGTACAAATTGGAAAAGTAAAACGTATGAATGCGGATAATACGGCGGTATTTGTCTATTATCACGCTAGTAGCACTGCATCACATACACCTGTACAACATGTTTATCCAATAGAAAATAGTAGTTATATCACTATCACAGATACATTTAACAGTTTAGATTAATTCCATTTGGCACATGGAATGGGAGATAAATATGAGGAAAAGAAAATTTATATTTGATGACCAGTTTGATCCACCGGAAGATGAACCGATTATTGGAAATCTAATTTACTGTGATGGGTGTGGCAAGCCAATCATGGTAGGAGAAGAGTATATAGAAATTAAAAACGGATACGGACGCTACTGTATGGAGTGTTGCAAAATGGAGGTACACGAAAATGAATAAGAATGAATTAGTAGTAGAAATCATGAATTTGTGTGATGAAAATGAGAGATTAAAAAATGAATTGCAGATCATAAAAAATGATTATCTATTAAATCAGAAAGTTATTGAGAAGCAACCATCAAGAATGATTTATGAGATTATCAAATTTGGTGAAAGTCGAATGTTGACGGAGTGTATATATATTTATAGAAAAGAAAATTATGAGATTGTGGATATGTCATATGAAGATTGGTTAGATGAAAACTTATGCAGAAATAATATTCCTAAATCAATCTCACGAGCTGAATTTGAAGAATATTTCAACGATCAACTACATGAAATGTATGAAAAAGAAAAGGATGCTGCTATAAGAGAAGCTAAAGGCATTGAAAATGTGGAGGATGAATAATGGATGAAAGTATATTCAACACACTTAATAAAGTTGATGTTAGCGATAAGATTGAACGTAAAAATGGATTAAGTTATTTGTCATGGGCTTATGCGTGGGGAGAAGTAAAAAAGCTATATCCGTATGCGACTTATACAATCTATGAAAGGGATTCACAGTTTGGGCCGGTCAACTATTTTACTGATGGTAAAACCTGCTGGGTAAAAACAGGTGTAAAAATTGGGGAATTAGAACATATTGAGGAACTTCCAATCATGGATTATAAGAACAAATCAATTTTATTAACTAATGTGACTTCATTTGATGTAAATAAAGCTATTCAAAGAAGTTTAACAAAAGCTTTAGCAAGACATGGGCTAGGTTTATATATCTATGCTGGTGAAGACTTACCGGAAGATAGTGAAACATCAAAGAAGAAATCTGAAGTAGAAGAACAACAAAATGATAAAAATAGCATTCAACAGTTACTTAAGCAACACCAAAAGTTAGTCAATACTATGGATGAAAAGGAAATTGACTTTAGAGAAAAATTAGAACCACTTATTTTTAAAAATACAGGATTAACCACTCAAAACATTACGGAACTGGATGACGAATCTTTAAAAAATTTATGCGCTTTTTATAAGGCACTTATTAATAAATTTGATAGTCAACAGGCAGGTAAATAAGATGAACAGTAAAAATATTAAAAAGGTGTTACGAAAAAAACTGAATGACTGGATTTCATGTATTGAAGATAAAGATATTGCAAAAGTCATCAAAAAAAATGCCATCATCACAGGGGGTGCCATTGTCTCGTTATTGAATGGGGAACCAGCAAATGATTTTGACGTTTACTTTAAAACGAAGGAAGCGTGTGAAGCAGTCGCAAAGTATTATGCTGCTCAATGGAATGATTCTCATAAACAAGGACCAAAAGTTGAAGTCCTAGATGGAGAGAAGCAGTTTGTAGATGGAAAAATAGAATTGGTAAATAACGGAAGAATTACTTGTTTTATCAGAAGCGCAGGGATTGCTATCGAAGAAGGCGAATCTGCTATTGATGATGACAGTGAGCCGGTAGAAGCAATGGATGATCAGTTTGTGGAGGAAACTATCAGTGAAGAAAAACCAAAATATAGACCACGCTATTTTTCAACAAATGCCATTTCACTATCTGACAAGATACAATTGGTTATTCGATTCTATGGATCTGTAGAAGAAATACATGAGAATTACGATTTTGTCCATTGCACCTGTAGTTATGATTTTAAAAACGATGCTATAAATCTACCTAATGAGGCATTGGAATGTATCTTAAATAAGGAATTGAGGTATATAGGAAGTAAATATCCGCTTTGCTCCATTATTAGAACTAGAAAGTTCATTAGTCGAGGGTGGCATATCAATGCAGGGCAATACGTAAAAATGGCGTTGCAACTAGATGACTTAAACCTTAAGGATTTTAATACTTTTAAAGATCAGTTGGTAGGGGTTGATAGTGCTTACTTTGCCAACGCCATTGAACAAATTGAAAAAAAGAAAGAAAATGAACCCGATTTTGAATTAGATAATACGTATCTATTTACAGTAATCAACAGGATATTCTAGGAGGAAAAAAGATGAATTTTAATGTAGATATTATTAATAAAACCGTTATTGATGGATTAGTAATTTCTAATCTGATCGAATTAGAAAATGCAAATGAATTAGCTAAATATTGTAATGATCAAATTAAAGATAAAAAGAATGAATTTAAGTCCATTAAGGAAGAGGCGGCAAAGAAGCATAAAGCTATTGTTGCGGCTGAAAAGGAGGAACTAAAGCCTTTTGAAGAAGCTAAAAAAATTATTGCAAATGCAATTAAAGCGTACATGCTAGCAGAAGAACATAAGAAAAAAGAATTAGAAATGCAGAAAGAAAGAGAAGAAAAGGAATTTGTTATTTCATTAATTGATGAGGAAGATTTAAAACAAACAAAGTTAACAGGTGGCACACATCTGAGAAAGGTTTGGAAAGCTAGAGTAGTGGATGAAAAAGCTGTTCCAATAAATTTTGAACATCTTCAAATTAGACCTATCAATCAATCAATCATTAACGATCTTGCAAAGATATATAAAGGGCAGATTAAGATTCCCGGTATTGAATTTTATGAAGATTCCACAGTTGCTATTAGGGGAGGCACTAAACAATGATAAATCGAGTAGTATTGGTGGGACGTATGACAAGAGATCCGGAACTTAGAAGGACTTCTTCCGGTGCAGCTGTAACAAGCTTCTCACTTGCAATCAATCGTAATTATCAAAGTGCTAGTGGAGAACAACAGACGGATTTTATTAATTGTGTTGTATGGAATAAAGTAGCGGAAAACGTTGAACGTTATTGTTCAAAAGGTTCTTTAGTAGGGATAGAAGGAAGAATCCAATCACGACAATATGACGCACAAGATGGTACAAAACGTACAGTTGTTGAAGTCGTATGCGATTCTGTTCAGTTCTTAGAAACAAAAAATAATAACACACAACCAGTAGCGAATGGACCAATCAAACGTAGTGATCTTGATGTCAATAATTCATTTGATCTCTTAGATGATGATATCCAGTTTTGAAACAACTTGTAAAAGTGCTTAAACAAGCGGATGTAAGGGGAAAGAAACAATTCTTAATAGAATGTCAAGGATTTGTAGAAAGCCCCTTAGACACCGCTAAAATATATGAATTAGACATCAAAGAATACAAAGGGAAACGAACACTTAATCAAAATTCATACTTTTGGGTATTTGTTAAAGAAATTGCTGATAAAGAAAACGGAGGTTACTCGACCACGCAAATGAGAGAAGATTTGTATTGTAATTTATTAGTCATGGCGGGAGCGAAGTTTGATTTTATTCTTGCAACTGAAGAAGCTGTGAAAGAATTAAAAAAGAGATTTAGAGCGGTTAAAAAAGTTGCAGAGACGAAAGTAGAAGGAATACCCTTTATACAATACCAAGTGTTTTTTGGATCATCTACTTTTAACACAAAGGAAATGAGCCATTTAATAGATGTCACATTGGATTATGCGAACGAAATCGGCATAGCTACAGATTACTGGAGAGAGATCCTAAAATGAGCAAATCCATATTGCAGACTAAAAAAGAGTGTTGGTGTTGCCATACAACCATAGGACTTCATGAACACCATGTATTATTCGGGAGTGCCAATAGAAAGAAAGCAGAACAAGATGGATTGAAAGTTTACCTTTGCGGAAGACACCATAATTTAAGTTGTGAGGGCGTTCACTGCGGTAATAAGGAATTGGACTTAAAACTAAAGAAAATCGCTCAAATGGAGTATTTAAAGGCTCATACAATTAGCGAGTGGATGAATAGATATCATAAAAATTATTTGTAGGAGGAATAACGATGGGATTTACAAAAAAAGATTTAAAAAGTGGCATGACTGTTGAATTAAGAAATGGAAGAAAATATTTATTTATTGCGGACTATAAAACTAAAAACTATGGACATGGGATTCTTGCTAGAGAAGGTGGCGGTTTTCAATCAATATCTAGTTATTGTCAAGATTTGACTTGTGTATATGGCGATGAGGACTACGATATCATGAGAGTTTATGAACCATTAACGGATTCGGGTATTTTAACCGAAAATAAAAAATTGATTTATGATCGTGAAGATGAAAATAAGAAAATTGAAACGTTGAAAAAGGCATTAGCTGTAATAAAAGAAGAATGCCAGCATCATATAACTTGTGATGGATGTACATTTTATAAATCATCAAATAGTTCTTGCTGCGTATTTAAATCAGTATGTATTGAAAACATTACTTTAGGAGGAAATTAAAAATGTTAAAAGAGTTAGCAGATAAAATTGAAGAATTAGTGAATGGTCAAGTGAAACCGGAGTTTGTAGAACATGAGGGATTAGAATACATTAAAACAAAAGACGGATTTCATTTAAATAGATATCCGGAACCTAGAGGCGTTTCTTTATATTCGTTAACCGGATTGACAGAAATGGTAAAGACAACCGTTAAGGAAGAAGTAGGAAATATCAAATTACCATTATTAATTAATGTAGATAGAAATGATGTAAAAGTATTGACAACTTTAGATCGCTACAACAATAGATCAGTGTTGTTTGATTGTAGTCCAACAGTACCAAGAATAGATTTTGGATGTGAAATGGGGGTTGAACGATTTATTGTTTTATTAAGCACAGCGTTTGTAGATACCGAGAATACAAGAAAATTAATTGGTGCTGTTTCTCAACTATCCGTTGTAGAAGAAATTAAATTAGAAGATGATGGGGTTACTCAAACAGTGACAGCAAAACAAGGATCATCTTTATCCAAACAATATCAATTGCAGCCTATTGTTAATTTAAAGCCGATTAGAACATATTCAGAAATCGAACAAGTAGAATCAAAGTATTTGCTTCGTGTAAGCAAAAATGGGCAAATTCGCTTGTTAGAAGCTGATGGTGGACAATGGATTATGCAAGCACAGCAACGTATTGTGGAATACCTAAAGTCAAATTTAGAAGAATTAATAAAAGATAATAAAGTAGTCATTGTTGGATAGGGGGAGCCGGAATGAGCGAGGTTGTAAGTAAATTTAGAAATATACTTGAAATTGATAATGCAAGTATCTTAAAAAATATCGATATGGAATTAGAAAGAGTTATGTTGAATATCAACGATATCAATACAGATGAAAAAAAGCGTGAGATTACTATTAAGTTAGAAATTACCCCATTAAAAGATAGAAAACGAGTTTATGTGAAAGCAAACGTTGCAAGCAAACTAAGACCTGCAAAACAAACAGAAGTGACATTATTTAACGTAAAAGAAGAATCAGAAAACGGTGTAGTAGTGAATGTATTGCAAGAAATCACGAACGCTCCAGTAGGTCAAATTAATATTGATGGCGATATCCAAGAGGCACCAGCACCGATTAAGATTGGAATCTTAGGGGTTGAGTAGATTGGCAAACAAGAGAATGTTTAATATAAAAGTTGTAGATAGTGACGCATTTTTAGATATGCCACTATCTACGCAATGTCTATACTTTCATTTAAATATGCGAGCAGATGATGATGGTTTTGTAGGAAATCCAAAGAGAATAAAATCATTGATTGGTGCAAGTGATGATGATTTAAAATTGTTGATTGCGAAACGATTTTTGTTGGTTTTCGAGGATGGCGTTATTGTCATAAAGCATTGGAAGTTGCACAATACAATTCGCAATGATAGGTATATACAAACGGTCTATACAGATGAATTAAAGATGTTAAATATGAAAGATAACAAGGTATATACATTAGAATCACAAGCACAAAAAACGGATGGAAACCAAATGGAAACCAAATGGCAACCAATGGTTTCCACAGATATAGATATAGGTTTAGATTTAGATAAAGAATATATATGTGCAAATAATAGTGCAAATGCACCAATTGAAAGTGCAGATGCAACTCCATTTGATCCTAAAATGCACTTTGAAGAATTTTGGAATCTGTATCCTAAGAAAGTGAACAAGAAAAAAGCAAAAGATAAATTCTGCAAGATCTGTAAAAATGAAGAAACATTTAAATCAATTATAGATGGTTTAAATATTCAAATTAAATCGAAAAATTGGTTAAAAGAGAATGGACAATATATCCCACATCCTACTACATGGCTAAATGGTGAAAGATGGCTGGATGAAATCTCAGGCAAAGAAGTTATACAAACAGTTACTTATGAAGAAATGAGAGAGAATGACCCATTCTTTGAAGATACCATTTAACGAAGAAATGGAAAGAGCCTTGTTAGGTAGTGTATTAATCGATTATAAGAATACAATTAATGAATTGGTAGATGTAGATGAATCTATTTTCTATATCGATAATCATAAGGAAATCTTTAAATCGATGCTATTGCTATCTAACAATGGCAATCCTATAGACATTAAAACTGTCTATGATCAATTAATCAAAAATACAAACAATAAAGTAACTGTAGATTATTTACTTCATTTAGCCGAAGAAACACCCACAGCAGCACATGCAAAATACTATTACGATCAGTTAACTAAATTAAGCACACTTAGAAAAATGGCAGAATTATGTCAGACGACTTATAAACAAATCCTTACCGGTGATGTTCAAGATTTAAACGATCTGTTAATGGGGAATATGAAGACACTTTCTGAACTGTCAGAAAACGGTCAAAAGAGCGAGTTTAAGAGTTTTTATGACTTAGCTAAGGAAAATATAAAGGAACAGGAAAACATAGCTAGGACTGGAAAAACTGACAGAGTCAAGACATTATTTCCTTCGCTAGATAAATTGACCGGAGGATTTAAGGGAGGAGACCTAATTATTATCGGTGCAAGACCGAGTGTAGGAAAAACAGCCTTCGCATTAAATCTAGCTTTGAAGATGGGGAAAGGAAGTCAAAAGGCTGTCCCAGTATTCTCTGTTGAAATGCGAAGTGATTCTATTTGCTATCGCATGATGGCAGTGATTAGTGGCATTAACAATAATGATTTTAAGTCGGGTGTAGCTTTTGAAAATGAACCGAAGAAGGTATATGCGATTACTTCACTAGCACAAAAATATAACGTCTATGTGAATGATAAAAGTGCAATCAAGGTTTCACAAATGAAAGCAACTCTAATTAAATTTATGAAAGATCACTCAATTCAAGCTATTGTCATTGATTACCTTCAACTACTCAAAGGAAGTAGAAAGTTTACGAATAAAAATGAAGAAGTAAGTGAAATATCAAGAGACTTAAAATTGCTCGCTAGAGAGTTAGATGTCCCGGTTATAGTCTTATCCCAATTATCTCGAAACATTGAGCAGAGGGAAGATAAACGACCAAGAATGAGCGATTTAAGGGATAGCGGAAGTGTGGAACAAGACGCCGATGTGATTATGATGCTTTGGCGTGAGGATTATCAGAATTTTCAATACACTAGCGATATAAGCAACATCAATATTGATGTAGTGAAGTGTCGTGATGGAAGTATTGGATCATTTAAATTAGCTTTTGATAAACCGCATAGCTGGTTTAGTGAGATTACAAAGAAAGATATTAGACAATAAGGGGAATAAGAGTGGAAAAAGAAATTAAAGAAGGAGAATACATTATCTTTTTAAAAACATCTAAAAATACAGTTGCACAGGTTATGTTAACAAAAGATCAGAATATAATCATTTCTTCATTAATCAGTAGCTTATGCGATGGAAAGGTGAAAATCGCTGATGAAATACCAGTGGTTTATGATGTGTGATGATTTTCGCTATTGATCCAGGGAATGAATATTCAGCATATGTCTTACTAAATAATGATTTGTCCGTTATAGAAAAGGGCAAGGTGCTTAATCATGAATTAATAGAAGTTATCAATCGTTTATTTTACCTAGAGGCTAAAGAGGGATATTTATCTTCAAATATAGAACATGTTGCTATTGAAATGATAGCGAGTTATGGAATGGCTGTTGGTAAAACTGTATTTGATACGTGTGTATGGATTGGAAGATTTTATCAAGCAATATATGAGCAATCGAATATTAAACCCACTTTTATTTATCGTAAGGATGAAAAAATGCTTATTTGTGGGAACATGAAAGCAAAGGATTCAAATATTAGACAAGCATTAATAGATCGATTTGCAAAACATGATTTTAAGAATGGAAAAGGAACTAAAAAGAATCCGGATTGGTTCTATGGATTCAAAGCAGACGTATGGGCAGCATATGCCGTAGCAGTGACTTATCATGATTTAAGAGAGAGTGATGAAAGTGAACAATATAAAAGTAATTCAAGCATTAAAAAAACTATCTCAATGGGATAGTGAAGTTTATAAACCGTCAATTGAAGAATTAGAACGATTAAAGAATGAGAATGATTATTTAACACTAGAGAATAAGCGAATGCGAGAAATGAATCTAAAACTGTTAAAGCAAAGACAGCAATTGAAAAAGAATATTAGACGATAGGACGCCAATAATATTCTTGTAAAAGGAGGTTAACAAACCATGTTAAATAAAAAAGAAATTGAGTTTTTAAAAGTCTTTGATGATGATATTTGCATTACTAAAGATATAAACGGTAGGGTATTTCTAACTAAGGACAGACCAGTGTTAGACGAAACATTAGGAGAATGGCATAAAGCAGATTTTATAGAATTAGAGCCGGAGTATTTTAAGAATTTAAGTTGGAAACGTGCTTATTTTTCAAAACAATTATTAGCGGAGGCAGGACAATAGTCCGCCTTTGCTATAAAGGGGGAGTTGAATGGAAAAACAAAATAATTGGTTAGAGGAACATAAAAACAGCATAGTCCTAGGGGATTCATATGAATTAATAAAGAAAATTCCCAATAATAGCATCGACTGTATTTATACCGATATTCCATATAAATATGTTAATGTCGGTAAAGGTGAAAGCGATCTTTCGAAACGTATGGGAAAGAAAAAAATGGAATTAAAAGAAAACGGATTAGAAGATGGAGTGGATTATTCAATTTTAAATGAATTTATTCGAGTAATGAAAAAGATTAATGTATTCATATGGTGTTCAAAATTGCAAATTTTAGATATTATCAATTTTTTTGATGATGTGGGTTGCCGATTTGAAATATTAGTGTGGTGCAAGTCTAACCCAAGTCCAACTACTAATAATGTTTGGCTACCGGATATTGAGTATTGTCTATATTTTAGGGAAAAAGGGGTTCCTTTAAATGAGGGGTATGAATTAAAAAGTAAATACTTTATTTCTCCAATTAATAAATCCGATAAAGAATTATACAAGCACCCAACTATAAAACCTCTTAAACAAGTAGAACAACATTTAAAACACGTACTAAAAGCCGGGCAAATCGTATTAGATCCATTTTGTGGATCAGGGACAACATGCGAAGCAGCTAAAGTAAATGGATTTAATTTTATAGGAATAGAAAACAATAAAAAGTGGCATAAAATCGCTGTTGACCGCATTAATGGCATTACTGCAGACGGACAAACAAGTATTTTCACAGACTTTGAGGAATTAACAAAATGACCATAGAAGAATGAGCTTAATAAAACGAAAAGTCCTTATCGTAAAAGAGATTTAGAAAAGTGTTTGAAGAGATTAAAACAAAAGGAGAAAAAGAATGAATAAATTAATGGATTATGAAGTGGATTTTTTAAAAAGATTCGATGAAGGTAAAACAACAGAGGATGATGTCAAAAATATTGCACGGCAAGAGTTTGGTGATGAAATCGAACGTGTGTATGGCGAACCAAGACGTTGGTCGAGATGGTGTACTATTTATTTTCAAGTTGGTGATAGATACTTTGAAACTGGATTTGATGAAGGGCTAACTGAAATGCAAGAAGATGAATTCTATGACGCAAAGATTATTGAAGTAAGACCTGTTGTAACAACTAAAACAATTACAGTAACAGAATATGTAGTTGTTTAGAGAGGGAAAAGAGAATGAATAAATATCAAGAGGCATTAGATTTGCTCGCAATACAAACCGATAAGGAAATTATTTATCAAGACGAAATAAACCATTATGTTAATACCTTGCAAGAACTAATTGATAAAGCAACACCAACTAAACCATATTACAAAGAAGCAGATGAACCGCTTTGCGCGTATTGTCATAATCCACTGGACGCTGAAGAACATTGTGAAATTTGCGATCAGCGAATAGATTGGAGTTTTGAATGATAGAGCCTGAAAGAAAAATATTATGTATTAAAAATTATAGAGATTGGGGAGGCAAAAAAGAATGAATAGTCAAATCGAAGAAATAAAAGAACAAATTGAAGGAGCGTTTGGAGATGCGGTCGGTGTAAAAGAGGTTTGCGAAATATATGCCGAATTATTCCACTGCATAAAAATACAAATGGAATTTGTTATAGATACCTTGTTGGAGGATTAAGATGAGAGCCGTACCTATAGAACTAAAGGAGGCTAATAATTTTGTAGCCGAATTACACAGACACCACCCACCTGTTTATCGAGATAAGTTTAGGCTAGCGTGCATAGCGGAAGACGGACACATATGCGGAGTTATACAAGTTGCAAGGCCAGTAGCAAGACATCTTGATGACGGAAAAACTCTCGAGGTAGTTAGGTGCTGTACTGACGGTACGTATAATGCTTGTAGCTTCCTTTATTCACGAATGACAAGGATTGCGAAGGAAATGGGATACAAGAAAATTATTACTTATATTTTGGATAGCGAAACAGGAGCCAGCTTAAAGGCTGCAGGATGGCATAAAGAAGCTGATATAAAAGGTCATTCGTGGAATTGTAAGAGTCGACCAAGATGCACGAAAGCTCCAACCTGTAACAAACAGCGTTGGTGCAGATATTTGAATGCGGAGGATTAAAAAGTGGATTTAAACACAGTATTAAAACATGTAACACGCATCGCAAAGGAAAAAATAGAAAACGGCGAGAAAGCAACAAACCAAGCCTGTAAAAGACAGTAAACAATTAGAGGAAATTCTCTATTACTTACTTCAAAAACGTGACAGAGCCGAAAAAAAAGGCAGAAAGAAAGATACTGGCAATATGATCGTAATTATATGTTAGTTCTTGTTGGATTCAATACCGCATTCCGGGCAGAGGATCTGTTGCAACTACGCGTTAAAGATTTAATCTATGGTCACATTCAGATAAAAGAGAATAAGACAGGTAAGTCGCAAATGTTTAATCTTAACAAAAAGTTGTTAGATGAAATAAGAGGGTATGTCGATCGTAATAGCTTCACGGACTACGACTATATGTTTCCTTCTCAAAGATCGGACGGTGTATGCAAAGCAATATCTAGGCAACAGGCAGACCGGATCATAAAAGACATAAAAAGAGCTTTACATATCAATTACACTTTCGGTATGCACAGTTTAAGAAAGACATTTGGTTATCGATATTATACAGAACATAAAGATGTATTGACAATAATGCGCTTATATAATCACAATCATCGCGATTATGGCAACCTTTGTATTTAAGATTATGAAAGGATGATTAAATAAATGTATATTAATGAATTTTGGTGTGGAGTTATTTTCGCTGTATTAGTTGAAATAGCTACAATAATTACAATGGTTGTTGTAGCAGCAAAGAAAGGAAGAATAAAATGATTAAAATTTTAAAAATGCTTATGGATCAACAAAAAGAACTTGATACATATATTTTCAAAAATAGAGGAATTAAAAGTTATAATGAGAATATTGAAAAAAATATTAAAATTGCTTTATTTGTTGAATTAGGTGA
Organism: Beduini sp.; assembly: GCF_047239305.1. Lineage (NCBI taxonomy): Bacteria > Bacillati > Bacillota > Erysipelotrichia > Erysipelotrichales > Erysipelotrichaceae > Beduini > Beduini sp. Next base: position 230,043 of record NZ_JBKTEM010000001.1, read on the forward strand.
ACTTATGAATGAAGTTCCAACAAACTTTAAACATTGGAAGAAAGACTGCAAAGATGATAGAGAAAAAGCAATTGTAGAATATGTAGATTGTTTACACTTTTCATTATCTCTTGCATACCATTATCAAGTACCAATTAGCTTCGTTTATCATGATTATGATAATGTTGGAAAACTTGCTGATATATATGAAATAGATTATTTATTAATGGAAATTGTAATTAGTTCTAATAATGTAAGAGGGTTACATGCTTTATTTTTGTTAGGAAACAAATTAGGATTCTCATGGGATGAAATATACTGCGCTTATAATAATAAAAATAAAATAAATTATGAACGGCAAAAGAACAATTATTAAAATTCCTGATTATATATACCAAGCACTAAGAACATATGGAAATGCTAGTATTTCTTTAAAATTATTTAAGCGTAAAGATGAATTGTTAAAATTGTTAAAACGTGATGGGTTTGATTGTAAGATTAGAGTTAGCGAGACATATAAAACGGATGTAGGAAATAAAAAAACAGTATATTATATTTTGGAGGTAAACAATGGATCAGAAAGAAGCTAAATCAAATGTCAAAGTTAAATTAACTAAAGTTAAAACATTAAGTATTGATTGTGATGTTCAGGAAGACCGATATAATACTGCTAAAGCTGATTTAGAGCAAGTGAGATCCATTCAGTTCGGAGAACAAATAAAATCAACTGCAATGCAAGGGAAGGAACTCATAGCATTGCAGTTAGAAAGAAAGGACAAGGAAGAATTAAAACTAATTGAGATAAGAAAAGATTTGTCAAACGCAAAGGAAGAATTAAAAAATTATCTTAGAAATATTGATGACGGATTTAAGTACCGTGTCATGTTTAATCGTTATGTATTGTTATATTCTTATAAAGAAATAGCTAAGAAGCTAGATGTTTCATTGCCAACGGTTAAAAACTCTATAAATAGATCAATAAATAAACTTATTGAAATTGAATTAAGTCCAAAACAAAATGAAACCAATTGAAACTAAAAGAGACAGCAATATACCTAAATAAACAAACAAAATGTGATATCATTATAATGTGAAATGAGGTAATAAGAAGATGTGTATTTTATAATAAGCCATAAAATATAAGCTGATTCTATTACAAATAACGAGAGAGACCTAAGGGTCTTTTTTGCTGTATATAAAAATGACATTAGAATAAATATCACAGTTACCAAGAATCTTTAGCATATGAACGTATGAGGAACTTTATTTAGTTTGGGAGATTACAAACGATATTTTAAACTGACATCTTATGAAATCAAGATATGATGAAGCGTTAGAATATGTTGATGATTGGAGACCATCGATTAACTTAGAAAAATAGATAAGAATTTGTAATAATCAGATTGAGTTTGAGAACCTTTAATGGTTCTTTTTATATGGTAAAAGTATTAAATTCATTCTTAATTTATACATTAAATGTATAGGGGTACACCTACTTATGAAGTGGGAATGCTATGAATGAAATAGGTTAAAAAATATCAGTAAAGGAGGTAAAATTAATGGCGAAATATGATCCATATGAACTAGCACATATGACGAATGAACAAAGAGTCGAATGGGGAGAAGAAAGACGTAATGAAGCCTTAATGGACTTCCTAAATGGTATGACTTATGAACAAATAGCTAAGAAATATGAAGTTGATAAACGAACCGTACAAACATGGAATAAGAAGTATTGGGGGAGTATTCCTAAAACGGAAGCAAAGCAATATAAACCGTTAATAGAGAAAGATCAAACCCAACGCATTAAAACAAGAATGTTATTAGAAAAGTTATCTAAGCTAAGAGGAGTTATGCACACCGGAAGACCACGAATTAATTCCGCAGAGGAATTTAACATGGCTTTTACTGAATACATTGAACTATGTTATCAAGGTGGAATGAATCCAACCATAAATGGATTAGCTACTTTTATAGGGATTACTAAGAACACCTTATCATCTTGGGAAAATGGACAATTAGGCAATGAAATAGCCTATGAAGTTAGATTAGCACACCAATTCATAGAGGAATTTGACGATGCTAAAGCACAAGATGGAGAAGTAAGAGATGCAGTATATATATGGCGTTCTAAGAACTATCACGGCATGGTAGATAAGGTAGAAACAACAATCCATACCACTCATGAAGAAGATCGTTCCATTGAAGAAATAACTAGACGTTTAGACTCAATGAATCAAGTAACTATTGATGCCGATTACACAGAGAAGTAACATCACTTAAAATCTGTCAAATTAAGCCATATAAAAGCATTTATAAATGAATAGGTATTTATACCAAATATCGAATTATGTATGACAGCAAAAGAAAATGAACCTATTTTTATCAATCTATCAACAAATATATAACAAGTAAATAGTAACAAAGTATAAATAACGTATTATAATGATTAACAACTAGTATAGTAACTCTTTAAAAATAGTTAATATGTAGTGTTTAGCTGAATTGGTTACATTGTTTGATTAAATTCAAAGAAAATAAAGAGGGAAGTCACTACAACTAGAACGATTTAGAGATAAAAATCATCAAATTCAATTCATATTTTTTAACTGTTAATTTTTTCAAAAAATCATTAAATTTAGAGAAATAACAACTAAAAATGTGAATGGTATTAAATATTACGCGGTTATATAGAAGTGCTTAGTGAAAATACAAATAATTAATTAAAAGCAAGATGGATCTATAAATATAAATTTCTAAAAGTAAAAATTTGACGGAGTGATTAAGTGAAATTTGATGAGTAATTTTTATTTTTTGATTAGAAGTGGAGACTAAATCTGTTTCCTTTCAAAGAATAAAAAAAAGCATCAATACAGGTGCTGGAAATAGTATTATTTGGGTACAAAAAAAGAGAGGGTGAACCTCTCTAACGTTTGTTAGCTGATGTATTGAAGCCAGCTATAAATGCCCATATCCAAGCAATAGGTGCGGCTATTAACATAATTGCTAATTTACACATGTAATACGGAATACCGAACATTATCAAGAATAGAAGTTTTAACATATCGATTACCTCCAGTAAACTAATTTAATTATAAGCTTTATTTAATATTAGGACAATATCAAGTATCATCTATAGTACATAGAAAGCAACTTTTTAATTATCAAACAAAAAATATCATTATGCGATATGTAATATCTTTCAAGTAGTATAATAGAGTAATTCATTGTAGCTTCTCCTTTCTGCTACCTGACACTCAATGTTTATGAGTGTCAACGCTTAGGGCTTAAAGCCTTTTTATACTCGCCCTAACGAGTGTGTGTGGGTACTGCTACTGATCTAGTGGATCTTAGCAGCCTGTCCATCATTATTAATACCCCGCTTCTAATAGTTTTAAAGCTTCTTTTAAAGCCTCTTTTTTATAATCTTCGTCAGTGTAATCATCTAAGTAGTTTTCTAATACATAAGCTTTAAAATCGTTGTTGTCTCTTGCTTCATCTAACAGAGCATAAATATTAGTGCTTTGTAAATTGTTATAACCGTCAAACCTTATAAACTCATCGGCCCAATTTACATTGCCAAATTGAGTGGCTCTTGCAGCTTCATATGGATTTGTGAAATGTTCATCGAAAAACTCTTCGCAAAATTTATAAATAGCATTATTACTATCACATTCGTTTAAATAATTTCCATACAAGCTAATTACTTCATTATCACACAATGAGTAAAGGTAACCATTAACTATGATATCTAATACTCCCTCGTTATAATTAACAAATCCATTACATTCATAGGCTGTTAATTGAAAGCCTAATTCTTTAACGTTCATCGTATTCATTTTCTTTCCTTCTTTCTAGCTTTATAGCTGACTAGATAACTAAAGGTCATCTAGTTTCGTCTTAATTTGCAAAGACTCATCAGAGCTATTTAAAGTTGTATCAATAGGTAATTGATTAATCGTCTATTACATTAATGTTTCTAATATTTCTAGCGCTTTTTTCCCTTTTTCAACTTTCGATAATGTATATGGGTTGCTACTGTGTTCGTTTCTCTTGATGTATTTTTTTATTTTGTTCGCTGAACCTAGTCCCTCAATGGCTGCTTTTTTAATAATGTCTATTTTAGATTGTTCTAGTTTGATTGCTCTAAGTGTGTTGGTATCTACTCCATACATTCCTATACCTTCTATATTTAATAATGAACATAGTAGTAGATAACCATCATTCATGGGGACATTCCAAACAACGTGTCCGTATGGTATTTTTTTAACTACTTCAAACTCATGTTGCCCGATAATTATTTTTTTCATTTTATAAACTCCTTTTCTTTATGCTGATCTGTTGTTGATATTTAAATACGAATACTTTATAATTGGTAGTGGGAGCGGTGAACTCCCACTATAGAACCTATCTAATAGATTCTATGTACTGTTTAAGGCTGTTACCGTGTGAGGGTTTCAAGCCTTTTTTAATACACAAAACAACATACAATTTAAATTGTTCTTTCATGGGTATCCTCCTTTCTATATATTTGCAATCACTTAATAATGATTACACTTATATTATACACTAATTAATGATTAAGTAAATAGTTTTATACATTAAATAATGATTTAACTTAAATTGAATATGAATGTGTAAAAAACACTTGTTTAATACACATTATTATAAGTAAAATATAGGTACCCCCACACTTTATAGGAAGATCCACCAGTATGTAGTCACCCCCATTAGCATCCTAAAAAAATAAAATACATTATTTAATGATTGACATAAATCATTATTTAGTGTATTGTTGTCTTAGATAAAGAAATGAGGGAACAATATGAATATAAAAGAAACATTGACTAAATTAATAAAGGATAATAATTTATCTCATGCATCACTTGCTAAGAAGATGGGATATAAAAGCCCTTCAAGTATTGGGAATGTTGTAATAAGAAATGAAATGAAGGCAGGAATGTTGATTGATATATGTAATGAGTTAGGCTATGAAATTGTTATAAAACCTAAATATGGTGATAACAAAGCTGAGAGAACGATAATTTTAGATGAATCTACCGATGTTATTGATAATAGAGGAAAATTTGAAAGAGGGTGAATCTGAATGATCTATGGTTATGCAAGAGTATCAACTAATGGTCAGTCGTTAAGCAGACAGCTAGATTCAATCAACCAATATAAGAAAGTGGATCGTTTGTTTACAGATAAGAAGTCAGGAAAGAATTTTGAAAGAAAAGGGTATCAAGAATTAAAAGAGAATGTAAAAAAGGGCGATGAAGTTATCGTTCATGCCCTAGATAGATTTGGAAGAAATAAAGATTTAATTAAAGAAGAATTTACATGGTTCAAGAATAAAGGAGTAATTATCAGAATATTGAATATGCCAACAACACTTATTGAGATAGAAGGTCAAGAATGGGTAGTGGAGATGATTAATAATATTATTTTAGAAGTGTTGGCTAGCTTTGCTCAAAACGAACGTGAGGAATTAATCACTAGAGTTAAAGAAGGAATGGAAGCTGCAAAAAAACGTGGTGTCAAGTTTGGACGCCCTAAGCTTTCGATAACAAGCGATTTATTCAAACAGTATCAAGAACTCGTAGAAAGTAAAAAGATGTCTGCATCGCAAGCTAGCAAGGAATTAGGTATATCTCGTAGGAGTTGGTATAATTTGGTTGATGAAAATATGAGAGGTAATATATGAGTTTAGAAGCGGATTTAAAAAAAGTTCTTAAAAGAAATGTCTTAGCAAATAAATTTATTAAAATTTTGAATAGTAAAGAAAATAATGAAATTAAATTACAAAAAATAAATAAATTTATGCAAGAACATTATAATAATAAAAAACTATATAGATTTCGTGTTGATAATGATTATAATTTAGATTATCTTCAAAATGATAAGCTTTGGTTGTCAAATTTAAATGAATTAAACGATATATTTGAAGGGGAAATATTTTTAGGAAAGAATTATAATTATGATTTACTAAAGAAAGAAATTATCAAACAATTTCCAATGTTTAATGAAAATGAATTAAAAAATGAATATTTAGATAAAGTAATACGTGAACAATTTAAGGCTATGTTTTATATCGCTTGCTTTACAGAAGATTTATATAATTTCAATATGTGGGCTAACTATGCGAATGGTTTTAAAGGCTTTTGTTTAGAATATGATTTTAATGAACTCATGCTTTATATGAATTTATTAAATAAAGATAGTAATGAGTTTACATTTTATCCTGTTGTATATAAAAATATAAAAGAGTTTAAAAGTTGTAACTGTTTTAGTGATGAAATTTTTAATAGACTTATTGAGAAACCAAGTGAGTTTTCATTTGAATATGAATGGAGACTAATTAATGGGGTTGGTTTAGAAGATGAAAATAATTTGGGGAAAGGAATTATATTCATTAAACCTACTTCGATTTACATCGGTTCTAAGATGACTAAAGAATATAAAGAGAAGGTATTAAAAGTATGCAAAAAAAATGAGATTGAAGCATATAAAATGGTTCTTGAAAAAAATATCAAAAAAATAGATTTTAAGAAGTTGGCGCTTGAATAGCGCTTTTTTTATATAGATAAGCGGAGGTTAACATATGTTTGAAATTATAATTCAATGAGATTTGTTGGAATATTTATATTTGTGATACTTATGATAAAAACTTAAATATGATAGAAGGTGAGCAAGAGACACAAAATCTTGGTCTTACAAACTTTATTAACGGAACAATTCATATTGATAAAAATTTATCTGCAAGTATTTTTAAAAAAATATTGATTCATGAAATGGTACATGCATGTTTATTTAGTTATGGGCATTTTAACGAGAACTATAGCCAAGAAGAATTATGCGATATAGTTGCTTTTTTAGGACCCGTGATATTTGAAAAAGCAAGTAATGTTTTAGGATTTTTTAAGGATAAAAATTAATTTTTATAGCCTTGATAAGAATTCTAAGTGAACTATCATAAAACCAGTAACAAAAATAACACTTAATGAAGTGCTAGTTAGTAATTAAGGGAATAATGTTATGGCTGCTTTTGGGTAGCATAAATGTATTGCATTAAGCAGACATACCTTTAATTAGACCACAATAGTGAGTTTATAGCTCATCTAGCAGAGAGTAGAAAGAGATTTCCAAAACGTCATTACATATGGCGTTTTTGCTTTAAAGGAGATGATAACTATTAAAATTGAAACTATTATAAAGAGATTAGAGAAGCGTGGATTTGATGATCCAACAGATGTAAACGATTATCTAGTAGCATTAAAAAGACTGGAGCAAGAGAATTTAACAAAAGATCAAAAATATTACCCAACATCTCATGAAAAAAATAAACAATTGAAGTTTGAGTGCTTAAAAAGAATTAATGATAAAAAAATTAGTGCTGAAATAAGAGTTAAATTTTTAGAGTTGTATAAAAAGGCATTAAAATTTGATTCATTAATTGATTTTGATAGTTATTTGCTTTATTTGGAATTTGAAAGAGAACCACATGAGCGGTTTTATCAGCCTAGAAGAAATATCTTCTTAAAGCACGGAGTTATACAAGCTTTTCAAGATTTGGAAGATGATACATTAGACATTTTAACATTATCACTTCCTCCCGGGGTGGGTAAGTCAACACTAGGAATAATGTTTTTATCTTGGATTATGGGGAAATATCCAAACGATTGCAATTTGGCTTCAGCACATAGTGATAAATTAACAAGATCCTTTTATGATGGTGCATTAACTGTAATCAATGATCCTGATTATTTATGGCATGATATATTTGGCGATGTTGTATTGCAAGGCACAAATTCAAAAGATGAAACTATTAACCTAAACAAGCCTAATCGTTTTAAAACTTTGACTTGTCGAAGTATAGATGGGTCGTTAACGGGGGCAACAAGATGTTCGCGTTATTTATACGCAGACGACTTGGTCAGTGGTATTGAAGAGGCTATGTCAAAGCAACGTATGGATAGCCTTTGGAGTAAATATGGTAACGATTTGAAGTCTCGTAAAAAACAAAAATGTAAAGAAATACATATCGCTACACGTTGGAGTATTTATGATCCAATTGGAAGATTACAATTAATTCATGAAAATAACCAAAAAGCAAGGTTTATTAATATCCCTGCTTTAGATGAATGTGATAACTCTAATTTTGAGTATGACTATGGAGTCGGATTTGACACTGCTTACTTTGAAGATATGAAGGAAACCATGGACGACGCTTCATTTAGAGCTTTGTATATGGGTGAACCTGTAGAACGTGAAGGACAGTTGTATAAAATTGAAGAACTCAAAAGATATTATGAATTACCCATTGACGAACCGGATGCAATTTTATGTTTAAGCGATACAGCAAATAGTGGTACGGACTACACGTGTATGTTAATTGGCTATAAATATGCTGATGATATTTATATACATGATATTGTTTATGATAATGCTCCACCAACATATGTAAAACCACAACTAGTTAACGCTATTTTAAGAAATGATGTACAACAAGGGCAGTTTGAATCTAACAACGCTGGAGGGAATATCTGTGATGATGTTCAAAAGGAAGTAAAAGAGCGGGGAGGTCGCTGTAAACTGACTAAAAAATATACTACAACAAATAAGGAAACAAGAATTATCACCAATTCAGACTTTGTTAAATCAAATTTCTATTTTAGAGATAAATCGACTTATAAAAATGGCGATCAATACGCAAAATTTATTACTGATATTTGTAGTTATACTATGGCAGGTAGAAACCCACATGATGATGGTGTAGATGCGCTGGCAATGTTTGCCTTATATATAAATAAAAGTAATTATTATAAACCTGAAATATTTAAAAGACCCATATAAGGAGGTATGACTATTGGATGAAAAGAAGACTTTATTTGGAAGAAAAAAAATAAGATATCCAAAGAAAGTAATAAATAAACAAAATGTACAAGAAATTTTAGATTATATTATTCCTATTTATGAAAAAAATAGGGATGATATGTGTTATTTGCTTAATTATTATAGAGGAAACCAACCTATTAATCATCGTGTAAAGGAAGTTAGACCTGAAATAAATAATAAGATAGTAACAAATCACGCTTACGAAATTATATCTTTTAAAGTAGGATATACTTTCGGAGAACAGATTCAATATATTAAAAAATCTAAAGATGGTCCAACAGGAGAAATCAAGGAAGATGGCGCGATTTCTGCTCTTAATGAATTAATGGCATATGATGGTAAAAGTGTAAAGGATAGACGATTAGCTGAATGGATGTACATTTGTGGAACTGGTTATAGAATGATATTTCCTACACAGCCCGGCGAACTTAACCCATTTGAAACAGAAATAGTTAACCCGTTAGAATGTTTTGTTTGTTATGATACAGGATTTGGCGAAAAGCCTTGGCTTTGTGGTAAAAAAACTGAATTTAATGGTTTAACGACATGGACCATTTATACTGACAATCAATGTTTTGAGATTGAGAATAGTCTCATTAATTTGGAAACAGGAATCTCTAAAACAGAACGTAAGATTAAAGAAAAAAAGCACATTATGGGATATCTTCCGATTATTGAATATCCACTTAACCCATCTAGGCTTGGTGCATTTGAAATAGTCATTGATTTATTAGATGCGTTAAATAATTCAGTATCTAATAGAATGGATGGCGTTGAACAATTTATTCAAAGTTTCATGAAATTTGTTAATGTTGATATAGATGAGACGGATTTTAAAACAATGAAAGAATTAGGTGCGATAAAGATATTTTCAAGGGAAGGTTTACAAGCTGATGTTGGAATTATTACTAGCGCACTCGATCAATCACAAACACAAGTGCTTGTTGATGATATATATCAGACAATTTTACAAATTTGTGGTGTACCTGATAGACAGGCTAGTGCTGGTGGAAACACAGGACAGGCTCTAATTATCGGACAAGGTTGGGCTAATGCAGAATCAAGAGCAAAGGCTGATGAAGAGAGTTTTAAAGAAGCAGAAATCCAATTTTTAAAAGTTGTTAGTAATATTCTGTCAATGACATCTACTGTAGATGATTCGCTTAAACACATTAATCTTAGAGAAATGGAAATCAAGTTTAACCGAAACAGAACAGATAACATATTAACGAAGACACAAGCATTAATGAATCAGTTGCAAAGTGGTGTTCACCCTCGTGTTGCATTGCAAACAAGTGGATTATACAGTGATCCTGAAGAAGTCTATGTGACATCTAAAGAATATATGGATAAAAAATGGTTATATAATGCAAGCAGTAATGCCTTAAAAGATAAAAGTGAAGGAAGCTTTGTAAACACTCATGAGTAAGTTTACATCAAGAATAAGAATTAGAGGGGATCCAAAATGTTGTCATAAGTTATATGAAGTTAAAAGTAAAATTCATACAGATTACGATACAGGAATTAAGGTAAAGAAAATAACTTATAAATGTCTGTGTTGTGATTTTGAAAAAGAAGATAAGTATATATTTGTTAAATAACACTAGGGAGTGTTTTTTATTTTGTTCCTTTGTCGTGGAACTAAAACAAGACTATGTACTCAATCCTAAGAGGGATAACAAACGGGATATCCAAAGAGCGATGCTACCGCCTAAAAAGCAAAGGAGAATAAAATGAAAAAAGAAGATTTAATCGCTATGGGATTAACAGAAGAACAGGCTGATAAAGTATTAGCTGAAAATGGAAAATCTATTAATAAATTAAAAACACAATTAGCTAATAAGGATATTGAGATTAATGAATTAAAAGATAAAGCTGACGAGCTAGATACTATTAAGCAATCTCAATTGACGGATGAACAAAAACTACAAGAAGCATTAAACGCAGCAAAGGAAAATGAAATTAAGTTTAAAATGCAATTGTCAAAATTAGAAGCCGAGAAAATCCTAGTTAATGCTGGTCTTAAAGAAGATGATTATAAAGATTTTATTGATAATGTAATTAATGAAGATCTAGACATCACAAGAAATATTGCACATGGATTTGCTAATGTTATTAGTGCGAAAATTGAAGCTACAGAAGCACAAGTTAAAGAAAATATTTTGAAAGATATGCCTAGACCACCTGCAGGTAATGAAGATGAAGCAGATGAAACAACAGCATTTGTAAAAGAATTAGTACACACATCAAAAGAAGCAGATACTAGCGTATTCGAATAATTAGGAGGAAAATATGAAATTTAAAAAAGAAACATTTGGATCTTCAAAAGAGATTCTTTTGAACGATGATTATGCTGCTATTAAAGTAGTTGTTGATGATAGCGGCGTTGAAATAGATAGCGATGGTAAAAAGATTATTAAAGCTGGGACTCCGTATCCAAAAGATGATGCAACAGCACAAGGTATTTTGCTTTATGATACCGATGTAACCTACGGTAAGCGACCTACAGCTCTGTTAGTTAGAGGGATGGTAGACGTTAAAAAAATTACCTTACCAACGGAAGCAGCAAGAAAAGCAATGCCACAAATAAAATTTAGCGGGAAAGAATATCCAACGGCATAATAGGAGGGAAATATGAACGTATTAGATTTAATTAAACCAACAGTATTAAGTTCTGTGTGGACAGAATCACAAACAAATAAAGTTTCATTTTTAGGTGCAGGATTACTATTTCCGTATACTAAAAAAGAAACTTTGGATATTTCATGGATCAAAGGTCATAAGGGTGTACATGCTGTGTTAAAAGCGAGTGCCTATGATGCTAAAGCAACATTTAGAGATCGTATTGGAATTGAAAAAGTAACAACGGAATTACCGTATTTTAAAGAAGCGTATAAATTAAAAGAAAAAGATATCATGGATATTCATCGAGCAGTTACGAATAATGATCCATATTTGAAAGATGCCGTTTCTCGTATTTATGAAGATGAAATCAATTTAGTACAATCTGCTTATGTGAATGCTGAACGTATGGCAATGCAATTATTATCAACCGATAATGGGAATGTTAAGATTGTAATGGGTGGCGATGATACAGATTATGAATATAATTATGATCCTGATGGTGCATGGAAAGCAACAAACTATACAGAATTAAAAACAACGGCTCTATGGACAGCTTTTGATACTGCAACACCTATCAGTGACTTAGAAGCAGCTATAGAGAAAGTACAAACAGAAACAGGAACAGTTGTAACAAAAATTGTGATGAACACAAAAACATTCAATTTATTACTTAAATGTAAAGAAATTAAAGATCGAATTTTAGCACAAAATGCAACTGCTAATATTTATTTAACAAAAAAAGTAGTTAAAAACTTTATTCAAGAAGAATTAAATATCTCTATCATCTTGTATGATAAAAAATTCAAAGATGAAGAAGGGAATACAAAAGATTATTATCCTGAAGGGTATGTAACGTTATTACCGGATGGGGCATTAGGCAATGTTATCTTCGCTCCAACACCTGAAGAAATTGAGGGGGGAGAGGGATTCAAATTAATTGATGGTCATATTGCTTGTCGTGTAATCAAGGAATCAGGAGATCCGATTGGCGTTAAAACTGTAATTGCTGAAACAGTGTTGCCAAGTTATGAACGTATGGATGAAGTTGCTGTTTTAAAGGTGAAATAATGTGAAAGCAACGCACACAATTAAAATTGGAGATAAATATTATTATGCCGGTGAAGAACTTCCTGAAAAGGAAGATGAAATGCCAAAAAGAAAAAAGACAACTAAGTCCACAGAAAAGAAAGAATAGGAGTGATCCTATTGGATACGCAATTAGAAAAATTAAAAAAACAGTTACCGGAGATTGAAGGAAGCCAAGATGATGAGCTACTTTTATCTCTTTTAGAATCATCAAAAGATATTATTTTAGAAAATAGATTTCCCTACAAAAAATATCCTGAGAAACTTGAACAAAGGTATTTAGGATTGCAAATTAGAATTGCTAAAGAATTGTATTCAAAAATGGGTGCTGAGGGAGAAAAATCACACTCAGAAGCAGGAGTGAATCGTTCATGGTCTAGTGCAGATGTATCCGTTGAACTAATTAGTTTGATTATTCCTTATGTTGGAACGATATGATATATATTGCACTGAATGCTTGAAAAAAGGACATACAAAGCGAATAGGAAGATATGCCAAAGGAACACAAGGAGTTCTTTTTTTGTGGTGTAAATCGTGCAAAAAAGAGGTTATAGTGAAGATTGGAGGAAATAGCAATGCGGTCAATCGTTAGAGGTAAGAAAAAAATATTCTATTCACTTTATGGTAAGGGAGAAGCATACGATGAATTTGGTAATAAGGTGAAGGGCTACTCACCTATTAAAGAAATCAAAATGCAAATTTCAAGCGATAAAGGTTCTACAGAAAATCAAGCATTCGGTAAAGATTTAGATTATGATAGAGAGATGATTATTCATGATATTAATTGCCAAATTGATGAATACACAAAGCTATGGATAGAAAGTGATCATTTAACCGATGAATGCGATTATGAAGTAAAAGCCGTGGCTAAATCGATTAATTGCATTCGTTATGCTATTAAAAAAATTAAGGCAAATAATGAAAGTAAAAATAAAACTTAGTCAAGAATCTATCGATGAAGCAAGAAAAAAAATAAATGATTACAATACTGCACTTAAAAGAAAAACTACAGATTTAATAAGCAGGTTGGGTGATGAAGGCTATAGTTGTGTTGCTAAGCGTTTACAAGAAATACATTGGACAGGAGAACTTGCCAGTAGCTTAAGCTATACACTAAACGGCAATACCGCAATTATTAGTGTAGACAGTGAACACGCTATTTTTGTAGAGTTTGGTACCGGTGTTGTCGGTTCTAAGAATGGACATCCATCAATTGATGGATTCAATTATTCTTATGCCACAGGTCAATGTATTGGGTGGTATAACGTAAATGGGCAGGTTAAGTTTGGATGGTATTACTATAATCCGGAATTGGATAGATTAGTGTTTACTGAAGGAATGGAAGCTAGACCATTTATGTATGAATCATCATTGGAATTAAGATATGAAAAAATGAATCGAATTGTAAAGGAGATATTTAATGATAGATCATGAAAATAAAGTGTTTGAATTAGTTTCAGAAAAATTAAGAGAAACTTACGAAGATATTTATATCACTCAAAGAACATCTGAAAATATACCATTGCAATTTCCTTGTGTTTATATCATTCAAAAAGGAACGAGTGTAAATACAATGTTTTCAACATTTGATCAACGTGAAAATGTAGCCATTGAGAATTATCAGTTTGAAGTATTTAGTAATCTAAATATTGGTAGGGAAAAACAAACAAAAGAAATAGTTTCACATATTAATGATGTCATGGATTCGTTAGGGTATTATCGTAGCTTTAATGAATCCATTTCAAATTCAGATTCAAGTATATCTCGAAGAATAGTAAGATTTACAAAAAACAATTCAATTTAACAGGAGGGAATAAAATGGGAATTGCATTAAGTACTGCAGGAGTAAACGTTGGATATGCAGTAGAAACAACAAAAGGAACTAGACCAACAACAGGTTATTCATATGTTCCGGATATTAAGGAAACACCTGAATTAAATCCGGAACCAAATACATTAGATTCTACAACGTTATCAGAACTAGAATATAAGACTTATATTAAAGGTTTAAAAGATTTAGGTGGAGCATTATCTTTCACAGCAAACTTCACAGAGGATTTAATGACTGAATGGGATAAATTAGTCGTAGCTTATAAAGCGGCTAAAGCTGATGGTAAATCAGTATGGTTTGTAATTGAACATCCTGAATTAGAAAAAGCAGCATTTTTTACAGGAGAACCAAGCGAAATGGGATTACCATCAACTAGCGTGGATTCAATTTTAGAGACAAGTGTATATGTTACACCTACAGGAGCTCCAATTTGGGAAGCGAAACCAACGATATCACAATCTTAATATATAAGGAGAAATGAAAATGGCAAAGAGAATTCAATTTGAATATAAAGAAAAAAGTTATACTTTACAGTTTACAAGATCCGTAGTTGAAAAAATGGAAGAAGATGGTTTTGATGTTACAGAAGTGCAGAGTAAACCAGTAACAATGATTCCTAAGTTATTTAGATATTCATTTTTAGCTAAACAACATGATGTCGATCCTAATTTGACAGATGAGATTCTATCTAATTTAGAAGATAAAAGCGGATTGATCGAACAATTAAGTGTAATGTATTTAGAAACGGTAAATACATTGTTTGGTGAACCATCAAAAAACGCAATCAAGTGGAAGAAACTGAATTAAATACTTCCACTAATAAAAATATAAGATTAACGGAGACATTTTATAAAATGTTTCCTTTTTATTTATCTATTGGTATGAATTATGACCAATATTGGAATGATGATGTTTGTTTAACAAAATATTATCGTGAAGCAGATAAGCTAAATCAAGAACGTATAAACCAAGAAAAATGGTTGCAAGGGCTTTACTTCTATGATGCGATAAGCACCTCACTTTTTAACATGTGGGGAAGAAGTAAAGGGAAACAACCGAAAAATTATGCAGAAAAGCCATACGACTTTAATCACTCTATAAGCGAAGAAGAGAAGAAAAAGGTTGAAAGTGAGAAAGCAAAAGTATGGTTAATGAATTTTGTTAATTCATTTAAATAGAGCCTTGAGCCTTTAAAACTAAAGAGCAAGGGGGTGAAATTATGTCAAATGAATTAAATATAGATAAGCTAAGTATAGAAATATCAGCTGATAGTAATAAAGCAAATAAAAGTATTGATGAATTGAGTGATTCCCTAACTCATCTAAGTAGAGTGACTGGTAAAGGGATCGTAGGGTTAGATAAAATAAGAAATCAACTATCTAATTTGAATAATATTTCAAAAAACGTTAAGGCAGAACACTTTAATAGTATTGCAAAGGCGTTTGGTTCGTTAGCAAATTCTCTGAATGGGATAACAAGTATCGATGGCGCAGTAGCGAAAACAATTAATACGTTTTCAAGAATAGGAAAAGCAACAGAGTCTCTAAACAACGTTAACTTTACAGACTTTAGTAATAAAACAGCCCAATTAACAAATGCAATGCTTCCATTACAAAATGTGGGTAAAATAAACATAGGTCAAAACATTTCTCAACTTAATAGAGTACCTGAAATGATTTCATCATTAGCTAATGTTGATACAGCTTCACTTTATTCAAAAATGAGTGGAATTTCAAAAGCTATGGCACCTTTGCAACAGATTAGTAAAACTAACCTTAGTCAGAATGTGAATGCTCTAGCAAAATTGAAATTAACATTGTCATCATTAAATAGTTCGGAGATTAATTTTTCAAATCTAGCTAGTCAAACGCAACAATTAGCAAGTGCTATGGAGCCTTTACAACAGATTGGTAAAACTAACCTCGGACAAAATATTACTCAACTTATGAAGTTAAAGGACCTATCTGCAAGCTTAGATGGAGTAGATTTTAGTAAACTATCTGTTCAAATAAAAAATATTGCTGTAGCGTTACAACCATTAGCTGATGTAACAATAAAAATGAATGGATTGTTTTCCGTTCTACCAAGGCTTTTGAATAAATCTAGCGCCGGATTTGCAAATTACAATTCTAACGCAAAAAAAGCAAGTACAATCAATTCAAAATTTAATCTATCTTTAGGATCGGTTTTTAATGGACTGAAAAGAAGTATAAGCGGATTAAGAGGGACATTTCTAGCGATCACTTTGGTTGCGGGAGGAATCGGGAACTTATTTGAGGAAAGTTCACAATATATTGAAAATTTAAACTTATTTAATGTTGCAATGGGTTCAGCAACAGACAGTGCTATGCAATTTGCTCAACAGGTTCAAAATGCTATGGGAATAGATATGGGTGAATGGATGAAATATCAAGGTTCATTTAATATGCTAATCTCAGGTTTTGGAGTAGCAAGTGATAAAGCACAAATTATGTCACAGAACTTAACACAATTAGCGTATGATTATAGTTCTTTAATGAATGTTAGTGTTGAGTCAGCATTTGATAAATTAAACTCAGCAATGAGTGGACAAATCAAAGGGCTAAAAGAATTTGGTAACAATGTATCTGTTGCAATGGTAAAAGAAACAGGTCTTAAATATGGACTTGATGGTGCTGTAGCATCATGGGATCAAAATACACAAGCCATTATGCGCTACATAACCATTATGGAGAATGCAGCTAATGTTGATGTGTTTAACGATATGGCTAGAACATTAGTTACTCCCGCTAACGCAGTTCGTGTTTTAACCCAGCAATTTACAATGTTAAAACGTGCAGTAGGCAATATTGCAAGTGTATTTATCTCTAAACTCATTCCATATGTACAGGTATTTATTCAATTATTAACAAAATTAGCTAATTTTGTAGCAGGGCTATTTGGTTTTAAACTTCCTGAAATTGATTATAGTGGTCTTGCCGGTGGTGGCGCTGATGCAGAGGATGCATTAGATAATGTCGGTGACAGTGCTTCCGGGGCCACTGATAAAGTTAAAGAACTTAAAAAGCAATTAATGGGATTTGATGAACTTAATATTCTAAATTCACCTGATAATTCAAAAGATAGCTCAGGATCAAACGGTTCAGGTGGCGGAGGAAGTATTGGAGATATTGAATTACCTCAATATGACTTCTTAAAAGGGTTAGAAAATAGCACAAATGAAATGTTAGATAAGCTAGAAGCTAGATTGAAGGAATTGTTTAAACCTGTTAGTGATAGTTGGAATGTTTATGGTGTAAGAGTCGTAGATAGTCTTAAATACCAGTTTAATGAAATAAAAGCATTGGTTGGTTCGATTGGTAAAAGTTTTAACGATGTATGGCAAAATGGCACTGGTTATGAAACAATAAGCCATTTATTAAATATTATCGCAGATTTAAATTATTCAGTAGGAAATCTCGCTAGTCAATTTAAAATAGCGTGGGAAACTGCTGGGGTAGGAAGCCAAATTGTTCAAAATCTTTGGGATATATTAAACATTGGATTAAGTTATTTAGAAGATATGTCAAGAGAAACGGAACGATGGACAAAGAAATTGAATTTTGTTCCTGCGTTAAAAAGCGTTTCCAACTTATCTGATGCATTTAAGGATCTATCTTCAGTTGTAATGTCTAATCTGTCAAAAGCGTATAAAAACATTTTATTACCATTCGCAAAATGGAGCATTGAAAGAGGGGTTCCTTTAGTAGTAGATATGTTAGCTGCTTCAATAAGATTATTAAGCACTATCCTTAGTAAATTTTCAGCTGGATTAAGATCTCTTGAAGGATTATATAACATCGGCAGCAAGATAGCTAAATTAGGATTTGAAGGAACTATTATATTAATAACAAAAGCAGTAGATGGGCTAAATGCTATCTGTAATACATTCGGACCGGTTCTCAGTGGCGTAACTGTCGCTTTAGGTGCGTTCTTTGTAGCATGGAAAATAGATACAATACTAAATGCTACAGGAAAATTAGGAATCCTTACAAAAGCGTTCCAAGAACTTTATATAGTTATTTCAGAAATTAAATTAAATGGATTTTCGAGTGCATTTAATCTAGTACTTAATCAAATAACTGATGGGAATAAAGCTGTATCATCATTTACTAGTGTTTATACAAGGATGAATAACGCACTATTGAATACACAAATCTTTACCGTTATTGGTGGGGCATTGTCTACACTTGCTATGAAATTAGAAACTGCTGCTGCATCTACTGGATTGATGGCTACAGCTGCGGGATTGTTAAGTAAAGCACTAGCTTTCTTAGCTGCTAATCCATTAGTCATTGTCGGTATCGCCTTAGCTGGTATTGTAACTGCATTAACATTATTTAGTAGTAAGACAAAAGATGCTAAGGATAGTACAGAACGATTTGTTGAAGCAGAAAAGAGTAAAAAAGATGCGCTTGATGAAACAACCAAATCTTTATTAGAAAGTACTGAACAAACTAAAAAGAATGCCGAAGCTGCAAAAGGGCAGTGGGATACAGCTTTAGTTTATGTAAGTCAACTTGAAAAATTGACTGGTGAAGATGGTGTTGTAAGTAATATTAAACAAGCACAATATTATGTGGATCAATTAAATGGAATTCTTCCTGAAAGTGTTAGTCTTACAGAAGATGGGCATTTAGCTTGGACAGAAAGTAATGAGGCAGTAAAGGAAAATATTGAGCTTTTAAAGCAAAAAGCTTTAGTAGAAGCATATGAAGAAGACTATATCAATAGTATGCGTCAACGTTCAAAGGTACAAGCTGAATTAACATCTGCTCAAAATGCTTATAAACAAGCACAACTTGAAGCTAATCAAGCGCAACAAGAATACAACGATATTATTGCTAAAGGAGAAATACCTACAGAAAATCTTAAACAGCGTTTAACTGATACAAGCGCAAGATTGGAAGCCACAAAAGGAACATTAGAATCAGCGAATAATGCATGGGTTGCAAATCAAGAGGGCATCAATAATTATGAAGCAGAATTAAAGGCATTAGACGGTACAGTAGAATCTACAGTTGTAAAGATTAAAGAAGAATATGGTATTTTAGATGCTGATCATCGTATGACAATGGAGTCTTTAGCTATGGGGTTGCAAGACTTAGATGATAAACTTGATGAATCAGGAACACGTTATCAAGAAATGAGCAATATTGAAAGAGAAGCGAGTAGAGTAGCCAGAGAACAGATTTTAGATGATTTAGCTCAAAAATCAGATGCCTATGATTACTCATATGATGAAATGATTAAGGCATTAGAAGAAAAAGGTATCTATCTAAATACTACTGAAAGGAAACAATTAGAAGAAAACATTAAGAATGCAAAGGCTGCTTGGGAACAAAAACAATTAGATCAAATTGATAGTAATTATAATTCGCTAGTTGAAAATGAAACTTATGGAGTCAAACTACTTAATGCATCTGAAGGAAATCTTTCAAAATATGTTCAAGTATTTAAAGAAAAAGGGGATGCCTCAGGTGCTGGTCTAATTAGTGATTTAGCTAAAGCTGTTGAAGAAAATGGCGGTAAGGTAGATAAAAATATAACCACTATTTTAGACAATATTAAGAAGAAAGCAGAAGAACTGGAACCGGGTGTAACTGTAAAAACAGAGGCTGATGAAACATCTATATCAAACGCAAAAAGCGCCATAGAAACATCTTTCGGTGGGATACGCTTTGGTATTAGCTCTGAACTTGAAGCTGTTGGTGGTAAAGTCACAGGACATTTGGGATTGTTCAAATATGCATCCGGTGGTATGCCTGACATGGGAGAAATATTCGTTGCTCGTGAAGCAGGACCGGAACTTGTCGGAAAAATTAACGGCAAAACATCTGTTGCGAATAACTCACAAATCATTGAGGGTATTGAAGGTGGAGTATTTAGTGGCGTTGCTAGAGCCATGCAAATGTTCAGCGGGCATAGTGGAAATAAAACCATTACTGTTATAAGTCAAATTGATGGTAAGGTTGTAGCAAAAACAGTATTTGATGAACACAACAAAGAAGTTATTCAAACAGGGGAAAGCCCTTTACTTATTTAGGAGGGATATTTAATGGATATTCTTAAAATTAATGGGGTAGCTATTAAAGCCCCTTCTACATTAGAATATCAACGCTATGCGATTGATTCAGAAGACGGATCCGGAAGAAATCAAGATGGAGAAATGGTTAGAGACTGCATAGGAGTTAAAACTAAACTTGTATGTACTTTTCCGCCTATGAGAGATGATGAAATCAGCAATTTATTAAAAGCTGTAGAACCTTTATTTTTTGAAATAGAGTATCCTGATGCATATATAGGAGGGCGTAGAACGATGACTGCATATGTCGGTGATCGGACTATGCCTTTATATATTTATGATAAGATAACTAATTCATGGATTTGGCAGGGATTAAGTATGAACTTTATAGAGAAATAGGTGATTAGATGGCATATAGTAAAGATTATGAAAAAGACACCCGTGAAATTAGCATAAAACTTGTTTTAGATGGAAAAAATGTTAATCCAAAATTATTGGTCAAAGCTCAGATAAACGAGGTGTTTAATCAGTCTGAAAATATAACATTTGGTAATTTCTGTACGAACAGTTTTAATGCAGAACTTTTCAGCGATCCCAATGTTAAATTTGCAGAGAAATCGAAGGTCGAATTATTTTCTGTTTTAGATAATATTGAAACTCCATTAGGTATATTTTATGTATCAGAAATTACAGATAGCAAAAAGAAATTAAATGTTAGTGGTTATGATATTTCTGCATTTATGTTGAATGATTATGCTCCAACAATTCAATTTCCAAATACTATAGAAAATGTCGTTAAAGATATATGTAATCAGTGTAATGTCACTTTAGATTTTACATTTCCAAATATACAGGTGGAAGGGTATCCGGGAAATACACAATGTAAAGTGATGATAGGGTATTTAGCAGGATTAATGGGTATGAATGCATATATAAATCCGTTAGGCAGACTTACATTTAAATGGTATACCGAAACAGATATAAAGATATTTAGAAAAATACAGTTTTTAAATGGGTATAAACAAATTGCGGATAAAGTAATCATAAACTCAATCACTTGTACAGTAGGAGATACTCAAATTTCGAGCGGTGAAGGAATGGGGATAAGTATAGAAAATCCCTTGATGAATCAAAGCCTGTTAGACAGTATATTAAACAAAATAAAAATACTTACTTATACGCCATGTACTATAGAATTCAGAGGTAATCCCACGATTGATGTAGGTTCAATTGTTTTAGTAGAAACGGATAAAGGGGTTTATATAAAAGCAATAGTATCAAAAAGAGATACTACAATAGGTGGAGGTATGAAGTCTACCATTACTTCAATCGCTAATAATCAAATTATTTCTGCTATATCAAAAAGTCCAATTGAAATAAAACTTAAAAAGCTTTATAACACTTTACAAGAAGGTTTTAAAGAAAGTACCGAAACGATATTAGGTCATAATGGCGGTAATTTCGTTGTTGATTTAGATAGTAATGGTAAACCGACTGGTTGGACCATTATGGATACACTGGCATTAAACGAAACTACTCATTTATGGAAAATGACAATGGGAGGTTTTGGATATTCATCAAACGGTGGGAAAACATTTGAAAAAATAGCTATTGATATGAATGGTAATATTAATGCATTTGCTATACGAGTAGGAATAATTCAAGGCGACTTTTTCGATATTGATCTAAATACAGGTACATTAAAAATGGGGTTACGTAACCAGCAAGGAGAAATTGATAATCCTGATTTTTACATTGATCACAATGGGGTAGTAATATTCAATGCTATAAAAGAATTAGAAAAGAAGATAGAAGCCATTGAAACAAATACCGTTAGTGCAAGCATAAGTGCTTCTAATAATGCCACTTTGAATGTGAAGAATACGTTTGTTACACTCAAAGCTAAAGTTGTGTTAGATGGTAAAGACATTACGACTGATCTAACCGAACTAAGTTTTATTTGGCATCGCGTGAGTGGAAATAAAGACCAAGACACAGAATGGGATCAAAACCACAGCACAGGCTCTAAGGAGTTAAATATAGGCTATAATGATGTGGATCTATACGCGAACTTCTATTGTGTGGTGACAACAACTTATGGAGTGTTTGTCAGTAATTATTTAGCCGTCACGGACGAAACGGACGTTTCTAATTTACAAGTTTATATAAGCGCTAATCAGCCCACATATCAGGAATACAATGGATCCAGCTATAGTCCTGATTGGACTACCAGTGGGAACCTTATTTTAACTCCGGTGATATTGGATAATTTCTTAAATGTCCCTTTATCCGATTGTACGATTACCTGGAAAAAGACCACCGGAGAGCTTGATCCTGACGAAGTGGTGACCGATGGCATTCTAACCGTATCTAGTAATAAACTAAATGCAGACGTAAAAAATGTGACGTATGTATGTGACATTCAATACCATTATTCGTCCTTAAGTAAGACAATAACGTTTAGCGGTTGCAAGGATCA
Source organism: Beduini sp. (assembly GCF_047239305.1). NCBI lineage: Bacteria > Bacillati > Bacillota > Erysipelotrichia > Erysipelotrichales > Erysipelotrichaceae > Beduini > Beduini sp. The sequence continues at coordinate 252,984 of NZ_JBKTEM010000001.1, forward strand.
GGAAGAGACGACCATTGGAGATATAACGTATTACACATGGGTTTACTTCGCTGATAATTCCAATGGTGATGGTATCAGCAAGACCAGTGCCGGGAAGTCTTATATCGGTGTTGCTAATATGCAGACTGAGAAAGAACCGCCGTACACGACAAATGAAGAGGGACAAAAGATTTATACGGACTTGTCTGCTTTTGTATGGACTAAGATGATTGATTTTAACACGGTTTTAAAACAACCGGGTGAGCCGAATGACATAACAGTTTTATGGCTAGATACAACCACTGGACAGTTAAAGAAGTATTATCAGTTCTTGCAGGCGTGGGCACCTATCGACAATGAAACATCTATCCGAGATAATGCAGAAAATGTATTTGTGACGACAGAAAAAAGTAACAATGCTAATTTCACGGTCCTTAGCAATAGTATTGCTGCTACAGTGAAAAGCGTAGAGAAAGTGAGCAGCGATCTAGGAAGTCAACTGGAAGAACTCAGCACCAAACAGGAACAAACGGATTCATCTGTAAATACTACCATTACTAAAGTAACAGAGCTAACGGACAGTATAACGGGATTAGTCACGAAGGAAGAATTTCATACCTATTTTAAATTTCAAGAAGACGGCTTGCATATCAGTAAATCACAGGGGAGTTTTGAGATGGTTCTAAGTGATACAGAGCTTGCTTTTTATGAAGGGGGAACACGTGTGGCCTACATCAGCAATAAACGTCTTTATATCGAGCAGGTTGTGGTTGTGCAAAGTCTACAGGTAGGTGACTATCTATTGCGATACGATAATGATGTCGGCTTTATTATTCAGTAAGGAAAGGAGATAATAAAATGAGTTATTGGCTAAGTCAAGCGGTCTATAGTATAGGTCAAAGCACCACAGAGAACTACACGAATGTACGTGTGGATCTTTACTTTGACCGTGACAGCGGGAGTGCATGGAATAACTACACGACTTATGGATACATTATCGTTGATGGTCAGCGTCAAGATTTTAGTGTTGGGTCCTATGGAACAGCAAGCAGAATCTTATTAGCGACTCGAGATTTTAGGGTTTACCATAATGGTGATGGAACGAAAACGGTTAATTATAGCTGTTATTTTAATGCAGATAACAGTCCTTATGTTGGCGCGTTAAGTAGCAGCGGGTCCTATACTTGTCCTACGATTCCAAGAGCGGCACCGATTACAAATGTTAGTTATTCTAATATTTATAGTTCTTTTTATGCGAGCTTTACTTCATATTCAAGCAGCTTTAATTATAAGCTAAGAGTTTCGATCCCGAACGTTGTAGCCCTTGAAACATACAGCAATTATACTAGCGGGGCGACAAAGACATTAAGTGTGGAGAAACAAAAATATCTAGTCGATTATCTGAATAAAAATGGAAAGACAAGTGCGAGCTTAGGGTTTGTCATTGAAACCTATTCCGGATCAACCAAGATAGGGGAGTCATCGGAGGTTACACGAACTTTCGTAAAACCTACAACCTCCGATATTACAAGCTTTTCGGTCAGTAATATTGATAGCAACGTAAAATTTACGCTTGCTAAGAAAGACTATTGGGCATATTACGGTTACAGTTTAACAATCAAATATGGCAGCTTAGTGCTGTACAGTGGGGGTTATAACAGTAGCATTACAGTAAGTGACAGCAGTAAAATGAGTCAGCTCTACACGGCTATGAAAAATGTAAGTAGTGGGACTTTTACAGCCACTCTAACAAGCACGTATGGTGGGTATAACATTGGACTATATACAAAGAATGCAACAGGAACATTAATTAATATTGCTCCCGTCTTTAGTTCTAGTTTTGGTGTGTTTGATGGGGAGCAGCGCGTAACAAACGTTACCGGAAATAATCAGATCATTGTACAAACGCTATCCACAATCGTATTTATCATTCCTCAGATTAGCTTGAAAAAAAACGCTGTAGCTTCTAGTTTGAAACTTACTTTTAATGGCAGAAACTATGATGTCCCGATTGGTAAAGATACATCGCAGTATGTAATAGGAACCATAGCAACATCGGGAACTTACCAAGCTACTTTAACTGCGACGGATAGCCGTGGGAAAACAGTCAGTAGTACAATAAACGTGGTAGTAACACCTTATAGTAAGCCAAGTGTTAGCTGGGACTATTACAGAGCCAACGCAGATGGCACAAAGAACTTATTAGGAGGAACCTATATTTATGTTAAACCAACCTTTAGCGTAGCCAAAGTGGCTGGGAATGCAGTTAATGGCACATTACTAAAGATTGGCGGTACTTCTGTTAGCAGTAGCTTCGTATCAGGGACCGGGGTCAACTATGGATCAGCATATGCGATTAATAATAGTTATGCGTTAGAGATCTTCATAACGGATAAACTGGGAGAAACCACTAAATTAACTGGAACTATTACAGCAGCGGAACTTCCTTTTAACATCACGAAGGATAAAACCGGCGTAGGAATTGGTACGGTTGCAGTAAAAAATCAAATTACTTTAGGAAAGAAGACACAAGCTCAACAGGAGATTTTTTCAACAGGATCATTTAATAAAGGGAGTTGGAACGCTCCTAAAAGTGGAGTCATTACTCAAATCATTGATAGCAGTGGTAGTCAGCATAGTGTTATTGTTGGGAAAGACAGCTCAGGCAATCGGCATTATGGATTAGATTTTTATGATAATACATCTAGTCGGAGAATGAGGTTATATTCGGGATCGGATTATTTAGAGGTAGGAAGTACAACCAGTATTAATGGGGATAAAATTTTAACCTTAAATAAGGCTTTCCCAGTTAATTCTATTTACCTTACTTATACCAATATAAATCCTGGAACATTTCTAGGCGGAACGTGGTCATTGATTGGACAGAATCGTTATATCGTTGGGGCAGGTAGCAGCTACTCAGGTGGGGCAACTGGCGGAAGTTCGTCAACAGGCGGAACCGCTTTAACTGTAGCACAGATACCTAATCATGACCATGTACTGAGCATGGCGACCATGAATAAAGTAGATGGGAGCTTTGGTTTTTCAAATGCCAGTAGGGGATACGCTGATAGAGCAGTTGCGATATGGGATACAAGTAGTATTTCAACTCGGAATACGGGTGGTGGCGCTCAACATTACCATAGTTTCACACCGAATTACATTGCTTTATATATTTGGAGGAGGACAGCGTGATGCATAAATTAATTATTAATAAAACAGAATTAGATTTAATCGGTCAAGAAGATTATCAAGTGGATAACCTTCTTTTTTTAGAATTTACAACTGAGTTAGGTTTGGAAGAGGTCAATGATCTTTTTTCTAATACTAATAATTTATTAGAGATATTGGTACGATTAGACGAGGCAGAACGTATTTATAAAAACTTCTGTGTATATAAGCAGCTGCAATATAGTATGGGGGAAGATCCAATCTATAGGATAACTTTAGAACAAAATGATCACCTTGCAGATGCCTTAACACAGATCACAGAGTTGCAAATGGCATTAGTAGAAATCTATGAAATGACAGGAGGAAAATGACATGGCAATAATTTACGTACAATTAATCATTAAGGGCAAAAAAACTTTCAATGAAGTTCCTGTAAGACTACAGGATAAAGTAAAAGGAATTTTAGCTGATTTAGAATTAGAAGAATTAGCCCAATAGAGGAGGATATGATGACAACAAAAGGCAGTAATTTAATTATTCAAGAGCATAAACAAAATATTCTTTCAGCATTTAATCACGCTTTACAAGACGTACCTGTTTATGTATTGGAATTGATCGCAAACGATTTATTACATGATATTACAGTGGCTAAAGAGCAAGCAATACAAAAAGAGCAACAAGAATATCAAGAAGCAATGCAAAAAGAATTTGATGCAAATCAGGATCCGGAATAATTAATGGATCCTTTTATTTTAGAAAAGGAATGAGGGAAATGAAAAGAATGGATAAAGTAAAGATGTTTTTAGGCGCCGCATGTAGTGCCTTTTTTAGTTTCTTTGGCTTATTGGCTATCCCAATTCTACTGTTGATAGGATGTAACTTGATCGATTGGTTTACTGGGTTAGGAGCAAGTTACAGCAAAGGCAATAAAATAACAAGCCAAAAGAGCTTTTTAGGTATAGTTAAAAAGGTAAGTATGTACGTTCTTATTTTTGTTGGGTATGCCGGAGATGTACTGGTAGTTTATATTAGTACCAATATGAATCTAGGCATTAATATACCTCCGGTTATAAGTTGTTTTGTAGCAGTATGGCTGGTGCTAAACGAACTAATTAGCATTACTGAAAATTGCGAAGATATAGGGGTTACCATTCCATTTTTAGCGCCTATTATTAAATTAATTAAAGGGAAAGTAGAAGATACCATTCAAACAGAAGAAAGTGAGGAAAAATAATATGAGTTTATATGGAATTGATATTGCAAGTTGGCAAAGCGACTTGGATTTAAGTCAAATAGCTTTCGATTTTGCTGTCGTTAAGGCAACAGAGGGAACAGGATATATTAATCCTTATTGCGACAAACACGTTCAGCAAGCCTTAAATTTAGGTAGAAAAGTAGGCTTCTACCACTACGCACAAAATGCACAAAACACAGCTAGCCAAGAAGCAGAGTTCTTTATTAATAACTGTAAAGGCTATTTTGGTAAGGGTATTCCGGTATTAGATTGGGAAGAACAAACAGCGGACGTAAGTTGGGCTTTGGAATGGCTGCAGATCGTAGAACAGCAAACAGGCGTAAAGCCTTTAATCTATATGTCTGAAAGTGTAGTGAATCGCTATGACTGGTCCGCTGTAGCAAATGCCGGTTATGGCTTATGGGTAGCAAAGTATAAAGGATATGATCCTATTTATAATTATGATATGACTAATGTTGGCGCAGAACCAAAAGTTAACTACTGGCCGTTTTATGCGATGTGGCAATTTACATCATCAGGGTGCTTAGACGGCTATAACGGTAAGCTAGATTGCAATGTTTTCTATGGCGATTTAGATGCTTGGGATAAATATGCAGGAGTGACAAGCAACGTTGTGAGTCAGCCAGCAGAACCAGTACCAGCGCCACAACCAACCTTAAAGCACCACGTAGGAGAATATGTTTATTTTGGGAGTTGTTATGCTTCGTCTACCGCAAAAGTGGGTTGGTCGCCTAATGGTGAAGCCCTAGTGCCGGATATTGGAGAGGGGACGATCACCGCTATTTACCCGGGAACCAATAACCCTTATCTGATTAACGATGGCATGTGCTTTGTGAATGACGGTGATATTGCAGAGAATACAGAAAATCCGGATCAACAATATGTCGTACAATCCGGAGATACACTTTGGAATATTGCTGGGGAAGCGCTTGGAGATCCTACACGCTATATAGATATTAAAGGTTGGAATGGTTTGACTGATGATGTAATATATCCGGGACAAGTCCTAGTTATTAAGAGGTAACATTATATGGATAACTTACCTGAAGTAATACTTGTTAGTAATGCGAAATGTATAGACGGTACACCAGTTAGTTTTGATTGCTTTTTAAAAGCTGTTTGTATCACTGAAATGAAAAACCACACTTGTGTAATAAAGTGTGGCGATTGGGAGCAAGAGATTAATTTAGATCAAATAAGAGAATATGTATAAAGTAAAAACCCTAGGTCTAATTTGGACTTAGGGTATTTTTTATTTATTTAAATGTGAATAACTATGTGAATAAATAAACCGATTTTTTATTGAATTGCGAAGCACTTATACAAGTGATATAATACTAATTACATGAAAAAATAAACTAGGGAGGGCATAGTAGTGAAAATTTGGGTCTATATTGATGAATCCGGATCTATTCATAAAAATAGTAATACTAATTACTTTGCTATTGGTGGCTATTTTGCATATGGGGATGAATTCGCTCATACACGCATTATGAATAAGTATAAAAAAATAAATAAAAAGCATAAGAAAAATAGAAAAATGAGTATGTCGGAAGAGCTAAAAACGAGAAATATGACTTTGAATGAGAAACTAGAACTTATAACACATATTCAAAAAATAGATAATTTTATAGGATGTGCAATTTTGTTTGATAAAAGTCATATGCGAAAGCAAATAGCTCAATCCAATATATTTTTTAATTATGGTGTTAAAATCCTTTTTAAGGATACCATACTTCCTCTCCTCCCAGAAGATGAGACATATGAGTTTATATTGAGTATTGATAATAGAAATATATCTGTGGGTCAGTTAAATGATTTAGAAAAATTTTTAAATACTGAATTTTGCTATTTTGATTATAGCTTTTCTATTAAATATTATGATTCTGCTAGTCATTATGGCATTCAGCTTGCTGATTTAATAGTTAACACAATGTATATGAGATCAAAAGATAGATCTTTTGTAGAGCCTATTCTTAATACGTTGGATACATCAAAGTTTAGATTGAATATCTTTCCTGGAAAAATATATTGCGGTAGAGCGACTAAGTTGTCTATGGAAAAATCAAGTGAGTTGACAAAAGTAGGATAATTTGTTAACATATTTATAGAGTAAGACCTAGGAGTGGTAGCTAAATGCTAAACGTGCTGTTTGTACGTTGCCCCCTAGGCCTCTTTTATTTATAATATTATTCTTAATAAGTTCTATAAAGAGTTAATAAAAAATCCCCCATATAAATTGGGAGACCGCTGATAGGTTCACGTAGAATTCTCTATCGCTATAGTTTAATTTTACCATATTATGCATTATAGTGCTCAACAATTTTTTGTTTATACACACTCATATCTTTACAAATAATACGTTTAAGATTAACATTGTTCTTAAATATAGTAGGAGGTAAAAATATGAGTTTTAAGTGTAAATGTGGAGAGATTGTATCTACATACGATGTATTCTATGAAGAAAGCGGAAGATTTAAGGCATATTCTTATAAATGCCCGATTTGTGGATGCTGCCAAATAGTAATTCATTATTTAGATGGTCAGGTTAAAATAATAAACGGTTTCTTAAAGAAATAATGCCATTTGCACATATTCATGTTATTATACTATTAGTAATGTGTAGGGAGAATGTGGATATGGAATCAGAAAAATTAAAAGAGATTGTATTTTTAAATCTTATATCCTCTTATGGGGATTATGTTAAAGCAATCAAGGAAGATCAAACAAATGTAGAGGTAATGGAATACTGCGAGGGGATTATATTGGGTCAATTAAAATTGGCTTTAGATTTAAGACTAATAGTACAAGATGATTTAAGTAATGTTTATCGAACAATAGTGGAATATAAAAATAAGATCATTCACATGAATTGAACGATCTTATTTTTCTTTTAATGTGTAATTTTCTATTATCTTTCCGTTAACTGTTTTAAAAGAGAACTTACAGTTACCGCAATAAAAGAGTTGATGGACTGTTCCACCTTTATTTATTCTCTAAATATGTACCATGTTTTGTGATTGTTTTTCCACATTTAGGACACTTTGCCTTTTCTTCCATACCTATTCACCTCAAAGAGTATTATAGCACTATGTATAACTTAATAGATTTAACAAGTTACTATAAGAAGTTATATAGCTTGCTGTATAATTCCTAATAATGTACACATAACTAACAATATAGGAGTGTGATGAATATGCCAATAGCACATAAAAGTGCAATAAGTGTTGGAATGTTATATATACCTGTGAGTTTATATAAAACAACTCGAGATACTGGGATAAGTTTTAACCAGTTATGTAAAGGAGAAGACGGGCAACATCAAAGAATTAAATATCAAAAAATATGTCCTAGTTGCAATAAAGAAATAAAGTCATCGGACATTATTAAGGGTTATGAATACGAAAAAGGCAAATATGTTACGATTTCAAATGATGAACTTGAGCGAATCAAGACAAAAAAAGACAAGACTATCCATATAATTTATTTTACGAAACTTAGCGAGATTGATCCAATCCTTTTTGACAAAGACTACTATCTTGCCCCCGAAGCTGGTGGAGAAAAAGCCTATGAATTATTAAGACAAGCTTTGTTATCCACTAAGAAAGCAGCTATTGCAAAAACAGTATTGGGAAGTAAGGAAGAATTAGTGGTATTATATCCTACTAAAAATTCAATAATCGCTAAAATGATCTTTTTTCAAGAAGAAATACAACCTGTGCCAAATATATCTAAAGTGCAGTTAGATAAGAAAGAACTAGAAATGGCTAAAAGTCTAATATCAAACATGACTGAAACTTTCAATCATGATGAGTTTGTTGATGAATATCAAGCAAAATTAAGAGAAGCTATTCAGACAAAGATAAATGGACAGGAAATTGTGACTGCCGGAAACGAGCAACAAACAACCGCTATAGATTTAATGACCGCATTACAACAAACCTTAGAAATGGCTAATAACCATTCAATACCATCATAGTATGGACATTTTTAAAAACAGAGAAGCTAGAGCCATGTTGATTGCAAACTTGGAAGCTCCTTTTGATAGTCCAGATTACTTATATGAATTAAAATTCGATGGAATTCGCTGTCTTGCTTATATCACAAAAGACAGTGTAGACTTGCGAAATAAAAGGAATAAAGATATAACTGCCTTATTCCCAGAACTAAATGAAATTTATTGTCAAGTCAATAGTCGATGTATATTAGATGGCGAAATCGTTGTTATCAAAGGCAATAAGCCCGATTTTTTTGAAGTCCAAAAAAGAACCATAATGACAAACCCATTTAAAATTAAATTACAAGCTGACAGGTTGCCAGCATCCTTTGTTGCATACGATATTATTTTGTTGGATAACAAGCTTCTAATAGACAAAGGATTAGAAGAAAGAAAAGAATTAATCAACAAAACAATCTATGAGAATGAACGAATTGCAATATCAAAAGTTTTTGATAATGGAGTAGCATTATTTGAATTATGTAAAAGTCAAGGTTTAGAGGGTGTTGTAGCTAAGCGCAAGGGAAGTAAATACTTTTTTGGTAAGTTGAGTAAAGATTGGATAAAGTTTAAAGTGTTAGAAGATAAGGATTATGTTATCTGTGGTTATATACAAAAACCTAATAATATGACCAGTATAATAATCGGACAGTACAACAATAAGAAAGAATTAATATATAAAGGACATGTAACACTTGGTAGTAGTTTAAGAGCGCTTAATCAACATAAATATACAATTATAGATCATCCACCATTTAACACACCCGTGCCCACTGGAAATGAATATGCCGTATGGTTAAAACCAGAACTAGTATGTATTGTAGAATACATGCCTAGTAATAAAGATGGATTAAGACAGCCAGTTTTTAAAGGAATAAGAGACGATAAATCTCCAAAAGATTGTTTAATAGATTAAAAGCAAGTTTAGTACTGGTCAGAACTCCTTTCTAGGTATGAAAAAATAGCTAATCGTATAGACTAGCTTTTTTTTTATATGTGGAGACATAAAGTTATCAAACTGAAACTTATAGTTTACCTTCGTAAAATATTATCGTTCACTAAATTATTTATAAAAATATGTATCAAACAATGTTGCATAATACCCCAAATTCTCCCAAATATTACCCCCTTCGCATTCCCATGTTATTTCAATAGTATTAGCTCCGGTTAGATCGATTTCAAAAACTTGTAAGTAGGTATCAACTTCCACTGGATTAGAAATAAATTTTCTTTGTCCATCAACAATTATCGTTATGGTTGATGACTTTCTATAATTATCAAATTTTATCTCTTTTGGGCAGGCAATTGTTCCTTTTATAAGAGAAAATTTTCCGTCTAAAAAATAAGTAACTGTCCCCCTGCTTAATGAGAAACTATATAAATATGTATTGTTGAATTTATCTTCTTTGTATTTATTTATGAGTGTTTTATCTTCTACTCCATTTGCCGTATTCTTCAATTGAGGAAATTCAGAAATAGGAATAGGTCTATAATATTCATACTTTTTCAACTCTTGCAACAATATGTTTTCCCCTGGATAATTTTTAATAGCATCTTTCAGAACTAAAATAGCATTTTCATACCCTTCGCTATTAAAAACCACTTGAGCTTGCTTTATAATGTTATTAAGAAAGTTTTCTTTTTCTTGTGTACTATTTTGTGTAATAATTTGTTCCGGTGATTCTCCTTCAGCTCTTTTTATATTTCTAATATTATTATTTTTATCTATTTCTTCTATTTTTCTAGGGACTTTCTCTGTACCAACCTTTTCCTCAGGAAGAAAGTACTTTTCAAATATACTTGGCACATCCAATAAAAAGAAAGATACAAAAGACATTATTGTAACAATTAATGTAACTACTTTATGTTTCTGTTGTTTATCCATATTCATTTTACCCCTTTAATTATCCTATATAATCAGCATTTAACCTCATATGGATTAAAGCCGGCATTACTGCAGGTATTATGACATACCCATTATTCCTCCTTTATGTATTCTAATCTTTTTCAAGCGTAACAGTTTCTAAACATGACTGTCAAGTTCTTTTAGTATGTTATTTTTCAACTAAGCTAGTTAATATGGAACGCTAAATATAAAAAAGGACTGGATTAACTGACCAGTGGTTAATTTAATAAAGAAAACTCTGCATTATGCAGAGTCGGCTTCCTATTATATCTTTTTTGACATGTTTTTGACATGATTGTGAACATATTGAAAACATATTGAGTTGATATTCTTAACTATAATTTGTTTTAAAGGTAAAAGTAGAACGTTTATCACAATATATTTAATTAATATTCTAAAATTTGTTTGATATTCATTCCACCCCAGCCATTTAAAAGCAGAACACTGATGACATTCATCAGTGTTTTTTTGTTGTCATTTAATCGACAGTCACTTCAAAAGTGAAATGATCACGATCAATAGAATAATTATTTGAAGAACCTTCACCTACTAATTTGAATGAACTTTGATCAATTGCTTTAAATGTGATAATTCCAGAAGAAGTAACACTTGGTAAAATCTCGCTGTTAATTTCCGGATAATCCGCATTGTAATTTGACGATTCTTCATACTGGGTTCCGTTTTGAACAATTTTTTGATTAAAGCTATAGAAGTTATAAGATTCATCAGACTGATTACTGACCGTCATATAAAGACGTGTTTCAGCTTTGGCAAATTGGACTTTCTCTATAGAGATTGTCACACCGTCAACATTGCTGCTGTACGTTTGATTGACTGCCACTTCTTTAAGTGTTGGTGAAACTGCAGTGATATAATCAATCTTTTCGATCTCTTCAGCAACGATGGAAGGTGCAATAACAACACCGCCTAACATATTTTCTCCTCTGTATTTCCCATTAACATATCCTGTAATACGGACATAATCTCCGGAAGCTAAATCTTCATTTCCGGTTTTACGAACGGCAACAACCGTATTGTTTTGAATTTTAACAGGATCCTGCCACATTTGGAAAGCAATGATATCATCGTCTGCTTCCGGAGTAGAAAATATTTCTCCGGTCAGTGTAACATACTTGTGCTTAAACTTTTTTGGAGTTGTGTATAAATCAATGATTTGTGATTCATCAATAAACTCTTTTTCTTTTGGGGCTGCCTTTTCCGATGATCCACATCCAGATAATGTAATGGTCAGCAGTACTGCCATCATCATTTTTTGAACTTCATTTCTTTTCCTCCCTAATATAATGTATATAAACATAAGGCAATCATGTTTACACCCGTTTGAGTCAGTCACCATTTCCTTCAAATAGATGACCTTCTCCTTATATATAAATCTATTTCTTACATTATACTATATTCTTTTAATAGGAGAAATGATTTGTTAAAAAAACCAATCTTTTCTGATTGGCTTACAACAACTATAAATGGTAGCCTGTAGGGGGCTCGAACCCCTGCATGCTGGAATGAGAATCCAGTGTGTTAACCGCTTCACCAACAGGCCATCGTTCTTACATATTATAGCACTAAAAAAGAAAATGTGATAGATAAAATTAAAAAAATTCCATCGCTTCTATTTTCTGAAAATAATCTCTGTTATAATGATATTAGAATAGATGAAGGAGGGACATTATGAAATACGAAATTATAGGAGGACAATTGCCTGTTGTCAGCTGTACCCTGAATCAAGGGGATAGTATTTTTACAGAATCCGGTGGAATGTGCTGGATGGATGATGCATTTGATATGGAAAGTAATACGCGTGGGGGATTATTAAAGGGATTAGGACGTGCTATGAGCGGTGAATCCATCTTTATGACAACCTATCATTGTAAAAAGGATGCATCCACAATTGCTTTTGGATCATCATTTCCAGGCTGTATCATGCCAGTTGATTTGCCGGCTGGGAAACGCTTGATTTTGCAAAAGACTGCATTTTTGGCAGCTGAAAACACTGTCACTTTAGAAGCACACCTGAATAAGAAAGTCAGCACCGGACTTTTTGGTGGAGAAGGATTTGTTCTGCAAAGGATCATCGGTCCCGGAATGGCTTTTTTGGAAATTGACGGTGACGTCGTTGAAAAGACATTAGCACCAGGAGAAACAATTAAAGTTGATCAAGGTTATATTGCCGCTTTTGAAGATACAGTAAAATATGAAATAACGACTGTAAAAGGATTAAAAAATAAGTTCCTATCAGGAGAAGGATTCTTTTTAGCGACATTAACCGGTCCCGGTAAAGTCTGGCTGCAGACAATGCCATTTAATGTTTTAGCGGGAAGAATTATTGATTTAGTACCAAAACGTTAGAAGCGCCTATTTAATTAGGCGTTTTTTTATTGATAAAATAAGGAATATAAAAGATATTGTAAAAAAAATGTAGGTAAGATCAAGCATAATCGTTATTTCCTTTCATAGATATAACTAGGAGGGTTAGACAATGGATTATAGAAAAACGATTAAAGAAATCTACGAAGAATATAAAGTAGATCCAAAGCTAGGACTAACGTCTAAGCAAGTCAAAGAACGTATCGAATTGTATGGTCAAAACATTTTAGAAAAAGAAAAAAAGAAAAGTCTAATCAAAATGTTTGTAGAACAATTCAAAGATCCAATGGTGGTTATATTGATCGTTGGTGCTGTGATGTCTCTTGTATTAGGGGAATTAATTGATGCTTCGATTATTTTATTCGTGCTTATTTTAAATGCGTTTATAGGAGTGTTTCAAGAATCTAAAGCAGAAAAGTCATTGGAAGCTCTGGAAAAATTAAATTCACCGATCGTTCAGGTATTAAGAGACGGACATGTCGGCAGTATTGATTATCAAGATTTAACTATCGGAGATCTTGTTTTTTTAAGTTCGGGATCTTTTGTACCGGCAGATTTAAGATTGGTCGAATGCGAACAGCTGGAAATTGATGAATCTATGCTGACGGGGGAAAATGAACCGGTAAAAAAACAGGCAGAATTTGTCAGCTATCAGGAACTGCCGATCATGGAACAAAAAAACATGGCATTTATGTCAACCTATGTCACGAAAGGAAAAGCAGTGGGACTGGTTACTGCCATTGCTAAGCAGAGTGAAGTAGGGCATATTGCTAAACTGTTAACCGATCAAAAAACAGAAAGCAGTCCTTTGCAAATTAAGCTGGCACAATTATCAAAACTATTGGGAATTCTAACTGTTGGATTATGTGGTCTGATGTTTGTCATTGGACTTATTCAAGGAAAGAATTTATTTGATATGCTGCTTTTAGCGATTTCTTTAGCGGTTGCAGCTATTCCTGAGGGACTGCCGGCAATCGTCAGCATTACCTTAGCTTTCAGTGTCCAGGCAATGTCGAAGCACCATGCAATCGTACGTAAATTAGGAGGTGTTGAAACATTAGGGTCAGTGAGTGTCATTTGCAGCGATAAGACCGGTACATTGACACAAAATCGAATGAGTGTAGTAGGCACTTATCCGAGTAACGTTCCTGCTCATATGTATGAATGTATGAGCCTATGTCATGATGTCAGCTTTGGTGATGACCGTATGTTTGGTGATCCGATGGAACTGGCTTTAGTGACCTTTGCAATGAAGGCAAACTATGATCCTATCGCCATGAAAAAAGAGTATCACAAAATTTCTGAAGTCCCTTTTGAAAGTAAAACGAAAAAAATGCAGGTGACCTATCAAATGGGAAGCAGGCGCTATCTGTTTGAAAAAGGTGCCATTGATGTTTTATTAAAGGAATGTCAGAGTGAATATCGGGATGGACGCATAGAACCATTATCATCGATTCGCAAAGAGACGTTGCAAAAAGAAGCTAATAACTTAGCGAATCAGGCTTTGCGTGTACTCGCTTTTGCTTATAAAGAAGGTAATGGATTAAATAATGAACCTTTGATTTTCTTAGGCTATGTCGGATTGATGGATCCACCAAGAAAAGGGGTAAAAGAAGCCATTGAAACCTGTCATAAAGCATCGATTAAAATAGCCATGATTACCGGGGATCATCCTAATACTGCTTTAGCGATAGCAAAACAGCTGAATATTACACAAAATCCAAATTCTGTATTAACCGGAAACGAGATTGAGAAAATGGGGGATGAGGAATTAAAGCGACAAGTAAAAACGCATCAGATTTTTGCCCGTGTATCTCCAACTCATAAAGTAAGAATTGTGGAAGCCTATCAGCGTAATGGTGAGGTTGTTTCGATGAGTGGTGATGGAGTCAATGATGCTCCGGCACTGAAAAAGGCAGATGTTGGGATTGCGATGGGAGAAAGCGGAAGCGATGTCGCCAAGCAAGCCAGTGATCTAGTGCTGACCGATGATCATTTTGCCAGTATCGTATCGGCAATAGAAGAAGGTCGTAATATCTATCTTAATATTAAAAAAGCGATTTTATATTTGTTGTCATGTAATATTGGAGAGATGATGGCATTGATTTTATCCGTAATCTTGATGCCTCATACCAATGCTTTAATGTCCGCTGTTCAGATTTTATGGGTAAACCTTGTTACAGATGCTCTGCCTGCTTTGGCATACAGTTTAGAGCCTGAAGATCCTTATATTATGAATGAAGTGCCAAGAAAAAAAGATGAATCTGTCTTTAGTCATGGCGGGGGAATCTTCACCTTAATGAATGGACTTCTAATCGGAACGATCACGTTAGTTGCCTATCGCTATGGATTGAATATTTCTCATGCTTATGGTCAGACAATGGCATTTATGGTTTTATCTATTTCACAGTTAATTCATGCATTAAATTTAAGAAGCATGAACCATTCGATTTTTAAGATTGGTATCTTTAAAAATAAATATTTACTGGCAACCTGTGTGTTAAGTATTGCTTTACAGATCAGTGTTACGATTTTCCCTTTCTTCAAGATCTTACTTAAAACGGTGAGCTTGTCAATGAATGCATGGATAATTATTTTCTTACTTTCTTCTTTAACCTTAGTTTTAAATGAAATCAGTAAATTGTTTTACAAAGAAGAAAACTAATTGCGAAGCAGCTGAAGAATTGTTATGATAGAGATAGTTGCAGGGAGGGCTAACATGATAATTCGATCAGCAAAAATAGAGGATTTAGAAGAGATTGCCGATATTGAAAACTGCTGTTTTCCTAAGGCAGAAGCTGCGTCTAAAGAGGCTTTGAAGGAACGTATTGAAGCTTTTAAAGACTGTTTCTTTGTCGCAGAGACAGAAGAAAAAATAGTAGGCTTTATCAATGGCTGTATCAGTAATGAGGATACGATTCAAGATGAAGCTTACGAAAGCATCTGCTATCATGATCCATCTGGAAAATATCAAATGGTCTTTGGCTTAGATGTCCTGCCAGACTACCGGCATCAAGGTATTGCACAGCAGCTGATGTATTATTTTATCAAGACTGCAAAGAACCGCGGACAGCTTGGCATTGTTCTAACATGTAAGGAACATCTTATCGGTTTTTATGAACAGTTTGGCTTTGTGAATGAAGGAAAATCAGCTTCTACACATGGTTCTGTCACTTGGTATGATATGCGTTTATTATTTTAGCACCTGTCAGGCAGGTGCATTTTTTATTGAAATGACTTTATAGAAAGCATGTGTTAAAATAGAAGCGAATAAATATAACACACTCAGGATTATAATAAAAAGAGCCATATGGCTCTTAAAACAAGAATTATAATTGCGTTTCTTTGCCAGAATATTCTTGATAAACCTTTTGTACTTTTTCAGGGGTTTGCTTTTCAAGCTTGTACCATCCTTTTGAGTACATTAAATCAAAAACTTCTCTTTGAGAACAGTAGGTTTCTTTTTGAATTTCGATCAGTTTTTTCTGTAATTCTAAATGTGAACATTCAATAATGAAAGTGGTGTAGTCACTTAAAAGTGATTTTAAAGATAATAGAACATCATCGATTTTATCATAGTCATTAAAAGCATTTTCATTAGGAAGAATTGGCTGTTTTGGTGGGTTTAAATTATCCATTTAGACACTCCAATAATTTTGAATAATGTGTTTTTAACATACTATGTAATCGATCTAATGTCATTTGAATATCTTTGTCCTCTACACTTTCTTTATAACTTTTCACTTTTTTAGATAATACCAGAATAGTATTTAACTGATCGTCGAAAGAACCGCTGTCTTTAGTTGAAATCATTTTTGGTGGCTGGTTCATTATAATTCCTCCTTCATTATTAGTATGGTTGAAGGAAGCTGTCTTATTTATATTTTTTAAAATTTAATATATGATCACAGTAAAGGAGAAAGGATGAAATTAGTTAGAGATAAAATTCCGGAAATTATTGCCGGTCAAAACAAAAAAGCAGTCATATCAGTGATGAATGATGAAGAATATTATCAAGCTTTATTAATGAAACTGTCAGAAGAAACCCATGAATTTTTAGTGGATCAAAACGAAGAAGAACTTTGTGATATTTTGGAAGTGGTGTATGCATTAGCGGAAACAATGAATGTTTCAATTACTCAGCTAGAGCAGGTACGTAAAGAAAAAAAGGAAAGAAACGGTGCGTTTAAAAAGCGTTTAAGATTAGAAAGGATTATGGGAAGCAGCGATGAATAAACCGAAAATGATTTTGTTTGATTATGGTCAAACATTAGTAGCGGAAAAACAATTTAATGGAGTGAGAGGAACTCAGGCAGTCTTAAAACATGCTGTAAAAAACAGATATAATCTATCTGCCGAAGAACTTCAGGCAAGAGCCACAGATATTAATAGGGAATTAGGACGCTTTAGTTCACTCGATACCATGATAGCGGAAGTACATAACCACTTTTATCAAAATTATTTTTATAAAGCCAATGGTATTGAGTTGTCTTTATCAAACAGTGAGATAGAGACATTATTCTGGGATCAGGCAGCTGAAGGAAAGCCAACAGAAGGTATTCAAGAATTCTTAAATTATTTACAAAAGCATCATATTCGTACCGGTGTTATCAGCAATATTGCTTATAGTCAGGAAGCTTTAGAAAAGCGTATATCTCGATTAATCCATCACCCGTTCGAGTTTATTTTAGCGACAAGTGAATATGTATTTCGCAAGCCTAATCCGCGTATATTTGATTTGGCATTGGAAATAGCCGAGCTTTCTCCAAAAGAAGTATGGTATTGCGGAGATCATCCTTATTATGATGTCATTGGTGCAAAAAATGCTTCGTTGCAGCCTGTTCTATATCAAGGTGCTACTAAAAATAACTATGAAAATGAAGAAGGAACAATCATCATTCAGCGCTGGCAAGAACTGCAGGAACTATTAGAATCTTTGAATGAATAAAGGAGATGACTAAGATGATAAGAAAACATATTTATTTTAGCGGATATGTTCAAGGCGTTGGCTTTCGCTATACAGTCATTCAACTGGCAAGACGCTTTCATCTTACCGGCTGGGTTAAAAATTTATATGATGGCAGAGTGGAAATGGAAGTTCAAGGAAAGAACGAGGAATACGAATGTCTGATGCAAGCTGTTAAAAATCAATTTGAAATCACTCAGATACAAATAAAAGATTGTGAAATAAGACTAACTGAAAACGAATTTGATTTAAAATGGTAAAGAAAAAAGCGCTCTTATTGAAGCGCTATTGAGGATTAAAAGAATCATTTAATTCTTTAACCGTATTTACTAAATTACCACTGATTATATTTTGCAGATCTTGATTATCATCGACTACCCATTTTTCGCTTTCATCTTGATGCAGGCTTAATGTGAGCGTTGTTGTAAAATCCTTTTCTGCCGTATTGAATCCATCGATAAACATTTTCTGAACTTCCTGACTGATCGTTTCTTGATCAGTGCCAGAAAGAGATTCATTTAATGAATAGGCAAAAGCAGATGGAAACGTGGCTTTAAAGGCTTTGCCAAAATCGTAAGCTGTAAAGGTAACATCAACGGTAGCAGTGGTATCTGTAATTTTTTCATTGGTAATCGTAAAAGAAAAATCACTAAGTTTCTTTATCAAATCATTTGGGATAGTAAAACCGCTTGTTCCGGTAAATTGATCCAAGACTTCCTGACTGGCTTCGTTTACTTTTTCTTTTGCCTCTTTCAAATAAGTCTGTGCTGCTGTTGTAGGTGTATCTTTTTTAGGGGAACAGCCTGTCCATAACCCTAAACATAATAAACATATAAGTAACTTCTTCATATTTTTTCCTCTCAATCTTTATACTTTTATTCTAATAAAATCTATGCGATAGTTCAATCTTTATTGAAACAAGAAAGGAAAATACATGGAAATAAAATTAATAACGGAGCATAAAGAAGATTATTTTGAATGGCTCTTGTTGGCGGATGAACAAAAAGAATTAGTTGAAGCTTATTTATATCAGGGTGATATGTGGGCATTGGAGGAGGAGGGTGTTAAAACAGTAAGTATTGTGATTTTTAAGGATAGGCAGACATGCGAACTCAAAAATTTAGTGACACTGCCATCCCATCAAGGACATGGCTATGGTAATAAAATGATACAATTTCTCTTTTCATATTATCATTCCAGCTATCAATATATGGAAGTAGGCACTGGGGATAGTCCTAAAACAATTCCTTTTTATGAAAAATGCGGGTTTAAGCGAGATCACATTATACCAAATTTCTTTTTAGATCACTATGATCATCCCATTATAGAAGACGGAGTGCTTTTAAAAGATATGATCTATTTAAAAAAGGAACTATAAATAAAGTTCCTTTTAGTTATTAGCAAAATCTTTTCCAAACTGAAGACAACGAGAATCCTTTTCTTCAGGTTCTCCTTTAATGATGAGACTGCCAGAAAGAACAGCTGAACTTTGAGAAATGATCTCTTCAAATTTTCTCATCCATTCACCGTCTCCCCATCCGTATGAACCAAATAAAGCAACCTTTTTATCTGCCAATTGTGCTTTGATCTCTTCTAAAAATGGCAGAAATGTTGTTCCTTCAAGCTGTTCTTTACTCGTTGCCGGACAACCCAGCATAATCTTTTTAAATCCATTTATATGTGGTGTTGTTTCTTTTAAATCGATTAACGTGACAGTGTTATTTGTTTCAATAATACCATTGCGAATTTCCTCTGCCATTTTTTTAGTGTTCCCGGTACCAGACCAATATACGATTAAAATATTTTCCATATTAAGACCTCCTTATAAGTTAGTGTTCACTAACTGAGGATAGTCTATCAAATTCATGCAATCCGGTCAAAGAAGATGCTTCATTATTTTTTAATAATGGCATAGATGAAGTTTCGATATAAATTTAAATAAGAATAAAGGTAAGCCCCTAGAATATGGAATGGGGTAAAATGGTGTGGATAGTGAGAAGGCATCATTGCAAAATTCATTTTAGCCTCTTTCGCAAAGCGATTCGCTTTTCTAAGCTGCCAAGGGGACGTGATAATCAAAGCGCTGGTCAAACAATGCTGCTTCATGATCTGCTTTGCATATTGAATATTTCCATAGGTATTACGGGCTTTGGTCTCTAGTAGAAGCTGATTTTCTTTGATGCCATGCTTTAAAGCATAGGTTTTCATCACTTCAGCCTCGAGATATTCGTTTTTAACGGCACTTCCGCTTACTATTATTTTTTTAAAGGTACCTTGGTGATATAGCTGAATGGCAGTATCCATTCTCGATTGTAAAATTGGGTGAATTGTTCCGTCTTTTTTAGCCGGATAGCCTAATACAATACAAACATCGTAAGATAAATGACCTTTGTTTTTATGAATGGGTCCAAAATAAAAAAATGGTAATAAAAAGAGTAAAGCAAGAATAATGATAATAAACATAGAATCCCTCCAGTTGTATTATAAAGCATTTATTTACCAAAAGATACATTGAATCTAAGTCAGAGGAATGTTATTCTAATAGTAGGAAAGAAAGAGGGGGAAGAATGAAAACATGGATGAAAGGAAATAGAAAATACTGTTGGGCGGCTTATTTTTTACTATTGTTAGGGTTGAGTTGGAGTACGAATCGTTTGATGCCTAGCTGGATGTTTAGTTTAGAGCATTGGTTGAAAGAAGCCGTGAATGTAATCCCATTTAAAACTATGATATACTATTTTAATAGTTTATGGGATGGTTCACTCAATGTTAATATTCCAATTCGTTTTTTTATCATGAATATCTTTATTGGAATATCAATGGGAGTACTTATTGCAATTTTAAATCGTAAAGCATCATTGGTTCAGATGATGACGTTCAGCTGTATATTTTTTCTGATTTTTGAAGTAACTGCTCTTTTGTTGAGAATCGGAATCTTTGATGTTGATTCTATTTTGATCAGAACAGCTGCAGCAGTTGGAATGTACCAGATGATTCAGAGATATGTTTTGACGAATAAGAAAATGATAGGAGTTTAACGATAAAAGTAGTATCTCATATATACTATTTCGCTTAAAATAGTATTTGAAATTTAGGATTTACATAATATGAAAAGAAAAATAAGGCAAATCCATTTAAATTCTTGCATTGGTGGTATATAATGTAAGTGTAGAAAGAGGAAGGGAAAGGAGATGAGAAATATGAAACAGTCATTGAGTCTTATAGCGATGGGTTTATATGGGGCTGCGCTAGTTGGACAAGTTATGTTGTCTGAGGAACGAATAAATATTTTCCAAGGCAAAATAGAAGTGCCATTAGAAATAATGTGTAAATTTGATTTGAAAAACGTATTTCCGTCTCGTTTCGTTCCGATGGTTGAAATGACTGCAGGTGACGAAGAATTACCGAAAGCATTTCGATTGAATCGGAAGACTAGACCCCCTAACATATGTTGGGCTCAATAAGAGCCAAATCCATCTTATGAATGGAGAGATTCACTGTAGACTTATAATTAAGTGCATACAACCCTCCCTTCAAGTAAAAAGGATATAGCTAAATTCAGCTATATTCCTTTTTATTTATTCCTGTCCGGCAAACCGTGCAATGATTAAACCAATGATGAAGGTAATCGCACTGGTCAAAAGAATAGGAAGATTTAAATTAGTAAGATTGATTCCCATTAAAATAGCAATCGGTGAAGCAATGACTAAACCTAAGATAGCGCAGTACGTATGGGATTCATAATTTTTTAATAAAATTTCAATAATTTTCGCTATCAAGAAAATACCGATTACAACGCCTAAGCCAAAGGGAACTAAGATCATTGAACTTTGTATAAGCTGATCGAAGTTTAAGGCAACCAAAGCCTTAATAAATAGATTGATATGGCTGATTATGGGGTTATAATAGCCGATAATCATCAGCATCATTGAACCGCTGACCCCCGGGATAACCATGGTTGCTGATGCTACAGCGCCAATCAAAAAGAGTTTGATTATTTCCAGCAATGAGATTTGAATCGTCACATCTTTAGTGCCTTGTCCGCCTAACAACTGCATTCCAATAATTAAAGCAAAAAACAAGATAAAGATCAAACTGTGAGAAAAATCCGGTTTTTTGATTTTGATGCGTTTAGTAATGATAGGCAGTCCACCTAAAATCAACCCTATAAAGCATAGATTAGTTTGGATAGGGAAATGAAGAAACAAATATTCAATGACAAACGACAAACAAACAATTCCGATTCCGGCTCCTAAAATATAAGGAAACAGAGTCCGAATGCTTTTTTTCATATCTGAGAATAAATGGGTGATAGAATATATGATATCATCATAAATACCCATGGATACTGCCATCGTTCCGCCACTGACTCCGGGAATGATATTTGCAATACCAATGAGAATCCCGCGAAGAATTTCATTTAATAATTTCATGTCTTACTCCTTTCGTTTCTCGACTATTCTATCACAATGAAAGTTTAAAAAATGTAAATAAAAGAAATCTTAACAACTTATTTATACAGCGTGTTTTTTAGAGAAAGTAATTTTGAAGATATCACATTTGGACATATTTTAATAACGAATGCTACTGGTTTATAAGAGAGGGCATGCTATAATGGTAGAAAGAGTACAGGAATGCAGAGGAGAAAATTATGCCAATATTATTTCATGAAACATCTCAGACTTTTCATTTATATAATAAACACGTAAGCTATATATTTAAAGTGTTAAAAAACGGACATTTGGGACAGCTTTATTATGGGAAACACATTCGTGATCGTGAAAGTTTCGATCATTTATTAGAAATGCAGGCACGTTCTATGGCAGTGTGTCGTTTTGAGGGAGATCTATGTTTTTCACTCGAACATTTAAAACAGGAGTATCCTGCTTATGGAAGCGGAGATATGCGTCATCCGGCAATGGATATTGTTCAGGAAAATGGCAGTCGAATTATTGATTTTACTTATCAAACTTATGAGTTAGTGAAGGGAAAACCTAAATTGCCGGGACTGCCTGCTACCTATGTAGAAGATGAAAGCGAAGCGACAACACTGCTTGTTACAATGTATGATACAGTGATGGAGACAGAGCTGGTTTTAAGCTATACGATCTATGAAACGTTGCCGGCCATCTGCCGCAACGCTCGCTTTATACACCGTGGTCAGGCTCCAATTTCATTAGAAACAGCTATGAGTATGAATTTAGATTTACCGGATAAAGAGTATGAAATGATCGAATTGACCGGTGCTTGGTCAAGAGAACGCAGTGTCAGAGAAAGAAGACTGGAACACGGGATTCAATCTATCTATTCGATGCGTGGAAACTCAAGCAATAACTTTAATCCGTTTATTGCTTTAAAACGTTTTGATGCGACAGAATTTAATGGAGAAGTGTTGGGATTCAGCTTTGTCTACAGTGGTAATTTCTTAGCGCAGGTAGAAGTGGATACTTATGATGTAACAAGGATCAGCATGGGACTTCACCCACATTGTTTTAGCTGGGCACTAAGTCAGGGAGAATCCTTTCAAACACCAGAAGCGGTAATGGTATATTCGGATCAAGGGTTAAACAGGATGAGTCAGGTTTATCATGAACTTTATCAAAAGCGACTGGCAAGAGGAAAATATCGTGATCTGGTGAGACCGATCTTAGTGAACAACTGGGAAGGAACATATTTTGATTTTGATGAAGGTAAGATCGTTTCAATGGCACAAACGGCGAAAAAGCTTGGGATTGAGCTCTTTGTGCTAGATGATGGCTGGTTTGGTAAGCGTAATGATGACACAACCGGGTTAGGCGACTGGTATCCGAATCTAAATAAACTGCCTAACGGGATTAAAGGATTAAGTGAAAAAATAGAGGCATTGGGACTGCAGTTTGGTTTATGGATTGAACCGGAAATGGTCAGTCATGATTCTGATCTCTATCGTCAGCACCCGGAATGGACATTAGCAACCCCGCATCGTCCTTCCAGTCATGGACGCAATCAATACATTTTAGATTTCTCAAATGATGAAGTAGTAGACGCTATTTATGAAATGCTGCATAAAGTGATCTCGGAATCTTCTATCACTTATATTAAATGGGACATGAACCGCTGTATGAGTGAAGTATATTCCACAGCTAAAGACGCAAAAGATCAAGGAAAAGTTATGCATCAGTATATCTTAGGTGTCTATCGCTTATATGAACAATTGACAACAGAATTTCCGAGTATTTTATTTGAGTCTTGTTCTTCCGGAGGAGCCCGTTTTGATCCGGGAATGCTGTATTATGCACCGCAATGCTGGGCAAGCGATGACAGTGATGCGATTGAACGTTTAAAGATCCAATATGGGACATCCATTGTTTATCCGCTTTCAAGTATTGGTGCACACGTATCGGCTATTCCAAATCATCAGGTTTATCGTTCAACCCCGATTGAAACGCGTGCCAATGTGGCTTATTTTGGAACATTCGGCTATGAACTCGATTTAAATCAGTTAGATCAGGAAACCTTAGATAAGATAGTCAAACAAGTAGAATTCATGAAAGAATATCGTGAACTCATTCAGTTTGGAACATTTTATCGTTTGAAGAGTCCGTTTGAAACAAAGATAACCGCTTGGATGGTTGTATCCAAAGATCAAAATACAGCTTTAGTCGGTTATTACAAGCCATTGCAGGAGGTCAACGTTGCCTATGAAAGACTGCCGCTTTGCGGATTAGCTCCGGATAAAGAATATCATGTCTCTGTGCATGATATAGACTGCTATGGCGATGAACTGATGAATGTTGGGCTTATTACATCGGATATACCACCGCAATCAATCAATGAGATTCATGATGGCAGTCATGGTGATTACAGCTCAAGAATTTATATTATTAAAGCGAAATAAGTGTTCTTAGAAGAGCACTTTTTTCTATGGCAAAATGAATACATGCTATATATGGAAAGATTTTTAAGCTTTAGTGTTATAAATAATCTTGCCAGTAATCAATAGAATTTATAGAAAATGACGATCATAGGAAAATAGAAAGAGGATGTAACTTGACTTTCTAAAATGGAGTGGTAAAGTTTTTGTAAAGGCTATTTGAAAGGAGTCAGACAATGTTAGAATATAAATATGATACTCAGCTTTTGATTGAAGGAAAAAATCTTGATGAAGATATGATCAATGATTATTTTATCACTCATTTTGCCGGAGACTGCTTGCTGGCAGTAGGCGATGACGAACTGATTAAAATTCATTTTCATACCAATGAGCCTTGGAAAGTATTGGAATATTGTACAACCTTAGGAGAAATCTATGATATTGTGATTGAAGATATGGATCGTCAGTCAAGAGGATTGAAAGGATAAAACATGTGTCAAAGCACATGTTTTTATTTGTGTGAAAAGACTGGTATTCATGTAATTGGCTGTCGATATGGTAAATTAACACCGATGCGTCATAATTTTATTGGTATTAATCCTTTGGAACAGATTCTTAGTTTGAAAGTCATAACAGCTTTTACTTCTCATGTGTATATATTGGATATTTTGTTTGCTTATCTGCTTTATAAAAACTTACAATAAACGTGAGATGGTACTTTGTATATTGTATTTTTCTAATGAAGAACTTAAAAAATAAAGCAATGTCCTTATATAAAGTAATAGATTATTTTATTCAAGGAATCTTGGTAACATTTTAGCTATAAAAAACGGATACAAACTTACTGCTTGTATCCGTCCGAAAAATTTTATTTAATCAAGATTTGCCCCGATTTAAGCTGATTGGATTTTCGATATTGACTTGGAGATGAATCATATGTATGATGAAAAGCTTTGGAAAAAGCTAACTGGTTGGCATAACCGCAAGAATAAGCAATTTGGTTGATCGGAAGATCAGTATCTACGAGCAGATCTCGAGCTCTATTCATACGATATTGAAGTAAAAAACTTTGTGGTGTTGTTTTCAAATGCTTTTTAAAAAGGGCACTTAAATAACTGCGGTTTAATGATAAATAGTCCGCAAGATTCTGAACACTGATTTTATTTTGATAGTTGTTTTGAATAAACTGAATAGCCTTTACTATATAGATATTATTGCTTTTAATAGTATCTTTTTTATTAAAGTACGGCTGATTTTGGGATAAATATGAAAAAAACAAATAAAGCTGTCCCTGAATGAACAGTTCATTGCTGTAGCTCATTTGGTGATGGGTAATCATAGATTCAACACATGACTTAATTTCTTTATCCAATCGACAAGCAATAACATGCTCAATAGAAGAAAAACCACACTGCCGACAGTAATATTCAGCTTTATCTCCATCAAAGCCAATCCATAGATAAGTCCAAGGATCCTTTTCATCAGCATGATAAAATGTCGTATCATCAGGATAGATTAAAAAAGCCTGACCAGCTTCAACAGAATAGATTTTATCATGAACGTGATAATATCCTTTTCCGTTCAAACAATAATGAATCAGATAGTGACTGCGAATCGCAGGTCCGTAAGCATAATTGGCACTGCATTCTTGAATGCCGCAGAACTTCACATTGATTTCATTGAAGGTATCATTTTTTAATTCAAGATAAGAATACATCTCCTTCACCTCTTCACCATTATATCAAAATCTCATTCATAAAGTATAGTGATTTAAAAATGATGGGAATAATGATAGAATAGAAATGAGGTGATCGTAATGTGCGGACAGTTTTATATCATGCTTCATGGTAAGAAACAGACTATCTATCCAAATGATCCATATAAAATCATGATTTATGATCAAAATCAGTTTACTTATCAAAAAGCAAATTGGGGATTTAAAATCAATAAGCGCTCAATTATTAATGCCAGAAGTGAAACATTGCTGACAAAACCTACTTTTATAGAGTTAAAGCACTGCCTGATTATGGCAAATGGATATTATGAATGGGATGCGGCAAAAATGAAAACAGATATTCATTTGAAAGACCATAGCTATTTATATATGGCGGGATTATATCGTTATCAAAAAGACCGCTATGAATATACCATTGTCACAACCAAAGCGAATGCTAGTGTCGATCAGATTCATGACCGCATGCCTTTGATTCTTACGAAAGAAGAAGCGGAATGCTGGGTGCGAGAACAGGAGACTGAACAATTACTTAACGTTATTCCGCCATCTTTGCAGTATGAGCAGGAAATGAGCCAAATTCATTTAGATGTATAGGAGCAAATATATGAAAACATTAGTTATTGGATCCACCGTCTGTGATGTAGTAATCGAAGTTGAACGCATGCCTAAAATTGGTGAAGATGAAAACATCAGACAGCAAAGCCTGCACATTGGTGGTTGTGCC
The DNA here is from genome assembly GCF_047239305.1 of Beduini sp. Lineage (NCBI taxonomy): Bacteria > Bacillati > Bacillota > Erysipelotrichia > Erysipelotrichales > Erysipelotrichaceae > Beduini > Beduini sp. Next base: position 279,955 of record NZ_JBKTEM010000001.1, read on the forward strand.
TTTAATGTGAGCAGAATGCTGGCTTTGTTTCAAAGTGCCTATGTTTTATTTACACCAGTGGGGCAAGGTGTCTATGGAGATTTTGTGCGTCAGTATTTTAAACAGGAAAAAATTCCTATCTTATTGGAACCGGCACGTTCAAATGGCTGCTGCTACTGTATCGTCGATCAAAGCGGAGAACGTACTTTTATCTGTGAGCATGGGGCAGAGTATTTTTTTGAAGAAGAATGGTTTGATCGTATTGATACTAAAGATTTTCAGTTTGTTTATATTTGCGGATTGGAAATTGAAGAAACTTCAGGAGATCAGATTATTTCATTTTTAGAGAAGAATCCGCATCTTACTATTTTCTTTGCGCCGGGACCGAGAATCTGCAAGATTGCAAAAGAAAAGATGCAGCGTTTACTGGCATTGCATCCAATTCTTCACTTAAACAAAAGTGAAATTCTCTCTTTCAGTAATCAAAATAGCTTGGAAAAAGCAGTTGAAGAGACTTATTTATTAAATCAAAATACTATTATTGTGACATTGGGAGCAGAGGGGACTTACTATAAAGATGATACAGAAAGCTGTTTTATCCCTACGAAACAGGTGGAACCTGTCGATACGATTGGAGCAGGAGATGGACATATCGGAACGGTTATTGCCTGTCTTAGCCATTCCCTGCCTTTAAAACAAGCGATTCAAGTCGCTAATAGAGTTTCGGGTAAAATCGTTCAAAAAAAAGGAGCGACATTAACCAAGAAAGAATTTGCAGAACTGCATCTAATATAAAAATTGAGCAAAGCAGCTCAATTTTTCTTTACGCTTTATTATGCTGTTATTTAGTCTGCATAACCAAATCCAAAAGATGAATCCTATTTCCTCCACCTAATTTAATTCCTCTTAAACATGAGTTGTGGCAGCATACTGCTAGATTATCTTTATATAGTGCGACTTGTTCTTCCATGAACTGCTTCTGCAATTCTAAAGGTAGGCGAGAGAGTTTACAGTTATCGTATTGATTCCATAAATCTTTCAGCTTATTGTTTTTTGGTTCATAATGCAGTAAACCGCAGAAATCGGCATTTTCTTTTTTGTTATCCAATTCAATGATTTGAATATTCATTTTTATCATAATGCTTCTTACGGCATTATAAGCTTTAGGGTTCTGTGCATCTCTAAAACAATCTTGCAGAACCATTTTTTCTCCTTTGAAATCGGGAAAAATAAAGTTTGAATCCTGATCGATAAATTCCCAAATACTCATTCTTTGAATAGTCGGTTCTTTTCTTTGAATTTCTTCATTGCAGGCTTGACAAACAGTTAGTGCAGTAAAGTCTTTTAATGAGGATAAATCTTCGATTCGACAACATTTTGTATGATTGATGTTGAAGCCTTGTTTCAAGTAGGCTTTTACCTTTTTTTTCTGTAGCAGGGGAGGCTTTCATAAAATTACAGCTTGGATAGTAGATATACATATGCTTCATCTCCTTTACACACTTGATTATATTCAAACTTCGATATTGTTCAATCCAATCAGGAGGACTTTAAACAATGTTTCGTTATTTTAAGAGCATATACCCAGATTTCAGCAACAGTGTTTGAATAAACATTGGTGTAAATAAAAAACTGGATCACAGTGATCCAGTTTAAATGTTTTTTAGTAGAATGACTTGTTTAATTGATTAATGTTGAAAATTTAACTAAAATCAAGTAATTCATTTGCATAATAACAAGCTTCTTTGTATGATTCTATTTTTATTAAATATTTAATTAATAATTTTGTCAAAAACTTATAGCTACCATAAAATTCCGTGCTTTTTTCTGACTTCTGAAATTCTTTTAAATAATCAATGATTTCATTGTAGTTTTGTTTTAATAATTTATCTATCAAAATCAAATAGTTAGCGGCACTTTGATGGAAGAAAATAGCCTTTTTTCCGTTTTCAATCCATTCTTTGCATTTTTCTTTATTTCCTAATTGAAGATAAGAATAAGCATACAAATATGCTGCATTATTGCTGATTTCTTCTCTGTCGATTTCATCAAGTGTAGTGATAACTGCGTTGTAATCTTTCATATACATGATGACAGTAGATAAATACTCTAAAATGTTTGTTTGAACTTTGTCGTTTAAAGCTCTTGCACCCTCTAAGCATTTAGTATAAACATCTTTTGCTGTTTTATAATTTCCTAGTGAACTTAGCACTTTAGCGAAAGTCATTTGATTATATAAATATCTTACATAATTATTAGTTTCTAATAATAATTTTTTTGCTTTATAACAGAACTCCATTGCTTGATCAAGCTTGCCATCAGTTGTATATACAAGTGATGCTATATAATAATTCATTACAACTACATTAGTATCACTTGGATTAGTATTTTTTAATAAATATTCAATCTGTTTTTTTGCTATTGAATTTTGATTACAATAACGATGTAGCACTGCACTAAATTGCATATAATAATGAACTTCAAAACCTGTTTGTGATTCGCAATCATTATAAGAAGCATTGAGGTATTCATCTAATGCAATACTTTCTTTTCTAAATTTTCTTATCGTTACAATATTACTAAATATAATAATCAATAGTTTTTTGTAATTTTTAAGACCCATAAATTTTTCTGTGTAATTGAGAAGGAAAGCAATAAGCTCTTGTTTCTTTTTTTCCATGAAAAAAACATGGTAATAATAATAGTCTTTAAAAGCCTTGTCAAGAATCTTTTCCGTTTCTATTTCAGTGAACTCAATTATTGCTTTTCCTGTGTCTGAGTATAAAAAATTATAGTTAGCCGAATGGACATCTTTATGTATTAACGATGTTTTAAGATCATTGCTAATAATATATTTTTTTATATCTTCCATTAAATAGGTGGATCTCCTTCAATAATTGGTGTCACTTCATACATGCATCCACTTTTAGTCTCAGGATTATAACCGCAGTTTTCGTCATGACTGTGTTGATATCCGGTAATGGAACAAATTGTTAATGCAATCATTAAGCATGTTACTCTTTTTAAAATTTTCTTCATAAATATCCTCCTTTCACTTATTATCTTATCTAATTTTTATTGTCTTGTATACTGTATAAAAAGGTGTAATTTTCTAGTATGTTGCATATTTTTCTAATGTCTGTCATCAAAACGATAAATATTCTTTTATTGTTAAGTAATAATATAAAAAGAGTTTAGTAAATAAATGGATTTAAATCCTTTATCTTCTTAAACTCTTTTGTTAAACTATATTTTTTTGCATGCTTTTATGATTTAAATATTAGGTTTATTTTTAATTGAGACTTTATGAGAATATAAAATTGTAAATATACAATATTGTAAGGCTGAAAAAGCGATCCAAATATAATCGAAATTATATAAGCAGTAATGAATAACTCCAAAAATAATATCAATGATTAAGATATCAGATAAAGTATAGAAAGCTCCTTCTTGCCAACACCATTTTATAATTTGAAATGAATTTAATTGAGTATAATGGTTTACAACAAATAGGGGAAGAAATCTCAATCTATATGAAATATAATAGCCGGGGATTATAAACATTAAGGCTCCGAATCCAATAGTGATAAGCTGTATAAAAGAACAACATACCGCTTTTTTCCAAAACAAGAAAGGACGCTCTATTGACATGGTTTCTTTATAGCAATAATTATAAATATAAACATTTAACGGATTCACTATGAAAATGTAGATGAATATAAAGATTATAAGTAAATGGGTATCTTTCCACCAAGGATAAATTGGATTGGGATTAAAAGGCTGAGAAGTATTACTGTTACTTAGAAATCTGACGGAATTGAATAATAAATAGGATACAAAGCACATGAGTACGGCTTTAAAATAAATACTATATATTTGGTGTGCTTTGTTCCTTATTATTTTTAAAGTACTAAAATACATTAAAATCTAATTCCAGCTAATGTAATGGCATCATTTTGAAAATTTACAAAAGAAAGTATAGTTCCTATTACATCATTTGTAAAAATTGAATACCATATTGCACCAGCTGTTGCTAAAAAGTCAGATTTTCTATCTGCTGTAGTGTATATATATCCACAATATCCACTTACAGAACTAATGTTTGATGATACTTTACATTGTATACTAAAACTTCCAGAAGTAACATAACCTCTTGTTCCTGAAACATCTACACCAACTGGGAAAGAAAACATACATGCACCTTTTTCTCTACTGACACTTGTTGCACTTCTTGAAGTTGTATATTTAGAAGAACCAATATAATAATTATAGTCTATAGTACTACTATAACTATTTGGCGCAGCTGGAGTAGTGCTACTTCCACCGATGTAAGGAGCTGATGTTATTCCATAATTATTATTAACATAGAGATATCCAACATATGTGCCCACATATTCAAAGGATGCGTATACATTATAAAATGAGTAACTTCCGTAATTACTAATTGAATAATTGGCAGAACTATAAATTGTTGGTACGGCAGCTCTAGTCATAGAATCAGAACCATCATAATTTTCTATTGCATATAATTGATCACCAGTATAGCCCATAGATATTAATTCGGGTTCACTTTTTTCTTTTAATTTAAAAATGGAATCTTTTAAGTCGTAAATCGCTTTAATAGTATTCAACTGCTCTTCGTTTAGCATAGAAAATGTATCCATATCTTTTGAAGCATTTGTGACTTGTTTTAATAGAGAATCATAAACATTCTCTTTAGTATTATAAAGTTGACCATTTTCTATATATACTGGTTTAATAATTTCTTCTGCGTGAATAGGTGTCATTATTAACCCGATTGTCATACACATGCTCATTGTAACAACTAAAAATCTTTTTAAAGTTTTCATAATTTAATCTCCTTTTCGTATTCAAAAATGAGACTTCACATTTCTGCTACTAGGAATTATTAAAATCGCTTATTATGTGCATTGGTGATACACCTCCCAGTCTTATTAATATTTCTTTGAATCTATTTATATGTTAACATAGTTTCTTGTTATTTTGTTAATTTCTAAATAGAATGCAACGGTTTTTTGAAAAAACATTTAAATGAAAATAGTTTCTATATCAGGTGAACAAAAAATAGATAGCCCAGATTAAACCGGGCTATCTATTTTTCATATATATTATTAAAATTCTCAATTACCTTGCCATTCACAACTTTAAAAGTATTGGTGTGAGTAGACATGTTGATTTGAATGTTGACCATATATGAAGTTTTATCGATGGTTTTGAAGATATTCAAAGATGTATCATCAGAAAGTTAAAAGATAAACGATACCTTAAAAAAAGGAGGCTAAGTTGCGATATTAAACTTACTGCTAAGAAATTCCTTTTTTAAAGAAGATAGGATATAAGCAAAACAAAATATCCCTGATGGTTTTCATAAAGTATCTAATATCAAAAAACAATGATATTATCAATATAAAATGAAAAACCGAGTCGGGATTACTCGGTTTCTCTTTGCCTTATGATTACAAATTATTATATATATTTTAAGTTTAGGGAAATTAATTGAAAAAACTATTTTGTCTGCTTATTAAGTATTGACTATCCTCCTTTCTATGATTACAGTATAGCAAGAAATGTTGGTTATAATATGTCAGCAATATGGAAAAATTCACATAATTAGATGATGAAAAAAGCTGCCATTGGCAGCCTTCGTTATTTATTAAATACAAGTATTACTTTAAATAAATCACCATCGACACTTACTTGGCAGGTTCCACCTTGAAGTTCGGTAAATGTTTTGGTAATGGCTAAGCCTAAGCCAGAACCTTCACTGTGACGTGAGCTGTCACCTTGAACAAATCGTTCTAATAATTCATTGGCTTCAATACGTATTTCATGTTTACTGATATTCTTTAACGTGATTTCAACTTTATCTTGGGTGTCGATCACATCAATATAAACACGGGTATTTTCCATAGCGTATTTGGATATATTAACCAGTAAATTAGTAATAATACGATAGGTTTTCTGACTGTCCAGTTTCAAAATTGATTTTTCCTGATTAGAGGTAAATTTCAATTGTAAGCCTTGTTTTTCAAAGAGATGATCGTATTCTAAGATCGTCTGTTTAATCAGTGAGATAATATCAATTTCCATTAAATTTAAGGTGATATTTCCTGATGATGCTTTGCTGACTTCAAATAGATCGTTGATAAGATTTTTTAAACGTAAAGCATTGCGATCAATAACAGCAATGTATTCTTTTTTCTTATTGTTATCAAGTTGATCATCTTTGAGTAGATCGGCATACGTCACTATTGATGTTAATGGGGTTTTTAAATCGTGGGAAACGCTGGTAATTAGTTTGGTTTTCATTTTTTCTGAACGAATCTCACTTTCAACGGCATTTTTAAAATCATCACGAATAATATCCATTGAGTCTTTATAAGAATTGAATACCCCTAAATCTGTATTTGTTGTCTTATCAAATTTTCCGAAAGCAATTGAAGAGGTAACCTCTAATAATGACTGATAGTCATTTTTAACTTGATTGGCAACATTAATCATAATGATAAACAGTAAAACACAGTAGATGATCAGTCCAATGACGCCCATCCACATTGGCAGAATGATGATTGCAAAAGCGTTGACAATTACAACTTTAAATAATGTCAGATTATATTTTTCAGCTAAATCGAATTGTTTCATATTATCAAATACAAAATTGGCAACTTGGGCTGTTAAACTTCTTTCTTTTATATAAAGTAAAGGTGGATACTGCAAGAAATATTTAAAGACTAAGACATCCATGAGGAAGATAAACGCTAGAATGGCATAAAGCATGACACTCAATGGATTGTTGTAGAAAAAGTTGCTTGCAATATAACGCGATGAGAAGGTCAGAAAGCCTAATGAGACAATGACCAATATTTCTAATGGAATATCAATGATATTCTGATAGAAAGAAAACTGTCTTAATTTCTTTAACGGTAAACATAATCCTAAAACAGCTAAAACAACAAAACTAAATAATACGGCATTCATGTGATAAGAATAATCTTTATAGAGATATACATTACTATTGTAAGCAACAAGCGATGAAAGATCGGCTGATTTCTCTACCACGAATGTAAATACACGATTCTTTAAAAGTTCAATCGTTTCCTGAGTACCGGTATAATTGGATTGGAAATTATTGCGTATCAGATTTGTATAGGCACTTTTGATTGGAACATTTAAAGATGAAGAAGTTTCGATTGAAATTTCACCTTCCTCATTAAATGTAATTCTGTATACATCACCGCTGGCATTCATTGAAAGATCACCAGAATTAGAATACGTAGAATTGTCTGTAAGATCCAGCATATGATATTTTAAAAATGAATAGTCATATTGAAGATTATCATTTGCTGAGATAATAAAATTATCCATCTGATTAAGCAGATAAGTACTTAAATTCTGCCCGTATAATTGACGTAAATTATGTTCGCTTGGAGCATTAAGATCATAACGGTTATTATAATCAATCGCATAACAGAAACGAAGTAAATCCAATTCAAACGTATAACTCTGTAAATAATCCTTACGAACTTGAATGTTATTGTCCTGCTGTGTATAGCTGTAGCTTTGCACACTGTTCAGGTTGTCATATTGCATAATACCAATACAGCTTGCGATGATCAGGATGAAGGGGAGAAGGAAAACAATGATCGATTTTTTCTTCATAGTATCGTCTCCTTATTGTTTTTCAATTTTATAGCCAATTCCCCATACCACTTTAATATATCGTGGATTCTTAGGATCGATTTCAATCTTTTCTCTTAAATTACGGATGTGAACCATTACGGTATCACTATTGATTGCAATATCATTCCAAACTTTTTCATAAATGGTGTCTGTATCAAAAACGATACCCGGGTTGGACATAAATAAATCTAAGATTTTAAACTCGATAGGTGTCAATTTAGTAAGCTGTCCGTCTACGAAAACTTCCTTTGTGTCTTCATTTAATTCTAAGCCGCCAATGATTTTAACGTTTTCACTGACTACATTTTGACTTTTCATATAGCGCTGATAACGTCGTAAATGAGAATTTACACGTGCCAGTAATTCCATAGGAACAAAAGGTTTTGTCATGTAATCATCAGCTCCCATGTTCAGACCTGTAATTTTATCAATGTCCTCCGATTTAGCGGACAACATGATGACAGGCAGATCATGAGTTTCTCTTAGTTTTAACACCATTGAAATTCCATCCATAACGGGCATCATAATATCAATGATGGCTAAGTGTACGACATTTTGTTCTAAAACATCTAGTCCTTCCTGACCGTTTCCGGCAATTAGAACATGATATCCTTGGTTTTTTAAATAGATTGCGATGGCATTCGCAATTTCCTGCTCGTCTTCAACAACGAGAATCGTTTGGTTATTCATTTTTTTCCCTCACTTATTTTTTCCTGACACCTATAGTATAGGTCAGTTTTATTAATATTCTTTGTAGTAATTATTAAAGATTCTCTTAAGATTTATTGCTGACACTCTTTAAAACAAGGGCAATCAACCAAGTGATCATTTACCATGCCGATAGACTGCATATAAGAATAAATAATCGTTTCTCCCACAAATTTAAATCCGCGTTTTTTAAGATCTTTGCTTATTTCCTTTGATAAAGGGGTAAAAGCGGGGACTTCCTCTAAAGTTGTCCAATGGTTAATAATAGGTTGATGATTGCAGAACTGCCAGATATATGTATCAAAACTGCCGAATTCTTTTTGAACTTCTATAAAAGCTTTGGCATTTGTTATAAGGGCATCAATTTTTCGTCGATTTTTAATCATTGCCGGGTGTACTAAAAGCTCTGCTTTTTTAGAATCGTCATATTCAGCAATTAATTTATAGTCAAAATGATCCAATGCCTCTTGAAGTCCGTCCCATCGTTCTAATATTAACCGCCAGCTTAAGCCGGCTTGCAGTCCCTCTAAAATCAGCATTTCAAATAAAGTATGGTCATCGTGATGCAATCGACACCAATGGTGATCGTGGTATTTTATTTCTTCAGGTGTTTTTGCCCATCCACATCGTTTCATTCTATCACTCCTTTAGTTAATATTATATAGGAAAAACTCTGATAAGCAATCAGTTCATCTTAATTAGGGAGATTATTAACCGATTGTAGATACACATGTGGGCAAAGATGGAATTATGTTATCTGTATAATTGGATTCAGTTTTCATCTAAGAATAACTTCTTCAAAGCGTGGGAGCAGTCAAAAAAAGAAAACGTTGTTAAGATATTTTTATAAGTATTAAATATGGGATGTGAATTTGTTTATTTGACATAAAAGCTAAATTAAGATAGAAGTAGGGGATGAGTAGTTTGATTATAATCCAATAATAAACATACCCAAATCTCTGAAAATAATATATAATATCCAAAGAGGTGATGATAAATGCCATTAGCAGATAAATTGAGACCGGAAACGATAGATGACATTGTGGGACAAAGCCATCTTTTAGGAGAAGGAAGACCCCTAAGAAAGATCATTGAATCAAGGCAGATTCCTAATCTGATTTTTTTTGGTCCACCGGGAGTAGGTAAGACAACAGTAGCAAAGATGATCGCAAAATACAGTGATAAGCAGTATTATAAATTGAATGGGACAACTGCATCTTTGGCAGATATCAAAGCCATTATGGCGGAATCAGAGAGTGTTTATGCTACTCAGGGCATTATTCTCTATTTGGATGAGATACAGTATTTGAATAAAAAACAGCAGCAGTCTTTATTAGAGTATATCGAAGTTGGAAAAATCACGCTGATTGCTTCGACGACCGAAAATCCTTATTTTTATGTGTACAATGCGCTGCTTAGCCGTAGTGCTGTTTTTGAATTTAAATCTGTCAGCGCAGATGAACTATTGCCGGCAATTGATCGTGCCTATCATCATTTAGAACAGGAAAATGATGTTCGTTTTAATATAGAAGAGGATGTAAAATTATATATTGCGAAAACAAGCGGGGGTGATGTAAGAAAAGCTTTAAACTCAGTTGAGTTGTCTTATTTTGCCTGTCGAGGTGAAGATCGGGAAATCCTTATTACTAAGGAAGTAGTGGCACAGCTTGTTCAGCATACCGGTATGAACTTTGATAAAGACGGGGATCAGCATTATGATTTATTGTCGGGACTGCAAAAGTCGATTCGCGGAAGTGATGAAAATGCCGCATTGTTTTATTTAGCGAAGCTGCTAAATGGCGGGGATTTGCTTTCTCCTTGCCGCCGTTTGCTGGTTATTGCAACGGAGGATATCGGAATGGCCTATCCGCAGGCGATTACGATAGTGAAGGCGTGTGTCGATAGTGCTGTTCAATTAGGACTGCCGGAAGCACAGATACCTTTAGCACAGGCGGTCGTTGTTTTGGCAACTGCTCCAAAATCAAATTCTGCTTACAGTGCTATTGCGATGGCGATGCAGGATGTAAGCAGTGGAAAAGGAAGTCGTCTGCCACGATGTATACAAAATGTGCACTATGATGGATTAGGAGAACAAAAGGGACAGAATTATATTTATCCTCATGATTATGTAAACGATTATGTTCATCAAGTTTATATGCCGGAAGATTTAGTAGGACACGTTTATTATCAGCCGTCAAGCAATAAGCATGAACAGCAGATCGCTCAATATTGGAAACAAGTAAAAAGTCAGAAGGATCGAAAAAAATAATGAAAGCAGTTATTACCGGAGCGAGCAGTGGCTTAGGTGCTGCTTTTGCCAGATGGCTGTCGCTGCGGCAGTATACGGTTGTTTTAATCGCACGTCATGAAGAAGATTTACTGCGTTTACAGGCAAAATTACCTAACAAAAGTGAAATTATCGTTGCCGATCTTACGGACAAGACAGATATTTCTAAAGTCTGTGCTTATTTGCAAGTGGAGAAAGTGGATCTGCTCATTAATAATGCAGGGATAGGATGCTATGGAGAATTTTGGAAAATACCGGTCGATCAGGAAAAGACAATGATGGAATTAAATATGCTGGCACCTGCACTTTTAATGAAAAGCTATATTGCGTATCAAAAAACAGGACGAATTTTGAATGTGGCATCTATTGCCGCCAAGCAGACAGACCCCCTGATGGCAGGATATGGGGCTTCTAAAGCATTTTTATTGATGCTGTCTAAAAGCATAAATGTAGAATTGGCTTATTCTTCTAAGGATATCTTGATCCAAACCTGTCTGCCGGGATCTTTCATCTCTGATTTTGATAAACGGGCTAATATTATGCATTCTTTAGCTAAAGAGGGAAGCGATGATATTGCTGGAAAAATCATGCGGGATGTCTTTAAGAATAAAAAAATAATTGTTCCCGGAACAAAAAATAAAGGGGCATATTATTTAGGGAGAATCATTCCTGAAAGAATAATGAATAAAATCGAATATAAGTTGCAGAAGAGCAAGGAATAATAGGGATATCCTACAAAAAGGATTTGCATTTTATGAATAGGTGTAGTATAGTTTAATTGTCGGAAGACATTAGATTATTGAAAGGTTTAAGGTATTATTGAAAATGGCAACAGGAAAAGTTAAAATGTTTAACAAAGAAAAGGGATTTGGATTCATTATCATGGATGGTGGAGACAAAGATGTATTTTTCCATTATTCTCAAATCGTACAAGATGGGTTTAAAACTGTAGACGAAGGTCAAGAAGTTGAATTCGAACTTGTTGAGGGAGATAAGGGATTACAAGCTCGCAACGTAGTTAAATTATAATTAACGAAAAGAAGGGTGTAAGAGAAATCTTACATCTTTTTTTGTTTGTTTTCATTTTTTTTCGTCTTTTTTAACATTGTATCGTTATATAGAGTGAAGGAGGTTATCAATGAGTTCTAAAATAATAAAACGACTTATTCAAAAAGAGGACCATACATTAGATTCAATGATTCGTGACTGTTATCCTAAAATATATGGATATGTGTATCGTCGTGTAATGGATGAAGCTTTAGCTAAAGATTTGACTCAGGAAACTTTCTATCATTTTTTTGAACATTTTTATCAATATCAGGATCAAGGAAAGCTATTGAATTATTTATATAGAATTGCTCAGCATCTTCTCTATGATTATTTCAAATCAAAAAAAGTAGTGCTAAGTGAATTAGATGAGTCATTAATCAGTGATCCTGCTTATGACACGCAAGCTATTCTAAAACGTCAGGAAGAAGGCATTATTTTAAGAAAATGGATTGAGCAGCTGCCTTTTCATCTGCAAGATATCGTCTATCTGCGTTATTATGAGAAAATGAAATTTAAAGATATTTCAAAAATTACCGGGATTCATATCTCGACACTGAAGTCACAAGCAAAATTGGCTGTAGAATTGTTAGAAAAAATGGCTAAAAAGGAGGGCTGGAAATGAAAAAAACAAAGATAATGTTAGAAAAAATTGAAATTCCCCCAATCTCAGAGAAAGATTTAATAGAGACTATTGAGCATTCCAAACAAATTTTAAACAACATTCAAGTAGTAAAAAAGGAAAGAAATATAAGAGAGGTTATCAAACGCGTAATCTTTTTATATGGTTGGAAAAGTATCTGTTTACAAGGGTTTTTATCTCTCATGATTCTTATATTAGGCTGGATTATGATGCCGAGTGCTGCCAGAATGTTTTCAATGGCATTGTTATGGATGGGGGGGATCATGATGTCGATTGCGGTATCAGCAGAACTGATTCGTTCTGATATTTACCAAATGTCAGAATTGGAAAGAACATGCGAATATTCCCCTCAGCGCTTACTGATCTGGAAGATGGGATTATTAAGTTTTATTTCTCTTGTCGGACTGATTTTAGTAGCTTGGATGATGGCAAGTAAAACGAACATAAACTTTTATACCTTGCTTTGCGGCGGGTGCATTCCTTTTTTTGTATTAACCGGTTTAATACTGCAGCTACGTTATCATGAAAATCTATTAGCTAATTTTGTATTGCTTTATATCTCTACGATTGGTGTGCTGATAGCAGTTGAAATAAATTATTCAAATCAGATTCTGCATTTTTTAGATACTTTTGGCATCATCCTGTTAGTGATTTCTTTTATTTATTGTTTTATGAGTTCTCTAAATGCAAATAAATGGAGGTATGGAAAATGAAAAATCTAATAAGGAGAGAACTGAAAAAGTTTTTACACCCATTGCCTCATCGTATTATTATTGTATTTTTACTGATCCTGCCGATCTTTCTGCTTTTGGTATTTCAGTATAGTGATCAGCATAGTAAAGTGCTTTTTGATGGAAAATGGGTGTCTTTAGCTGAAGGAAAGCAATTTGCTGATGAAATCCGAAAGGATTTAGTCGGAACAATCGATGAAGGCTGGCTATCAAAGGCAGAAACAATGCTTAATGATGCCGCAGAAAGCGATTTAACGCAAACGGATATGAAATATCAAACTATATCTAATGCGTACTGGCTGGGAGAATATACCTATAATAATTTTGAAGCAAATAAACACAACATTACAACTCCGGATATTATAAAAGCTGATTTAGAAAGAAATTTACCGATCTATGGACCCTATGAAGGCTGGCTCATGCGCATGGAAGCTTTTAAATATTGTGCGATGATATATATCATCAGCTGTTTATATTTGTTTAGTGATTTATTTAATCAAGAAGATGCTGTCGGAATCATGGATATGCTGAAAAGTTCACGGATGGGCAGAAGACCATTAGCCTTGGCTAAAATTACTGTTGCGGTGATGATGGGACTGGCAGTCGGGGGACTGATGTATGGCGTATTGGCAGTGAGCAGCGCCTTTATGCTTAATTTACAGGGAAGTGATACAACCGTCATGATGTTTGAAGGGGCATTTCAAATCTACAATTTCACTAAAATTAATCAACAGGCTTTCTTATTGATGATGTACGGTGGGTTAATCTGTACAATCATCGCAAGCTTTTTATCAACGGTTATGAAAAAACCATTTGCCAGTTTAGCGGGAAGCATTCTCTTTTATGTCGGTCCCAGCTTAATCACAATTCACTTTTTTAACACAACATGGAATGTTTTGTTTCCATCAAGCTTTTTAAATTTTCAATCGTTAAATCAGCTGATGCGTTTTTCATGGGTGCAGATAAATACCCAGTTCTATCACCGTACAAGTGCGATTGCACTGATTTGGGGAGTGATGCTTCTTTTACTTATTGCCGGGACTTTCTATATTCATTGTAGAAATAAAAAGAACTATATTATAAAAGGATGGAGATAATCAATGAAACTTAAATTAGAAAATATAACCAAACAATATGGACGTACACTCGCTGTTGATCATTTAAATGCGACGTTATCTCCCGGAATTATTGGATTGCTGGGAGCAAATGGAAGTGGTAAAACTACGTTGCTGCGAATTATTGTCGGAGTCTTGATGCAGGATGAGGGCAATGTCTATTTTGGCGATATTAACATTGAAAATAAAAAAGAGGAATATCTTTCACAAATAGGCTATATGCCACAGCATTTAGGTATGTATCCAACGTTTAGAGTAGATGAATTTCTGCATTATATGGGAGCAATCAAAGGATTAACCAAAGCTTATACAGAAAAAAGAATTAATGAACTTTTACCAAAGCTGCATTTAGAAAATGAAAGAAAGAAGAAAGTAAAGGCATTGTCTGGAGGAATGCGTCAGCGTTTAGGCATTGCTCAGGCTTTATTAAATGATCCGGCATTTTTAATCTTAGATGAGCCGACAGCAGGGTTAGATCCAAAAGAAAGAAATCAGTTTTCGAGATTATTATCTGAGTTATCAAGAGAAAAAATTATTTTGCTTTCTACACATATCGTCAGTGATGTCGAAGCTATTGCAGATAAAATTATGATCATGAAAAAAGGCAGTGTCTTAGCTTATGATACTCCGCAGATCTTACTGAATACTATTGAAGGCATGGTCAAGGAATGCCTTGTCACAGCTGAACAGTTAAAACAATGGCAGTCTCAGTATGTAATCTGTTCACAAAAAACAAGAGCAGACGGCATTATGGTTCGTTATATTGATAAAGAAAACAAAGGAGCAGGAAACATTGTTGAAGCAACACTAAATGATTTATATTTATATTTTTTTGAGGAGGAAAACGAATGAGACTCTTTCTATATGAATGTAAGAAGATAATATGTTCTAAAATTAATTTTCTGGTATTGATTATTTTTTGTTTGATTTCTGTTTGGACATTCAATGTCAACGTTAAAAATGATGCTCCTTCGATTATCCAGTTGGATTATTATGATCAAGGGGAGTTAATGAGCAAAAAAGAAGTGTTAAAAGAAATTGCTTTAGCTAAACAGCAATGGACAGGAGCAATGGATGAATCTTGGTGGGAAAGACTGCAGCAAGCCTTTATTGAAAGCGAAATGCGCAGCAATGAAAAGCTGTTTGATGTAGAAAAAATGAATCAGCTTTATGGTCCGGACTGGAATTTAGACTATGCATTACATCGCCAAGATTATACAATGGCGACAGAGAGTGAAGCAAAAGAAGGGAAAAAACAGCTGATCTTAAGAGAAACATCTCTCCCATCAACAAAAGAAGACATTGCGAAAGATGTTGCATGGGATATTTATATGAACTATGCGGAAATCGTTTTAAAAAATAAACCATGGAACAGCGAAGATGGGACATATGGAGTGATGTACAGTGGATTAAGCGGCGAAGAGACACCAGCACCGGTTTATTCTTCTACAAAACTTAGCAAAGCGGAAATTTTAATGCTGAAAGAAAAGATGAATTCGATTGATACCTTCTATTATGGGGATACAAAAAGCTGGGGAAGTTTGCTTAGCACTTTAGGGGTTTCGGGGATTTTACTAATGATTTGGGTTTTACTGATCTCAACAGATGTAGTGAATAAAGAAAGAAAAAATCAAATGCTGGAAATACAGCGCACCTGTGTAAACGGCAAATCACGCCTGATTATTTCTAAAATGGGAGCCGTTCTTGTCAGCTGTATCATTGGATTTATAGTGATGATTGGCGGGGTTTCTCTCTATGCTTTATTGACAGGGGGAATCGGTGATGCCTCCGTCAGTGTTATCGAGGATATCTTTATGGTCTCTATCTTTAATTTTGGTCAGGCTTATATTATTGGGGTGATGTGCATCCTACTTGGTGCTTTAGCAACAGCGATGATTGGCTGTCTTATATCGACTTTTATTAAATCCACCTATCGCTCTTTGGCACTGACAGTGATTGTCATGTATATTGTACCTACTTTATTCAATATTTTTGGGAATATTAAGAATCTGATACCTGTCAATTTTATGAGCATCAGCAATGTCTCGGTAAGAAATTTTACGACGATGTTTTTAGGAAAGCCATATTATTTGTATCAGCTATTGCCAATGATTTGGATTCCAATCTGTATTCTTATTGTTGTTATTGTTAGATTCAAATATAATTCAAAGTCATATCCTATTGTTTAATGCTCGTTAAATTCCTTTATAATGAATTGAAAAATGAATAGGGGATACAAAAAAGGAGTCATTTTGAAGTGAACCTCGGCTAAAGATAGCTTTAGAGATTCATTATAAAAAGAAGACTCCTTTTTAGGTTGATTGTTTATTGAATCAATGATTTTATTTTAGAATTTTTAGACAAAGCTAAATAAAGCACTGTCGCAATAATGACAGAAGTTACTGCATTAAATAGTGTAACACCGCCCATCCATGTGGCTAGAATCTTAGCCGCACTGGCATCAGCTCCTAATAAGAAACGATTATATAAAAATGAAACAATCGGTTCAAAGATCACATTAAATCCCATTCCGGCAGAGGCGGCAATGATTGTCCATTTTAAAGTATAAGATTTGTCGCTGCTTTTAGAAAGCTTGGCAATCTTATGAGCAACCAAACCGGTAATTAAACCGATACAAAGCTTTAAAATAAATGTTTTTGGTGCGGACATGATATAGAGTGGATTAAACAAGTCTCCTAATGTCATGCCGACAGCTCCGGCTAATCCGCCATAAAATCCCCCTAGCAATAAAGCTCCCAGAACGCAGAATGCATTGCCGAAATGAATCGCCACAGCTCCGGTTGGCAGTGGAATATCAATCTTTAGATATTGAAAGCCAATATAGCAAAGTGCAGCCATTAATGCTGTTAACGATAATCGAAGTACTGAATTTGATTTCATACTATTTCCCCCTTAATGAATGTATGCTATAATTAAAGCACTAAATTGTGTATATTAAAATACACAAAAATAATAAAATTAAAGGGGACAGATATGAGCAAATATGAATCTTTATATAAACGTTTGCGACAGGATATCTTAGATGGAAAGTATCACTATCAAGAAAAGCTGCCATCTATTAGAGAGCTGGAAAAGAATACCGGCTTGTCACGAACGACCATCGAGGCAGCTTATGGACAGCTGTTAGTGGAGGGATATATCCTTTCACGTCATAAAAGCGGCTATTTTGTAGATGTAGATCTCAAACAAAAACAGGAGATGAACATCTTGAAACAGCCTCATATACCTAGTTTAAGAGTACATTATGAGTATGACTTCAGTGGTGGGGCGGTGGATCCCTCGTCTTTCAATATGGAATTATGGAAGAAATACATCCGTCAAGCTTTACAAGAGCAGGAAAGTTTGTATGAATACGGACAGCAGCAGGGGGAACTGGTATTAAGACAGGCATTATGCCGCTATACATCGATGTATCGCGGTGTTCATGCAGGGGAGGAGCAGATGATCATCGGCTCTGGTTTTCAGTCCTTGCTGACGATTCTTTGCGGTCTGTTAAAGAATGTGAAACGAGTAGGAATGCCAAGAAGCGGCTTTTTGCATGCACAAATGATTTTCAGTGATTTTAATATTGAGACTATTATGCTAGAAGAAGATGAAGACGGTATTGTGATGGAATCTTTGCATCATGTTGATATTGACTTTCTTTACTTAAACACCTCTTCTGCCGGACAAAAGGCAGGCGCATTGCCCATCTCACGTCGTCTGCAGATTATTGAATATGCCAAAAATCATTCTATTTTTATTATAGAAGATGATCATAACGGGGAGCTGCGTTACAGTGCAAAGCCTGTTCCCGCCATGCAGGAACAAGATCCGGAACATATTATCTATATTGGATCATTCTCTAAGCTGATGGTTCCTTCTTTGCGTATTGCCTATATGGTCTTACCCCTTTCTTTATTAGATAAATATAATATAAAAAGAGATTTTTATCATCAGAATGTATCTAAGCTCGAGCAGATTGCCTTAGCTTATTTTATTGAAGAAGGACAGCTGATCCGCCAGTTAAAAAGACTTCGCCGCTTATACAGTAAAAAAAGCCGTATATTAATCGATAGTCTGAATCTTTATTTTAACCATCCTCAGCTGCAGCTCGAAGAGACCGCTTTACGTGTACGCATTACTTTTTGTCAGCCGATAGATACAGAACTTATTTTGAAGAAAGCACATGAGAAAGGAATTGACATGCAATTTCAGCAGCAACAGTGTCTTTTATCCTTTTCCAGCATATCCTTAGACAAGATAGAAGAGGGGATCAGACGATTATCTAAGGTATTCTAATTGTTATTTGTCTGTAAAAATGAAAAAAACGGAGATCGCGCTTTAATAAACTGTGAGTCTCCATTTTTTAATATTTTTATTTTTCTAAATGAGCAGTGCTTAAATATTGAGGGATTCCATCTTGATAAGAAAGATAGACTTCTCCGAGAATAAGCGGATATAAATACTGATAAAGTTTATCGGTAATATCATTTCCGGCTTCATTGATCCACTCTACCGGGACTTTCTTTTCATAGTTTGCAGCAGTTAAGACATCAATGGCCCCGATTTCAATTTCATAATCCTTTTGATTTTTACGGTTAAAGATCATCATTTTTCCGGTTTCTCCGCGCAGTGCATGAAGAACAGCTTCTTTTCCGATCAAGAAAGATTCGTCATTGTCGCATTTGCTGGCAATATGCATGGCACAGCGCTGCAAAACATTTAATTCGATACTTCTTACCTTGCAGTGGAAAGCTTGGAAAGCGATTGTTTCCAGTACTTTTGCCGTACCGGAATGGATAATATGTCCAAACGCATCCTTTTTCGTATAGCGTGAATCCTGATCCAGATAATTACCGTCTTTGTCACGAATTCCTTCAGAAACAGCAATAACAACCCCACGCTTATGTTTAAATACTTCAGCAATAGCTTCAATAAATTTTTCTTTATCGAAAGTTACTTCCGGTAAGTAGATCAGGTCCGGAGCAGTGTTATAATCGTTTCTTGCCAAAGCCGCAGCGGCAGTCAGCCAACCGGCATTACGTCCCATGATTTCGACGATCGTGATCGATTCTAATTGATAGATCATACTGTCATGAGCAATTTCCAACATCGAAGTTGCTACATATTTAGCTGCTGAACCGAATCCAGGTGTATGGTCAGTTCCCATTAAATCATTATCGATGGTTTTAGGGATCCCGATGATCTTTATATCTTTTTTCATCATATTTGCATAACCCGATAACTTTAATACGGTATCCATAGAGTCATTTCCACCGATATAAAAGAAATCTGTGATTTCTAAACGTTCAAAAATATCGAATACTTCTTTATAGACATTTGGATCTTCATCATAATTAGGCAGCTTATAGCGGCAGCTTCCTAAAAACATTGCCGGGGTATGACGCAGCTGTTCAAGTTTTTCTGCTGTCTCAAACTCTTTTTTTAGGTCTAAATATTGAAGTGCCAATAGTCCCTTGATGCCATTTACTGCACCATATATATTATCAAATTGTTCTGATTCCAGACATTGAGCGATTACCCCTGCCAAAGAAGCATTGATCGCTGCCGTAGGGCCTCCGGACTGCCCGACTAAACAATTACGTTTTTTCATAGATACCTCCAAAAAATTCACCTTTATTATCTTATCATAAATTGTCCTTTTTTGTCTAATATAAATTAAAAAAGAGCCGATTGGCTCTTGATTATTTATTTTGGTTTGGTACTGAATCTTTTAAGACAACATCGTGTGCACCACCTTCAACGATACTTGTTGAAGAGACTAAAGTTATCTTTGCATTCTGCTGTAAGTCAAGAATAGAAAGAGCTCCACAGTTGCACATTGTAGATTTAATCTTATTCAATGATAAAGCTACATTGTCTTTTAAGCTTCCTGCATAAGGAACATAAGAATCAACACCTTCTTCAAATGAAAGCTTAGAATCTCCTCCCATGTCATAACGCTGCCAGTTACGGGCACGAGCACTTCCTTCTCCCCAGTATTCTTTCATGTATTGTCCATTGATGACTACTTTATTTGTTGGTGATTCATCAAATCTTGAGAAATAACGACCTAACATGATAAAGTCAGCTCCCATGGCTAAAGCCAAAGTCATATGGTAATCATGAACGATACCACCATCACTGCATATTGGGATATAAATACCTGTTTCTTCATAATATTCATCTCTTGCCTGTGCAACTTCGATCGTAGCAGTTGCCTGTCCGCGACCGATTCCTTTTTGTTCACGAGTGATACAGATTGAACCGCCGCCGATTCCTACTTTAATAAAGTCGGCTCCGGCCTCCGCTAAGAAACGGAATCCATCACGATCTACAACATTTCCGGCACCCACTTTTACGTTTTCACCATAATGTTCTCTGATCCATTCAATTGTAATTTTCTGCCATTCTGTAAATCCTTCTGATGAATCGATACATAAAACGTCAGCACCGGCTTCGATTAAAGCAGGAACACGTTCAGCGTAATCTCTTGTGTTGATTCCGGCACCTACGACATAGCGCTTAGATTCATCAAGTAATTCATTTGGATTATCTTTAGCTGATTCATAATCTTTTCTGAATACAAAATACAGTAGCTGCTGATTTTCATTAATGATTGGCAATGCATTTAATTTGTTATCCCAAATCATGTCATTTGCTTCTTTTAAGGTAACACCTTCTTTAGCGTAAACTAATTTATTAAATGGTGTCATGAATTCTTTTACTTTTGTAGATGGTTCCATTCTTGTTACACGATAATCTCTCCCTGTAACAATCCCCAATAATTTACCATCTGCAGTTCCGTTATCGGTAACTGCCATAGTAGAGTGACCTGTTTTTTCTTTTAATTTAATCACGTCTTGTAAAGTTGCTTCAGGTGAAATGTTAGAATCACTTTTAACAAAACCTGCTTTGTAATCTTTTACGCGTTTTACCATTGCGGCTTCATTTTCAATCGTTTGAGAACCATAGATAAATGAAACACCACCTTCTCTTGCTAAAGCAACTGCCATTGTATCGTTCGATACAGACTGCATGATTGCGGATACAAGAGGAATATTCATTGTAATTGCTGGTTCTTCTCCCTTTTTATATTTCACTAGCGGTGTTCTTAAAGACACATTCTTTGTCTGACACTCAGCTGATGAATAACCAGGAACTAATAAATACTCGTTAAAAGTGTGTGAAGGTTCACTGTAAAAAAATGCCATGTTTTTATCTCCTTTTTCTTTGATTAATGTTTTAAAAATTATACAGATTATAACGAAAAGTGTCAAGAGAATTGTCGAATTATTTTGTATTAATATAAAAACATTTTTATTGATAAAATGGGAATAATTGAATGCATTTTAATAAATTGAAAATTATAGAATTCTGTTGAAAAATAGTCTATAATAGATACGTGAAATATTTGATTGATTTTATCTTATCTTATAAAAAGAGATAATTATTGACACAACAATTTTAGTGGTGTAAGATGTTGTGTAGACAAAAAATAAGATTTAACGTAATTATAAACGGAGGTTTTTATGAAAAAATTGATTTTAGTAACTTCTCCACCAGCAAGCGGAAAAACATTTGTATCTAAACAGTTATCTAAAGCATTAAAGAATATTGTGTATTTAGATAAAGATACATTGATTCCACTTTCTCATCAGGTGTTTAGAGTAGCACATGAAGAAGAAAACCGCAGTTCAGAATTCTTTGAAGAATGGATTCGTAATCCTGAATACGAAGTTATTGTGGATTTAGCTTTAGAAGCATTGGATTATGCTGAGACAGTATTAATCAATGCACCGTTCACTCGTGAAATTCGTGATCAAAAATGGATGGATCAGATGATGGAAAAGTTAGCGAAAAAGGGTGCCAAATTATCTATTATTTGGGTACACACAGATGTTGAAACATGTCGTCAGCGTATGATCGACCGTAATTCTGATCGTGATACTTGGAAATTGGCGCATTGGGATGAATATATTGCAGGACGTGATTTCTCAATTCCTAATTTATTCCCGGATCCAAATTGTAATGGAGAGCTTATTGTTTTTGAAAATTCTTCTGATGAAGAGTTTAAAGCATCTCTTGAATCTGTTTCAAAATATCTAATGGAGAAATAATAGACTCAACTTTGGTTGAGTTTTTTTATTAGAAAGGAGCTTTATTATGCCGAGTTTAGTTTTAGAAGGAGGAACTTTTCGTCCGATCTTTTCTGCCGGAGCCATGGATGCTTTATTAGATTTAGGATTGGAGTTTGATTATGTCATCGGGGTTTCAGCTGGGATTTGCAACGGGTTCTCCTATGTATCAAAACAAAAGAAAAGAAATTTGGAAGTGGTTCGTCAGTTTCGTCATGACAAGCGCTATATGGGGAAACGTCATTATTTGAAAGAACACTCGCTGTTTGGGATTGATTTTATTTATAATCAGATTCCTAATACCTTGATTCCCTTTGACTATAAAACCTTTATGGAAAATCCTTGTCAGATAAGAGTAGGGGTAACGAATGTAGAATCAGGAAAGTGTGAGTATTTAGATGGGAAAATGACGGATAAGACAAATGTAATGCTTCAGGCTACCTGCGCAATTCCTTTTGTATTTCCGGCTATAAAAATAGGCAAGAATAAATATTATGATGGTGGATTAAGTGACCCTATTCCTATAAAAAAGGCTATCAAGGATGGCAATAGAAAACATCTGATTCTGCTTACGCGAACGAAAGAATATCGCAAGGAATTAAATAAATCAACAAAAATGGCAGCTAAGGCAATTCGGCATATCTATCCTAAGTTGGAAACAATTTTATTGAATCGTCATCTTTTATATAACGATACAGTTGCTTTTTGTGATAAACTAGAAGCAGAGGGGAGTGCTGTTGTATTGCGCCCCAGCTATGAACTGGATTCCATGGAAAAGGATATCGAGCAGTTAAATAAAAATTATGAAGCAGGGTATCAGTTAGTTATGGAAAATCAGGAACGGATCAGACAGTTATTTGATGAAGAGGAGGAGTAACATGGAACTATCTGAATGTATTGAAAACAGAAGAAGTATTCGCCGTTATTTAGATAAGCCGGTGGATCGTGAGATAATCAAAGCCTTAATTAAGGCGGCAAGTGATGCACCATCTTGGAAAAATTCTCAGGTGTCTCGCTATTATGTTGTGGATCGTCCGGAAACTAAAAAAGCATTTCTACCTTGTTTGGCTGAGTTTAATCAAAAGAATGTTAAAGATGCACCTGTCATCATTGTTTCTACAGTTGTGAAAAACCGCAGCGGTTTTGAACGTGATGGCAGCTATACAACACATCTAAAAGATGGGTTTCAGTATTTTGACAATGGTCTGCAAGTTGAAAATCTGTGTTTAAAAGCTTATGATCTTGGTTTAGGAACATTGATTATGGGAATCTACGATCATGAAGCTATCCGCACATTCTTTGCGATACCGGATAATGAAGAAGTAGTTGCCGTGATTGGCGTCGGGTACGCAGATATTGCACCGGAGCAGCCAATGCGCAAGGGCATTGATGAAATTGTACATTTTAAAGAATAAAACCAAGCTTTGAGGCTTGGCTTTTTTATTCATCTATTCTTTTTAATCGACAGTTTTTAAGCTGCACATATTGTCCCTCTTCTAAAGTAATAGGATCATTTAATGTACTTCCATAGCGTTTTTCAATCGGAGAATCACGATAATAACTGTCTTTGTAAACATTTACCTGATTAGAGTAGTTATTGCTGTTTTTAGGAATGATCTGGTACTCTCCAGCAGGAAAATGAAGCCCAACTTTAAATATCCCATTCGTGGTTAGCGTTACGGAAGGATTGGCATCTATAGAATAAAAATAATCTGAACCGGTGTAATGGATATATTCCCCTTCCTTTACACTGATTACCAGTGTTCGATTCGTATACAGTGTCTCTTTATTGAGTGTTGTGCTGTAATCCTTCGGTCCTGATTTGACATTAAAACTGCTGTTGAAATTATAGAAAACGATATATTCTCCAGCCGGAATATCTGTTCCAACTTTATAAACTCCACTGCCATAGCGATTTTCAATCAGTCGTTTTTGATAAACCTCATACTCCTGAACCTGCGGCTCCATTTCAGCTAGGCGCTTTGACCATTCCTCATATTCGTTTAAATATTGAGGAACATTCATTTTCTCTACATGGCTTTTTGCCATGTTGTAGTGGCGCTGTGTCGGCTCATTTTCAAGGACTGTAAACTCATTATTGACAAAAGTGATATATTCGTTTCTGAGTTTCGATTCATGATCGACTATAAAATTCTCTGCTTCTAAATCTAAAGCTGCAAAAAGCTGTTCATACTCTGATGCATTGATCCTGTTTTGCTGAGTAAAATGCAATCCTTTCATTGCTTTTTTTAAGGCTTTTGTCGTTATCTTCAATTGCTCACTATTCGTATCTTTTGTGGAAGTAATCAACACAACATTACCGATTTGAGCGGTATTATAATGATATTTATAGAGAATATCACTTGCGACGTAGTCCCCGTAGGACTCTGTTGTATAGATTTCTGAACTGTGTGTACGAAGTGATTCTAAATATTTTATCCTTAATTCTGCTGCCTCTTTATTTTTATATACTTCGATACGTCCGTAATGCTGATCGATGTATCTAAAAGTAGTATAGGACAACGGATAATAGCGCCATAATGTATCAGGCGGATTAAGATTAATATCTACAACCGAATTGTTAACATCACCGATCGCATTTTTAAAATCTGAATCTTTAAGCATTCTTTCAACAATCATTTTTGCCTCACAGTTGACCAAGTCCAGCTTATTAAGAAAGAAACCGGAAGCTGCAATCACCCCAATAATGACTGCAATTAAATAGATAAGTTTAGAATATTGTTTCATAAGTGTATTTAGTATTTTCATTTTATCCCCACCGTACTTTCATTATACCATTTATTTTCAATTCTGAATAATAAAAATCCAAGGAACGCTTGGATTTTTGTAGAGGATAGTCTTCTATAAGTAGAAAAGAATAATCCCCATGACAATAATGATATTGCCTAATAGCTTCCGCTTTGTTATTTTCTCATTTAAAAAGAAATAACTTAAAATCATGACAATAAAATAACCGATAGATTCAATGATCGGTCCTTCTTTATAATGAAGTCCGGAAAAGGCGAAAATCGTTAAGACTGTAGAAATAATCATTAAACTATAGCCGAAAATGACATAAGGATTTAAATATTCTTTTATTAATGAATCATGATGATGATAAGTGCTTTTTTTAAGGAAAATTTGAGATATACTAGCGACAATAACGCTAACGATCAGTATCAGGTGATATATGTTCATCAAGATTGACTAGGATGATGCCGCAAATAGCAACACCGATTCCGACAATATTCATTATTGTAATGTTTTCCTTAAAAATAAATAAAGCAAAGATCACTGACCAAAGCAATCCGGTTGCTCGGTTGGCGTAAGCAATCGAGAGATCAAAATGTTTGATGACCTGCTGCCAAAGAATCGCGTAAATACCTAAAATAAGAATTTCAATTCCATAGAATAAAATGAATTTAGGAGAGAGAAAAGCTTCATTAGAAGCAAATTTGGCACAGACGCTGGATAAAGAATAGATGATAATCACGAGCTGCAATATGATAATGTTTTTAAATTTTGGTTTTGTTTTCATGTGTAAGTATTCCTTTTAACTGATCTTTTTGATCACATTTTAAAATAAAGTAACCATGACGACTGCCGCTGTCAACAATATTTAAACTGGGATGAGCATCAAGATATATTTTTTCGATCCATTGCGGATTCGTTTTTTTGATATCATCAAGTAATTTTATGTCTTCATCCCCGAATATAAAATGAATCAATGCAACTTTAGGTTCTTGTATTTTCTGTATTTTTGGTCGAATGCCTAAAGCGATGTCCAACACATAGCGGACAAAGTTATAACCGGTGGAAATCTGTACCAAGTGACTGCCGATACAGTCACCGCCCATGCGTGCGCCGATTTCAATGATTCGCATTCCTTCATTCGTTAAACGAAACTCTCCATGAATGGCACTGTTTTGAATGTTCAGCGCTCTAAATGCCGCTATTAGCGCTGAAGAGATCACCTGCTGTGTTTTTTCATCAAGATCGCTTGGCTGTAAATGCGCTGTTTCAATGAAGTGCGGGGCACCGGTTGTGTATTTTTTAGTGAAGGCTAAAATATGATATTCGCCTTGATAAGCAAAAGCCTCCACACTGTATTCTGGTCCATCAATATATTCTTCAATTATGGCTTTTTTTTCAAAGCTGTAGTCCATTGCCTGCGTGATGCACTCAGATAGTTGATCGGGATTTTCTACTTTAAATATTCCACGGCTGCCAGAGCGATCGGTTGGTTTAACGATCACCGGGAAAGGAAAATCGATAGTTTCCTCTTTATCTGCAACGACTTTAAAAGAAGGGGTTGGAAGTCCGGCTTTTTTTAAAGTTTGACGCATTGCATATTTATTGGTCGTGTTTTTGACACACTCCTTGTCATTGCAAGGCAATGACAGTCTTCTTGAAAGTTCATTGACTGTAACAGCGGCAAGATCGGAAGCAATCGAACAGACAGCATCCGGTTTTATTTTCAGACAGACTTCATAAATCTGATCGATTTCTACGATACTGATCGGATAAAAGTAATCAGCTTCCTTTTCTCCGACATCACCGCATTCCCACGCAAAGACGTGAGTGATGTAGCCTTGTTTCTTAGCTTCTAAAATTAGGGGCAGCTGAAAATCATTTGCCCCTATGATGACGATATTTTTCATGTTATTGATAGAATTCCTTGATCGCGTTGATGACGCTGCTGATCTCATCATCGGTAATATTATAGAAAAGCGGTAGTCTTAATAGACGCTCACTTTCTTTTGTAGTGTATTCATCAGCCCCATGGAAACAGCCGAATTTCTGCCCTGCCGGAGAACTATGTAATGGCACATAATGGAATACGGCTTGGATTCCCTTTTCTTTTAAGTGAGTGATTAATGCGCTTCGCTGTGCAAGGTCCTTGGTTTTGATATAAAACATATGGGCATTATGTGTACATTCATTAGGAACATAGGGAAGCTCAATATGTCCGGCTTCTGCTAACAGAGCTAAGCCATCATAGTACTTATGCCAAGTGCTTAAACGATGATTATTGATCGTGTCAGCGGCTTCTAACTGCGCCCAAAGGTAGGCGGCATTTAAATCGCTTGGCAAATAAGATGAACCGTAGTCAACCCAAGTATATTTATCTACTTGCCCACGGAAGAATTTCGAACGGTTTGTCCCTTTTTCACGACTGATTTCAGCTTTTTCTTTGTATTGATCGTCATTAAAAAGAATAGCTCCGCCTTCGCCCATACTGTAATTTTTCGTTTCGTGAAAACTATAGCAGCCAAAATCACCGATTGTTCCTAATGCTTTCCCTTTATAATAAGCAGTTACTCCCTGGGCGGCATCTTCGACTACTAAAAGATGATGTTTTTTCGCAATCGCCATAATGGCATCCATTTCACAGCTGACCCCTGCATAATGAACAGGCACAATCGCTTTTGTTTTATCGGTAATTGCAGCTTCGATTTTTGTTTCATCAATATTCATCGTATCCGGACGAATGTCCACAAATACAATTTTAGCGCCTCTTAATACAAATGCATCGGCAGTCGAAACAAACGTATATGAAGGCATGATGACTTCGTCTCCTGGCTGAATGTTACAAAGAATAGCAGCCATTTCCAAAGCATGTGTGCATGAAGTGGTTAATAAGACATTATTGATATTAAAACGCTTTTTCATCCACTCACTGCAAAGCTGAGTGAATTTTCCGTCACCGCAGATCTTATGCAGATCGACAGCTTCCTTGATATAATCCAATTCTTTTCCGACGTATGGCGGACGGTTAAAATCTAGCATATTATTTTCTCCCCCTAGTAGTAATATGGAATGATGATGAAAAATAAACTGTACATCAGTGTAAAGATACACGTACTACTCATTATTATAACATAGTGCTTTTTCCATTTGAAACGTTCTAGTAAATATTGTGTTCCCAATACAATAAAGTAAGCTAACGGAATAATCATCGGCATACTGTAGCGCCCCTGCGGCTGAAAATCATTGAAATAGGAATAATAAAGATTTAAGAAATTCGGAATGATTAAAGCAATAAGCATTCCCCAGTTAAACAAGCTTTTTATAAATTCTTTAGAAAATAAGATCTCTTTGATCTTATAGAAGCAGCCGATCATTCCCACACAAATAACAATTCCCCAAATAGGATAGAACCACAATGGCGGGAAAATCATCATACCGCCAAAACGTGCGATGAATGAAGTTAAAAAGATCAGCAGCCATTGCTTTGATATCAGCATTTCCCATAATGACATGTTGAGATTGCTGGGGGAAGCTATGAGAGAGGGCTTAAATTGATCGGCAGCATATAATTCTGCATAATAATTGCTGGTGCTCATGCCGATAAAATCTCCGTCATATAAAAGATAGTTGCGAATAAACCACCACCCCGCTAAAAGTAAAGCGAGAGTAGAAATATAGAGACCTTTGATCATCAATGGTTTAAACCATTGCTTTGGATGAAAATGAATCATTGAACCAATAAAAATGAAGATACTCACTAAAATAAAGCCATAAGCATTATAGTAGGAAAGCGCACAGACAGCCAAACCGACCGCTAACAAGGTACAGCTTCGATAGGACCATTGATCTTTGAATCCGCTTAACCAGGCATAAACGATGAATGCACAGCTAAATAAAGCCAAGCCGTCATTATTAACATAGGTAAAGATAAAGGCAAACTGCGGCAGACAGCCGACAAATATGATAAACAGCCATTGCCATCGCTCCTCTTTAAAAAGGATTCGTCCGATTTTTATTGTCAGATAAATGGTTCCAACCGCTAAAACAACATTCATCATTCTGGCACCCAGCCAAAGATAATGTGCGTTAGAAGTGAATAAAGAAACGATCTTCATTGGAATTGCACACAGCATATACGCTAAAATGGGGGTGAATGCATAGGATTGTCCCCATGTCCAATTCATGATTTCCGGATCTGCTCCATGCGGAAGCGATCCATGATTTAATATATATTGACATATTGAATAACGCATACTTTCATCCGGTCCGGCATTCACAGGCTGAATCATTGCCCAAAGACCGTAAAACAAAAATATACAGATTAAAAAATAGTAGTGTTTTTTCTCTAAACGATTTTCCATAACTTCCTCCAATGGTTAAATAATAGCATTTATGAGGGATTTCTACAAGTTTACCCTTTAAATAATTCGGATTAAATGATATGATTGATAACTGGTGATAAATATGAAAAAAATATCAATAATTGTACCGGTTTATTATAATGAAGATAATCTTTTGCCGCTTTATGCGGATCTAAAAGAAAAGGTGCTGGATCCACTTCAGCATCGTTATCATTATGAAATTGTAATGGTGGACGACGGTTCTAAAGACCGTTCGTTTGAAGTAATGAATAATCTTTCCAGTATCGATGAACATATCAAAATCTATAAACTCTCTCGTAATTTTGGTGAACATTCTGCTTTGTTAGCAGGATTGAATGTATGTACCGGTGATTTAGCGGTCCGAAAAGCGGCAGATTTACAAGAACCTAGTGAAATGATTTTGGATATGCTTAAAGAGTATGAAAAAGGAAATTCGGTTATACTGGCAGTCAGAGAAGGACGGGAAGAATCAGAGGGACAAAAATTCTTTTCCAATCTTTATGCTTATCTGATGCGTAAATTTGCTTTATCCAATATGCCAAAAGGTGGATTTGACTCGTTTATGATCGATCGTCAAGTCATTGATACCTTGATTCAAATGAATGAAAAAAACACCTCACTGATGGCACAAGTGCTGTGGTGTGGATTTCCTACCAGCAAAATCGGCTATGTACGTAAAAAACGTGAAATCGGAACTTCAAAATGGACTTTATCAAAGAAAATCAAACTAGTTTTAGATTCACTGCTAGGGTTTTCCTATTTTCCGATTCGTTGTATTCTAATGATCGGAGCAGCCAGCTTTGTGATATCGTTTATCTGGTCAATCGTACTGATCGTTCAGAGATTAATGAATATCATTACGGTAGAAGGTTACACGACGATCATTATATTAATTTTATTTGCTTTTAGTATCATCATGGGTTCTTTAGGTATTTTAGGAGAATATATTTGGCGTATGTTTGATGCAACCCGTAATCGTCCGCCGTTTATCTTTGATCATCGTACTAAAGAAGAAATGACAAAATCTAAATAATACATAAAAATCATGGGAATGAATGCCCATGATTTTTTAAGTACGCTTTCTTATGATAAGGATGGCGATCCAGTAAATGGCAATAATGCTCAGCATGACTGCAAACTGATCCAATGGTCCGGTCGCCATTTTAGCGGCAATGAGACAAAAGGTAATACCAATCACATAATCATATAATGTGAGATGCTTTATTTCTTTATTGCCCCATAACTTAACAGTAATGCATAATACAATAATGGAACTGACAGCCATCACGATCGTTTCTAAAATCATCCTCTTCACCTCAAAACAAGTATTGCCATTTCTATAATTAGTAAACAAATGTTTAGTATATTTTCCATAATAAACAATATATTCATCATATAAACAGTATGTTGTACAGCCTGGCTATCCACTTTATCAGTAAATTTCTATACAATAATAAAAGAGGAGTGGAACTATGGATGAATTATCTCGTAAGTTATCTAATTATGTAAGAGAAACAAGATTGGATAAGAATCTTACTGTAACCAATGTCGTCAATAACTGTTCGTTAAGTCGTTCTTATATTAATATGATTGAATCAGGCAGAAATCCTAAAACGAATAAGCCGATTATTCCAACTTTGGAAACAGTCGAGCAATTATGTAAAGGTTTAGGCGTATCAAAAATTGAATTTCTTACTAAAGTGGGTTTTATTGATACCCGCGATGATGACCCTTTGCTGAATTATAATATGACTTTAGAAGAATTAATTACATATAAAACCGCTGTATCCAATATCGCTTTCGATCAATTGTCATTTGATGAAAGAGAACATATTCTAACAGCGGTCGATGAATTTATTAATTTTCAGATCTTTAAAATTCTAAACAGGAATAAATAGCTTTTAACACTTTAACGTGGGCAGTTGAAATCGGCAGTTTGTCGATTTCTTTTTTACTATATAAGTTTTTACTGTCTGAGTTCAGTCTGAACAGATAAACATGCATATACCATGTGCGATGAGAAAAGACATGCTTGATATCTTTGATATGATCGATAACGTCAATCTCTAATCCAGTATCTTCTTTAAATGCTTCGATGAAGGTATAAGGACTTTCAACGGCATACTGCGGACAGCCGTATAAATTTGCGAGCAAGCCATCGGGACCGTTTTTAATCAGATACAGCTGATCCTGATAGTAAATACCACCGATAATATAATGAATATCCTGATTGTTTTTCTTTTTTATATTAATAGGCAAAACATCTTGGCGATGCTGTTGCTGGGCAAGACAGTGGCTGCAGATCGGGCATTTTTCACAAGCAGGATTTTTTGGGCGGCAGATCGTTGCCCCTAAATCCATGATAGCTTGATTAAAATCACCAGCATTAACACCTTTTACTAATTCATCACCGATGGCTTGAATCTGCTTCATCGTTTTAGGCAGGGCAATATTGTCTTCCATATTATATAAACGGCTGATGATACGTAAACCATTGCCATCTAATGCAAAGACGTTCAGATCAAAAGCAATGGATCCGACAGCGTTAGCGGTATAGGGACCTACCCCCTTTAAGGCAAGCAGCTTTTCTATATCGCCGATCATTTTCCCCTGATATTCTTCCACGATCATTTTAGCGGAAGCCTGCAAATTGCGGGCTCTGGAATAATAGCCTAAGCCTTCCCAGTATTTATATACTTCTTCCAAAGGGGCAGAGGCAAGATCTATTGGGGTTTTAAATCGATTAGTAAAACGTAAATAATAAGGAATGACCGTATCGACTTGGGTCTGCTGAAGCATGATCTCGCTGATCCAAATAAAATAGGGGTTTTTGGTGCGCCGCCAGGGAAGATCACGTTTGTTTTGATCGTACCAGGCTAATAAGTCTAAAGCTATGCTCATAAATTTCTCCATTTTCTTTAATCTTTATCATATTCGTAACTCTTGGTGAATATCATATATCACAATCGTTAAAAATGCAAAAATAATGATGATATGAATGGAAAAAAACACTAAAAAATGGTATAAATAAAGTAAGGGGAGTGATAACATGAAATTAATTATTGGTATCATTAATAAAGAAGATGCAGCTTCTACAACAAAAGCATTAAATGCTGCCGGATATTATGTTACAAAATTAGCGGCAACCGGGGGATTTCTAAAAAGGGGAAATATTACGATTTTAATCGGTACAGATGAAGAAAAAGTACCTGCCGCTTTGGAAATCATTGACCAGAATGCGAAAAAGCGCTTGGAAAAAGAAAATGCTGCTTCAGCTAAGGCATTGGAAGAACCTCGTGATAAAACTGCGATGGAAGGGGTTATCGGCGGAGCCACAGTGTTTGTAGTAGAAGTCGATCGATTCGAGAAAATTTAGATGCTTCGGCATCTATTTTTATTTTGTTTGACAATGTCGAAATTTGAAATTATAGTTAAATAAGAATGGAAAAGAGGTGTCTCATGAATAAAAAAATAATCTTTGCTTTTATCCCTGTCATCTGTCTGTTTGCGGCGATCGTGTTTTTAAAAAATGATCCGGTTGTCCATCCTTTAAAAGAGACAGCCACTAAAGCAGAAACAACACAGCGGGAGGTAACAGCGTCCATTACAGGGGATCTGCTGTTTGAGGGTCCCTTGTATGAATGGATGGATAACTATCAGTTTGGAAACTATTTTGATCAGGTAAAACCCTATTTAAAAGGAGATCTGATCATTGGTAATCAAGAAGTTTTGGTTGGTGGTGATGAGTTAGGGATCAGCGGCTGGGGATACTCCTTTAATGCCCCTTATACGATCGGGGAACAATTGCCGAGTTTAGGTTTTAATGTGCTGACATTAGCGAATAATCATGAAAATGACCGTGGGTTACAAGGCATTATAAATACTCGTCAGTTATTTGATAAGATGAATATGTTTACTAGCGGTATGTATCTTTCACAAGAAGAAAGAAATCAGACACCGGTTATTGAAAAGAACGGGGTTCGCTTTGGCGTACTGGCTTATACATATTCTACAAATACTTATGTAGGATCAGATTACGATTATGCTATTCCTTATTTTTTGGATGCGAATTTACAGTTTACAGATGAATATAAAGAAATTTTAAAACATGATGTTGAAGCCGCTAAAGCGGTCAGCGATGTGGTGATTGTGGCGATGCATTGGGGAACAGAATTCACTTATGAACTGACATCTGCCCAGCGGACTGCTGCGGAATATTTAAATGAATTAGGTGTCGATCTGATTATTGGCAATCATTCTCATTGCTTGCAGCCAATGGAGTATTTAACCAGTTCGATAGGACATCAGACATTCGTGATCTACTCATTGGGAAATTTTGTTTCTGCAGATGTTGTGGTTGACCGTTCCAGTGAACTTTTTAAAAACATGTATCAGGTTGGTGGGATTGTCAATTTAACGATTCATCATGACATGGCAACCAAGGAAACGACAATAGAAAATGTCGAACTAACCCCGGTTGTCAATCAATATGAAAATGATTACCAGAATTTTAGGTTAATCCCTTTCAATCAATATAATGAAACTCTCGCAAGTCAGCATTACCGCCGTCAGTACAGTGACTTATTTACATATGAAGAGATCAGACAGCAGATTGATCAGCTTTATGATGAAAGTATCACCATCAATTAAGGAGACAACATGAATAAAGTGTGTATATTTGATTTAGATGGGACATTAATCGATTCCCTTAAAGATTTAGCGACGGCTGGAAATTATTTAATGGAGCAGCTTGGCTATCCGACACATCCGATCGATGCCTATAAATTGTTTGTTGGCAGTGGAATTAAGAACCTGATTCTTCGGGCAGTACCGGAAAGGTCTTTAGATGAAGCGCAATTAAATAAAGCGATGGAACTTTATATGACTTATTACAGTCAGCATTGCAGTGTGTTCACAACGATTTATCCACATATAATAGAAGTCTTAGATGAATTAAAAATAATGGGATATCAACTGGCAGTGGTAACCAATAAGCCGGATGTTATCGCTAAAAAGATTGTTGAAGATTTATTTGGTGATCGTTTTGCCTTTGTGTTTGGGCAGGTTGAGCATATTCCAGTGAAGCCTGATCCGACTTTAGTGGAACGAGTTCTAAAAAAGACAGGGGCATTAAAAGAGAACGCTTATTATATTGGGGACAGCGATGTGGATATCTTTACGGCAAAAAATGCGGGAATTGCTTCCATCGGCTGTCTTTGGGGGAACCGTACTAAAGCAGAATTGAAACAAGCCGGAGCAAAGTTTTTGGCTAAAGATACCAAAGAAATAATGGATATAATCAGAGGTGAAGAAAATGATCGTAGTGAGTCAATGTCTGTTAGGGGATAACTGCAAATATAATGGCGGGAACAATTACAGTCAAAAGGTCATAGACTATCTGAAAAATAAAGAATATATAGCAGTATGTCCTGAACAGTTAGGTGGTTTGCCCACTCCAAGAACGCCATGTGAATGTTGCGGCAAACGCATTATAAATAAAGATGGGGAAGATAAGACTCAGGCATTTATTGATGGGGCAGAGCGATGTTTAAAGCTCATTGAAGATAAAGAGATTGAATGTGCTATTTTGCAGCCGAGAAGTCCTAGCTGCGGCAAAGGAAAAATCTATGATGGTTCATTTACGGGAACTTTGACTGTGGGAAACGGAGTCTTTGCTCAGATGTTGTTAGAGCGGGGAATCATCGTTAAACATGAGGATGAGCTTGACTAATTTTAGGTTGAATAAAGTTAAAAATATGGGATAATGGAAGAGACGAATGGAGAGTGACAGAATGAGTGACGTATATCAAGAAGCATTAAAATTACATGAAGCAGCAAAAGGTAAATTAGAAGTCGGGTTAAAAGTCTCTTTAGATAAGAAAGAAGATCTATCATTAGCGTATACACCGGGAGTTGCACAGCCTTGCCGTGAGATCGCAAAAAACCCCGATGAGGCTTACAAATATACATGGAAATCTAACAGTGTAGCAGTTGTAACAGATGGAACAGCGGTATTAGGTTTAGGGGATATCGGACCTACCGCAGCCTTGCCGGTAATGGAAGGAAAATCAATCCTATTCAAGAAATTTGGAAATGTGGACGCTGTTCCTATTTGTTTGGATACGAAAGATCCTAAAGAGATCATTCAGATCGTAAAAAGTATTGCCCCTGGATTTGGCGGAATCAATTTAGAAGATATCAGTGCACCAAGATGTGTGGAAATAGAAAGAACTTTGATTGAAGAACTGGATATTCCGGTATTCCATGATGACCAGCATGGGACTGCAATCGTAGTAACTGCAGGACTGATCAATGCTTTAAAAGTCGTTAATAAAAAAGCAGAAGAGATTACCGTAGTGGTCAGCGGAACCGGTGCTGCCGGAAGCTCTATTATTAAAATGATTAAGCAGTTAGGGGTTAAAGAAATTTATGGCTTTAATATTAACGGGATTGTATTAAAGGAAGATCAGAAACACTATGATTTCCTGACAAAAGAGTTAGCAGAGATCACAAACTCTCAAAATAAACGTATGACAATGGCAGAAGCCTTAAAAGAAGCGGATGTTTTCATCGGTGTTTCTGCGCCTAAAATATTAACTAAAGAAATGGCTGCCGGAATGAAAAAAGATGCGATTGTTTTTGCAATGGCAAATCCGGAACCGGAAATAATGTATGATGATGCGATTGCTGCCGGTGTCCGCGTGATGGGAACGGGACGTTCTGATTTCCCTAATCAGATCAATAATGTTTTAGCGTTCCCGGGATTGTTCAGAGGTGCATTAGATGTTCGAGCTAAAAAAATCAATGAGGAAATGAAATTAGCGGCTTCGATGGGGCTGGCATCATTAGTTAGTGAAGAGGAATTGTCAGAAACCTATATCATTCCTGAAGCAATGGATCCGCGTGTTGCAAAAGTGGTGGCAAAAGCAGTATCGGAAGCTGCCGTACGTACACATGTCGCAAGAACGGAATAATCTTCTGTTCTTTTTTAATGTGTATATGATTTGCATTTAAAGCATGCATTCGATATAATACCAAAGGCTTTAATGAAAGGTGATTGGATGGAAAAAAATTATGATGTTATTATAGTTGGTGCTGGTCCAGCTGGAATTATGGCAAGCTATGAATTGTATTTAAAACAACCAGAATTAAAAGTGTTATTAGTGGATAAAGGACAGGATGTGATGTATCGCCGCTGTCCGATTAAGGAAAAGAAAATTAAATCTTGTCCGGTGATTAAAGATAATGAACCGGGATGTCTGCCTGCCTGCTCAATTACTGCCGGATTTGGCGGAGCAGGGGCATACAGTGATGGAAAATTTAATATAACCAGTGAATTTGGCGG
This sequence comes from Beduini sp., assembly GCF_047239305.1. NCBI lineage: Bacteria > Bacillati > Bacillota > Erysipelotrichia > Erysipelotrichales > Erysipelotrichaceae > Beduini > Beduini sp. The sequence goes on from NZ_JBKTEM010000001.1 coordinate 316,785, forward strand.
ATGGCTGACCGATTATATGAATGATGATGAGGTCATCAAAGCGATTGAATATGTAGATCAGTTATATTTAAAACATGGTGCAACAAAAGAAATAACCGATCCGACAACTCAAAAAGTAAAAGAGATTGAACATCGCGGATATGCGGTGGGCTTGAAATTGCTACGTGCGCAGGTGCGTCATTTAGGAACAGAAGAAAATCTGAAAATCATGACTGCAATGTCTAATGAGTTAAAAGAACATATTGATATTATGTTTAAAACAGCAGTGAAAGATATTATTGTTGAAGAAGGTCAGGCAAAAGGAATTGAACTCACAAACGGTGAAAAGATTTATTCTAAAAAAGTGGTTGTTGCTCCGGGTCGCGACGGATCTGCCTGGCTGACAAAATGCTTAAAACAGCATGGTGTTGAGCTTTACAATAATCAGGTAGATATCGGGGTTCGTGTGGAAACAAGCAATATCGTGATGGAAGAAATCAACAAGAATCTTTATGAAGGAAAATTTGTCTATAATACATCAGTCGGAACAAGGGTCAGAACCTTCTGCTCCAATCCTTCCGGACATGTTGTTATTGAAAATCATTCGGGAACTATGCTGGCAAACGGACATGCCTATCATGATCCGGCTTTAGGCAGCGGCAATACTAATTTTGCGCTGTTAGTTTCTCATACATTCTCAGAACCGTTTAATCAGCCAAATGAATTTGCCAATGCAATCGGTCAATTGGCAAACAAATTGTCAAACGGAAGCATTATCGTACAAAAATACGGAGATATTAAAAAAGGGCGCCGTACAACAGAAAAACGTTTAAAAGAGGGGTATACGATACCGACTTTAAAAGAAGCGGTGCCGGGAGATCTTGGCTTAGTCCTGCCTTATAATACCATGAAATCAATTATTGAAATGATTGAAGTATTGGATCATGTGACTCCGGGAATTGCCAATGAGCATACCTTATTATATGGAGTAGAAGCAAAATTCTATTCTGCTCGTCCAAAAGTAAGAGAAGGTTTCGAAAGTGAAATTGATAACTTATATGTTGCCGGAGACGGGGCTGGTCTGACTAGAGGGTTAGCACAGGCAGGAGCAAACGGTGTGATTGTTTCTCGTCATATTATTCAACAATTAAAGAAATAAAAATGACCCCTGGTTTTTACTAGGGGTCTATGTATTAGTAATTGTTTTTTTGTAATCGTCTGATAAATGCAGGATAGTCATAGAAACAATAATTGAGATCGACATCACCGGCAATGCCATGCACTTTTCCATAACAGGTATATTGCCACATTCCATAATCACCATCATATACATTTTGTAAACTATAGTTAGCGATCCAAAGATCATAGTTTTTTAAACGTTCCATATCTAATTGATTAATATGATCGGGGTTGGTATAGATGCCAACATAGTAACCGGCTTTTTCAACTGTCTGTAAAAATGTTAGAACAATTTCTGTAAGCTGATCTTTTGTTAAATCATCTTGACATTCATCTTCAATATCATAATAGACTGGATATTGAAATTGGATGCCTTTGATTTGCGATAAGAAAAATTCAGCTTCTTTTTTTGCTTCCTCAGGTGTTGTGGCGTAGCTGTAGTGATAAGCACCGATGGCGATGCCATGCTTTTGAGCCTGATCGATATTTTCTTTGAATGTTTTATCGGTATGATCACCGGTATCATTCCATGCATAACTGGCACGGATGATGGCAAAATCAACACTGCTGTCAGCAACAGCCTTCCAATCGATCGTTCCCTGATGCTCACTGACATCAATGCCTAATCGAAACGTTTCTAAACCTGTATTTTTAGGGTTATAGATCGGGGTCATTATTTCTTTATTGGTAAAATTAAGTTTAGGGATAAAGAAGATAGCAAGAAGGATAATAATGACTAAAACTCCCATTGCGATTTTCTCGTTATATTTAAATTTCCGCATATTTTCCTCCTGTTAAGATTATAACACGTTTATCATATGAGTTGAACTATAAAACCGGATTTGATAAAATTACTTAAGTAACTTAAGTATTGGAGGCGATGGTTTGCTTAAAAAAGAAAGTGTGCGTTTCTTAGAGTCTTTGAGACGTTTTAAAAATTTAGATCCATTAAAAGAGCTGCTGCCAATTTCTCAGCGTGATTTTATGGTATTAATGATTGTACAGGAATACTGTGATAAAAATGAAGCAGTGCGACCGGGACAGCTGGCACAATGCTTGGATTTGAGTCTGCCGGCAACTTCGGATATGCTGAAAAGACAATGTGACAAGGGCTTGATTATCAAGAAAACTGATCCATTGGATCGCCGCTCTTACATTGTTGAACTCAGTAAACAGGGAAAGCAGATTTATATAGAGGGGCAGGAGATTCTTACCCGATTTTTAGAAACAATTATTGAACGTTACGGAAAAGAAAACATGGATCGTTTGTTATTGGTAATGGATGATATCTACCAATTAATGGCAGTGACGAAAAAGGAAATGTTGGAGGAAAAAGATGCTTGAATTAAAAAATATAACTAAAAAATATAAGATAGGCGATGTTGAAACTGTTGCTTTAGATGATATCAGTGTCTCTTTTAGAAAAGAGGAGTTTGTTGCGATTTTAGGAACCAGCGGTTCAGGAAAAACGACTTGTCTGAATATTATCGGTGGTTTGGATCGCTATGATTCCGGTGATCTGATCATTAAAGGAAAACATACAACGGACTTCAAGGAAAGAGATTGGGATGCTTATCGTAATAATTCGATAGGCTTTGTGTTTCAAAGCTATAATTTAATTTCCCATTTATCGATTGTTGCCAATGTTGAAATGGGAATGACGCTAAGTGGGGTATCTGCCGCTAAAAAACATGAAAAAGCCTTAGAGTGTTTGGAAAAAGTCGGTCTGAAAGAACATCTTCATAAAAAGCCGAACCAGTTGTCAGGCGGACAGATGCAGCGTGTGGCGATTGCCAGAGCGTTGGCGAATGATCCGGAAATTTTATTGTGTGATGAACCGACCGGAGCCTTGGATTCTAAAACCAGTGTCCAGATCATGGACTTAATTAAAGAAATTGCTAAAGACAAGCTTGTCATCATGGTCACTCATAATCCTGATTTAGCGCATGACTATGCCAATCGTATCGTTGAATTTAGAGACGGACGTATCATCAGTGACAGCAATCCTTATCAAAATGATGATGCTCAGGAAGCGTTTGTGTTAAATAAAACCAGCATGTCTTTTATTACGGCACTGCGTTTATCATTCAATAATATTAAAACAAAGCTGGGAAGAACATTCTTAACTTCTTTTGCTTCTAGTATTGGGATTATTGGAATTGCTGTGATTTTAAGTTTATCAGTCGGGTTCCAAGTACAGATCGATAATTATCAGGAAGATGCCTTGGCAGAATTCCCGATCATTATTTCTAAGCAGGCTGTCAGCATGGATCCGGAAACGATTCAAAAGCATATGAATGAGATGTCTTCTACTCAATACAGTGAGGAAAACCAAGTGTTTGCTTATGATTCCTCTGCGAATTCCATTATGCACGAGAATCGCTTTAGTCAAGATTATTTGGAGTATATAAAAAATATAGATCCTACTATTTGCGACAGTATCGGCTATACACGTATTGTCGGCATGAATTTAGTGCGTGATATTGACGGAACTAAAAAAATGGTTAGTATTTCTGGAAACAGTTCAAATCAGGGAAGCTCAGGGTTATCTACATTTCCGGTGGCATCGGACGGAAATATCAATACTTTCCTAGAAAAAAACTATGATGTATTAGCCGGAAATCTGCCGGAAGATAAATTTGATATGGTCTTAGTTGTCAATGAAAAAAATCAAGTAGAACTTTCTACTTTAACTTCTCTTGGATTTGAAGCAGTGGATAAAGAAGGAATCGATTTTGATAAAATTGTTGGAACAGAGATGAAGTTAGTTAATAATGATGATTTCTATACAACAACACCGTTTCAATCTTATATGCCATCAAATGATTATCAGATGATGTATGATTCTAAGGAATCTCAGACAGTAAAAATCAGTGCGGTGATCCGTGCTAAGGAGGATGCTAATGTTGCGATTCTAAATCCGGGCATTGCCTACAGTGATTCATTATCTCAGTATGTCATTGATCAGGCCGAAGGATCAAAAATCGTCGAAGCTCAAAAAGCAGTGGATTATAACATATTGACATTAGAAGCGATGGACGAAGCAGCTAAAGAACAGATGATGGCTTATTTAGGTGGAGATGCTACTCCTTACCTCATCACGTTGTATCCGACAGATTTTGAAAATAAAGATAAGATTGTTGAGTATCTGGATACGTATAATGATGGATTAGAAAACCGTGATGATATTGTGGTATATACCGATCTTGCGGCTACAATTTCCTCTTTAACAGGGGGCATCATGGGTGGAATCACGATGGTGCTGGTTGCTTTCGCCGGAACTTCATTGATTGTAAGTTTAATCATGATCTGTATTATTACGTATACGTCTGTATTAGAAAGAACAAAGGAAATCGGAATCTTGAAAGCCTTGGGGGCACGTAAGAAAGACATCACACGTGTATTTGACGCGGAAACATGTATCCTAGGAGTTTTTTCTGGAACCTTGGGAATTATCATTGCCTATTTACTCACGTTCCCAATTAATGCAGTTATTTATAGTGTGACTGAATTAAGCAACGTGGCTTCTTTAAAAAGGGAACATGCTGTTATTTTAATTCTGATAAGTACGATATTAACGATGGCAGGCGGACATATTCCGGCACGTATGGCTTCTAAGAAAGACGCAGTCGAAGCGTTGAGAACAGAATAGTAAAAGTGGGGAGGAAAAGAAATGAATATTGCTTTAATTGCTCATGATCAAAAGAAATCAGAGATGATTGAATTTGTTAAAAGATATGAAAAGAAATTAATGAAACATGAATTGTTTGGCACGGGAACGACAGGTAAAAAAATTATGGAAAACACTTCTTTAGCGGTTCATCGATTTTTATCCGGACCCTATGGCGGTGACCAGCAGATCGGGGCTAAAATCGCAACCGGAGAAATGGATTTGGTTATCTTTTTCAGGGATCCATTAACGGCACAGCCGCATGAACCGGATGTATCTGCTTTAATGCGTCTATGTGATGTTCATAATATACCATTAGCTTCCAATAAAGCAGCAGCCATAATGATGATGGAGGCGCTCGATGAATAATCGGGCGTTTTCTTTTAAAACATCTCGACAAAAGTGAACGATGCTTTTAAAATAAAGGAATGAGGTGATAGTATGAAAGTAGCAGTAGCCATTGATTCGTTTAAGGGGAGTTTAAGCTCTTATCAGGCGGCAAAAGCAATTGAAGAGGGGGTTCATGCAGTAAATCCGGATGCTGATGTGGTGATTCAGGCAGTGGCGGATGGCGGAGAAGGGACCGTTGATGCGTTAATTGAAGGAATGAATGGAAAGAAAATAAATGTTTGTGTTCATGATCCGCTTTTTAGAGAACATGAGACATATTACGGCGTGATCAATCAAACGGCTGTGATGGAAATGGCAAGTGCTTCCGGATTGCCGTTGCTTACGTTAGAAGAGCGCAATCCTTTATTGACGACAACATTTGGCGTAGGTGAGATGATCATGGATGCTATTGAGCGAGGCTATCGTCATTTTATTGTCGGTATTGGCGGAAGCGGAACGAATGATGGGGGAATCGGCATGCTGATGGCAATGGGCTATCGCTTTTTAGATGAAGAGGCACAGCCAATTCGTTTAGGAGCGCAGGATCTTGATAAAATAGCTGAAATTGATGATCGCTTGGTTGATTCACGAATCAAAGAATGCCGTTTTGAGATTGCCTGTGATGTGTCTAATCCTTTATGTGGGGAAAATGGAGCAAGTGCAGTTTACGGACCGCAAAAAGGAGCCGATGCTTTCATGATTCAAAAGATGGATGCCGGGCTTGCTCATTTTGCGGCAGTTACCAAAGCATATAATAAGACGGACTATCAAGAGGTTTCAGGAACCGGAGCGGCTGGCGGATTAGGCTTTGCTTTTTTGAGTTATCTTCATTCAAAGCTGGTTAGCGGAATAGATTTAGTTTTGACATTTGTTCAGCTTGAGGATAAACTTAAAGATGCAGATTATGTTTTTACGGGTGAAGGGCGAATGGATGGTCAGACCTTGATGAATAAGACACCAATTGGAGTGGCAAGACTGGCTAAGAAACACGGGTGCAAGGTCATTGCTTTAGCTGGACAGATCAACGAAGAGGCTTATCTATTGAATGATCATGGGATCGATGCTATGTTTTCTGTTGTTCCCGGAGTTGTTGAATTGGAGTATGCCATGAAACAAGAAAATGCTTATCGCCATTTGAAAAATACCGTAATACAAATACTGAGATTGGAGAATATAAAATGAAAATAGTCATTATTGAACCATTGGGAATTGAAAAAGAAAGCGTTGAAAAGATCAGTCAAGAAAATTTATCGGAACATGAAATTATTTATTATGATACAAGAGTCACTGATGAAGTAACTTTAATTGAACGAGCAAAGGAAGCAGAGATTTTAGTTGTAGCGAATTTACCGTTAAATCGTAATGTTTTATCTGCTTGTCCTCACTTGAAATTAATTTCCGTTGCCTTTACCGGAATTGATCATCTTGATGTCAATTACTGTAAAGAAAAGAATATTATGATCTGCAACAGTGTAGGATATTCCACCGTGGCAGTTGCTGAAGAAGTGTTCGGCATGATTATCGGTCTGTATCGTCAATTGCTTGCAAGTGATGAAAGAACCCGTCATCAGCAGACTAAAGAAGGGCTGAGCTTATTGGAAATGGCAGGTAAAACAATAGGGGTTGTAGGAGCCGGAGAGATCGGACAGCGAGTGATGAAAATTGCTTTTGCATTTGACTTAAAAGTACTATGCTATAGCCGTACAAAGCGAATGATTCAAGGGGTAGAATTTGTTGATTTAGATACACTGATGAAAGAAAGTGATATCATTACACTACATATTCCATCAACACCGGCAACATATCATTTAATTGATGCAGACAAGATTGCATTAATGAAAAAAGAGGCGGTTTTGATTAATACCGCCCGTGGAACTATCGTCGATAGCGAAGCTTTGGCAGCGGCACTGAATAATAATAAGATTGCCGGAGCCGGAATCGATGTCTTTGAGATGGAACCGCCAATTCCGGTGGAACATCCGTTGTTGAATGCGAAAAATACCATATTGGCACCACATATTGGCTTTGCGACAAAGGAAGCTTTAGTAAAACGAGCATATGTCGTATTTGAAAATATAAAAAAATATCTTGCAGGAGATCCGCAAAATATTTGTTAGGATTTTTTATCAAAGCGAGTTTGACATTTAGGGCATGTGATTGTGATTAATCCATGTCCTTTTGGCACTCTGACGGTTTGAGAACAATTCGGGCATTTAAAATAACGATGCGTTTTCTTGTCTGCTTGTCGGTTTGCCCATTTCAACATCTTGATCTGATATGGATACAGCATCTGGGCAAATTTAATATTCTCCTGGCGGCGCTTATAAACCTGTTTGGAGAAAGTTCGATATAAAATATAAATTAATAGAACCCAAACAAGAATGGATAAAATGGTTGTCTTAAAAAAGAGGAGGTTGGATAGAGAGATAAGCAGCACAATAAAAAGTAAAAATTGACTTAACTGGTCGGGACCGTTTCGTCCTTTCAAAAGATTTTTCATACATAACCTTCTTTCTTATCATGATATTCTACAAGGGATAAATGAATTGAAAGTGAACTTTCTTTATTATTGACGATAAAATAAAATTTATATATTGATATGTTCAAAAAATAAAGATATGATTAAAAAAGATAGGAAAAATAAAAAAAGGGGGAGTGTAAATGAGAACAAAAGAACAAAATATTGACTTGATTAAACGGCTTTCAAATGCGAATGGGGTATCCGGATTTGAAGATGAAGTAGCTCAGATCGGGCGAATTGAAAGCGAAAGCTTTTGTGAAGTCAAGGAAGACTCTTTGCGTAATTTATATATGACATTAAAGGGCAATACGGGTAAAAAGCCGAAAGTTTGGTTGGATGCCCACAGTGATGAGCTGGGATTTATTGTACAAGCTATTAAGCCTAATGGAACCATGACATTTTTGCCGTTAGGAGGTTGGTCACCTAATAACGTTCCAGCTAGTAAAGTCCGTGTTCAAAATGCAGAAGGAGACTATTTAAGCGGTGTTGTTGCCGCTAAGCCGGTGCATTTTATGAGTCAGGCAGAAAAAAGTGCCTCTTTGAATATTGAAAATATGGTGATTGATCTAGGAGCTGTTTCTGCTGAAGACTTAAAGGAAAATTTCAAAATCAGAATGGCAGCACCGGTGGTGCCTGACGTTGAGTGTACTTATGATGAAAAACGTGATTTATTTATTGGAAAAGCATTTGACTGCCGTATTGGCTGTGCGGCGGTATTGGAATCTTTAAATCAATTAAAAGAAGAAAAATTAGATGTCGATGTGGTAGCGACATTGTCCGTACAAGAAGAAGTAGGAGAAAGAGGCGTGCATGCGGCCGTTCAAAACATTGATGCAGATATTGCGATTATTTTTGAAGGTTGTCCGGCTGATGATACTTTTTATGAGCCATATATGATTCAGACTGCAATGAAAAAGGGACCGATGCTGAGACATTTCGACCGTTCAATGATTACGAACCCAAGATTTATGCGTTATACATTGGATATGTGCGAAGAAAAACAGATTCCGGTTCAGGAATCTGTAAGAAGTGGCGGCGGAACGAATGCCAAATATATTCATATGTCACGTTATGGCGTGCCAACCATAGTAGTTGGTGTACCGGTTCGCTATATTCATTCTCATCATGGTATTTGTGCTTATGAAGATTATTTGAATTCTGTGAAACTGGCAGTGGAATTAGTAAAGCAGCTAAATAGTGATCTGATTGGTCAGTTTTAAACGAGATATCCTGAGGGTATCTTTTTTTTAGAAATTGATTTTAAAGATCTGTCCTTCTCTTACAAATAAACCGTTATCGCTTTTTGTTTTATAAGCGCCGATTTTTTGTCCTAGACGCAAATAAAAAGGAAAAGCTTTGGCGTGTGATGATTTTAAATACATAGTATTCTTGTCGAAATCTTGATAGTAGGGAAAAATGATCTCTTTAAGCCATTTTGTACCTAACCCATGTCCTTTTTCACAGATGTGAAAATAGTTTAAAATGATGCTTTGGCTAGGGTTTTCAATGAGTCCTTTTTGATCCAATAGAATTTCTGAATTGAGCTGTCCGTGACTGATTAAAGCGATACCGATGCATTGCTCATGTTTATAGAGAACGTGAAAATCTAAAGTGACTTTCGGTAAAGCGGATAATTGATGAATTTTTTGATTGCAGTGATACACTTCATCGTAATCATCGTAGTGATGAATGAACTTATCATTTAAATTCATGATTATCGGGCTTAAATATTCGCCTTTAAATGTATGGTGTAATTCAAAACGATATTCTTCTTCTTTTCTAAGTAGCATAATGACCTCCTAAATGGTATAATATGAAAATGATATGGGGGTAATGATATGGAAAAATACATGGAGAACTTTAAACTGATCGAATGTCCGGATCAGCCTTATAAATTGTTTTTGATTTTGCTGTTTTGTCATTCAAAGGTGAATCAGAGACAAATGATCGTCGAACGGCTCAATGATATGCATTATGAAGGAGAGATCCTTGTTGATAATCTAATGCAGGTTGGAGTAGAAGGGTTGAGATTTTATAAAACCAGTTTTAAAGAAGATTTTCTTGATGCCGGCTTTCCGGTGAAAATCCCGCTTGATTCTCCTTATCGAAAACTGACATGCGATTTTTTAAGAGAGAATAATTTGGTAGTAGGATCTAATTTATCCCAACGCAAGATTGACGCTATTAACAATGGAGAAAACATTTAATCTATTCTATTCAAAAAACCTGAATTTATTTCAGGTTTTTATATTAATCGATGTTTTTTGAAGCTGTTGAAGATTCCGCCTTCATCATGAGTATCTGTCACTTCATCGGCAATGTCTTTCAGACCGGGTTTCGCATTACCCATGGCAATTCCGATTTGACAGTATTCCAGCATTTCCGCATCATTCATTCCATCACCCATTGCGATCGTGTCTTTTTGATCAAGTCCTAAATGTTCCAGCAGAGCTTCAATTGCAGTCGCTTTATGAACACCGGGAACGGCTAGTTCACCGCTGTCTGGCCCAAACATTGGAACTGTGCAAGGGATAACGTTGAATTCTCCCGCAAATTCCTCTTTGATTGTATCAAAAGGGACATCTGACTGTAGAAAACAAGCCTTGTTGACATCACTGCGATATAAGGATTCCCCTTGAATCATGGCTTCAATAAAATGATTAGGATTTTCATCTCGCTTGCGTCTTGCTTCTTCATCGTGATCGACATCTCCGTACATCATCATTTCAAGATGGTGAACTAAATTTTCACTGGCGTAAAGTCCGCCGTTTGATTCTAAATAAAAGTCAACATGATGCTCATTGAAAAAATCAACTAAATGACGAACATCAGCATCGCTCACACGTTTATGATACAGCATCTCATCCCCAACAGAGACGAATCCTCCGCCGGCACCAATCACACCATCGAAACCAACTTCCATAATGAAATCATAAAGTTCGGCTTGAGAACGACCCGTGCATAAATAAACCAAATGACCGTTTTTTCTAGCCGCTCTAACGGCATCACGGGCAGAATCCGGAACAAATCCCTCATCATTACATAATGTACCATCTACATCTAAAAAAACTATTTTCTTTTCCATACTTACCTTCCTTTTAATTATTGGTTAGATTATAGCATAGAAAAAAGAGTGATCGTATTTTTTTCAAAAAACAAAAAACCGTCAAAAGACGGTTTAGCGTTATTTATTTTTTGAATGCGTTATATGCTTCAACCGCTTTATCCACGATTTTATCGGCTTCGATTGAAGAATATTCATATTCTTTCAAAGTAACGACAGCACATTTACCATCTGCTAATGCTTGCACTTCGTCTAATTTATATCCATATTGAGGTCCAAGTACTAAAACGTCAGAAGAATTAACGGCGTCAGTAATGTTCATTGATGAACTAGATGAGATTTCGCAATCCACTTTCTTTTCAGCAGCTTTTCTTTTAAGAACATCTACCAATAAATTTGAAGATACACCTGTTGCACAAACTAATTTAATTTTAATCATATAAAATTCCTCCTCTTTCGTACAAACACATATTAAGCCTATTTCTAAATTTTGTCAATTAAATTTGTATTAAATTTTTATAAATATTTTCTGAAAGCGTTTAAATTAATGCTTTTCTTTTAATTTAAAAAATGGTAGCATTTACATTAATCCTAAAAATGAATATAAAATTAGTATGTGAAATTAATTGTAAAAAGTTCACTATATTTAATGATATTTTTTCTGATTTATGAGATAATAATTTTTGGGGGTGAAAGTGTGAAAAAATGGACTTCAAATTTTTTGGCGTTAATATGTTTTGGCTCATTGATAGCTTTTGCACTTCCGTTGGGATTTTCTAATCTCTTTTTAGGGACCGCTGCTGTCAGTTTCCTTTTACTGGGAGCCGTCCAATATTTCAGCAAGAAAAAATCATTAAGCGATAAAAAGAAAATGCAGCGTCAACTAGATGAAAAGGCACTTGCTTATTTTAGTGAACATGATGAACTGGTATTGAACGAAAATGTAACAATCCGCAGTGATCAGGCAAACGGGTTCAATACATTAGATGTATATTACCAAAATGAAAAATTATGTAAGGTAAGTGAATTTAAAAGTTCTTTCCCAGATACGTATGATTATTTTAAGTATGTGATTTATACGAATGAAGTGGTGGAAACTGAGCCGGAAAATGAAGAGGAAGAAGATTCAACGGTGAACTTAAAGAAATTTATGCGTCAGATTGATGATTTGAATACTTCTATTACAAATACAAAGATTACGGAAGATTTATATCATACTTCAGCAATGATTAAATTTATTGACCAGATTTTAGATCAGTATCCTGAAAAGGAATCGAAAGTATCTAAGCTTGATTATTATTATTTGCCGACATTGGTTTCAATTTTAAAAAACTATGTGCGTCTGTCAGATACAAATAAAATGGATCCTGATTTTAATGAGGTAGAATCTCAGCTGATGAAAACAATTTATTTGGTTAATCAGGCCTTGGAGACGATGTCTGCAACGCTTTGTGACGATGAAATCTTGGATTTATCAAGTGATATGTCGGTATTGGAAACAATGCTTAAAAAAGATGGATTAGTTAAAGAAGGAACGATTGATGAACTTAAAGTAGGTGAAAACAATGCCGAGAGATAGAGATAAAAATAATAATCATGATCTTATCAATGATTTAGTAGAATTGGCGGATCAGACCATTTCAACAGTAAAAGACAATGTTGATGAATCTTTGAAAAAGAGTGGTTACGATAATATGGGAGAACTGCTTTCTGATGGGATTGACCGAGCTTTTGGAAAACGTAAGCCGGAAAAGCCTTATTCCACACATTCACACAATGTCATTACGACGCGTTTTGACTATATGAAACAAGTAATGAGCAACATTCAGTATGGGCGTCGCTATCGTGGGTATTATCGCGATGGCTATGAAAATGTGATCACCACGTATTTACAGGAATTAGAAACCTATAAAGATGATTTAGAATTTTTTGAATCGAGCATTCGTCATGAATTAAGCAAGGTCGCAAAAAATGTACGTAACTCACGTAATAAATATCGTGAAGGACAAAAAGATGCTTTGGAGTATATTTTAAGTGAGCTGCAGTATTCGAAGTCACAAATTATGCGTAAGATTCAAAGAGAATTAGTAAAAAAATAATGAAGATGTGGGGAGCAGAATGCGCTCACATTTTTAATTAATAAAAAATCACATAAAATAACCGGAGTTGTTTTATATAATGAAAAAGCGGTAAGGTAGGTGAAGTCATGTTTAAATTTAAGAAAAAGCAGCAATTTAGCGGAACATATTACTTTCAGGGGAGAAATGATGAGAAAGTAAGAGAACGTAAAAAAAGAGAGCAGAGTACGTTTGCGAGAATGATAGGACTGATGGGGTTGATCGTTGTTGCGATTGTTGTGATTGCCGTCAGACTGATTTTTATTCAGGTTCATCAAGGAGATTACTATGCGGCAAAGCTAGTAACCTATCAGGTTCAGTCGAAGACGCAGGATGTGCCAAGAGGACAGATCTATGACCGCAATGGTACGCTTTTGGTAGGAAGTGAAGCGACTAATGTCATTATGTATTATGCGCCAAAAGGAATCAAAGAGGAAGAAGAAAGAGCAATGGCAAAGATCATTGCCGATCGTTTTCAAATAGATTTATCGAAGCTGACGCTGAGAGATAAGCAGGATATGCTGATTCGTGATTTTGATAAAGAGACGAAAACGGTTGTTACCGAAGAAGAATGGGCAGCTTATAAAGCAGGTACTTTAAGCGATACGGATATTTATAATATGAAAATTGACCGTATTAGTGAAGACATGATCAATCAGTATTACAGCTCTGGTGAACTGACGCTTGAAGAGGCATATGTTTATACCTTAATGAATAAGGATATCAATGGCGGCAATGTTGTGGTGGAGAATGTCTCAGCTGAAGATATCGCTTTTATTGGTGAACGTCAAAATATATTAAGAGGATTTACATACAGTCATGACTATACACGTGTTTATCCTTATGGGAGTACAATGAAAAGTTTGTTTGGAAATGTTTCAAGCAAGACACAGGGGATTCCCAAAGATGAATCAGATACTCTGTTAGCTTTAGGTTATCAGATGAATTCACGTGTCGGAACTTCGGGACTAGAAAAGCAATACGAAAGTCTGCTTGGCGGAAGCGGAGCTACGTATAACTTGACATATGATGAAGAAACCGGTGATCCGATTTTAAGTCAGTTGAGTCAAGGTGAAAAAGGTTATAACTTAAAATTAGCGATCGATTGGGAATTACAGGAATATATCAATAATATCTTGGAGACTCAGCTGCGTTCGATTGCTTATGCCAGTGGAAATCAATATATGGATCGTCTTTATGTCGTGTTGATGGACCCTAATAACGGGGATATCGTGGCAATGTGCGGAAAGGCATTGGATCGGGAAACAGGTGAAATCTATGATTTTGCGGATGGGGCTTATTTAGAAGCCTTTGCGATTGGGTCCTCTTCAAAGGGAGCGACTGTCTATACCGGATTTAAGTACGGGCTGTATACGGCGGGAGAACAGCTGTATGATGAACCTATTTATATTCAGGGAACAGCGCCGAAAGCATCATGGACGAAAGCGGCAATGGGAAACTTAAACGAAGTGGAGGCATTGGCTAAATCTTCCAATGTTTTCATGTTTAAAATTGCGATGCGTTTGGCAGAAGCCAATTATGTGCCTTATCAGCCGTTATATATTAACTATGAAGCTTTCGATAAGATCAAGCGTTCTTTTGGAGAATTAGGACTGGGTGTGAAAACCGGAATTGATGTACCGAATGAAGAAAGAGGTTATCAAGGCGGAGATCGTGAACCTGAAGCAGGAAATATTCTTGATGCTTCGATCGGTCAGTATTACACTTATACGCCGATCCAAATGGCACAGTATGTTTCAACGATTGCTAACGGCGGGCGACGCATGAAGCCAAGACTGGTGACGGAAGCTTATACAAATGTAAACGGTGATGATGTCACAGTATATACGAATAATGTCGAAGTGCTTGATGATGTATCGGATGAGAAAACGGCGTTTGAACGAATTCAGGCTGGATTTTATGCCGGAGTGAATGGTGATGGAATTTTAACCGGACTTAGAAAAACGGACTACGTTCTGGCAGCAAAATCAGGAACTGCCGAAGTGTTTGATGAAACAGGAACCGATTATCCTAACCAGGCTTTGATCGCTTATGCGCCTTATGAGAACCCGCGTTTGACCTATGCGTGCATTGCGCCTAGAGAGGGCGGTAACTCAAAAACTTGTCAAAGTATCGTAGGACAGATTTTTGATAAATATTTTGAAAAATATGGATTATCACAATAACTTTTTAATTCCTGATTAAATTGATGGTTTGTTAAAAAAAGTATGGTAATTCACAAATAATTGTGTTATTATGTAATACGAAATTAGTTTGGGTATGGAGGTGTGAGAATGAGAGATAACATTATTTATAAATGTACAGAATGTGGAGAAGAAAACTATATCGGTACAAAAAACAAAAGAAATCACCCGGATCGTATGGAAGTTAAAAAATACTGTTCAAGATGTAATAAAAAAACGACTCATAAAGAGAAAAAATAGTTTAAAGAATATAGAGAGTGTCATGGGCACTCTTTTTTCTTTTTATATATTCTATGGTTTAAGAAGATTGACATTTTTATGGTGGATTTAAGAAAGCAGGGGAGTACAATAAAAAAACAGTAATGTTCTTTATCGTTTATAAACTATGATTTGGATGCAGAACAACAGATTTGTTGTATGCGATGAATATCAGCAATACGTTTGCCTTTAGTTATATCATTTATAAATTAAATAAAAAGTGAAGATGTGTTATAATAAACGGAGAAAGAAAAGAGGGATGAGATGAAAATAAAAAGATTAGTGGTCAGTTCGTTTCAAACGAATTGCTATGTGCTATATGATAATTTTCAGGCAGTTATCATTGATCCGGGGGACCAAGCAAAAAAGATCAAGAATTTTATTAATGAAAATGAATTAGATGTCCTTGCAATTTTATTGACGCATGGGCATTGTGACCATATCGGGGCAATAGATGCTTTGTATCAGGCGTTTGCTTGTCCCATTTATCTGCATCATGAAGATCATGTGTATTTAAAAGAGCCTAAATATAATCTGTCAACGATGATGGGAAATCCTCTCATAATTCAAGCACCTGTTTTAGATTGTGAGGAGATAATGCAAATCGGTCCGTTTAAAGTGAGATGGCATCATTTACCGGGACATACACCGGGATCGAGCATGATTGAACTGACGGATCAGAAGATTATCTTTAGCGGAGATGTCTTATTTAACGGTTCTATCGGACGTTTTGATTTCCCGTTATCCAGTCATCATGATACTGTTTTATCAATGAAGAAGTTAAAAGAGTTTAATGATGATGCCAGAGTTTTCCCCGGACATGGGGAAGAAACGAGCATTAAAAACGAACAGCAGCATAATCCTTATCTAAAATAAAATGGCAAGCAGCTAGATGCTCTTGCCATTTTTTTCTTTTATAATAGGAATCTGTACTTCGGTCAGCCAGTCTTCTTCACGTTCTTTATTCCAAATCCCGTCGATCACATTTTCGCGTGGATTTCCGGCTAAAAGATAGCCGTTCTTATCGATCCACTGTGCAGCGTAGGCATAAGCAAGCCCGATATCTTTATAGCTGCCCTGATGTAAAACAGAAACAACAGTTATCGGTTCAAGCTTTTTGAAGACAACGCCTTCTGGTGCTGTTCCAAAACGATCTACAGCTTCACAAAACTCAACGTAACGGTCATATTCTTTGTACTCACCATCTAAATAACTAATGAAGCAGTATGCTGGGAAGGTACATTGAATCTCCGGATTTAAGCGAGTGACTTCTGCACCTAATGGGGGAATAACATCGAAGTAATCGTGATAACTGTTTAAATGCATCTTTTTAGAATAGACGATAAGCTCGGGGATTTCTTTGATGATAGCTTTATATTGCAAAAGATGCTCATCTAATTGCTGTGAACACAGAAAATCAATACGAGCAATCTTTTCTGTCAGTCGTTCTTTTTCTTTTTGCATTTCAGACTTATGTTTTTCTAAAATATCCTCTTCATTTTGCCCTAATAAGATTAATTTGATTTCATTAATTGACAAGCCAATCTGACGATAAGCAGTCAGACTGTGAATTTGAATAAGCTGCTGTGTCGTATAAAAGCGATAGCTGCTTTCAGGATCGATATATTCCGGTTTTAATAAATCCATTTCATCATAATAGCGCAAGGTCTTGATTGAGACCTTGCTCATTTTAGAAAATTCTCCTATGCGATACATCAATATGTCCTCCTATTCCCATTTAAATGTTTTAATCGATAAAATAATGCTGATCACAGCAACAACAAATAAAATAATAAATGGTCCAACTGTATTATTAGGGTGTGATGATAGCGAATACCCCTTAATAAGTTTGATTCCTTGCGTTAATGGTAAAACGTTGGCGATCGATTGCAGCCATTTCGGAAAGATTTCAAAAGGAACTGTCGCTCCAGATAGAAATAACATCGGAAAATAAAACAGCGTACAGGCTAAATTGACAGATTTAGTTGTACGGCATAAACTTGCAATCAGCATCCCTAAACCATAAAGCGCAAACATAGTCACCATAAAAGACAGTACCAGCATACCAACACTTCCATTAATCTCATAACCCCAGCCCAGTTTTAGAATAGCATAAATGGCAATGGCAGAGATAATTGAAATAAAGGCATTGATTGCAGCCTGTACCAATAATATCATACTTGGACGTACGGGCGTTACAAAAAAGTGCTTTAGAATTTTTTTATCACGATAATCGGACAGACATAACGGGATTCCCATTAGGGCAGTGGCACAGATACCTACGGTAATCAATGAACCGAAAGTTCCCTGAAGATAGGTGTATCCATTAGCTGTCATACTATTGCCGCCAATGGCAGCGATAAGAACTGCGATTCCAATCGGCATGATCACACCAAAAAAGATTAAGTCAATGCTGCGAAATGCCAAAAGGGCTTCAATTTTTAAATAAGTCAAATATTTTTTCATAATAGAACCTCCTCACCCATATACCATAAAAATGCTTTTTCTAAATTATCATAAGGACTCTTTTCAATTACTTCTTTCACTGTGCCGCTGATCAATTCCTTTCCCTCTTTTAATAAGAGGATACGGTCACATAAGGTTTCTACTTCATCCATATAATGCGAAGTCAAGATCAAACTCTTTTTGTTCTTTTTTAGTTCAAGCAAATATTTCCAAATTTCTCTTCTTGCAACAACGTCCAGTCCGGTAGTTAACTCATCTAAGAAAATAAGTTCAGGTTCGTGCATAACCGCAAGCACAATAGAAAGCTTTTGCTTTTCCCCTCCGGATAAGCTTTCGACCATTTGATTCTTCTTATCCAAGAGACCAAAATCAGATAATAATCGGTCTTCATCGATATCTTTTTGATAAAGCACAGCACGTTCCTGACATAGTTCATGCACTTTAATTTTTGACTGATAGGCAGAATGCTGGAGCTGTACCCCGATTTTTTCAAATAAGTGCTGTTCTCTTTTTATCATATTGTGATCAAAGAGGAATACTTGACCCTGATTTGCTTTTTTAAGACCCAGCATCGTTTCGATCAATGTTGTTTTTCCGGCACCGTTGTGTCCTAAAATACCCAGACATTCGCCTTCCTCAACACAAAAAGATACATGGTCCAGCACGGTTTTATTTCCGTATTTCTTGGTAATTTCATTTACTTTTGTAATGATCATGATGATTCTCCTTTCGTTTGTGACATCATCATAAAGTCTCCTTTTAGGGGAGAGTCAAGTGTTTTATTTCAAAAATAAAAATAATAAAGCTGATGGGAGTATGTCACTAAAAAAGATAGATCGGTTGACCTATCTTTTACATTATAAAATGATTGAATTTTGTTTCATTGTGATTTTATTGATGAAAATTTATTTTATCTGTCTGCTGATACAAGGCTTTTCTTTTCAATCCGTTTGCCTTAGCGCGAGGATACCAGACAAACATAGAGGCATTCATCTTCCAAAGGAATCTTGGATAATTAGGGGAGATAAAAAGATCTTGTCCGCTTTGGGCGGATTTAATATTTTGGGATAGTATGGAAAGGGCGTGTCCGAGATTCTTATTAGGTCCATGTCCTAAAGGGACAGAAGATATATACGGAAGCATTTCACCAGCACCGGTACCTATCGCCTGTCCCCAAGTCAAATGAGTCTGCTGGCACCAGATTTTTATTTGTTCGATGGCTAAGTGATTTTGCTTTCCTTCATAAAAGCCGTTGTTTATGATGCAGTAAACCATTGGTTTTCTCTTTGTAAAATCTTGCTTTGCTAATTCGATGAGCATTCTTAAAAGGTGAGAGGGAATACTGTCTACATATAAAGGAAAGGCAAAGATAAGGGCATCACTGTCCGCAATATCAGCAAGCTGGCAATCACTTAATAGTTCTTTGTGAATGCGGTAGATATGAATGTCATTTCCATTGAGCTGAGGTGTTAAATAATCAATCAAGAGTGCAGAAGTGCTTTTACTTATTTTAGGACTGCCGTTAATGATGCTGATTTTCATTATAAGATCACCTCTTTTGCCAGCAGATGTATTGAATCAAAAAATGAAACTTTATATTGAGTACTATTAAAATTAATGCTGTTGGATTTCACCAAGCTTTGTGCTACTGATTTTTCTTGTGAGCTTATGGATTTACCATAGAAATAAACAGAAAGCTGATATTTATTTTGATAACGGGGCTGATGATGTGTTTCCCCATCTATTGTATTGAAGAAGGGGAGTACATAAGAAATACTGCGGTCAACGATATTTTTTATAAAAGGACTGTATCCGCCGTAAACGCATTGACTGATAATGATTACTTTATCTGCCTGAGATAAAACAGCCCCTGTATGCTCATAGCCGTCTTTTATAATGCATGTACCGGGAGTCTTAATCCAGCAGCCAAAGCAGCCGATGCAGGGTTTGATTTTTCCGTTATCAAAGATAATGTGAATATCTTTATTCAAATTGGGAAAAAGGGTTTGAAACTGCTCATTTTTAAGATCATGTATAATGACTTTCATGATTGGTCCTCCTTTAAGAAGATGGGGGAAAAAGCACTGGCTTTAATGATATCTTCAATCTTTGATTCCAGATCATAGTCAAATTCAACATTTGGCATTGTCATGATTGCAGAGAGTCCATGCACGAATGCCCACATGGCAATCACACTGTCCTGAATTGTCTCATTTGACATTCCTGTCTTTTTAAAGGATTGGACAGCTGCTTTTTTCAGTATTTCCAGCGGCGGTATCTCATTTTTATTGATGGTTTCTAAGGATAGAGATATTTTCATGTTTTTTCTGGAAAATAAGAAATCATAATACAGTGGGTGATGGTAAAAAAATAAAACATATGTTTTTCCCAGCTTTGGCAATAATTCAGAGGTATCCTGATATTGCTGTGCGGTTTTTTCCAATGCCTGCGTAAAAGTATCCATAATATGCTTTTGGATAGCTCCGATAAATTCATCTTTACTGCTGAAATGAGCATAGGGAGCAGCGTTGCTGACGTGGCAAAGTGCCGCTACTTTTCGCAAAGATAATTTATCTTCACCTTCCTTGCTGATAAATTCCAGTCCTGTTTCAATCAGCAAACGGCGCAAATCGCCATGATGATAGGGTTTGTTTTCCATAGCTTTCCTCCAATCTTATCACTGCTTAGATTTTAACATACTATCTTTACACTGTAAAGATATAAATGTAATAAAAAGATGACTTAGTTTTTAAGCCATCTGAATTCATTTATAACTCTAATTCGATATGATAGATTTTTCCCCATAAATGAATCTGATAAAGATAGGCAATCAGCTGAGGTCCCATCATTAATTGACCAAACCATGGATAAGAAAATGAAGCCCCTTTTGTTTCAATCAGATCATTTAATTTTTCTTTATCAAACAGTTTATAAAGAATGCTGCCTTGATCTTCCAGACTTTCTTTTAAAAGCTGACAGACAAGTTCTGTATAGACTGGAGAATGTGTTTTAGGATATGGATTTTTCTTTCGTTCCAAGATTTCTTTAGGCAGTTCATTTTTAAAGGCGTCACGGAGCAAGGCTTTTTCTTTGCCTTCTTCATAAAGATAATTCCATGGCACATTGTAAACATATTCGATCAGTTTCGCATTGGCAAAAGGAACACGGCATTCAATGGAAGCCTGCATCGTTTGAGAATCACTGCGGGTTAGTAGGGTTTGCATAAACCATTCCACACATAAATAAATCATGCGTCGCTTGCGTTTATCTTCCTCCTCTTCATTGATCTCGTCAATTTCACCGACTGTATTGTCATAAGCCTGTTGGATATATTCTTTAAATGGCAGCTTCTTGATATCTTCATGGAACAGCTCGATACGTTTGTCTTGATCTAATAGCCAAGGAAAGTTTTCCTTATTGTATAATTCTTCTTTATAGAACCAAGGATAGCCGCCGAATATTTCATCTGCACATTCTCCTGATAAGACAACTTTGTGGTTAGAGCCGATATGACGAGAGAAACAGAAGAAACTGCTGTCAATGTCTGCCATTCCCGGCATGTCACGGGCAATTAATGAGGTTTCCAAATGTTTAACTAATTCTTTTTGCGTTAAAATTACATTGAAATGAACAGTATGATAACGATCACTGACTAATTTGATAAAATCATCATCCTGACTGGTCTGATAGTCATAAGCTTTAAAATATTTGCTTTGATCTTCATACGTAATTGAATACGTGGCAAGACTAGGAAGATAACTTGCGGCAATAGCACTGATAATACTGGAATCGACACCGCCGGAAAGCATCGAAGAAATCTCGACATCACTTAATAATTGTTGAGTGATGGAATGAATCAATAATTTTCTGACTTTTTGTCTCGTGGTATCATAATCATCTGTATGTTTCGTTGATTTTAGCTTAAAATAGCGTTTAATCATCAAATGATTGTTTTTATAGATAAAATAATGTCCCGGGCGCAAAGACTCAATGCCTTTATAAACGGTTTTACCGGGACTAAGTGATGGTCCTAGCCCAAGCAGCTCTAAGACACCGGTACGATCTACAACCGCCTTGTTTTTATAGATCAGTATCGCTTTTATTTCTGATGCAAAGACCAACTCATCTTCATCATAACTAAAATAAAGCGGTTTAACTCCTAATTGATCACGGCAGCCAAATAACTGATCATCACTGTAGATTACAAAGCTGAAAATTCCTTCAAAGCGTTTGACGCATTCAGGACCATATTCAATATAAGAGACCAAAGCGACTTCGGTATCACTGGAAGTGGCAAACTGATATCCTTTATCAATCAGATCTTCCTTTAATTCCTTCATATTATAAAGTTCACCGTTATAGACAATACAATATTCCTGATCATGATACGTATATTTTAGTGGCTGATGTCCACTGTGTAAATCAATAATAGAAAGACGACGGTGACCGAGCAATGCATTTTCATAGATTTCGATCCCTGCATCATCGGGTCCGCGATGGCTTAATACTTGACACATTTTTTTAATTGTCTCTGTATTCAGCTGCAAATCTTTTGTAAAACTAGATATTCCAACAATTCCACACATTTTTTTTCACCTCTATAAACTATATTGTAGAATTCAATAAATATGACAATTATTTCAAAACCGTTTATTTGGAGTTTAACGTGTATGGAATGTCTTGTTATTTCTTCATCTCTTATATAATAGAGGTGTAAAGAAAAGGAGCGATACTTATGAAAAGATTAGATTATAAAACAAGCAGAATGGTCGATTTTCACCAGTTATATGCATTTTTAAATACATTTATTGCAACCTGTCAAAATGATAGGATTAAGACCTTATTTTATGTGTCCGAATCTATGGAACAATTGCAGCTCAATATTCAGGATGATGTTCAGGCTTGCGAATTTTTCTTTAAAAAGTTAAAGTGCTGTGCAGATCAGGCAGATCATTATATTGAACTTGAGAAATTTGTCATTTATATGGATCTTTTGTTTGGAATGCATTATACTCCTTTCAATCAGTATAAAAAGAATCTGCTGAATGTGATAATAAGACATATCGATCATTATTTTACATCGGATGAATACTGTGTCATTCGTCATCTGATTCCTTTTGAGCAGTACCCATTAGAGGAAATTGTGGAAGTGTGTCAGTCTCATATTGATCAAAATAATGAAGCAAATCGATATTTTACTTGCGAAATTTATTTAATTGAAGGACAATATAAACAAGCTTTAAGTCTGGTCGATGAAAATGAATTTAGAGGGATTCTTATGGATTATCAAGAAGATCTTCTTCGCTATAAACGCAGGAACACTTGGCAGCAGTTATGGAAACCAAGTGAATTCGTTCGTTACCAGCAGCGCTATGCATAATGGGAGGTAAAATGAATGGATCGTCGGGTTTGGTATGTGCTGAAAATACTTTTAAAATCAAATGAAACCTATACGATGGCAAGTCGGATTCAAGAGATGCTGTCTGTGGAGTATGATATTCATTGTGATATTAAAACGATTTATGCCGATATAAATAAGATCAATGGATTCATGGAAGAAATATTTAGTATTTCTTCTTATATTCAGGTGAAAAGAAAGCGCGGATATTTTATTGAAAAGGGAATTTTACCTGATGCTCAGCTGCGTTTTATCTATGATGCCATTTATTCAAGCGGAGCATTATCTAAAGAGGAAGGGGAGGCACTGTTTAAAGAGATCACAGCCCTGTCACCTAAATCGCAAATCGATCGTTTGCACATTGAGAAAATGAATTCACAAAATAAACCTTTGTTTATTAAAATGAATGTTATTTTGCAGGCGATTAATGAACAAAAGACAATCATTTTTGAATATGTTCGTTATACGATCGATCAAAACGGAAAAGTACTTGCCGTTAAAAGTGAAAATGGGAACTATGAAAAAGATGTGAGCGGACATACTTATTTTGTTTCTCCTTATGAGGTGATGATGCATTCGGGACACTATTATCTATTAGCCTATAATGATATCCGCCAAGAACAATTATCGATCTATCGTATTGACCGAATGGACTTGGTGCGAACAACTAAAATGAAATTTGTGGATATCCGTGAGATGTGGGATATGAAGCAATTAGAACGTCAGGCGATTAATATGTTTTTCTCTAATGAAGTGATTGATTTAAAGTTTTTATTTGATAAGGAGATTTTTCGAAGCGTTGTCGATCAGTTTAGTGATCAGCTGATTGTGAAATCGGATGTATCTGGCAAATATGTGGGAGAAGTAAAAGAAGTGACATTGAGTGATGGGTTGATCGGATGGATTATGATGCTGGGCAGCCGGATTACTATTTTAGAACCATCCAGTCTTAAAACAAAAGTGATCCAGCGTTTAAAGGAATCTTTAGCTCATTATCATTAAAGCAAGAAATGTGAAGCAAACGGCTTTTAGTTTCATTATAATGACATTGAGGTGAGAGAATGAAAACGAATAAAGAAAAAGCTGAAATCATTTTTCAATACATTGAAGATCATTTAGATGAAAATTTAAGCTTGGATATTTTAGCGCAGATTGTCGGGTATTCAAAATACCATTTACATCGCATGTTGTCAGAACTGTTGGAAATGCCGCTTCATCTTTATATTCAAAAAAGAAGATTAAGCAATGCTGCTTATGAATTGGTACATAATAAAAAAGAGATTGCTCAAATTGCCTTAACAGCCGGTTATTCTTCTCAGCAGGCTTTTCATACGGCATTTAAGAAAAGCTATAAGAAAACACCGGATGTTTATCGGCAGCAGCAAAAATTCTATCCGCTGATTCTTCCTTATGATATAGAAAAAGCAGATCAAGAGAATGAGCTGCATCGTATCGCTCATATTCAAATAGTTAAAAACAGAGGATTTAAATGTATCGGGTATACATGCAGCACATCGCTGGGCTTTTTTATGATAGGGAGGACTTGGCGCAAACTGCATCGTCATAAACATTTGATGGGTAACCGCACAAATCTTGATTTTTTAATTGGAATCAATGATTACAGTCATTATAAAATGGAAGCAGATCATTTATCCTTTGACTATTATGCAATGGCAGAAGTGGCAGATTTTAGTTCTATTCCTCGAGGTATGGTAAGTAAGACTTTGCCGACAAGCGATTATGCCGTTTTTTATTTGAGAGGAAAAAACGAAGAGAGTGTTCAGCCGTTAATTGAGGCAATCTATAGAGAATGGCTTTTAAATACGGATTACGAATTAAATGATGAACTGCAGTTTGATTTTATTTGTTATGGGGAAAAGCTAGATGAGAATAAAGAAAGTCAAATCGAAATCTGGCTTCCAATCAAAAGGCACTGAGATGCAAGGCAGATAAAATACAATATGCTAGAATACATGTAGAAAGGCAGGAGATAAAAATATGTATGCATGGGAAGCCATTCAACAGAGTATTGAGTATATTGAAAATCATGATGATCAAGCATTGAGTGTGGAGGATTTAGCTAAAATTGCAAATTTATCCCCTTATTATTATCAGCGATTATTTTATCGTTTGGTTCATAAGCGAGTAGGGGAGTATCTAAAGCTAAGACGATTGGCAAAAGCTGCGGATCAGTTAAAGAACAGTCAGGATACTATTTTAAAAATAGCATTGGATCATGGCTTTTTAGATCATAGTCATTTTACAAATGCTTTTAAGGCAACTTACAAAGTGACCCCGAATGAATATCGTAAAAGCAGTGTACAGCTAGATCATTTCTTAAAGCCGGATTTAATCTTGAATTATACAATGATTGAAGAAAATGTTCCTTTGATTGTGGAGGACATGGTATTAACGATTCGTAAAGATAAAGTTACACAAGGTATTGAGCTTATCGGCAAAAGGAAAAAAGCGCCAATTAAAGAATTGGGAAAACCTAAGATCAATTCACTAGTTGAACTATGGGAATTCAACGATGAAAAAAATCCGCCATCAGTGGGGATTGATGTTTTAACTTTAACACCCGATCCGGAATATTTTGATTATTTTGTCGGATTTGAAGCTAATGATCAGCTTACAGGAGACAGGCAAATTATTCCGAGAGGGGAATATATTGTATGCAGCTATGAAGCGGAAGACTTTGAACAATTGGTTAATGTTTATTTATATAAAGCCAGCCAATATCTTTATGACACCTGGTTAAAAGAAAAAGAAATAGAAACGGATCCGATTTTGATTCAGAAATATTTTCATCCTTATACAAAGAACTGCTTTATTGAACTGTGGGCAAAAGTAAAAGAGGATCATGGTGTATCATTGGGATAAGCGGGATGCGACTTATAAACCGGTATTAGAAGAGGTTGCTGCATATATTAAAAATCCGTTGTTCAAAGAGCTTTGTGATCATTTTGAAGAAGTGTATCATTGCTTCCCACAATTTCATTACAGTCGTTGTTCAATGGCAATGGGGTGGAATCTGAAATTTAAGAAGTCATCTAAAAATATCTGCACTCTTTATCCGCAGAGGGGGTATTTCGATGTACTGATTGTGATTGGAAAAAAAGAAAAGGAAGCGTTTGAAAAATTGCTTCCTAACTTATCCTATTCTTTTCAAAGGGTATACACTGAAACAGGAGAAATGATGGGACAAAGATGGCTAATGCTGAGCATCGAGGATTTGTGTCAGCTTGAGGATTTGAAAAAGTGTATTTTGGTGAGAGCAAAATAAATTCATTATAACTTTAGCAACTTTCCTTTTTCGACTTTTATTCTATGGTAAGCTATATTTAGGTGATAAGGATGAAGTTAAAGTGTCAATGCGGCTATAAAATTAAACAAGAACATGGCCATCAGGAGGATATTAAATCAGGAATAAAAGCCTTCTTTTTTAAATGCCATCAATGCGGGAATTGCTATACGTTGGTCCGCTATTTGAATGGAAATGAAGAAACCTTGAAAGGATATTGGGTTATTAAAGAATTACTTAAGTAGGAATATCTGCAGATATTCCTATTTTATTTATACATAAGTATTTTGATATGAGAAAGAGCCATCATAGTCTGGATAATCAAACTGTGAGGCTCGCCTTTATTGGAATTACAGAAGACCCATTTCGATCATTTTAAGACCGATATCTACAGAGTTGTAAGCAGCACCTTTCATTAGCTGATCAGCAACTACCCACATGCTTAATGCGTGGTCATTGTCTAAATCTTTTCTGACACGTCCGACATATACTTTTTCAGAACCGATATGATCAATCGCCATTGGGTAAATTTGATTAGCAATGTCATCTACTAATTCAACACCGGTAGAATGAGCAAGCAAGTCAAACGCTTTTTCAATATCGATTGGTTTTTTAGTTTCGATATAAACGCTCTCGCTATGACCGCGCAGTACCGGAACACGCACACAAGTAGCATTGACTTTAATATCTTTATGGTAAATTTTCTTTGTTTCATTGACCATTTTCATCTCTTCTTTAGAAAAAGCGTTGTCTAAATCGAATTTATCGATTTGCGGAATACAATTATAAGCGATCTGGTAATGTTTTTTATCACTGGCACATGGCAATGTATCAGCAACAACCGGTTCGTTATCGATAATTGCTTTTGTTTGACTGTTTAATTCACGCATTCCGGCAACCCCGGCACCTGAAACTGCCTGATAAGTAGAAACAATAATTCTTTCAATATCAAATTCCTCATCTAAACGTTTTAAGGCGCTGACCATTTGAATAGTGGAACAATTTGGATTGGCAATAATCCCTTTATGCCATTTTAAATCTTCGCTGTTACATTCAGGAACAACTAATGGAACATTTGGATCCATCCTGAAATGGCTGGTGTTATCGATATTGACACACCCAGCTTTTACTGCATAAGGCACAAACTTTTCGGAAATGCTTCCACCTGCTGACCAAAAAGCTACTTCAATGCCTTCAAAACTGTTTTCGGTTAATTCTTCTACAACGAAGCTCAGACCATCTTGTTCGATGGTTTTGCCGGCAGAACGGGCAGAGGCTAAAAGCTTAATACTTTCAAATGGAAAGTTATATTGGATGACACATCTTAACATTTCACGACCGACAGCTCCTGTCGCTCCCACAATCGCAACTTTATATTTCTTCATTTTATATTTCCCCCTTAGTTTTCATTTCCTAAAAAAGCTTCATGCAGTACAACTTGCGCACGATTCACATCATCACGATCAATAAAGCATGAGATATTGATTTCTGAGCAAGATGTCATTTCTACTGGTATATCATTTTTAATCAAAGTATTGTAAACTTTATGGAACATTCCCTGATTATTTTTGATGCCAATCCCAATGACAGATACCTTTCCGATGTTGCCGCGAACAATAGTGCGCTGTGCTTTTAACGGCTGTTTGAGTTCATTGCAGATATCAATCACCTTTGGTAAGTCTTCATCTCTGATAATAAGAGAGATATCCATTTTTCCGCCGCCGACTAATGCCTGATTAAATACATTTACGTTAACTCCTTCTTCTGCTATCCTTTGAAAGAACTTAGCTGATGAATTGTTTGTTCCGTCAACGCCGACTAAAGTGACACGAGCTTCATTTTGAGAACCGGTAATCCCGGAAATAGTAAGTTTATTAAGGCTTTTCTTCATGATTTCTTCATCTCCTATCACATAAGTTCCTTTATATTGTTCAAATGATGAACGGGCATGGATTCGAATGTTGTGGCTGGCGGCTAACTGAACGCAGCGATGATTCAGCACCTTTGCACCGTTGCAGGCTAATTCTAACATTTCTGCATAACTGATATAATTAAGTTTTAAGGCATCGGGAACGATACGTGGATCAGCAGTATAGATACCGTTGACATCAGAATAGATCTCAACTTCACTGGCTTCGACTGCGATTCCGACAGCCACCGCTGATAAATCACTTCCGCCGCGACCGAGTGTCGTAATTTTACCTTCTTCATTTCTCCCTTGGAAGCCAGGACAAATCACAACATCCACTTCTTTTAGTTTTTCTAAGATCATTTCTCCATCTACTTCAATAATGCTGGCATTTTGATAATCACGATCTGTCAGGATTCCGAGTTCCTGATTGCTGATAGTAGCTGTGGTAATGCCATTTTTTTCAAGTTCGGCTTTAATAACTAAAGTCGCAATGGTTTCACCTAAACTGGTTAAGCGATCGAGTTCTTCACTATCTAAATGTTCTTTATTGACGATGGAAAGCAGTGTATCGGTTGCATAGGGATCATCAAATCGTCCCATTGCAGATACGACTGCAACGACTTTATGACCGGCTTTTACATCACGGATAATATTCTTGTACATACGTTCACGTGATTCAAACGAACGTGTTGATGTACCTCCATACTTTTGGACAATGATATTCATTTTTAACCCCTCACTTTAAATGATGAATATTTTTCATTTTTAAGCAGTGCTTGCAATTGTTCGATTTCGATTTCTTTAGTGATGTAAATATGTACATTTTTTTCACTGTAATAATATTCATAGTCGATATCGACGGCATGGTCTAAACGAAGATAATATTTGCTTTTTGTGATAGGGTAAATGTTTTCAATAGTTTTATTGCTATATTGCCAATTATAAGATTGACTTACTTTGATGATATCGCCAACGACAGCAGATGCAGTGACATAACGCCCGGCACCTTTTCCGTAAAATAATACATTCTCTACATAGTCACAATTGAATTCTACTACATTGTATGCTCCCATGACATTCGCGACCATATCATTTTTACTAACTAAAGTAGGGGAAACATCAACAAAATATTTATCATTTTCTTTTTTAGCGCGGGCAATCAGCTTGATGCGGTATCCCATTTTTTTTGCGTAATCCATATCCAGTTTGGTGACATTGCGGATTCCCTGAGGTTTTAAACGTTCAAAGTCAACGAACCCATCAAATGCGTTGTTCGCTAAAATGGCGATCTTGTGTGCGGCATCAATCCCATCGATGTCTAAACTTGGATCAGCTTCTAAGTACCCTAAGCCATCGGCAATTGTTAGTGCTTCTTCAAAATCTAAGTTATCTGTCTCCATTAAGGATAAGATAAAGTTCGTTGTTCCATTTAAAATACCAGTAATTTCCTGAATGTTGTTGGCTACTAAGGATTCGTACTGCGGTGTTACCACCGGAATTCCTCCGCCCACTGCGGCTTCATAAAAGACATGAACATTGTTTTTATTGGCAGCTAATAAAATTTCTTTGCCATCATGAGCAATCAACGCTTTATTTGCCGTTACAACATGTTTTCCTTTTTCGATTGCTTCCATAATAATAGCTTTAGCGATTGTGGTTCCGCCGATCAATTCTACGACAACATCCACTTCCGGATCATTTAAGACATCCTTGTAATCACGAGTAAATAAAACTCCCTCCGGTAAATCTCTTTCTTCCATTGCACATCCGTACTTTACGACTACCTCTTGATTTAGATAGTTGGAAAGACGTTCTTTTTCCATACATAGAATGTCTACGACACCGTATCCTACAGTTCCCAGACCAATCACGCCTATGATCATCTATTTCCCTCCTTAGATAATAAAAAAATGCTTCAGCAAATGAAGCATCTCCTTTTAGAAGTAAGTGTCAAAAATGTACATCATTTTGCCATGGTGATTAACAAATTTTTAGTTTGAAATGCACATGGTCATCATTTTATACATATGATTGACTCCTTTCCCTCTATAATTGTTCAAATAATACCACTAAACCAAATAACTGTCAACTTTATTTTATCCTAATTTTAGACAAAAAATCTTTTTGTTTTCATAAATATCTGGGTTGTACGAAAAAACAGACAATGAGAGTGTTTTCATGTATGTTTTGGTCTTTATTTCTTAGAAAGTAAGTCTTCTTTTTTATTAATCATAAATTTGTTTTTAAGAGTTTCTATTATATGAAAAATAATCTCTTGTTTTTTTAAGTTCTATTTGACTTTACTATAGGATTAAATTAGAATGATTTATAAATATGAGAGTGGGGGATACAATGAGCAAGGCATTAACTTATGTAAGTACGAGAAATAAACAAGAACCGATCGATTTTTATACGGCAATATTACAGGGAATCGCAAATGACGGCGGATTGCTGGTACCTAATTTTGATTTACCGCAGCTTTCTTTGAAAGAACTGATGGCGTTAGATTATCCTGAGTTAGCTTCAACTGTTTTAAAATGTTTTGTACCAAAGGATGGACATGTCTTAATAGAAGAAGCATGTCAAGCCGCATATGGTGGAAGCTTGTTTCCTAAGGAAGTAGTACCGGTTAAAAAAGCCGGTGATCTTTATATAGCGGAATTATTTCAAGGTCCGACTGCAGCGTTTAAAGATATGGCTTTGACATTGCTGCCACATTTGATGACTCTTTCTTTGAAAGTAAAGAAGGAAAAGCGTGATGTGATGATCTTAGCTGCAACTTCCGGAGATACCGGTAAAGCCGCTTTAGAGGGGTTTAAAGATGTGCAGGGGACAAGTATTAAAGTATTTTACCCAAGTGACGGTGTATCCGCTATTCAAAAACAGCAGATGATCACCCAGGAAGGAAAAAATGTAGAGGTCATTGGTATTGATGGCAACTTTGATGATGCTCAAACCGCAGTAAAACAGGCATTCAATGATGCTTCTGTAAAAGAAGTGAGTCAGGCTCATCAGATATTCTTATCCTCAGCCAATTCAATTAATATCGGCAGATTGCTGCCGCAGATTGTGTATTATTTCTATACGTATCTAAGCTTAGTGAAAAAACAAGAGATTAAATTGCATGATGAGGTTGATTTTTGTATTCCAAGCGGGAATTTCGGAAATGCTTTAGCTGGTTTTATCGCAAAGAAAATGGGACTTCCGGTTCATAAATTTATTTGTTCTTCCAATAAAAATAATATTCTGACAGACTTCTTTACATCTGGTCGTTATGATGCAAACCGTGAGTTTTATAAGACGAACGCACCGGCAATGGATATCTTGATTTCCAGCAATCTGGAACGCTTAGTTTGGTTTTTAAGTGATCAAAACGGGGACATGGTTAATCGTTATATGACAAATTTAAAAGAAAATGGCATTTATGAAGTAGATGCAGCTATTTTCGATCAAACGAAAGAACATTTTGCTGCCGGATTTGCCAGTGAAACAGAAGTGCTGCAAGCAATTAATGATATGTATGAGCAGACCGGATATTTATTGGATACCCATACAGCGACAGGCTATCATGTGATCAAGAACTATCGTCAAGAATCCGCAGATTCGCTTCCTGTCATTTTGCTGGCAACCGCTTCACCATATAAATTCCCTGAGGCTGTGTATAAAGCAGTAAGTCAAAATGAGGCAGATGAATATGATGCCATTAAAAAGCTACATGATCTCACTCAAATTGAGATTCCTGCACCGTTAATAGATTTGGATCAGCGAGATATACGTTTTAAAGAAGTGATTAAAAAAGAAAGTATTGTTGATTTTGTTAAAGAAAAGATCATGCAGAAATAGGAGGCTAATATGAAAGTAAGAGTAAAAGTGCCGGCAACCAGCGCCAATTTAGGACCGGGATTTGATGTTTCCGGATTAGCGTTAACGATTTATAATGAGTTTGTTTTTGAATTGATTGAAAAAGGCATTGAAATTACCGGCTGTCCTGAACAGTTCTGCAATGAAGATAATATGACTTATCAGGCATTTAGAATGGCGGCAAAACGCTGCGGCTTAGATTATCAAGGGGTTCGCATTGATTGTCAGGGCGATGTCCCTTATACAAGAGGATTAGGGAGCAGTTCTACCTGTATCGTAGCGGGAATCGTCGGGGCTTATGCGTTTATGGATCGCTGCGAAGAAAGAAAAGAAATCCTTAATTTAGCGACGATGATCGAAGGACATCCTGATAACGTTGCACCTGCCATTTATGGCGGAATGACGGTTTCGGTCATGGAGGAAGAGGATGTAGTGACACTGAGTATTCCTATTAAGCATGACTATCGTTTTGTTGCTTTGATTCCGCCGTTTACTTTGTCCACAGAAAAATCAAGAAGTATTCTTCCAACGGAAATCTCTCGTAAAGACGCTATTAAAAATGTATCTCACTTAGCCTTACTAGTTGCATCATTAATCAATGGCTTTGATGACGGACTTAAAACCGGATTTAAAGATCATTTACATCAGCCTTATCGAGGACATCTGATTGAAAATTATTTTGATATCATGGCAGAATTAAAAAATGATCCGGATGTTTTAGGTTCTTATTTGAGTGGTGCCGGACCGACAATCATGGCAGTCATTCGTGCGGAAGATAAGATGGGCGTAGTCCGCATCAAAGAACGATTAGGTGCTTTGATTCAAGGCTGGGAAGTGAGAAAGCTAGAATTAGACATGAGAGGCTATATTGCCGATTACGAATAAGCATGAAAGTGCTTATTTTTGTTTTTTATAAAGGATAATTTTGGTATAATAGAAAAGAAAAGAGGGATAATGATGAGACAATCAGAAATGAAAGTAACTCTCCCATATAATGTTGAAATGATATGGAATACAATAACGAACAATCTTGACAGTTCGTGGCGCAGTGATCTCTCTCATATTGAGATCATTGATGAGACACATTTTATTGAACATACTAAAGAGGGGTTTTCTACAGAGTTTGAGATCACCGATAAAATATTTTGTCAGTTTTACGCTTTTACTATGTCTAATAAAAACTTTCAGGGGAAGTGGAGCGGGAAACTGATCAAGGTCAATGAAAATGAAACAAAAATGATATTTTTAGAACAGATTACATTTAAAAATAAAATAATGGAACTCATTTCTTATTTAGGAATGAATCTGAAAAAGATACAGGAACAGTATTTTAAGGATTTAGAAAATGCATTAGCGAAGCAGCAGGAGATTTAAGAGAATTTTATACAAGAATGATCTTTTATATCCTTTGGCTTCAATAATGTTTATAAAAAGCTGAAATAGAATTTAAATGGAGTTAAAAAATGAATAATCAGAATATAAGAAGTGCCATGCTTTATGGCGAGGATTACGATCAGCACTTGCAAAAGAAAACCGTTTGTATTTTTGGTGTTGGCGGAGTAGGTGGCTTTGTCTGTGAGGGCTTGGCAAGAATAGGCGTAGGTCATTTAATTTTGGTTGACCACGATGAAGTCTCTTTATCTAATTTGAACCGTCAGATCATTGCGACACATGACACAATCGGAAAAGCCAAAGTAGAGGTTATGAAAGAGCGTATTCTTTCAATTAATCCGCAAATTAAAGTAGATATCTATAAAGAATTTTATTTAAAAGATAAGGCGCTTGAGGCCATTTATGAAAAAGCGGACTATGTGGTCGATGCGATTGATACGGTTTCAGCAAAGCTTGCTTTGATTATGACCTGTCAGGAAAAAGGCATACCGATTATTTCTTCCATGGGAACAGGAAATAAAACCGACCCGCAGTATTTAACGGTTTGTGATATTTATGAGACCAGTATCGATCCTTTGGCTAGAGTCATGCGTCGTGAACTTAAAAAAAGAGGAGTTACTCATTGTCAGGTCGTCTATTCGGATGAACCGCCAATCACTCCCTTAATCAAGGAAGTCAGTGAAAACGGCAAGGTCACGCCGGGAAGCTCACCGTTTGTACCCAGCAGTGCAGGTCTGCTGATTGCCAGTGTAGTAACAAAAGAATTATTAAATTCATTTTAATTAAAGTAGGGATTGTTTATAATAGAAGCTAAGAAGGGGGCAAAAAAATGGAACATGTAACAGCTATACCAAGTGAAGAAGATTTTGAAAGATGCTTGAAGATCGTGAGTGATACGATGCGTGTTGACGGCAAATCATTATCTCCATTAGAACTTAAACTATTGACAAAAGATATCATGGATACCTCTGTCATGATCGGCGGCGATTATTCGACAGAATGCATACGTGATCTTTTGCTTAACTATATTAAAGAAGATTTTTATCCGCGCTTTTTAACCATTCATGCCGAAGAATTAAGGGGGGAATAGTCATGGAAGTTTATTGCGAAGTACAAACAGAAGAAGGGGTTCTTCGAGGGATGCTGAATCGTCCGAGTCAGAAAAAATATCCTTTAGTTGTGATGCTGCATGGCTTTACAGCAAACCGCAACGGACCTCGTTTTGCTTTTGTGCGTTTAGCACGTTTATTGGAAAAACAAGGGATCGGCAGCATTCGCTTTGATTTTTTAGGAAGTGGTGAAAGCGATCTTGATTTTGAAGAAATGACCTATATGGCAGAATGCAAGCAGGTCATTCATATTTTAGAAGAAGTAAAGAAATTAGAAGATGTCAGTGAAATTTATTTGCTAGGACACAGTATGGGCGGAGCCATCGCCGGAAACATTGCCGCTTTATTCCCTGACCTAATTAAAAAATGCTGCTTATGGGCGCCTGCTTTTTGTATGCCGGCTTTAATAGGTTATATGAAGCAGTCCGGAGAAGTAACTGAAATTGAAGAAGATGTTTATGACTGCAAGGGATTGCGTTTATCTTCGAAGTTTGTGGATGAAATTATGAATCTTGATCTGCTTTTACATTTGGAAGATTATCAAAATCCTTTAATGATCATTCATGGAAACAAAGACGAAGCTGTACCGTTTGAAAGCTCAAAAGCATATTTGAATCAGTATCAGCGTGAAGATATTCAGTTTGTAGAGATTTTAGACGGCAGTCATAATTATGAAGTTTACCGTGAAATTTCGGTGGTATTAGAAAATACGGTAAGATTTTTTGCGGAATAAGCCTGATTGAATTTAGGTCATCATATAAAAAGAGGGGATAGCCGATGAATAGAAAACTGATCCGTGATTATATAGAAACACATAAATCAACCTATCAATCAAAATATAAATATCACAGCAGTTATCAGAAAACGAAAAATATATATAAGTTTCATTATTATATGCGAGATGCTCAGCTTCAGCAGATCAATATCTTCTTTGAAATTAAATTGGGAGAACAAATATCTGTCAATTTTGCGGAGAATTTGCATGAGTATGAACAAATTGCTTTAACGATAGAAGCATTGGAAGTTTTAGAACGCTATATCGGTCAGGAAACAAAATTAGATTGTGATAAAATTAAGGGTTATATTGCGCAAAACGATCGTTCATTAGATATTACGAATCAGGATATTGTCAATATCTTGAACTATTTGGAATATCATCAGGGAACATCTCAAAAGACCATTGATTTATTCTATGAGATTTATCTACCTTATTTAGAAAGACTGATTCAAGATTATGAATACAAGCAGCTTATTCAATCTGTCAATATGATCTGTGATGAAATATTGTACGAACATTTTTGGTCGGGCATCAATGTGAACTATATGGATCAGGAATATTATCTTCATCTTTATTATTTCAGAAAGATATTTGAATTATGTCTGCCTCATATTGAAATGATCTTTTTAAAGGCAAGAGATGAAATTGAAGAATTGACCGTTCGTTTGTTTGAATATGATCGCTTTACGTTTTGCATGATTAGTGTTTTAGATGATATTGAATGCAATAAATATATTATTGACGCTTTGTTTAGCACCTTGAGTGTTCGCTTTAAGCTGATTAAAGAGGATGCTGAGGGTGGCAATCTAGCCTATTCTTATTTATATAGCTTTTATAAAGAAGATAAGAAGCTGCAGGAAGAAACAAGAGAAATTATTTTTGAACATATTGTAAATGATATTTTGACCATCGATAATCATGATATGCAGATTGCATTAGGAAATTATATGCTGAAAACGGGCGGCTATGAGATTTTGATTTGTTTGTTTAAAAAAGATCATAACTCTTTCATTTTCCGCTGCTTCCCTTTAGAAGAAGTGCCGGAATGTCTGTATGCCGATGTTCGTGAAGAACTAATCAGTGCCTTGAAATATTATGCGGATCTTATGAATAAACCGGAATATCGTTTGGGTTCACTTGAACAGATCATGAACATCAATCGATTGCTGATGGAAAACTTTAAGGAGGATATTTATGGCGGTTAATAAAAAAGCGGCAATTGCGACATCGTTAGGAGCCTTGGCTTTAGCTTCCGGCTATGCCATCTATCATGCTTCTAAAGCGATGAGTGATGTGCTGATGAAACGACAGGATCGTCCGAATAAACATTTCACAGGTCTTGATGAAGCAAATCTGATACAGATTAAAAACCGTGATGGAGAAACCCTAAACGGCTACTATTTTGATTTGCAGGCTCCTAATACCATGCTGATGCTGCATCCTTATGGATTAGATGCTATGGACATGGTCAGCTATGTTGGTTTCTTTAAGACTAAACTAAACTGTAATTTTTTACTGGTGGATGTATACGGTCATGGCGGAAGTGACGGTGAGATTTATCGTCTGGGTGGAAAAGATCAAGATGATTTGATCGACTGGCTGCGCTATTTAGACCAGCATTTTGATGGTAATATATTATTGTTTGGCAAGGAAATGGGGGCTAACATCATTCTCAATGCTTCTGGCAAGCTACAGGAATTTGAACAGATCAAAGCGATCATTTCTGATGGGGCATATGCCAATGTAAAAGATATTTTAAGCTATCGTATGCAGCGAGACTACTATATTTTTCATTTCCCGTTTGTGATACTGATGCGCTATATCATTAAAAGAAAATATGGGATTGACATCAATCAGCTAGACAGCGTGGAATTAGTCAAACACAATCAGATTCCAACGATGTTTATACATACCAAAAAAGATTGTTTTGTTCCATTAAAACAAGTTTTTCCGCTTTACAATGCAGCTCGATGCAAAAAAGAACTGTTTGTATTAAAAGATGAAGAAAGTTTGTTTCAATTAGATAATACAGATGGAAATGATTATTTAGCCGTTTTAGATGCGTTTATTAAAGAATATCTTGATTGATATTCTTTGGTGATAAAAAAGGAGGTAAACTATGTATTTTAGTAAAAGCAAAGGATTCCCTAAAGATTTCTTATGGGGAAGTGCATCTGCCGCTTATCAGGTAGAAGGCGCATGGAATGAAGATGGCAAAGGAATTTCAAACTGGGATAAATTTGTCCGCATTCCGGGAAAAACATTTAAAGCGACAACCGGAGATGTCGCCGTTGATCATTACCATCGCTATAAAGAAGATGTAAAATTAATGGCGGAAATGGGATTGAAGGCCTATCGTTTCTCTATTGCTTGGCCACGTATTTATCCTAATGGAAAAGGTGAAGTGAACGAAGCCGGTATCAAATTCTACAGTGATTTGATCGATGAATGTATCAAGTATGGTATTGAACCAATGGTGACGATTTATCACTGGGATTTACCACAGGCATTGGTAGATGAATACGATGGCTGGGAAAATCGTCAGATTGTTGATGACTATGTTAACTATGCAGTCACTTTGTTTGAAAGATTTGGCGATCGTGTAAAATACTGGATCACGATGAATGAACAAAATGTTTTTACCAGTTTAGGATGGCTGACTGCAATGCACCCGCCAGGGAAAACACAGGATATGAAAATGTTCTTCCAAGTGAATCACCATGCCAATATGGCACACGCTAAAACAGTATTGAAGTTCCATGAAATGGGACATCACGGGATGATCGGTGCAAGCTATGCGTTTGGACCTAGCTATGCTTTAGACTGCCGTCCGGAAAATGCTATGGCAAAAGCAGATTATGATGATCTTCAAGTCTATTGGTGGATGGATATTTATGCATATGGACGTTATCCAAAAGCAGCGATGGCATTCTTAAAGAGCATTAACTGCGCTCCTTTGATGGAAGATGGGGATGAAGCAATCCTGAAAGAAGCAGCAACTCATTTTGATTTCATGGGCGTTAACTATTATCAAACGGCTGTAGTGGAATATAATCCGATTGATGGAGTAGGTCTTTCAACTAAAATGAATAATACCGGTAAAAAAGGAA
This sequence comes from Beduini sp., assembly GCF_047239305.1. Taxonomy (NCBI): domain Bacteria; kingdom Bacillati; phylum Bacillota; class Erysipelotrichia; order Erysipelotrichales; family Erysipelotrichaceae; genus Beduini; species Beduini sp. The sequence goes on from NZ_JBKTEM010000001.1 coordinate 355,497, forward strand.
CAGCCAAGGAAAGTGGTATTCCGGGATTATTTAAAAACGTTAAAAATCCGTATCTGCCAACAACAGACTGGGATTGGACAATTGACCCAATGGGATTAAGAATGTGCTGTCGTACCATTACCAGCCGTTATGATCTACCAATCGTGATTTCTGAAAATGGATTAGGCGCTTTTGATAAATTAGAAGACGGTAAGATCCATGATGATTATCGTATCGCTTATTTAAAAGCCCATATCGAAGAGTTGAAGAAAGCCTGCGATGACGGCTGTGAAGTTCTCTCTTACTGCACATGGTCATTTACAGACTTGTTAAGCTGGCTGAATGGCTATCAGAAACGTTATGGTTTCATCTATGTTGACCGTGAAGAAGAAGAGGGAGCAACTATGAACCGTTATAAAAAAGATTCTTACTTCTGGTATAAGCAAGTGATCGAAACAAACGGAGAAGAGTTATAATAAATAAAGGAGAAATCTTGAAGGTTTCTCTTTTTTCTTGCTTTATAAACAAAAGCTATGCTATACTTATCTAAGAGTTAGAATCAACTAACACAAAAGGACGCAAGTCCTTAAAACATTGATCAAAAAGTTAGAAGGTTATAACAATTAGGAGGAGACTATGAATCATAGAATATTACGTATTATGTGTTTAGGACTAGGTATTTTATTTTTAGTGATTGGATGTATCGGTGTTGTTTTGCCTGTCTTGCCAACCACGCCATTTTTACTGCTGGCTTCTTTTTTCTTTGCAAGGGGATCTGATAAGTTTCATCAATGGCTGATTCATACGAAGCTTTATCAAAATCATATTCATGAATTTGTCACAACCAAGGCGATGACTTTAAAAACAAAACTAACAATATTATTGCCGGCTTCATCCATGATGATTCTTGCAATCTTTATCTGTCCGGTGATCTACGGACAACTATTTATTGTTTTTTTAATCTTCTTTAAGTATTATTATTTCTTTTTTAGAATCAAAACAATTACACCACAGCTGGAGGGAGAATCATGAACATAGAAGCAAAAAGGGAAAAGGAAAAAGAATTGATCAAAACTTTGATAAACCTTTATTATGCACATCATGAAAATCTAAGTGAGCATCAAGATTTATTGGAGTATGCGATAAGAAAAATTGATCGCTGTCCTAAAATGGAGACAAAGAGCTTTTGCAGTCAATGTGAGATTCATTGCTACGATACCAAAAGAAGAGAATTGATTCGACAAGTTATGCGTTACAGCGGACCGAGGATGCTGTTTAAGCGTCCGATACTTGTTTTAAAGCATTTTTACTATCAGAAATTAGGAGGTCAACATGATTAATAAACGATTAATGACATTGTTGGAGGGGAATCTATCCCCCATTAAAAAGACAGTGTTTTTCCAATGGCTAGGCTTGCTTGCCAATATCGTCTTTAATGCAGCGATTGCTTATGCTTTGGCAACTGCTTACAAGCAGCAATTAACATTGGCTAAACTGAGTGTTGTGGCCATGGTTATTGCAGTGATGATAAGTCTGCGATTTTATTGGAGTCAAAAAGCGATAATGGCAGGACATAGTGCTTCTTTAGGGATTAAAAAAACATTGCGTGAAAAAATTTATAATAAAATTTTAGAGTTAGGGATGCACTATACAGATTTCTTTCCAACCAGCAAAGTCGTTCAGATGAGTATGGAAGGGGTAGAACAACTGGAAATCTATTTCAGTAAATATTTACCGCAGCTTTTTTACAGCCTGCTATCACCGATTACTTTATTTATTCTGTTTTCTTTTATCAGCTTAAAAACAGCTCTTTTACTTCTAATCTGTGTACCGCTGATTCCAATATCAATTGTAGCTGTACAGAAATTTGCGAAAAAACTGCTGTCACGCTATTGGGGATCGTATATGCAGTTAGGCGATAGCTTTTTAGAAAATTTAAGAGGATTAACAACATTAAAAGCCTATCAGGCAGATGAGAGAAAAACAAAACAGATAGATGAGGAAGCAGAAACATTCCGTAAAGTGACAATGAAAGTCTTAACAATGCAGCTGAATTCAATTTCGGTGATGGATTTCATTGCTTTTGGAGGCGCTGCTTTAGGCATTATCCTCGCTGTTTTTGAATTCCGCAACGGTCGTATTTCTTTAATGGGGATGCTGCTGATCATTTTGTTATCCTCTGAATTCTTTATTCCCTTGCGTCTGCTTGGCTCATTTTTCCATATTGCAATGAACGGGATGAGTGCCAGTGACAATATTTTTAAGATCTTAGATCATCCATTAGAAAAAATTGGAGAACTTGAACTTCGTCTTAAGGAGAATATTGAAATTAAAGCAGAGCATGTTTCATTTGGTTATAACGAAGAAAAGGAAGTGCTGAAAGATTTAAGTTTTAAGATTCCTGCTCATTCATTTGTCAGCTTTGCCGGGATTTCGGGTAGTGGAAAAAGTACGATTGCGAATATTTTAGCCGGACATCATCAGCACTATCAAGGCAGCATTCAGCTTAATGGAAAGGAGCTATCCAACATTAATCAAAAAAATCTTATGGCGAACGTTACTGTCGTTAATAATGATGGCTATCTATTTGCCGGAGATATCACTTATAATCTGCAGATGGGGAATACAGCAATTACCCAAGAACAGATGTGGGCAGCATTGCATGAAGTGAAATTGGACAGCTTTATAAAAGAGCATGGTGGGTTAAGCATGCCGATACTGGAAAAAGGAAGCAATCTTTCCGGCGGACAGCGACAAAGACTGATTTTAGCGAGAGCCTTACTTAAAGATTCGCCGATTTATATTTTTGATGAAGCGACATCTAATATTGATATTGAAAGTGAAAACGCCATTATTAAAGTGATTGAAAATTTAAGAAAACATAAAACAGTGATCATGATTTCCCATCGTTTAGATAATGCCGTTCATGCAGATCAAATCTACATGCTAAAAGAGGGAGAGATCATCGAACAAGATACCCATGCAGGCTTATATCAGTTAGACGGAGAATATGCACGTGTATATAAACAGCAGGAAGAACTGCTGAATGTTTTAGGAAAGGAGACAACTCATGAATAGGGGTGCTTTAACGATCATGAAAAAATTAATCGGCTTGGTCTTTCCTTTATTACATATCATGTTAATTGCCATTTTGTTTGGTGTTATTGGTTATCTGTGTGCCATCTTTATTACTGTTCTAGCGGCTATGGCAGTTCTAAAAGGAATGGGGCTTGCTGTTGCTCTATCTTTTGAACATATTTTAATTCTGATTGGACTGTGTGCTTTATTTAGAGGAATTCTGCGTTACATTGAACAGGCTTCTAACCATTATATTGCCTTTAAACTCTTAGCTTTGATCAGACATCAGGTATTCATGAAATTAAGAACTCTAGCGCCGGCAAAACTTGAAGGAAGAAACAGTGGTGATTTGGTTTCATTGATTACCAGTGATATCGAATTATTAGAAGTGTTCTATGCTCATACAATTTCTCCGATCATGATTGCTATTTTAGTTTCAGTCATTATGATTGGCTTTATCGGGCAGTATCATTTGCTTTTAGGAATCGCTGCGGCGACAGCCTATTTAACAGTCGGAGTATTCTTGCCTATTCATTTTGGAAAAAAAGGAAGAGAAGCAGGACAGAACTATCGTGACCGCTACGGTAAAATGAATGGTTTTATTTTAGACAGCTTACAGGGAATCAAAGAAAGTATTCAGTATAATCACGGACAGTACCGTTTGGCAGAAATGAATAAGGGTATGAAAAATATTGAACAGGATCAGACATGCTTAAAAAAACTGGAAGCAAAAAGCTATGCGACGAGTGACATTTGTGTGCTGCTTTTTTCAACGATTATGATGGTCAGCGGCATCTTGCTGTATCAAGGTAATGCTATTTCCTTTGGGGGACTTGTGGTGTGCAGTATTGCCATGATGTCTTCCTTTGGTCCGGTAGTCGCTTTAAGCAATCTGTCAAATAATCTGCATCATACTTTAGCAAGCGGTAATCGTTTGCTGGAATTGCTTGAAGAAGAACCGAGAATAAAAGAAATTACGGGAGAGAAGCCGATTCAATACGGAGAAATGAAGATTGAACATGTCTCTTTTGGTTATGATAATGAAATGATTATCGAAGATGCGGACCTCATTTTGCCTAAAAACAAAATTATTGGGATTCATGGTAAAAGCGGCAGCGGAAAATCCACTTTGCTTAAACTGATGATGCGTTTCTTTGAGCCGCATAGCGGTCAGATTGTTTTAAACGGACGTTCTTTAAATCATATCAATACGCATGATTTACGTGATATAGAAGCCTATGTCATTCAGGAAACTTATCTATTCAATGATACATTAGCTAATAATATTGCCTTAGCTAATCCTGATGCAACGCTAGAAGAAATCAAACTGGCGGCAAAAAAGGCCTCGATCGATGAATTCATTGAATCTTTGCCGGAAGGTTATATGACGAAAGCGGGGGAATTAGGAAATCAATTATCGGAAGGGCAAAAACAGCGGATCGGCATTGCCAGAGCCTTTCTTCATCAGGCTGACATTATTTTACTGGATGAGCCTACTAGCAATTTGGATAGTTTAAATGAGGCAGTCATCTTGAAATCTTTGAAAGAAGAGAGTGAAGGAAAAACCATCGTTTTAGTTTCACACCGTAATTCGACAATGAATATCGCCGATGAGGTGTATGAAATGAACGCCGGACACACACTTTTGCTTTAAGATAATCTCTGTTTTCCTTCACACAATCTTACCATATTTTTCAGATATACTTGAACAGTATCTGAAAGGAATGAAAATATGGAAAAACAAAACAAACGCTTTCCGAAATTAACGATTTTATTTTATGTTTTAGCCATTCTTACATTTATTTACAGTATCTTTAGTATTTACAAATCGTATGAATATGTAAATGCTCTTGTAAAGGCAGGACAATTAACGATCAGCAGCAGTATTGGGGATGTTATTCAATACTTTGTAGATAATAGCTCGGCTTATATTTTCTATGGATTCGGGTTTGGTGCATTTGGGTATCTGATTTATTTATTAAAAAATAAAGAAGCGGAAACGGACATACCTGCTGCCGCAGAAGAATTTGCTTCGATTGATGAGGAAGAAGACCTTTTAGAAGATGAAGAAGCAGATCTGACTATTGAAGCAGTGACTGAAGAAACTGACGAATAGTCAGTTTTTTACTTTCAACAAACAATAGTTATTCTTTAAAATAAAATTGAAATAATGTATAATAGTCTAAAAGCGGGGTGACTGTGATGCAGGAAGTCGATATTATCTATAATCTATTATCTTTTATAAATACATCTAATCGGGAGGATATGAATTACACTATTGCCCTGACTGTTTTACAAAACTTAAATAAGGTACCTAGCTGCAGTGTGAATGAGCTGGCGGATATGTGTTATACTTCTATTGCGACAATCAGTCGTTTCTGTAAATATTTCGGCTGTGAATCATTTATTCAGTTTAAGCAGGAGATTCGTGATGGGCTAGTCAAAGCGAAAGCTGAGCTGTGTTTTGATCCGACTGAAAAAGAAGCGCTGCTTAAAGAGCCGCAGCAATTAGTCAAGAAAGTTTATGATCTTACGATTCAGTCCTTGATGATGAATGTTAATATGAATATTCATGAAGTGGATCGCATCTGTTCTAAAATCTACGAAGCAAAAAAGGTGCATTTTTTTGGCTATCAGTTCTCAAAAGTAGTAGCAAGTGATATTCAAATGAAATTCATGAAGTTAGGAAAATTCATTTATTCCTTCAATAGCCGCGGCGAAGAAGATTTAAAATATCGTGTCGTAGATAAAGACAGTTTAACGATTATTCTTTCCGTGTCGGCAAACAGTGATCAAATCAAAGAGATGATCCAAAGCTTACGAGAGAAGGGGGCTGCTTTGCTTTTGATTACCTGCAACCGGGAATCACCGGTGTTAGATAGCGTGGATGAATATTATTTTGTGGATGGATTAGAAAGTGATTTTACTGATTCATCATTATCGGGGAGCATTAATTTTTTAACGGCTTTAAATGTTGTATATATACGTTATGGAATGCTTTATCAAAAAAACGGGTAGCCGTTTTTTTGTTTTCCTAAGCTATTTCATTTCTTTTAGTAAAATAAGATGAAGTTTCCACTTATAGCTTGAAAATGGGGTTAAGAAACATAAATTAAAAAGTTTCATGTTCTGGTAAACGTTTTCAAATTTTGCAAAAAGATACCAATTTTTCTGTAATACGGTATACTCCTATTGTGGACGGGGATCCAGATAATAATTAGGAGGAAGATAAATGGAAAAGAAACCTGTAAAAATCGTTACAATTGGTGGAGGAAGTAGTTATACTCCAGAACTAATGGAAGGATTTATCAAACGTTACGATGAGTTACCAATCAAAGAAATTTGGTTAGTAGACTGTGAAGCTGGTAAAGAAAAATTAGAAATCGTTGGTGCAATGGCGCAACGTATGTGGGATGCAACTCCATATGGTGTTAAAGTTCATTTAACTTTAGATAGAAGAGAAGCTTTAAAAGATGCTGATTTCGTAACTACACAATTCCGTGTTGGTTTATTAGATGCACGTATCAAAGATGAAAGAATCCCATTCTCTCATGGTATGTTAGGTCAAGAAACTAATGGTGCCGGAGGTATGTTCAAAGCATTCAGAACTATTCCTGTCATCTTAGGAATCGTTGAAGATATGAAAGAATTATGCCCTAATGCATGGTTAATCAACTTCACTAATCCATCTGGAATGATCACTGAAGCAGTTATCAAACACGGTGGATGGAAAAAATGTATCGGATTATGTAACGTACCAGTAGGTGCTTTATTAAGCGAACCACCAATGTTCGGATTAACTGAAAGAGAATGTATCCATCAATTCGCTGGTTTAAACCATTTCCATTGGCATAAAGTAACTGATGCTCAAGGTAATGATTTAACTGACAAAATTATTGACAATATGTACAAAGATGTTGAAGATGGAACACCTGCAAACATCCATGATGTTAAATTCTTAAAAGATCATTTAAAACAAGTTCAAGTTATTCCTTGTGGATACCATAGATATTACTATATGCATGATGAAATGTTAAAACATGGTATTGAAGAATTCAACACAATCGGTACTCGTGCTCAACAAGTAAAAGTAACTGAAGCTGAATTATTCGAATTATACAAAGATCCTAACTTAAACTACAAACCAGAACAATTAACTAAACGTGGTGGAACTCACTACTCAGATGCAGCTTGTGAATGTATCAACTCTATCTACAATGATAAGAGAACTCACATGGTTGTAAGTACACAAAACAATGGTGCAATCACTGATTTACCATACGATTCTATCGTAGAAGTTTCAGCAATCATCTCTGGTAAAGGAGCTATGCCTTTAACTTGGGGTAAATTTAATCCATCTGAAAGAGGTTGGGTACAAATCATGAAAGCTATGGAAGAATGTGTTATCGAAGCTGCAATCACTGGTAACTATGGTTTAGCTTTAGCTGCATTCGAAATGAATCCACAAGTAGAACATGGTGCAATCGCTAAAACTGTACTAGATGAATTATTAGTAGCTCATGAAAAATATTTACCACAATTCGCAGATAAAATTGCTGAATTAAAAGCAGCTGGTGTTGCTTCAAAAGATCCAGTAGTTATGGATTTAATGGTAAACGGACACTAATATAATGACTAAACCTTGCTTAGGCAAGGTTTTCTTTTATCATAAACAGCAAATCAAGGTTGTCTTTTTTTCGCTACTTATGGTATTATAAAATGAAGGTGGTGGTAGCAGTGACAATTAAAGAAGTAAGTGAAAGATTCGGACTTTCCAGTGATACTTTGCGTTACTATGAAAAAATAGGATTGCTTGATCCGGTTGAAAGAAACAGCAGTGGAATCAGAAATTATCAGGAGAAAGATTTGGCACGCATTCAGTTTTTAAAATGTATGCGTATTTCCGGTTTGAGCATTGAGATGCTGAAAAAGTATATTCATCTCTTCCACGAAGGCGATCAGACCATTGCTCAGCGTAAAATGATTTTGGAGCAGCAGCGCCATGAACTGCAAAGCAAGATGCAGGAATTGCAGGATTCATTGGATCATTTAGATCATAAGATAGAGACATATGAAACAAATTTAGTGCGATTAGAAAAAGAGATGGCATTAAAAAATTAAATGAGGATAGGTTTTATGCCTATCTTTTTGTTTTAATGCTATAATGAAACAAAAGGGGGAGATTAGATGATCATAAAAAAAGAGGTGCTGATTACACCGTTTCAATTACCTCGCTTACTGCATATTTATTTACCGAAACATTATGAAGAAAGTGATGAAAGCTATCCGGTAATGTATATGTATGACGGACATAATCTCTTCCATGACGAAGATGCTACTTATGGAAAGTCATGGAGGATGGAAGAATATCTGGATTATATGGAAACGAAATTGATTGTTGTAGGGATTGAATGCAATCATGAAGGCAATGAGCGTTTAAATGAGTTTTGTCCTTTTGATGTTGATCATCATCATTTTGGAAAGATTACAGGTAAAGGAGAAGTGTTCATGGATTGGGTTGTAGAGGAACTAAAGCCAATGATAGATTCGATGTATCGGACTCTTAGAGATCGTGAGCATACGGCAATCGGCGGAAGTTCAATGGGCGGCTTGATGGCACTGTATTCGGTAGCTAAATACAATGATTATTTTTCAAAGGCGGCGAGTTTATCTCCGGCGGTAAGTTTTTGCTATAAAAAGACAAAGGAAATGATCAGTCACTATCCGATTGATCCTAAAACTTGGGTATATATTGATTGGGGAAGTGATGAATCAAGAAATAAGCAGCTGTTAACTTATGCTACCAGCCGCAATCTTGAAATCGCTCATCTTTTTGATGTTCAGGGAGCTTCTGTGTATCCGCGTATCATCATTAATGGTAAGCATAATGAGGAGACTTGGGAACAGCAGGTTCCGATCTTTATTGATTATTTATTTGGCAAATAAAAAAACATCCGCAGATGTTTTTTTTGTTTTTATAGTTATTTAATGATGATACCTTCAGTTGGTCCGCCTGCTGCATTGGATTCATCAGTATCGATATGCATTGCTGTTGCATAACTAGGGCTGACACGGCAAACAACATCTCCAAAAGTAAGGGATCTTCCGTTTGTTTCCACTTGTACACTAACGATTTGTTTGTCGGCAACACCGAATTTTTCAGCGTCTTCAACAGTTAAGTGGATATGTCTTTTAGCGGCGATAACACCGAAAGGAATTTCGATTTCACCTTTAGGTCCGACTAATTTACATCCTTGAGTTCCTTCTAAATCTCCTGATTCACGAACTTCTGCTTTTAACCCGATTGAACGTGCATCTGTCAATGAAATTTCTACTTGTGTATGATCTCTGACAGGTCCCAAAATACTTACTCTTTGCATTTCGCCTTTAGGTCCGACAATAGTTAATCTTTCTTCACAAGCAAATTGCCCCGGCTGAGAAAGTTCTTTCTTTTTTGTTAATTCATATCCTTCTCCAAACAAAGCCGCTAATGCTTTTTTGCATACATGAATATGACGTGCTGAAGTTTCTACAATAATTTTTTCTGCCATAAAATATCTCTCCTTTATACAATCTTATTTTACACTATTTCGCATGATGTTCAATCCTTTTGCATTAAATTATGAAAACTTTTTTATAATCCTGCGAAAAAATTATTGATGTTAAAATTTTAACAAGTTTCGGCATATTTTTACAGTTTTCTAATTTTTATTTTTTCTTATGTAACTAGGATAATAGGCTCAAATTTGTTATAATAATAGTAAGAGGTGGGGATAATGGACAATTTATTTGACATGATAACATTACCAAGCATCATTACTTTTTTACGGTTTGGTTTAGATTTATTTTTAGTTTGGATTTTATTTTACTATTTGATCAGCATCGTTCGTAAAAACTTACGTACGTTACAGATATTTAAAGGAATTTTAATTATTTTGATCGTGAAGTTATTAACGACAGCTCTGAATTTAAAAACATTAGGCTATTTAGTGGATACGGTGTTAATGTGGGGAGCAGTGGCACTGTTTATTATCTTTCAGCCTGAAATTCGTGCAACTTTGGAAAAGATTGGGAAAGCAAATCTGTCAGCACCGGTCCGCAGTACAATGGATACCGCCAAGAAGCATTATATCTTGGATGAAGTGACACGGGCACTACAATTCTTTTCAACTAATCGGGTGGGTGCATTGATCTCTTTTGAATTGAATCAGTCTTTGGAAGATTACATTGCGGCAGGAACTCAGATTCATGCGGATATCAGTTATGAACTGATTTTAACTATCTTCTATGAAGGAACTGCACTGCATGATGGCGGAATGATTATTCAAGGTGATAAAATTGCGTGTGCAAGTGCTTTTTTTGAACCGACAAATCGTGAACTGAGTCCGATATATGGGGCACGTCATCGTGCGGCTTTAGGACTTAGCGAAGTCAGTGATGCCTTGACGATCATTGTTTCTGAAGAAACAGGAAATGTGTCTTTTGCTAAAAACGGAGAATTGATTCGTATTCCATTAGTGGAACTTTGGGATCGCTTAGCTAAGGAGTTAGGCTGGGAAGATACGATAAAGGAGGGAAAATAAAATGGCAGATGAGAAAAAAGATAAGAAAACATCCGAAGGCTCAACTGACTTTTTCCTTAACTTTATGAAAAAGCGACGTGAACAGGAACCTAAAAAAGAAGAACCGCAAGAAAAAGAAAAGCGAGTTCCTCTAAAAAACAGTGTTTTGGATAGTGTTTATGCGATCATTGATGCCATCAATCATGTGATTGAAGGGATCTTAATGGACGATCGAAAATCTAAGTGGCTTTCGCTCGTCATGGCGGCGATTCTGTTTATCACAGTGAATGGGTCTTCCATTACGGCAACGACAGAGCGTACAGTAGAAGATGTTCCGGTAAGCATCATAAATCTTGATGAGAATTATGCGGTAACCGGAGTGCCGGATAAAGTAACACTGAAATTAACCGGGAATGTAGTGAATCTGCAGTCTGCGGTTTATAAGGGCGATTATTCTGCTTATATTGACTTAAATGGCTACAGTGAAGGAACGTACACCATGGATATTAAAGTTAAAGGTCTTTCGGGCGGCATTACGGCAGTGGTCTCTCCGGGCAGTGCAAGTGTAACTTTATCCCCTAAGGAATCACGTGTCTTCGCATTAAGCTATAAATACATTAATGAAGATCAAAAAGATGCGAAGTATGTTTTAGAACCACCTGTGTTATCAAAATCAGAAGTGACGGTAACATCAGGACGAGAAACTTTAGATGCAATCAAATATGTACAGGCAGTCATTGATGTTAAGCAAGTGAATGCTTCCTTTACTCAAAAGGCAACGGTAAAAGCATTTGATGAGTATAATAATGAATTGCAGGTAGATGTAGAGCCGGCAACTGTGGATGTGAGTGTCAGCGTGACTTCTTCAAGTCAGCAGGTACCAGTCAAAGTGAATCGAGTAGGTACGATGGATGACAGTTTAGCGATTGCTTCCATTACCCCGTCTGTTACGACGGCAATGATCTATGGTGCAAAAGAAAATTTAGAAAACGTAAAAGCGATTTATGCTTCTGTTGATGTCTCACAAATTTATGAAAATAAAGAAGTATATGGGGTACCGATCGAGTTGCCTTCTGGAGTCAACAGTGCTTCGATTGATACGATTAATGTCAGCATTGTGGTAGAAAACCGAATCAGTAAAACGATAAATGATGCTGAAATCAAAGTGTTAAACAATACAGCTAATCGAAAAGTCGATTTCAACAGCGTTATTACAGTCAGTGTTTCCGGTGCTGCTTCAAAGATTTATGCTTTGGATAGCTCTGTAATTCAGGCAACAATTGATATTAATGGGCTGGAACCGGGAGAATATGAAATTCCGGTGACCTTGAAATCAACCGATTCCTTGTTAGATGTTAAGTTATTAAGTGAAGAAAAAGTAAAAGTGAAAATAGAGTAGTGGAAACTACTCTATTTAGTTTCACATATTTCCACACATTATTACAATAATGTGCTTATATGTTTTTAATAAAGTATAAATGAGGTGATAATATGAAATACCGTATCAATATTATAGATGATGAAAAACAACTAAATGATTTAGTGAGAACCTACTTGGAAAAAGAAGGGTTTTATGTTTATTCTTTTTATACTTATGATGAAGCTTTATTACATATTGAAGATGATGTGCATTTATGGATTGTTGACATCATGCTGGATAAAGAAAGCGGATTTGAACTGCTGAATCAAATCAAAGCTGTAAAGCCGGATATGCCGATTGTTTTCATGTCGGCAAGAGATCAGGAATTAGATCGCATTATTGGTTTGGAAAAAGGTTGTGATGAATATATCACAAAGCCGTTTGCCCCTAAGGAAATGGTATTAAGAGTACATAATATTTTGAAACGTGTCTATAAAAATAATCCGTTCTTAATTTCCATAGATGGCTATTTAATTGATGAGGTTAAGCGTAAGGTGCTAAAAGACGAAGAAGAAATTGATCTAACGACAAAAGAGTATGATCTGCTGCTGTTCTTCTTAAAGAATCGTTCGCTGGCAATTTCGCGTGAACAAATCTTGTCAAAAGTATGGGAAGAATTCTATTTTGGCAGTGATCGTGTTGTGGACGATACGCTAAGAAGATTAAGAAAGAAAATGCCAAACTTAAATATCAAAACTATTTACGGCTTTGGTTATCGTTTAGATTAATGAGTAAGCGTTTAACTTTGCTTCAGCAGTTAGGATTATTAGTTATGGGGATCTTACTGCTGATTATTTTTGTAGTGTCCCCGCTGATTAACCGCAATCTAAATAATTTAGTAAGCAGTCAGATGTTTGAAACTATTCAAGCGAACCAGCTGGATTATTTAAAGGATTACTATAATCCGTATGATAAAGGAAAAGAAAAACAGGTCTATCATATCACCCGAAGAATCGTGAATGATGCGATTCAGTGGGAAGCTATTCCCCCATTAACAGTAATGACAACACGTGATATGGTTCAGGAATTATTTTCTAAAAACGTGGCAGAGCAGACAGAAACAATCGAGAATTATATTGCTGAATATCATGGTCAGAAAATTTATTATACCATTACTAAATTAGCCGATGACGGAAGCTATATCATCTCATTTGTTTATAATGATTATTCGACAGAACTGCTGAACTCCATCAAAAATGAATTAGTTTATGTTCAGTATATTGTATTATTTATTGTAGCTTTGATCATGACGATTTGGGTATTCACTTTTATTAAGCCGCTGCAGAAGATAAAAAATTATATTGAAACGATTAAACGTGGTGAAAAGGGAATTTTGGATATCGAACGAAATGATGAAATCGGTCAAGTATCTATGGCATTAGTGGATATGAAAAATGAATTGGATCAGCAGGAAAAACTGAAAGAGGAATTCATGCATAATATCTCACATGATTTAAAAACACCGATTGCAGTTATTAAAAGTTATGCGGAAAGTATGAAGGATGATATATATCCTTATGGTACTAAAGAATCATCATTGGACGTTATTTTAGAAAACACAGAACGATTGGAAAATAAAGTGCAGTCTTTCCTATATTTGAATCGATTGGATTATATAAATCAGGATGAACTGATCTTAGATGATGTGAATATGAATGAATTGATCGGCAAGATTAAATCTCAATTAGATGTCAGTGATGAAATCATCACAGTGATTGAAAATACAGAAGCCCTGATTTTTAAAGGGCAAGAAGAACACTGGCGCAATGTGCTGGAAAATATCATTGAGAATGCCAAACGCTATTATCAGCATCAAATCATTATTACGATTGATGAATTCAGTATCTCGATCTTTAATGATGGACCGACAATCAATCAAAAACTGCTGAAAGAAATATTTAAGCCTTATTCAAAAGGAGAGAAAGGTAACTTTGGACTCGGGCTGTCGATCGTTAAAAAAGTAGTGGATATGTATGGATATGCAATTCAAGTAGAAAATATGGAAAATGGGGTTACTTTTAAAATTACAAATAGATAATGATTTGAATTATCTATTTTTTTTATGAATTTGTTTTAAAGAAATGACATCTTTGGTATAATAAGACAATGAATGGAGAGTTGATTATGTCATTGGAAAGAATAAAGGAACTAACAAAATTATTAAACCAAGCAGGTTATGAATACTATGTTTTAGATAATCCTACGATCAGTGATCAGGAATATGATCGCTTGATGCAGGAATTGATGGCATTAGAAGAAAAGTATCCGGAGTATCTGTCTCCGACTTCTCCCTCACAGCGAGTAGGGGGTGTGGTTTTAGATTCATTTAAAAAAATTACACATACAAAAAGCATGCTGTCATTAGGCAATGTTTTTTCAAAAGAAGAATTAATTAGCTTTGATCAGCGAATTCAAGAGGCACTTCAAAAATCAGTGGAGTATGTTTGTGAACTTAAAATAGATGGATTAGCTGTTTCTTTAGTATATAAAAATGGTGAGTTGGATTATGGAGCAACACGAGGTGACGGAACAACCGGGGAAGATATTACGCATAACGTAAAGACGGTGAAATCGATTCCTTTAACGATTCCTTATACTGGAGATTTAGAAGTGCGTGGAGAAATCTTCATGCCTAAGAAATCGTTTGACGAATTAAATGAATTACGTAAAAAAGACGGGGTAGAACTCTTTGCTAATCCACGTAATGCCGCTGCTGGAAGTGTGCGTCAGCTAGATTCTGCTATTGCGGCACAGCGTAAACTGGATGCTTTTTTATACATGGTTCCGGATGCTTTGGATTATGATTGTGTTACACATTATGATTCCTTGCAATGGATTGCTTCATTAGGATTTAAGACGAATCCGCATACCCGTATTTGTCAAAATATTGAGGAAGTTTGGGCATATATTCAAGAGTTCAGCGCTAAGCGCAGTGAATTGCCTTATGAAATTGATGGAATTGTTATTAAAGTAAATGATATTGAATTGCAAAATCAGTTAGGATATACTGTAAAAGTTCCTAAATGGGCAACGGCTTATAAATTTCCCGCAGAAGAAGTGATCACTAAATTAAAAGATATTGTTTTTACTGTAGGACGAACAGGACAGATTACACCAAATGCAGTTCTTGAACCAGTTCGTGTAGCAGGAAGTCTTGTTCAGCGTGCATCGTTACATAATGAAGATAATGTCGTATCCAAAGATATTCGCATCGGTGATTATGTGGTCGTAAGAAAAGCCGGAGATGTTATACCGGAAGTTGTTCGTCCGGTGATTGAACGCCGGGATGGCAGTGAAAAGAAATTTGAGATGACAAAAGTTTGTCCAAAATGCGGAGAACCTGTTTCTCGTGAAGAAGATCAAGCGGCGTATTTCTGTCACAATCCACATTGTGATTCAAAGAAGATTGAAAAGATCATTCATTTTGTCAGCCGTGATGCCATGAATATTGACGGACTCGGTGAAAAGATAGTTGAACAGTTCTATAATCAGGGCTTTATCAAAAACATCGAAGAAATCTATTATTTAAAAGACCATGTCAATGAAATTATCGAATTAGATGGTTTTGGACAAAAATCAATGGATAATCTTGTTGAAGCGATTGAAAAAAGCAAAGCGAATTCATTAGAAAAACTGCTGTTTGGTTTAGGAATCCGCGGTGTTGGAGCGAAAATGGCAGAAGTGTTAGCGGCACGCTTTAAAACAATGGAAGCATTGATGGAAGCAAAATATGTTGAACTCATCAATATTAATGATGTTGGAGAGACCATTTGTGAAGCTATCTTAGACTATTTCAGAGAAGAAGATAACAAGGTCTTGATTCATCGGTTAAAAGAACTGGGCTTAAATATGACTTATTTAAAAGAAACAAACTTTAGAGAAGATACCCCTTTCTCTAATAAAACGGTGGTTGTGACCGGTACGTTAGAAAAATACAATCGAAATGAGATCAAAGAACTTTTAAAACAGCTAGGGGCTAATGTTACAAACAGCATTTCTAAAAAGACAGACTTCTTAGTCTGCGGTAAAGATGCCGGAAGCAAGTTAGAAAAGGCTGAAAAAATTGGCGTTCGAGTGATTATGGAAGAGGAATTTGAAAGGATGGTGTCAGAATGAAGAAAAGTATAATTTGTTTATTGGTACTTAGTTTTTGTTTAACGGGCTGTAAGAAAGTAAAAGATACCATCAATAAAGAAACAAGTGCAGAAAGTGCAGTGGCCAATTCATTTGATAATACCTACTATAATACGATCAATACGAATGGCAGTGCGATCCGAGAAACGGTTTATAACGATCTTTCCAGCAACCAGAATGATTATAATACAATTGGGAGAGGACTTCAGATCCTTTCCCTGGATTATTTTTCAAATAAAGATCATTATTTGAAAGAAGGAAGCCATATTTCGGCAGATGATTATAGCAATCTATTGGGAAGAAGCGAGTATTCTATTCAGATCCCAAAAGGGGAAACTGTCGATGGCGTCACTGATCCGGCTATCTTTGAGTCAATTGTGCAGCAGGAATACGTTAAAAAGAACGGTGATCAGTATACTTTGTCGGGAATTTCCATAGCGATTGCGGTATCACCGGATGCAGAAGTTAATGGT
This sequence comes from Beduini sp., assembly GCF_047239305.1. Taxonomy (NCBI): domain Bacteria; kingdom Bacillati; phylum Bacillota; class Erysipelotrichia; order Erysipelotrichales; family Erysipelotrichaceae; genus Beduini; species Beduini sp. The sequence continues at coordinate 372,143 of NZ_JBKTEM010000001.1, forward strand.
GTGACAAAAGAGTTTGCTCAGGAAAACATTATTCGCTATTCTAAAGAAGCCATTACGAAAACCTATAACTATTTTGCCAGTCAGTATGAAGATTTAGCGAATGTGCCGATCTTAGTCAGTGTCTATCAATTGGCAAAGGCAACTGATGCAACAAGCGGTAAATTTATATTAAGCAGCTATTGTCAGGGCGGTGCTGGTGATATTAAAAATGTAGATATGGAAACGGTCGTATTTACCAGTGATCGTGCCAAGGAAATCGATAATGCTTTATCAAGTCAGTTTGTATTATTTAAAGAAAAAATAAAAAATGCAGCGATCGATGCAACCGGAGTGGTTGGATACGCAACTTATTTAAATGGAAAAATTATCAGTATGCGCATTGAATTTAGATTAAACACAAAGACTTTTACAGAAACCAATGCTTTAATGAATGTGGCGGCGAGTGAAATGGACAGCTGCTTTACAACGGAGTTTGATATAACCGGCATTGTCTATGCGCAAAATCAATTACAGGGCTTTATCTTGAAAAAAGCAGGAGAAAAAGCATATAGTCATACAATTTATTAGAGAGGATTTTGAATATGAACGAAACAGAAGAAATGTTGAAAGCATTAGGATTAAAAACAATGTTTGCGATCAGTGATGAAGAAATGCCAGCATTAGTAAAAGAATACGAAGTATTTATGAGCCATGTGGAGGTATTGGATAAGATTGATACAAGCGAAGTTGATATCATGGCTTTCCCTTATGAGATTGAAACCTCTTTTTTAAGAGAAGATGTACCAAATCATGTGATCAGTATTGAAGATGCTTTGAAAAATGCACCGAGTGTTGAAGATCATCAAATAAAAATGCCAAAGGTGGTGGGATAATGTACGGACTAACAATTACACAGCTGCATGAAATGCTAAAGAATAAAGAAATAGATATTAAAGCGTATTATGAACAGCTTTTTAATGACAGTCAAAAGGTTCAACAGCGTTTGAATGCCTTTGTTACCATTACTAAAGAAGAAGCTTTGGCAAAACTGGATGGTTTTGAGTTTGATGAAAATAACTGGTTAAGCGGGATTCCCTTTGTCGCTAAAGATAACTATTCTACTTTAGGAATCAAGACAACAGCATCAAGCCGTATGTTAGAACATTATGTGCCTATCTATAATGCGCATGTGATTGACTTGTTGAATGAAAAAAAATGTATCATGATCGGAAAGGCAAGCATGGATGAACTGGCAATGGGCGGAACGAATAAATCGGCTTTGACCGGACCGGTAGGCAATCCTTATGACGCAAGTCGTATTGCCGGAGGATCTTCTGGAGGAAGTGCGGCAATTGTAGGAAGTGGGTTAGTTCCGTTTGCCTTAGGAAGCGATACTGGAGATTCCATCCGCAAACCTGCGGGGTACTGCGGTGTCATCGGATTCAAACCGACATGGGGAAGGATTTCACGTTATGGCGTTATTCCTTATGCTTCTAGTTTAGATCATGTTGGAGCCTTTACCCGTACCGTTGAAGATATGGCGATTGTTATAGAAGCAATGAGTGGCAGAGACGATCGTGACATGACTTCTTCAACTCGTCCGGTAGAAGCGTATTACGATCATCTCACAAGCGATATTCAGGATAAAAAAATGGCAGTAATTAAAAATATATATGATCAAATATCAAACAGTGAAATTAAAGAAAATTTTGATCACATGATCGATTTATATAGAAAAATGGGATGTACAGTTGACTTTGTAGAGTATGACGAAACTTTATTGAAAGCGATGCTACCAACTTATACGATCATCGCTAATTCTGAGGCAACCAGCAACCATGCTTGTTTGGATGGTGTGAAGTATGGTACAAGAGTTGAGGCTGCCACTCCCGATGAAGTGATGATTGCTTCACGTACCAACGGCTTTGGAGCCCATATTAAGCGTCGATTTATTTTAGGGAATTTAGCCTTAGCTACTCAGAATCAAGAAAAAATGTTTAGAAAAGCACAGCGAGTAAGACGCTTGATTGTTGAAGAACTAAATCGAATTTATGATCAGTATGATTTGATTTTAGGACCTACTGCGGGACATGTGGCAGCTAAAATCAATGAGGAAGAAACAGATCGTCTGACAGACGAATATCTGATCTTAGAAAATCATTTGGTTTTAGGTAACTTTGCGGGAACACCAAGTCTGACTCTGCCATGTGGATTTGTTGATGGAATGCCGATCGGTATCAATATCATGGGTAAATTGTTTGAAGAACAAACCGTTCTTAATGCCGCTTATGCATTAGAAAAAGAATTGGGATTGAAAAATAAATATGCAAAGGGGGAAGCATAATGAATTTTGAAGTCATCATCGGATTAGAAGTCCATTGCGAATTAACGACACAATCAAAGATGTTTTCTGGTTCACCTGTCACCTTTGGACAAGCACCGAATACAAAAGTAAATGAAGTCGATTTAGGGATGACGGGAACAATGCCGGTCTTAAATAAAACTGGAGTCGAATATGCTGTTCGTGTTTGTCATGCCTTAAATATGGAAATTGATGAACTGCTTCGATTTGACCGTAAAAATTATTACTATTCTGACTTACCGAAAGGATTTCAGATTACACAGGATCGCTTCCCAATTGGGCGTAATGGAACAATGGAAATTGAAGCTGACGGCAAAAAGAAGACGATTGAAATCGAACGCTTACATATGGAAGAAGATACTGCAAAGCAATTGCATTTTGATGACCATACACTGATCGATTACAACCGCTCAGGGATTCCTTTAATCGAAATTGTAACTAAACCTAATATTCGCAGTGGTAAGGAAGCTGCGGCTTATTTGGAAAAATTACGTTCTATTTTCCTTTATACAAAAGTAAGTGACGCAAAAATGGAAGAAGGATCAATGCGTTGTGATGTCAATGTGTCTATCCGCCCATTTGGAAGTGATAAATTCGGTACACGTACGGAAATTAAAAACTTAAATTCTATTTCCAATGTACAAAAAGCGATTGAGTTTGAAGTCAGCAGACAAGAAAAAATTCTGCTTCAAGGCGGGAAAGTTTTGCAAGAGACACGCCGCTACGATGAAGGCTTGAAAGAAACTGTCTTGATGCGTTCAAAAGGAGATGCTGTAGACTATAAATATTACGCAGAGCCTAATATTCTGCCAATTCGTTTGGATCATCAATGGGTGTTGGATATTAAAGAAGCCTTGCCGGAGATGCCGGAAGCACGTATTTTGCGCTACACGGAAAAATATCAGCTGCCTAAAAAAGACGCTAAAATCTTAGTGGCAACAAAAGAAATTTCAGATTATTATGATGAAGCTATTCAATTTACCAAGGAATGGAAATTAGTCTGCAACTGGCTGTTAGGAGAAACGATGGCTTATTTAAATAAGTCCAACATGACTATTGAAGAAATTAAGATGACGCCTAAATCTTTAGCCGAAATGGTAAATTACGTTGTCGATGAAACGATTTCTAGCAAACAGGCGAAGAAAGTATTTGATTTAATGATGGAGACAGGTAAGGAGCCGGAAACAATCATCGAAGAAAATCATATGAAACAGATTTCTTCTGTAGATGAGATCAGAAAGATCGTTTGTGATGTACTGGATAAAAATCCTCAGTCAATCGAGGACTATAAGAACGGAAAAGATCGTGCTGTCGGATTTCTAGTTGGACAAATCATGAAAGTGACTGGCGGACAGGCAAATCCGGGTGTAACTAATAAGGTATTGATCGAAGAATTAAAGGCGAGATAACAACTTTTCTATACTTATTGAGAAAATTTTGATACAATATCGTTAAGAGGGTGAAAAAATGAGTGATAGTAATAAAAAACAACTTCGACATGCCAGATCAGAGGATTCAAAGCGTGTAGATGACAATACATCAGCACCAAGAAGAAGACGTACAAAAGAAAGTAAAGGAAAACGCAAGTTCAAGCCGATTTATATTATTCCGATTGTTTTTGTTGTTTGCTGTTTAGGATTTGCTTACTATATGTTTAGTTCTTTGAATACAAAAGGACCGGTTTATGGTCAGCGTTGTTCAAGCGGTATGACATTGGATCTTTCTAAGATGACTGAAGCACAAGAAAAAATCAGTCAGACAGAAGGATTGTCTTCAATTAAAATCAGTACGGATTGTCTTATCATTAAAATGGAATTCAAATTTAATGATGATGTTGCATTGGAAGATGCTAAACAAATGGTTATTGATGCAACTCACGTTTTTGATGATACCATGGGGTATCCTAAGAATTCAGAAGAAGATGCTTATTCTAAAATGCTGTCGGTAGATGGAGACAGACGTCAGTATGATTTAGAAATCGTTTTATATGGTGGTCAGGAAGGATTCCCGGCTTATGGAACGAAGCAGTATCGAAATAACGAGATTACCTTTACAGATGCGAATGCTAAAGATCAAGCTTTGGCGGATAGTATTGTAGCAGGACAAAATAACGAATAAACGAGCATTGCTCGTTTTTTTAAAGGAGAATAAATGAAAAAAAATGATTATTTTGAAGCCGAATGTGTCGATTTAACACATGAGGGACAAGGAGTAGTAAAAGTAAACGGGATTCCTTATTTTGTTAAAGGGATGCTGATTGGTGAAACTGGGAAACTTAAAGTGATTAAACAGCTAAAAAACTATGGGATTGCTCGTTTGATCGAATTGAATGCTGTATCTAAGGATCGTGTGAAGCCACGCTGTCTTGTATATAAGCAATGTGGTGGCTGCCATCTTCAGCATTTATCAAAAGAAGCACAGCAGCGCTTTAAGCAGAAGCGTGTTCAAGATGTTATGCAGCGAATAGGGAAAGTAGACTGTGAAGTAGCACAAACACTTGTTCAAGAAGATCCTTGGTTTTACCGCAATAAAGTGCAAATGCCAGTCGGTTATGTTAATGGGCAATTAGAAACAGGATTTTATAAGCAGCATTCCAATGACATTATTCCGACTAAAGAATGTTTTATTCAAAACCATGCATCAAATCGATTGGTTAATCGTGTGAAAGAATTGATGATAGAGTATAGAATTGAACCCTATGATAAATTGACAGGAAAAGGGATGGTACGTCACATTCTGACGAAATACGGATTTAAAACAGACCAGCTGATGCTTGTTTTGATTACCAACAAAGAACAGTTTAAACATAAACAGGTTTTTATTGATGTTCTAACGAAAGAATTTCCTAATTTAAAAACGATTATTCAAAACATTAATTCACGTCGTGATAATGTTATTTTAGGTGAAAAAGAGAATATTTGGTTTGGAAAAGGCTATATTCAGGATGTATTAAATGGATTAACATTTAATATATCATCGAAATCGTTTTATCAAATCAATCCGCCGCAAGTGGAAGTTCTTTACAATAAAGCGATTGAACTGGCAGATCTGCAGCCAACTGATACGGTTATTGATGCTTATTGCGGAATCGGTACAATCTCTTTATGCATGGCAAAGTCAGCAAAAAAAGTCATTGGTGTTGAAATTGTTGAACAGGCGATTGCTGACGCTAAAAAGAATGCAGAAATCAATCATATCGATAATGTAGAATTTTTAGTTGCGGATGCTGCCGAATATATGACTAAACTAGCGGATGAAGGGGTACATATCGATGTTGTGATGGTGGACCCGCCTAGAAAAGGCTGTTCTACCGTATTTTTAGATGCTGTGGTCAAATTAGATCCTCGTAAATTAGTGTATATCTCATGTGATCCTTCTACTCAGGCACGTGATATTGCCTATTTAACTCAATTTGGTTATCAAGTGAAAGGACCCTGTCAGCCAGTTGACCTATTTGCTCAAACTTATGGGATCGAAAATATTGTACAGCTTTCAAAATAATACTTTAAGATAATGGATTGCATTAAAGTGCTTCATTATCTTTTTATTTTATAAATATAGTAAATGAGATATACTAATTAAAAAGAGAACAGAATAGATAAACAGATGTATACAGCTGAGCAGATTTCTTTGTTTTGCAGAATTCATATTAATACCAAGAAAGCATTGCCGATTCTTTCCGGTGAAAAAAGCACTAACAAGCTTTATCGATGCTAGAGACATTGGAGAATTTACTGCAAAGATTCAAACGGTCCCGCAGAAGTATTTAAATCAAGCATATTCCATTACAGTACCTAAAGCAATGGAATACGATGAAGTATCAACACTATTAAGTGATTTGCTTGGAAGAAAGATTTATTATGCCAATCCTAGCCCGAGATTCGTTAAAAAGTATTGGATTGAAATTCGAAAATTGGATAAAGAATATGCGGCGGTTATGGGAATGCTTTATAGGAATACACGTTTGGACAACGCTAAAAAGGTAACACGTACCTTTGAAAAGGTTATGAATAAAAAGCTAAGAGCTTTTCAAGAGTTTGCAATGGGGAATAGAGAAGCTTGGTTGAATGAATAATCAGAAACTGAATTTTTTGCGGTGTTTATTTGAAAGTTTTGGATATGTTGGTCAGTTTTATCAATAGGATGAAACCATATAAGTTTAGTTGGAAATTTATTCAAAATTAAACGACTATTAAGAAATTTACAGAAATAGCGCAAACTGATTAAATCAAAAAATATGAATTGTAATTTAATTAAAAGGTTAAAGGTTTGTTTTTTAACATATCACTTCATCTGAAAATATATTATTTAGACAGTTTATTTTAAAATTGAAGGTTCACTCTAAAATATACTTTTTCAATATAATAAAAACTTGTCTGCTAACGAAATCGAAGTATCTATTCGATTTCATTTACAAACAAGGGATCTTATCAGGCTATAACTTATTATTTTGCTGTAAATAGCGTGCCAATTCAAACATAGCATGGGTATCTAATAAACCACCTGTTACGACTTTCCCGTTAAGTTCTGGCTTTTTTTCGGCACTGGAAAGAATGATAGCTTTCATCATGGCTGTGGAAATATGGGGGTAATAAGATTTCAGCAAGGCTGCGGCGCCAGCAACATGAGGAGCTGCCATGGAAGTCCCATTTTTAGGCGTATATTCCCCCTCTAAGCCAAGGCTTAAAATATTAGTTCCCGGAGCTCCGATATCAACACTTTTAATGCCAAAATTGGAAAAATCGGCTAAGGCATCTTCGGGGTCTGTTGCTGCCACGGCAATGATATTATCACTTTCATAAGCGGCGGGATAAACAGGATCAAGATCATTATTAGTCCCATCATTGCCGGCTGATGCAATAAACAGTCCATCATATTCATCAATGGCCTGTTTCAATGCATAGGAATATCGACGGCCCCCCCAGCTTGCATTCAGGATTGGAATATTAAAATAATTAGAAAAATCAATAGCGGCAATTGCAGAAGCAGTGTCTAGTCCAAATTTCATGGAAACGACTTCTACATCCCAGCACACACCGGTTATTCCGATATGATTGTTACCTACTGCTCCCACTGTTCCAGCTACATGGGTTCCATGTCCGTTGGTATCCAAAGAATTCAAATTATCTTCAGCAAAGTTCCAGCCGTTTTCTATTTTTCTGTTTTCCGATACCCACATATTCGCCTTGATATCTGGGTGATGATTGTCAATGCCGCTGTCTATAATCCCGACCGCTACGGATCTATTTCCGGTCGTATAATTCCATGCCAATGGAGTTTTAATTTTCTTAATACCCCAAAGCTGATTAAATAATGGATCGTTTGAAACAACATGCAGTTCTTCTATATAATCCGGTTCTGCATATTCGATATACGGATTGGCAGATAATTTCTCAACAGCATCCAGCACCGCCACTTTATCTTTGTTTTTTAGATAAATTAAAAGTATATCTCCAGCGCTGCTGTTTTTCATATTCTTTTTGGAATGAAAGATCACTTCTACTTTTTCATAATCGATTCCATTCAATAGATTTCCAATATTATGTTCTAAAGAGAGGGAAGGATCAAGATTCTTATCTAATGCAGCCACTACCTTTCCAGCTTCATAACGGTCGCTATTTTCATTATACATATCGATTCTCCTTTACTTGTGCTAATGATAATGTATGCAGGTAAAGCCGATAATGTGACATGGTTTAAAAACGGATAGAAAAAAGATAGCCGACCACTATCTATAATGCCATTTCATATTCTTTTTGTTGTTTTATCCAATACTCGCGGTCTTGAGCCGATAGAGCGCGAATAATGCGGCAAGGGTTTCCAGCAGCGATAACGTTTGCAGGGATATTTTTAGTTACCACAGATCCTGATCCGATAATGGTTCCTTTTCCGATTTCAACCCCGGGATTAATGACAACACTGCCACCGATCCAAACATCATCACCGATTACAACAGGCAAGGCATATTCTAATCCTGATTTTCTGACTTCTTTATCGATAGGGTGAGAAGCGGTATAGATAGATACTCTAGGACCGATCATAACATTGTTCCCTAAGGTAATACGATTTAAATCTAAGAAAATACAGTCGAAGTTAATGAAACAATCATCACCGACAGATATATTTGACCCATGGCTACAGTAAAAAGGCGGTTTTACATAGAGACCTGTTCCGGCAGAACCGAATAATTCGCGAATAAGCTGTTCACGCTTTTCATTTTCATCCGGGGTTGTTTGATTGAACAGATAACTTAGACGCCGACCATGCTGTTTCATCTGACCGATTTCTTCTCCCTCGCTCCTATATAATTTTCCAGCTAATAAACGCTCTTTATTATTTACCATACATTCCTCTTTCTTTTATGAAATATCCTTATCTTTTAAACTTTTTACAAGGTTGATCTCTTGTGGGTATTTCCTTTATTGCCTGTTTCAAACTGTCACTTCATTTATAATAGACACGGACATATCTTTTTGTCAAGTTAGCATGAATGTAAAATGGATTTTTAACTTATGAAGAAAGATGAAACACATAGAAATTAACAGGGCGTTTTCTAGTGTGATACATTCATGGAAGTTAGAATCAGGGTAAATTTGAAAATCGACAATATTCGCGGAGGCTTCTGCTGAGACTAAAAAACGTATATGATTTTACATCGCCTTTTTTAACCTATATAATGTAATAAAGTAATGTTAAAATGATTTGACAAGATGACGAATCGATTTGATAGTCAAAATGGGGTTTATTTGCTTATAATACAAGTAGAAAGGGGAGGGTATGGTGTTTGGAGATAAATTAATAGAGTTAAGAAAAAGCAGAGGATTATCGCAGGAAAAAGTGGCAGAGCACTTATCTGTGACAAGACAAACGATTTCCAACTGGGAAACGAATCAAGCGATGCCGACAATCGATAAGGCAAAGGATTTATCCAAACTATTTAAGATTAGTTTAGATGAACTGTTAGAGAATGACATTTCTTCTATTATGATGGATCGTATGAGCAATGTTGAAAAACTAGCCAGTATGCTCATAAAAATTATTAAAGGATTTGGTGTAGTTTTAATCGTCTTACTGATCCTATGTATTTTATCAATCATCTTTTCTTATGGCAGTTTTAGAAATGCAAATCATAAATCTGTCCAGTCGGATAAGGGTGAAATTGTTGATATAGGAGGAGGCTTAGAATGAAAGACGTAAAAAAATGGGGGATTTATCTGATATGTCCGATCAGCTGTTTTTATATATTACCGATGCTTATCCGAGATACCGGATCTGCTATGTTTATCTTATTAGGTGCAGTCCCGATTTTATGTTTTGCCAACGGACTGTATTATGGGGTAAAAGAAAATAAAGCCGTGATGTATTCACTTCTTGTAGGCATTTTGTTTTTACCAACCATCTATTTGTTTTATAATTCCTCAGCAATTGTTTATACGGTTATATTTGCTCTATTATCTTTTGCAGGGGCAATGATTGGAAAGGGTATCCGATGGCAAAAAAGATGAGCGAAAAAGAAAAGATGATCCGTGGGCTGGATTATTCTCCCCTTGATCCACGGCTGATCTGGGAGCGCAACAGGACAAGCCGACTTTTAAAGCGATACAATCAAAGCACTTTTCATGAAATCAATATGCGGCATCATTTATTAAAAAAGTTGATCCATACAACAGGTAATTTTTGGGTGAAACCGCCATTTTATTGTGATTATGGCTATAATATTTATTTTGGGAAAGAGGTCCTGCTGAATTATGGCTGTGTCTTGTTAGATGTCTGTCCGATTTATATCGGTGATCATACATTGATAGGACCTTATACCCAAATCTATACAGCATGTCACTCTTTAGATCCGCAGAAAAGAAAAAAATCCATCGAATATGGAAAACCGGTTGTGATTGGTCAAAATGTTTGGATTGGTGGTGGCTGTATTATCTTGCCAGGAGTGTCAATCGGTGATAACAGTGTCATTGGGGCAGGAAGTGTTGTCACTAAGGATATTGAATCAAATGTCATTGCAGTCGGCAATCCCTGCAAAGTAATAAAAAAGAACGAGGCACAGGCGTGTCGTTCTTATGAATAGGTTTTGCAAGTCTCAATAAAGGCTTGCATTTTTTTATCAATGGTTTTATTTTTATGGGCACAAATTGAAAATTTTCTTTCTAAGATGATATTGCTGACATTGATGATCTGCAGCAATCCTTGCTGTAACTCATTTTCCACAAGCTTCACCGGTACAAGGGCAATTCCGTGATCGTTTAATACAGCCTGCTTCACAGCTTCCCAGCTGTGACATTGCCAAGTCGGATGTATCGTAAAATTCTGATCCTTCAAACAGCTTTCTAATTGTTCACGTGTTCCGCTGCCTTCCTCTCGGTCGATGAGATCCAATGCCTTTAAATCCTCCAAAACAAAATTGCTTTTGCCTTTTAAACCTTCATAATGGCTGGAAGCAACGAAAATCAGCTGATCATTGATGACAGGCTCCACTAAAATATCAGGATGTTCAATCGTGCCTTCAATCAATGCAATATCTAGTTTATTATTTAAGATCATTTCTTCAATTATATGGCTGTTATCAACATAAACTTGCAGCTGTAAACCGGGATTTTCCTGCTTTAACTTTTTTAGCATCGGTGCAAAGATAGTGCCGCCGATTGTCAGAGTAGCCCCAATGCGCAAAGGGAATTGATTGATATCAGAAAAGATATGATCGATTTCATCGAAAGACTCAAGAATCTGATTGGCTTTTTCCAATAAAATCTTTCCTTCATCACTGATTAAAAGTGTTTTAGAGTAACGTTCAAACAGCTTAACACCATAGAAATTTTCAATTTCCTGAATTTTTTGGGAGATCGTTGGCTGAGAAATATAAAGCGCTTTCGCAGCTTTTGACATTGATTTTGTTTCGGCTACGGTCTTAAAGATAAATAAATGTCTTCTGGTTATCATAAATTCCTCCTGCGTTATTGAAAAAATCAATAGATGTTATTTGTTTTTGCTATTACTATAATAACATAGATAGTGATATAATTGTTAATGTAAATATGAATTTAAGCTAGGAGGAAAAATAATGGGATATAAAGTCGTTTTTGAACAAGCGAATGATATCTTGGCTGAGTTGTCTAAGGAGTATGACATCTATGCACCAAAGAGATTTAGTAAACAAGGAAGATATTCAGATACGGATATTATTCGTTATGACTTAATTAACAAGGTAGAGGATATCGTATTCGATGAAAAATCAGATTACCCTGCAAAAGAAGTGATTACTCCAATCACGCAGTCATTATTCTATTTTACTGAAGATGAATATCGTGAAAGCAAAACAAAGAATAAACCGATTTTAATTTTCATGCGTCCATGTGACATCAATGCTATGGAACATCAAAATCAGATTTATTTAAAAAATGGGGGATTTGAAGACTTTTATTACAAACGTGTTCAAGACAGAGTGAAAATCGTTTTAATGGAATGTACTAGCGGTTGGGATACATGTTTTTGTGTCAGCATGAATGCCAATAAAAGTGATCATTACAGCTTAGCTGTTCGTCATCAAGAAGGAGAATTGATGATCGAAGTAAAAGATGAGACTTTTGCACCTTATTTTGCTGATGCTAAAGAAGAAGCATTTAATGTAGAATTCATTGAAAAGAATCAGATTGAAGTGACAATTCCTGAAATCAAGGATAAAGCCACCCTGAATGCATTGAAAAAACATCCAATGTGGCAGGAATTCAATAAACGTTGTATTTCTTGTGGAGCATGCACAATTGCATGTTCAACTTGTACTTGCTTTACGACAACAGACATTATTTATAATGAAAATGCGAATGTAGGAGAAAGAAAAAGAACTTCTGCATCTTGCCAAATTGAGGGATTTAGTGATATGGCCGGAGGACATTCTTTCCGTCCGACAACCGGAGATCGTATGCGTTATAAGATCTTACATAAATTCCATGATTATAAAGCACGTTTTAAAGATTATCATATGTGTGTAGGCTGCGGACGTTGTACATCAAGATGTCCGGAATGCATTTCTGTTACTGCAACAGTTAAGAAAATGGCAAATGCTATTGAAGAAATTGAAGCAAAAGGAGAGGAATAATGAATAATCCAGTTAAACCAGTACCTTGTAAAATTATTGATGTTAAAAAAGAAAGTGCTTTAGAATATACATTCAGAGTTGAAAGTGACATTAAACCGGATCATGGACAATTCTTACAATTATCTATTCCTAAAATCGGTGAAGCCCCTATCTCAGTGTCTGCTCATGGAGATGGATGGATGGACTTTACGATTCGTTCTGTTGGGAAAGTGACAGATGAAATTTTCAATAAAGGAGCAGGGGATACTTTATTCCTGCGTGGTCCTTATGGAAAAGGATGGCCTTTAGATCAAGAATTCAAAGGAAAACATTTAGTCGTTATTACCGGAGGAACAGGATTAGCCCCTGTAAGAAGTATGCTGAATACTTGTTTTGAAAATGATGGTTACGTAAAGAGTTTAAGCCTTATTTCAGGATTTAAAAATGAAGAAGGTATTATCTTTAAAGAAGAACTTAAAAAATGGAAAGAAAAGTTTACAACTTACTATACCTTAGACAAAGACCAAATCGATGGATGGAATGTTGGATTTGTTACTGATTTAGTAAAGGAAATCCCATTTGACAGCTTTGATGGAAATTATGCTGTCGTTATCGTGGGACCACCGATGATGATGAAATTCACCGCTGAAAAAGCAATGAGCTTAGGCGTGCCAACAGAAAAAATCTGGGTATCTTTCGAAAGAAAAATGTCTTGTGCCATTGGTAAATGCGGACATTGCCGTATCGATGAAACATATGTTTGTTTAGATGGACCAGTATTTAATTACACGACAGCGAAAGACTTATTGGATTAGGAGGACGAACAATGAATCACGATATTGATATAAAAAAATTAAGAATCAATTGCTTTAGACAATCAAAAGTACCTGGTGAATTCATGCTGCAAATGCGTGTTCCCGGATCAATGATCGAAGCAAAATATCTTCAGGTCGTTCAAGATATTGCCAGCAAATGGGGAAATGGCACTTTCCATATCGGAATGCGTCAGACTTTGAATATGCCTGGAATCAAATATGAAAATATTGAAGAAGTAAATAAATACATTCGTGGATATATCCATGATATTGAAATTGAAATGTGTGATGTTGATATGGAAGATACTGATGCTGGGTATCCAACAATCGGAGCTCGTAATATTATGAGCTGTATTGGGAATTCACATTGTATCAAAGCAAATGCCAACACATATAAATTAGCAAGAAAAATTGAAAAAATCGTATTCCCTAGCCATTACCATATTAAAGTGGCAGTCTCAGGATGTCCGAATGACTGTGGTAAAGGACATTTTAATGACTTTGGAATAATGGGTGTTGCTAAAATGGAATACCATCCTGAAAGATGTATTGGCTGCGGAGCATGTGTCAAAGCATGTGAACATCATGCTACTCGTGTACTGTCTTTAAATAAAGATGGTAAAGTAGACAAAGATACCTGCTGCTGCGTTGGCTGTGGTGAATGTACAATCGCATGTCCGACAAGCGCATGGACACGTAAAGAAACCAAATTCTATCGTGTGACATTAGGTGGGCGTACAGGTAAACAATTTCCACGTATGGGAAAACTGTTCTTAAACTGGATCACAGAAGATGCTCTTTTGCAAGTGTTTGGAAATTGGCATAAGTTCTCTGCTTGGGTAATGGATAATAAACCTGAATATATTCATGGTGGACATTTAATTGATATCTCAGGATATGCAAAATTTAAAGAAATCATCTTAGATGGTGTTGAATTAAATCCGGAATGTTTAGTAGCTGAAGAATTATATTGGACAGAAAGTGAACAGCGTGCAAATATTCACTTGAAACCAATCGAACAACATAAAAAAGCAGGACCACAAAATTAAAACCACGATTATCGTGGTTTTTTATCGGTTATGCAATTAGCAGTCATTGGTGTAAGTCATAAACAACTCTCTTTGGAAGAACGAGGGGTGTTTAGCTTTACAGATACTAAACAATTAGAGTTTTCAGGCTTACTGCTGAACGAAGGCATTGAACAGTGTGTCATTTTGTCTACTTGTAATCGCAGCGAAGTCTATGTCATGTATGAACAGGATATCGATTTTTTGAAATCGCTTTATTTAAATTATTTTAATCAGCCGCAGTCTTCCTGTTATTTAAAAAAAGGTAAGGAAGCACTGCGTCATCTATTAAAGGTGACATGCGGATTAGAATCCATGCTGGTGAGAGAAGATCAAATTTTAGGTCAAGTAAAACGAGCGTTGGAATTTTCTAAAAGTATGCAGCTGGGTGGAAAAGAGATTTATTTTCTTTTTCAAGAAACCATCAATTTCGTTAAGAAAATAAAAACAGAATATGTTCAGCCGTCTTTATCTCTCACTCATTTAGCGATTGCAGAATTAAATGAGCAATTCGATCTTAGTAATAGGAAGATTTTAATCTGTGGGGCAGGAGAAATATCACGATCATTTGTTCCGTATTTGTATAAAGATAATACACTTATCTTTGCTAATCGCACGAGATCGAATTTAGATGATTTATTAAAAGAATTTCCTGATATCCAAATTATCCCTTTTGAAAATCGAAAAGATGTTCTATCTGAAATTGATATTTTAATTAGTGCAACAGCGAGCCCGCACGTTATTTTTGATGCAAAGGATTTAGATCCGTATCCTATTTATGCGGTTGATTTAGCCTTACCTAAAGATATTGATAGGAATACAGTCGTGCCTTGTATTGATTTAGAAAGCTTAGAAGAGAGAATTCATATGAATAATCAGCTGCGTACTCAAGATGAACAGAAAATACTGGATGCGATTGAAGAAATGATTACTCATTTAAGCGATAAACTCGATAGTATTAAAAATGATTATATGATACAATCTTTACAGAAAAAAAGTTTGGAAATAGCGGATCATACGTATCAGCTTTTATCTCGAAAGTTATCGCTCTCAAAGAAAGATGAATATGTTTTAGAAAAAACATTGCGTGCGGCTTTTATGCAGGTGATGAAAGAACCGATTCATTTCATAAAAAACGGACAGATTGATGATGTCGCTATTATCCATAAATTATTTGATATAAAAGAGGATATTAAATGAAAATAACAATTGGAAGCCGTGGTTCGGCATTGGCATTAAAACAGACAGAATTAGTGATTGAGCAGTTAAAAATGGCATATCCAAATCATGATTATGAAATCAAAGTCATTCATACAAAAGGTGATAAGATTTTGGATGTTGCTTTGGATAAAATGAATGATAAAGGAATATTTGTAAAAGAGATAGAAAAAGAATTGATGGAGGGAACAATTGATCTAGCTGTACATAGTCTAAAGGATATGCCAAGCTTACAGCCAGAAGGACTTGTCTATACAAAAACCTTGGCAGCAAGCGATCCTCGTGACTGCCTGGTTTTAAAATCGGCGGATTCATTAGAAAGTTTGGCACTAGGAGCAGTTATTGCGACAGGCAGCAAACGTCGCCGCTATCAGCTCAAACAGATACGTCCGGATTTGAAATTCGTAGATATCCGTGGGAATATCAACACTCGTCTTAAAAAACTTGAGGAGCAGGATATTGATGGTTTAGTGCTTGCAAGTGCCGGGTTGCTGCGCTTGCAGCTGGATAATAGGATCAGTCAATATTTAGAGGAAACAATCATGGTACCCGCCTGTGGTCAGGGAATCTTGGCTATCCAAGCTAAAGAGAATAGTCCGCTCATTGATATGATTAATGCAATCAGCGATGAAGAAGCGAACCAGCGTTTAAAATGGGAACGTCTGTTTTTAAGTGAGGTAGAAGGAAGCTGTCATATCCCTGTTGGCGGTTACGCTAAATTAGAAGGGGAAGAGCTTCATTTTCATGCTTTGCTGGGCAATGAAGAAGGAACTGTTTTACTAAAAGAAGAGATTGTTTGCAAGAGCTGTGAAGCAGAAGATAAAATCAGAGCTTTAGCAAAACAAATGAAGGAGAAAATCTAATGGCAGGCAAAGTTTACTTAGTCGGCGGCGGACCAGGCGCTTTAGATCTTTACACATTAAAAGCCATGGAATGCATTCAAGAAGCAGACTGTTTAGTGTATGATCGTTTGATCGATCCGCAGATTTTAACCTATACAAAAAAAGAATGCGAATGTATTTATGTAGGAAAAGCGGCGAATCAGCACACTTTGCCACAGGATCAGATCAATCAGCTTTTAGTGGAAAAAGCACAGCAATATCAAAATGTAGTCCGTTTAAAAGGCGGCGATGTCTATGTATTTGGTCGTGGTGGAGAAGAAGCGCTTATATTACAAGAAAAAGGTATTGATTTTGAGGTTGTACCGGGACTTTCTTCTTCCATTGCCGGATTGTGCTATGCCGGTATTCCGATTACGCATCGAGGACTTGCTTCAGGTTTTGAAGTAGTTACAGCACACCATAAAAATGATACTGAATATGAATGGAATTATCATGAGTTTTTAAATGATCATAAAACCTATGTCTTTATGATGGGGTTATCTGAATTAGAACGGATTACTAAGGGGTTATTACAGGCTGGGAAAGCACCGTCAACACCGATGGCGTTGATCTCGAATGCCACTTTGCCTAATCAAAAGACTTGTTATGGACAGTTAAATACCATTGTGGATTTATTTAAACAAAGTGATCTGACTTCACCGATGCTGATCGTGATGGGAAAAACAGTGGAACTGCATGATCGTTTGAATTTCTTTTCTCAGGGGAGTTTATCTCAAAAGCGTATTCTGGTTACTGCACTATCTAACGAAACGCAAAGCTTATCCCGCTATTTTAAATCAGAAGGAGCGGTAGTCACTCAGCTGCAGGTAGGAGAGATTTGTTTGCTGGACTTTGAAATCAATTTTGACTGGGAAAATAAATTGATTGTGTTTACCAGCCGCAATGGAATTCGTGGATTTTTTGGCGGACTCTATCAAAAAGGGGTGGATTTACGTCAGCTGGCTTTTGTACGATTTGCCTGCATTGGGCAAAAATGTGCTCAAGAACTTGCAACTTATGGTTTTACGAGCGATATTGTATGTGATCAGGCAAACAGCGAAGATTTTAACCCGTTGTTAAGAAAAGAAATTTTGGAAAAGGAAACAATGCTTGTCGTCTGTGGCAGGGGAAGCTGTGCGATTGAAGCGCTTCATGAGGAAGACATATATCTGCCAGTTTATGAAAATAAAGAAATAGATTTAGAAATTTCAAATGATACTTATGATGCTGCTTGTTTCAGCAGTGCATCAGCAGTGCTGCGAACAGCTAAATCAAATATTCAGTTTAAAACAGCGGTTTCCATAGGGAAAATGACAACGAAAGCAATTCGTTCATTGTATCCGGATGTCCAAGTGATTGAGGCAGGGACCGCAAGTTATGAAGGCATGATAGAAGCAGTAAAGGAGAATAAACATGTTTTATAGAGGAAGAAGACTAAGAGAAAATAAAACATCAAGAGCACTGATGAGGGAGCATCATTTACGTCTTGATCAATTGATTTACCCGATTTTTGTTGTTTCTGGTGAGAATATTAAAGAAGAAATTTCATCTTTGGAAGGTGTATATCGTTATTCGGTTGATCGATTGAGAGAAATCATTGAAGAAATGCAGTACTATGGGATCAATGCATGTATCTTATTTGGAATCCCGGAGCACAAAGATGTTTTAGCGAGTGATGCCTATGATGATCAGGGGATTATCCAGCAGGCAGTACGTCAAATTAAACAGATTGCCCCCGATATGTTTGTCATCGGAGATGTGTGTATGTGTGAATATACCGATCATGGGCATTGCGGTATTTTAAATGAGGCAGGACAGGTGCTAAACGATGAAACATTAGCTTACCTTGCCAAAATCAGTGTCAGCTACGCAAAAAACGGGATGGATATGGTAGCTCCCAGTGCTATGATGGATGGTCAGATCCTAGCTATTCGTGAAGCTTTAGATGAACATGGATTTAAACATATTCCGATCATGGGTTATAGCGCTAAATATGCATCAAATTATTATGGTCCATTCAGAGAAGCAGCCAACAGTGCCCCTTCTTTTGGAAATCGTGCGGGGTATCAGATGGATGCTGCCAATTCAAAAGAGGCCATGCGAGAAATTGCGGCAGACATCGAAGAAGGAGCTGACATCATCATGGTAAAACCGGCACTTGCTTTTTTAGACATCGTAAAGGAAGCTCAGCTGACTTATGATATGCCGATTTGTGCGTATAATGTCAGTGGTGAATATGCCATGCTGAAATCCGCAGTTAAGTTGGGTCTGATGAAAGAAGAAGTAATTGAAGAATCCCTGTTAGCGATCAAAAGAGCGGGAGCCGATATGATTATTACTTACTTTGCTTTGGAATTAGCTAAAAAATGGAAGGGTGAGCCACATGTCTAATCGTGAATTGTTTAATGAAGCCTGTCAGTATATTCCCGGAGGTGTCAATTCTCCTGTACGCGCTTTTAAATCTGTTGACGGAATCCCGGTATTTGCGAAAAAAGGAAACGGCAGTCATTTAACAGATGAAGAAGGCAATGAATACATCGATTATATCTGCTCATGGGGTCCTTTAATTTTAGGACATGGACATCCTGTGATAAAAAATGCAATTATTGAAGCAAGCGCATTTGGAACCAGTTTTGGACTGCCTACCCAGTTAGAGGTAGAAATGGCTAAATTGGTCGTAGAAAGCTATTCGGGAATCGATCAAGTAAGAATGGTGAATTCCGGTACCGAAGCAACAATGAGTGCCTTACGTGTCGCTCGCGGATATACAAACCGCAGTAAAATCATAAAATTCGAAGGGAATTACCATGGGCATAGCGACGGTTTACTGGTAAAGGCGGGATCAGGCGCATTGACCTTTAATATGCCGACCAGTCCGGGCATTCCAGAAGAAATTATCTCTCAAACACTGGTATGTACATATAACGATCTTTCTTCTGTAGAAAAATGCATTGCTGAATATCCGAAAGATATTGCTGCCATTATTCTTGAACCTATTGCTGCTAATATGGGAATCGTTCCGGCAAATGCAGAATTTTTAAAAGGATTAAGAAAACTTTGCGATCAGCATCAGATTGTTTTAATTTTTGATGAAGTCATCACCGGCTTCAGAGTCTCATATCATAGCTGTCCTGAATATTTAGGTGTCATTCCGGATATGGTCTGCTTCGGAAAAATTATTGGCGGGGGACTGCCGGTCGGAGCATATGGCGGAAGAAAGGATATCATGGAAATGGTTTCACCAAGCGGACCGGTTTATCAGGCTGGAACTTTATCCGGTAATCCTTTAGCAATGCGTGTGGGTTTGGCTCAGTTAACCTATTTAAAAGAGCACATGGAAGTATATGAACATCTTGAAAGCTCTGCTCAATATTTAGAAAACGGAATCCTTAAAATTCTAAACAAATTGAGCTTATCATATCAGCTGCATCGTCAGAAAAGCTTATTGACATTATTTTTTACCACTCAGCCGATTCAGGGATATGCAGATGTTCAAACATGTGATACTGCAATGTACGCACTGTTTTTTAAAGAAATGCTGGCTCAGGGCATCTTGATTGCGCCCAGTCAATTTGAAGCATGGTTCATTAGTGATGCACACACAAAAGAAGATTTAGATAAAACTTTAGATGCTGTTTACAATGCATTGGTAAAATGCCATGATTCCTTATCTGATTGATTTTGCTGATAAAACAGTCATTATTGTTGGCGGGGGAAAAGTGGCATATCGTAAAATCCAAGATTTTGTAAGTGAAAAAGCTAACATTAAGGTGATTGCCCCCCAAATCATTGAAGATATACAGAATTTGCCATGTGAATGCCATATCCGAAATTATCAGTCAAAAGATTTAGATGGGGCTTTCCTTGTCTATGCGGCAACGGATAACCGTGTGTTAAATGAGCAGATCATGAAAGAAGCCAATGCCAGACATCTTCTTTGTGCCAGTGCAACAACGGATCATGCTAATCTGAGAAGTATGAAAAAAGTGGAAACTCAAGAGTTAATCTTAGGCGTGTCTACAAAACACACCTATCCTGCTTTTGCGGAATCATTGACAGGGAAATTGAAAGTGTTTGATGAACCTTTGATGCTTCTTTGTCGAATAAGGAAGTTTGTTTTAGAAAATAACTTAGTTTCCAAAGAACTTCGAGCTTTATTTTTCAAAAATTTACTATTATTCAGCAACGATGAATTAGAGATTATCGATTTTTTGATGAGACAGCCATCGATGCTTTTGCTTATATTTAGTGGTCTGTTAGAAAAAGAAAGCTGGGAATTTGCAAAAATATGTCAGGCAATGCCTATATCTTATCGTGATGAGTTTTATCTCACGAAAATAAAAACATTATTAATGATGAAAGTGAACTGGCAGATTCAGCCGATGGTCCTGTCATATGGCAGAATTTATGAAAGAATCAGTGAAAGTGTTATGCCTTATTTGACTAATGAGCCTTTATTTACAAATGATCATCTTCTTTCTTTTATCTACAAGGAATATAAAAAATCACGTTTATTCATCATTCATCCTAGAGGTAATTCAGATTTAAAAAAACTTCTTAGCAGCTTTGGGGAAGTGATCGAATTTCAAGAGAACCTCTCTTTAAAGTCTTATGACGAAATTATTCCATTCATCTTATCAGAAGGTTATCACTATAAACATGATATTGAGACGTTAACTATCAATCCGAACTATTTAATGCCGGTTTTGCTTAAACAAGAAAAGTACAGAGAGTTATTAGCTAACAAAATCAAGCAGCGCTTTATATAATATGAGCACAAGGCGTGCTCTTTTTCTATACAATTTAAATGATTTTGTTTATACTTAAAGGAGTAAGCGAGGGGATTAATTTGAAAAATAAAATTGTGACCTATTTTCAGGCGTGGGTAAATAATGATATCAGCTGTATGGACCAACTTTTTAACGATGAAACTTATTATAGTGAATGCTATGGACCTGAATATCATGGAATTGATGAATTAAAAGTATGGTTTAAAGACTGGCATCAGCATGGACGTGTCTTAGAGTGGAAAATCAAAGATATGTGGCAGTTAGGGAACAAATGGATGGTAGAATGGCATTTTGAATGTATCTATGAATGCAAAACAGATGATTTCGATGGAGTTAGTTTGATTTGTTTTAATGATGATAATAAAATTGTCTCTTTAAAAGAGTTTGAATCAAAAGCTCAGCACTATCACCCATACTCAATCAAATGAAGACGAAAAAAGAAATGTATAAACAGCCTTTAGACCCGCATTTAATGGATGACTTAATAATTGATTGTCAAAGCTGCAGCGGCATATGCTGCATTGCATTGTATTTTTCTAAAATAGATGGTTTTCCTCAGGATAAGAAAGCAGGTGTACCTTGTCTTCACCTGTGTCAAGATGGTTTGTGTGCCATTCATTCGGAGCTAACAAAAAGAAGATTAACCGGCTGTATCCAATATGATTGCCTTGGTGCAGGACAAATTGTGACACAGTCGCTTTATCCGAAAACAATGTGGCAGGATCATCCGGATCAAAAAGAACAGCTCTTTTCTGATTTTGTGAAAGTGTTTCAATTACAGCAAATACGTTGGTACTTACTGCAATGCACCTGTTTAAATGGAATGGAAGACTTGTTGTCTGATCTTACTCAGTTGTTGATGGAGATTGAATCTGCATTTATTAATCAGGAATGTTTGAAAAATTGTTCGCTGTCAAATATGCATCAACGAGCGAATATAATTTTAAAAGAAGTGAGTCGCCGTTTCAGTCATCAGTGGTCAGAACGACCGAAGAAACCGATGTTTTCTAAAAAGTTGGATCATCAGCAGTTTATTGAAACAGATTTCACTATGAGTTTACTGATTGGCAGTGATTTTAAGAAAAGTCAGTTGACACGTGTTAACTTTTTAGGAGCAGATCTTCGACAAGTTGATTTCAGCGGAGCGGATCTTTATGAATGTCTCTTTTTAACTCAGGGACAAATCAATGCCGCCATCGGGGATCAGAAAACGAAATTGCCTCCTTATTTAAAAAGACCGGATTCTTGGAAATAAAAAAATGGTGTACATAGAGATGTACATCACTTTTTAATTGCTCCCACCTACAACGGTAACATTGAATTTAATGGTAGCTATTCCGGCAGCTGCAATCGTCGGAATCGTATAAGAGATAATCTGAGAGTTAACAGTAGGGGTTGCCTTTGTTCCGTTGACAGTGAATGAATCGGCAACATAAGTGGCGCCGGCAGCGATTGTATCGCTAAAAGCAATACTGGAAATATCACTCAATGAGACATTGGTAATTGTAATTGTATATAATAGCGTATCACCGATTTTTGCTGTTAGTTTATCAACCGCTTTTAAGATTGTCGGAGGTAATAAAAGTAGAGTGCTGACAGCATTGCTGTTGATTGTTTGTCCCCCATACACTATATTTGCTGTGTTTTGAATCGAATTGATAATTGCCATGCGTAACCTCCTTTCTACATTCTATCTTATGAAAGAAAATAAAGTCCGGTTATAATGTTTATCTTGATTATATAATAATTGAATAAATAACCAAAATCATATTAAGCTAAAGTAAAGACAGGAGGGCGCTATGAATCCAATTCAACACTACATATCAGGGTTTGATCAAGCTAGGCAGGAAGTGCTGCTGCCGATTTATACAATAATTAAAGACAATGTTCCGGCAGATACAACAGAGAAAATAAGCTGGGGAATGCCTACTTTTCAGTTGAATGGAAACCTCGTTCATTTTGCGATGAATAAACAGCATTTAGGCTTCTATCCGGGTGAAAGTGGGGTAGCTTTTTATTTGAAACAGCCTGTTCAGCCTTTTAAACATTCTAAAGGGGCGATACAATTTCCTTTAAATGAACCTTTGCCTAAAGATTTGATTATTGAGATCGTGAACTATCGTGTAAAAGAAAATTTGAATAAATAAAAGCTGCTCTAGTTTAGAGGCGGCTTTTTTGCTGAAAACAGTTTTATTCCTTCATACCAGAAAACAGAGATCGCTCCAATAAATAAAGATAAGAGCAGCTGTGGTAAAGATAATGGCACTAATTTAAAAAACAAATGAAGTGGTGTATAAAGAATAATACACAGCATGATTAATGTGATTCCCATCGATATACGAATAACACGATCTTGAAATAAACTTTTTATCGAATGAACCACTAAGCCTTGGTTGGAACTGTTTACTAAAACAAGGAAAATATTCGCAAAGACAAGAATAGACATACCCATTGTACGAGCTAAAAACGGATCATTATTGAAAATGAAATAAAGATAGTAGGTACCAAAAGAAGCGATAAACATCATCAGTCCCTGCAGAATACTTTTAAATAAGAGACTCCGGCTTAAAAGAGGAGTGTTTGTATTGCGTGGAGAACGTTTCATAATGGTATCCTCTTTAGGAAGTCGTTCTAATACGATGGAACAAGTGGGATCGATGATCAGTTCCATTAATACGATATGAATCGGAAGTAAAAGCAAAGCATCCGGTGATATTTTTAATAATGGCGCAAGTAATGAGGATAAAGCAATGGGAATGTGAATAGTAAAAATATAATTAATCGCTTTTTTTATATTGTCATAAATGCGACGCCCGTCTTCAACAGTATCTAAGATCGTAGAAAAATTATCATCCAATAAAATGAGGTCGGCAGCTTCACGGGAGACTTCGCTTCCACGTTTTCCCATTGCAATTCCGATATCAGCACTTTTTAAAGCTGGTGCATCATTAACTCCGTCACCGGTCATGGCAACGACTTCTCCGTTTGCCTTGAGAGCTTGAACAATTCGCATTTTGTGGTTTGGGATAACGCGTGAAAATATATTGACGTGAGTGACTGCTTTTTGCAGTTCTTCATCGGAAAGCAGATCGATCTGTTCACCGGTCATGATTTTGCCATTTTGATCCATCCCAATCTGATTGGCGATACCTCTTGCGGTAATCCCGTTATCTCCAGTGATCATGATTATTCGGATTCCTGCCTGATAGCAGCGTTGAATTTCTTTTGAAATAAAGGGACGTGGAGGATCAATGAATGCAATCAGTCCCAAAAAATCTAACTTGCAATCTTCAATCCGCTTTGGTATCTGAGATACATTTTCTAATCTTTGCTGTCCGACAGCTAATACGCGCAAACCACGAGCAGACAAAGATTCCATTTTTATATGGATATCCTGTTTTTGCTTTTCATCTAAACAAGAGATCGATAGAATGCTTTCGGGCGATCCTTTAGCGGCAATCAGCAATTCATTTTCTTTTTGCCAAATATGTCCCATCATTTTTGTTTCATTGGTAAAAGTAAATTCATCGATTAATTGACCTTTAAACAGGATATCTTTTGTGAGTCCGTGAAGCTGACAATAATCTAAGATAGCTATTTCCATCGGATCGTATGTCATTTCTTCACAAGCTGCTCCTAGTGTTTCCAAAAATTCCTGAGTTAAATGATAGAAAGGACAGATTTCCTGTACAGCCATTTGATTTTGTGTCAGTGTACCGGTTTTATCTACACATAAAACAGAAACGGCACCTAGTGTTTCTACAGATGGCAGCCGCTTGACTAATGAATGCTTTTTAGCCAGCCGCCATGCTCCCATTGATAAGAATACAGTCAGTACAACAGGGAATTCTTCTGGAATCAAAGCCATGGCTAATGTAATGCCTGAAAGAAAACTTTTAATCAGACGATCCATGAAAGCGTACTCCGATACATTCAGCCAAGTCAACAGACTCACTAATAAAAAGGAACCTAATGCAATATAGGTACAGCCTTTTATCAACTGCTTCGTTTGTTTTTGCAAGGGCGTGGGTTCGATGACAGTTTCAGAAATTGTTTTGCCGATCTTTCCGTACTCTGTCAAGTTACCAATCTTTTCCACTTGAACATAGCCGCTGCCTTGAGTAACCATGGTGCCGGCGTAGCAGTAATCCTTTCTCCAGTAAGAATCACTTTTGTGATTTTCATTCACGGTTTTCCAAACAGTCTCTGCTTCTCCTGTAAGCGTCGATTCATTGACACATAGATCATGACTGCTTAATAGAACACCATCGGCAGGGATCAACGTTCCTTCATAAAGAATCATTACATCTCCGGGAACTAAATCAACACTTTCAATACTGCATTCCTGATTGTCACGCATGACCTGAATTCGCGGTGTAGATAAATCTTTTAGGGCTTTTAGAGTTTGATCAGTTTTCCATTCCTGTAAAAGATCAATGCTGATCATGGCTGAAACAAAGATCAGCATAACACTGCCATCACGTGGTTCTCCTAAAACAAAATAAATCGTAGCCGTAATCAGAAGCAACAAAAACATCGGTTCACAAAGAACGCTTATAAGTTTCTTAAAGAAACTTGGGTTTGATGTCGATACTAATTCATTTTTACCAAATAATTGCTGAAGCTCTTTCGCTTCTTTTGAAGTCAATCCTAATTTTCCTGTACTTTTTGTCATATAAGTTACCTCCCATGTACAAGATAGCTCTATATGGCACTCACATTCTTTTAATCGTTCCGTTAAGTAAAAAAGCATTTACGGAACATACGTCTGTCCCGCAAATGCTCATAAGAGATCTGCTGCTATCTTCGATAGCCCGGCTACCGTTAAATGGCGCCTGATCAGTTTGTACTGTAGGGATGATGCAGTGCAAATAGATGATACTTAATATAATCTATGCTATCTTATTAAAAGAGTACCGGGGTTATGTCAGGAAAGATAAATATTATAAAGTGTTGTCAGCATTGTGAAAAATAAGACTAGGTTAAAAGCTATCTTTACTGTATGGCTAGATAGCCGATGATGGAGCTTGGACCCGAGCAGTCCGCCGATAATACCGCCGGGGATCATATAAAGCAGCATACTTAAGTCGTAGCTTAGTAAATCATGATTCAAAAAGACATTGAAAATCTTAGAAGCTTGCGAAAATAAAATAAGGATTAAGGAATTAATTGAGGCATCTTTAGCTGTCAATGCAAAAAATAAAGTCAGTGCCATAATATTGATCGGACCGCCGCCAATCCCCAGTAGTGTCGATATGAAGCCTAAACTTAATCCAATTAGAAGAATAAAGGCACGGTTCTTAATGTGAAATTGATACTTCTTATTGAAATAATTGATATAAAGCAGAACAATCGCCAGCAGTGCTAATAATAAAACGTTTTGTAGTTGTTTTACCTGCTGTGGGTAACTGGCATATTCAAGGGCTTTAGTAAATAAAGAATCTCCCAGCATCGCACCGACAATCGATCCGATAACTAACAGCGACGTCATACTTTGATCAAAAACTGTTTTAGCCTGATAGTGACGCATCGTAGAAGCAACCGCCATTGATAATACAGTAAAAGAGGAAAGGAGATTGATTGTTGTAATGTCATAGTGACCGATAGCATCTAAGATCGGTTTTATGATGACACCGCCTCCCAAGCCGGATAATGCACCAATGATAGAAGCAATTAAAGCAATGAATAAATAAAGCACTCTGACCATCTCCTTATATAATATAAGTGTTTACGAAGCGCTGTGATTTATGCATCAGATGAAATAAATCCATATAAAACAATACCAATTAAAATCAATTTATTGTATGATGAGATAGACAGAACGACCTGTTAATATCGGTTTAAGGAGAATAAACATGACAGAAAAAGAAAAAGCAAAGCTAGGCATGCTGTATGATGCGAATTATGACAAGGAACTCATTGAAGAAAGTATCACATGTCGTGATCTTTGTTATGAATATAATCAGTTAAAACCATCTTTATTTGAAGAAAGAGATACATTGATCCGCAGAATACTTAATCAGGCAGGTGAGAATCTTGTGATTCATTCTCCCTTTAAATGTGATTATGGATATAATATTACGGTAGGGAAAAACTTTTACGCCAATTATTACTGTACAATCTTAGATGGAGCAGAGGTTACTTTTGGCAATAACGTATTTATTGCTCCCTTTTGTGGCTTCTATACGGCAGGACATCCGTTTAATATTGAAGAACGTAATAAAGGATTAGAATATGCTTATCCTATCAAAGTTGGGAATGATGTTTGGATCGGTGCTAATGTGACAGTGCTTCCGGGAGTAACGATTGGTGATGATGTTGTGATTGGTGCCGGCAGTGTGGTAAATAAGGATATCCCCAGTGGGGTACTGGCAGCCGGAAATCCCTGTAAAGTCATTCGTCCCATAACAGATGAAGACCGCAATAAATATAAATAGCGACTGATTATGAACAATCAGTCTCTTTTTTATTAGGATATGCTATACTGACACAACGATAAAGAAGAGGAAAAAGCTAAATATATCTAGGAAAATAAGGATATCTATACTAGTTTTGCCTATCGAGATCATGTATATATGATATAATATAACTATAAAAGAGCAGAAAGTGAGGAGATCATGATGCAGTGTCCATATTGCCAGCAGGTCCTTATCAAAGGGCATATACAAACACGTGGAGAAGTTATTAAATGGCTGCCTGCTGAAAAAGAAATGCCGCTTTTAGAAAGTCGCTGGAATATAAAAGACGGCGAAATTGCATTAGGACATTATCATTTTTTAACGGGTGATGATGTTGAAGCCTACTGCTGTTTAAACTGTCATAAAATTATTATCGATTACAAGTAAAGGAGGTATATAATGGGAAACGGAGTATTTATTTGTGCATAGCAAAAGCTATTGCACGTTATGAATTTTAATATCGCAATAGCTTTTGCTTTACTAAAATCTAATTTTAGGAGGCACATAATGAGCTATCAAAATGCGAAGGATATTTTGCCAAAGGAAATAGTGACACAAATACAACAATATATACAAGGGGAAACAATCTATATCCCTAAAAAAACAAAAAATAAAAAAGGGTGGGGTGAAAACACCGATACTCTGCGGATCCTAACGATACGCAATCAGCAAATTTATGCGGAATATCAAAGGGGATTGTCAATCTTCCAGCTTTCTCAAAAATATTTTTTAGTTGAACGCAGCATACAGAGAATTATTCTGCAGGAAAAACGAAAGTCGCTGCTTTAAAGATTCGGAACAGAAACAATTGAGAATCAAGAATGTCATTTTGTCGTTCTTTTAGTCTCGCTATAATGGAGTTAGAAATAGCAGAAAGGAATGATGAAAATGGCATTTTTTAATTATTTGGGTAAAAATGTTTACTATGAAGAAACAGGTAGCGGGAAACCGTTGATATTACTGCATGGCAACAGTGTTTCATCAAAGATGTTTACAGGAATCATTGATTTATATAAACAGGATTTCAAAGTGATTCTTATTGACTTTTTGGGTCATGGGAATTCGGAGCGGTTAGAAAAATTTCCTACAGATTTCTGGTACGATGAAGCGATGCAGGTGATCGAATTAATAAATTGCAGGCAATATGACAAGGTCAATATTATTGGTACAAGCGGCGGAGCGCTAGCGGCATTAAATGTTGCGTTGAAACGTCCTGATTTAGTTGATAAGGTCATTGCGGACAGTTTTGAAGGAGAGGAGTCTCTTGAAGCATGGACACAATCTTTGTATACAGAAAGAGAGTCTGCAAAAGGACAGGAAAAAGTATGTATGCTTTGGGAATATTGTCATGGAAAAGATTGGGAAAGTGTGGTCGATCAAGATACTGAAGTGATTCTTCGTCATGCCAAAGAGATAAAACAATTCTTTCATCAGGATTTATCTTCTCTTACTTTACCGATTATGTTAACAGTGAGTCTGAAAGATGATGAATATATTAATCGAATGAATATTGAAAAGGTTTATAAACAATTAGCTTTTAAGATTCCAAACAGCCAACTGCATTTATTTCCTAGTGGCGGGCATCCGGCGATGCTTACTAATGCGGAGATTTTCTTTGAAACAGCTAAAAGGTTTATAAAAAGTTAAAAACAGAGACTAGTCTTTGTTTTAAAGGAATTAAATAAGAATATAATATTTAGTCATTGTTTCTTTAACACTATCTTGTATAATGAAAGTACAAGTATCGGATAAAATAGAGGAGGAGATAATCATGCCTTATAAAACCCAATATGAGTTTGATCTGCCTAAAGGATATGTTGATCAAAATGGGGAACTTCATCGTCATGGAATTATGCGATTAGCGACAGCAAAAGATGAATTAGATGCAATGCGTGATCCAAAAGTAAGATTGAACCCAGCGTATACATCCATAATTACACTATCTAAAGTGATTGTTCAATTAGGGACGTTAGATTATGTTTCAACGGAAATCATTGAAAACTTGTTTGTTTCCGATCTGAATTTTTTACAGAATCTGTATACGACGATTAATCAAAATGAAGATCTGGTAATCCAGGTAACTTGTCCGCACTGTGGTAAAACATTTACGGAGCATATAGTTTTTACGGATAACTAGCAGGGAAATATCTCTGCTTTTTAATTTATGATGGATTCTAATCCTTCTCGGTTCAGGATCATTATTTTTTTATATGAAAGCAAAACCCAGTGGTTCTCCTGAAATTCATTTAAAATTTTAGTGACGGTTACGCGGTTTAAACCAACGCACTCTCCGATTTCTTCATGACTATAGCACAATTCATTTTGTCGAATACCTTTATCTTCATTAGTAAAACGAGTTTGCTCTAAAAGGAAAATAGCGACTTTTTGATAACGGTCATAAAAATAAGAACGATCCAGCAACGTGGAAAGATGTTGACAGGTTTCGGACAGAAGCTGAAATAACAGCTTGGTTAACTCTGGTGATAAAGCAAGGTAGGGGAGCATGGCTTCAAGCGAACAGGAAATCAACTCAACATCACTTACGGCACTTACGGAAACTGGGCGGGTGGCTTCCTGAATAAAGGAGGAATCACCGAAGATACGTCCTTTTTCTACGATTTCGATCGTCATTTCACGTCCATCTTTAAATAAAGAATAGACACGGACACGTCCTTTAGTAATCAGATAAAGATCGGTAGCTTGGTCTTCTTGCATGTAGATAATAGAATTTTGATGATAAAAGCGTTTTTGTCCGACTTGCTCAAAATAGGTGAATAATGATTCGGGAATTTTTATTTTTTTCATATTTCTCCTCTTTTCTATTCATATTGTAGCATAGACTACATTCTTAGGAAAGAAAGTGTGCTATTTTTTCTTCGGGGTGAGATAATGAAAGAAAAAATAAAAGCGTTTGGAATGATTGTTTTTGGGAATTTACTGTTAGCTTTTGCGTTAAGTACATTAGTTATTGAAAATAATATTATTGCCGGCGGTGTTACCGGTATTGGGATTGTTTTCAATCATTTTACAGCTATTGATATATCTGTAGTTGTGGCTATTATCAATGTTATTTTATTTGCGATTGGTTTTTTATTTGTAGGAAAAGCATTTGTAATGAAAACACTTATTTCAAGCATCGTTTTTCCAATCTTTTTAAACTTTTTTGAAAATACGGCTGTTTTACATCATTATTGTACTGATCCTTTGTTAGCGAGTGTATTAGGTGGAAGCTTTATAGGGATGGGGGTCGGCTTGGTAATAAAAGCTGGGGCATCAACGGGCGGTTTAGATGTAATTTCAGTGATTCTAAACAATAAGTTTAAGATTCCGGTTTTTATTACTTTAAATTTGTTTGATCTCATGGTGTTGTCTTCACAGATTAGTTTTTCAGATACAATGAAAATTCTTTATGGGATCGTCGTCATTGTTATGACTACATACATGGTGGATAAAACACTCACCAGTGGGAAAAACATGGTTCAGGTATCCATTATCAGCGATCAGTATGAAGAAATAAAGCAGGCTATTTTAACTCAAATAGATGCCGGAGTTACTTTGCTGCATAGTGAAAATGGCTATTCAGGATCACAGACAAAGATGGTCGTCAGTGTTATTTCCACAAAGAAATTAGAGAATTTAAAATCTGTCGTTTTACAATTAGACCAAAAGGCATTCATTACAGTTTCATCTGTTCATGAGGTGTCCGGAAGAGGATTTACACAGGCTCGATTCGATTAAAACAGCATGGTTTGCTGTTTTTCTTTTAGATACATTTCCTTTTTTCTATATTTGAGGTATAATAGTATCATTCGTATGGATAAATAATGAGATTATTATTTATCATTCAATAATTTGGGGGTGGAAAGATGGCGAAAATAAAAAGACAGGACTGGTATTCAATACCGAACTTACTTAGTTATCTTCGTATTATTCTGGTCCCCCTTTTTGTTTGGGTCTATTATCAAGCAGAGACAATCAATGACTATTATTGTGCTGCAGGAATCATTGTTGTATCAGGATTGACGGATTTTTTTGACGGGAAGATTGCCCGACGCTTCAACATGATCACGGAAATAGGAAAATTCATTGATCCGGTTGCGGATAAGCTGACGCAATGTGCATTGATCTTTTGCTTTGCGACACGTTATTCATTAATGTGGTTCTTAGTCGCAATTTTCATAGTCAAAGAAAGTTTCATGGCGATTGCCGGAATGTTGATGCTGCGAGAGCATAAAAAGCTGGATGGAGCGATGTGGTATGGCAAAGTTTCAACATTTGTCTTTTATGTTGTGATGATCATTTTATTGCTTTGGCCAATGATTCCTATTTCTTATGCGAATATTCTTATCGTTATTTGCAGTGTGTTTTTAACGTATTCGTTTATAATGTATGCTGTTTTATATTATAAAATGTGGAAAGGAATGGTTTAATGAAATTAACGGATATTCAATGGATCGATACATATTGCATGGAAAAGCGCGGAACAACGAAAGCATTCAAAGAAGAATGGGGCTGGATGCGTTATTTTGTAGAAGGAAAGCCTTATGCAATAATTGGATTTCGTGATAATAAAGAAGTATTATTGACAGTCAGAACAGATACAGCGTATAGTGAGATGCTGCAGCAAGAATTTCAGGCTGTTGTGCCGGGGTATTACTGCAATAAACTGATTTATACGACAGTTTGGTTTGATGTTGATGAAATTCCTGAAAAAGATCGTCATCAAAGCGGAGAGGAAATATATCCTAACCGTCAATTGATGCAGGAAATGATTGATAAATCTTATCTGATTCAAGTTAGTAAGCTGCCTAAAAAGAAACAACAGCTGCTTCTTGAAAAGTAAAAAAAGGATTACTAGAATCCTTTTTTAATTTATCTCAAAATAGTGAGATAAATAAATATAAAGTGACAATAGAAAGACGATGCTTCCGGCACCAATCAAGAGCCATTGAATCGCTATATAATCAGCAATGGGACCAAAGATGATCATTCCCATTGGCAAGGCACAAGAAGTTGAAATTTGCATTAAACTAAAGATACGACCATGCATAGAGGAATCTACCTTTTCTTGGATAGTGACCGTAATCGGCGCATTATAGCAAGGCGATGTAATCCCGATCATCATATTTAAAAGCAGGTAGAGTAAGAAGTAGGGGGCTAACCCTAATGCCATCATGATTATTCCATACATTGCTCCGGCTAAAAGTGTCGTATTAATCTTCTTTTTAAAACCACCCCATGTGGTAATCAATAACCCACCAATCACCATTCCTAAGCTGTAGGTCATTTCACTGGCTGTCAGACGCCATACCTGAGAACCAAACGTACGGCTGACCATGAGCGGAGTTAAAAAGGCAGAGGGACTGATTAAAAATAAAATCACTATCTGAAAGATCAGTAAACGCTTAATAAAGCGATTTTCTTTTAAATAAATAAAACCTTCTTTTATTTCTTTGAGATAAGAATTATCAATCTTATCTACTCTTTGATAGCTTTGAATACTTATAGTTAACGTAATTCCGATTCCAATTATGGCAGTGATGATATCAATAAATAAAGTAGCTTCCAATGAAATAATTGATAAGACAGCACCGCTCACTGCCGGTGATATAAACATCATTAAAGAAGAAAGTGTACTATTGATTCCGTTTATTCGCATCAAGTGTTCATTGGGAACTATTTGAGGAATAATGGCATTGACTGCCGGTGTTTGTATTCCGGTACCAAAAGAACGGACAATCAGTACAATAAATAAAAGCCAAATAAATTTAAAGCCGCTTAGAAAAGACAGGGCTAAGATCAGTGTCATGACGGCAATCATCAGATCGGAAAGAATGATCATTTTTTTGCGATCGTAGCGATCAATCCAAACCCCAGCAAAAAGAGAAATGATCACTTGCGGCAGGAAACCACAGACAGTAGCAATGGTCAGCATGACTCCGGATGAAGTAGATATTGTAATATACCAGATAATACTATATTGAACGATGGAAGAACCCAATAAAGAAATTGTTTGAGCAGTGAGAAAACGAAAAATATTCTTTTTCCAATTTTTATAATTATTCATGTTAAAAACCTCGTTTCTATTCTAGTTAAAAGCAGAAAAGAATTACTTTTCTGCAAATTATATCAGGGAATAGAATCATCGCTAAAAGCATATTGAAATTCATCATAAAAAGAGTGTAGTACCTACACTTTTTTTGTTATTGATGATGAACAGCAGATCATTATCTTTTAAGCTCTGTACAATGTTTCATCTTTCCCTTTGTACAGAGCTATTCGTCTTCTCATTTTATCAGTTAATATAAAACTCATGTATATCACTCCTATAGATATAGGAATTTTAGCATTATCTTCTTATCTTGTCAATTTACTAAACTGTTTTACCGATGATTTGGGCAATATCGCGTACTTGTTTGATGACAGCTTCAAATTTCTCTGGCTTCAATGACTGTGGTCCATCACATAATGCTTTTTCCGGATTGTTGTGGACTTCAATCATTAAACCATCTGCTCCCGCTGCTACTGCCGCTCTTGCCATGGGTTCAACTAACCACCATTTCCCTCCGGCATGACTTGGATCAATGATAATCGGTAAATGCGTCAGTTTCTTTACTACCGGGATCGCTTGTAAATCCAAGGTATTTCTTGTATATGATTCAAAGGTTCGGATTCCTCTTTCACATAAAATGACATTAGGATTTCCAGCTGCCATGATGTATTCGGCTGACATAATCCATTCTTCAAAGGTAGCAGATAATCCTCTCTTTAATAAGATCGGTCTTTTTGTCTTTCCTAATTGTTTCAATAAATCGAAGTTCTGCATGTTTCTTGCACCAATTTGAATCAAGTCTACTTTTTCATCGAATTCCTCTAAATGATCGGCTGACATTAATTCGGAAACGATCGGCATTCCCACTTCTTTTCCCGCTTTATACAGGATATCCAATCCGCTTGATCCCATTCCTTGGAACGCATATGGACTGGTACGAGGCTTGAAAGCACCGCCGCGAAGCATATTGGCACCGGCTGCTTTTGCCGCTCTGGCAATCTCGATAACTTGTTCTTCTGATTCAATGGAACAAGGACCGGCAATCACTGCTAAATGGTCACCGCCTACTTTAACCCCTGAGACATCAATGATAGAATCATCAGGGTGGAAAGCACGGTTTGCTTTCTTATAAGGTTCAGAAACTTTCATCACTCTTTCAACGGCTTCATCGACTTCCAAACTTCTTGGATCAATCTGAGTTGTATCACCGACTAAACCAATAATCGTTGTTTCTACTCCTTGTGATAAGTATGGATCTAATCCTTTAGAACGGACTATGCTTTGAATTCTTTCAATATCCTCTCGTTTTGTTTTTGGTTTTAATACGATAATCATAATATTTTCTCCTCTCATTTTCACATATATAAAAAACTCTCATCCTATAAAAGGACGAGAGCTTTGCTTCGTGTTACCACCTTTGTTTATAAATACCTCACGATATTTATCTCATCAAGTACGCTAAATAACTTAGTTCATACTCTAACACGATAACGGGTGTACCCGGCTGCGCCTACTCGTTTCAGCGTTCTACTCCAAGATGTATTCAATAGTTCTTTTGCCTTCTTTTTCACCAGCCAAGAAGTCTCTATGCCTAAAAGAAATATCTACTCTTTCTCTTCACTGTATTTATATATGTCTATGTGTATAATATAAGGTTGAGCAGGCGAAATGTCAATGATTTACAAAAAACTTTTTGAATTCTTTACTAACTCCTTTAATTGCGCTAATATATAGATTATATGATGATCGGTAGGGAGGAATAGGCATGTTTAACACTGTAGAAGAAGTATATGAGTTCATTGATAGTCAAAAAGATCGTGTATATGCATTAGATAACTTTAAGCAATACATGGAAAAAATGGGGAATCCACAATTAAAGATTCCTTGTATTCATATTGGCGGGACAAACGGAAAAGGAAGCACCACTAACTTTATCCGCAGTGTTCTTCAGGAACAAGGCTATACAGTGGGAACTTTTACCTCACCTTTTTTAGAGAAGCCACAGGATCAGATCCGTATCAATGATCGATTTATTGAAGATCATTTCATGGTCACTTTAGCGAATCGCTATATGGATGACTGGATGAAAGCGGAAATCTCTAAATTTGAAATTGAAGTGTTTATTGCGATTTCTTATTTTATCGAAAATCATATTGATTATGCGATTTTTGAAGTAGGATTAGGGGGAGAATTGGATGCCACCAATATCGTGACACCGCTTGTTGCTGTCAATACGAATATTGGTTTGGATCATGTTGCTTTTTTAGGGGATACTTATGAACAGATTGCCCGTACTAAAGCGGGGATTGTTAAATTTGGAATTGATTATATAACCGGCGAGCAAAAAGAAGAATGTTTACATGTTTTTGAAGCTGTCTGTCAGAAAAATCATTCTCAGCTGATTCAGGTAAGACCAATAAAAGCAATAAAGCAAGATTCCTTTGTTTCGTTTGAGTTTGCTCATCTTCCGATACAGTTAAGCACTATGGCTTCATATCAGGTAAAAAATGCGGCATTAGCTTTGGAAGTGCTGTTTTATTTAAGAACGCAAAAAGGTGTGCGAATCAGTGATGAAGTGATGATTAGAGGAATGAAAAAAGCAGCTTGGAAAGGTCGCTTTGAAGTAATGCGTGAAAAACCATTGGTGATTATTGATGGGGCGCATAATAATGACGGCATTGAAGCTTTCATTGACTCTGCTAAGCGTTTCAAAGATATTAAAGTTATTTTTACGGCATTGAAAGATAAATCCACTCATGAAATGATGGAGCTTCTTTTAACATTGACGAATGATATTGTTGTCACTGAATTTGAATTTTACCGCAGTCAGACAGCAAAGAAGCTGGCAGAAGATTTTCCCGTTCAGATTGATGAAGACTGGCACCATGCTGTTGATGAAGGGTTAAAGCATCAAGGCACTTTACTCATTACCGGATCTTTATATTTCATTACTCGCGTAAGAAAATATTTATTAGAGAAAGGGGAGTCTACTGGTTCATAAGAACCTAGATTGAAAAGAATGTACGGTATGCAAATATCGGAATTAACGCCTGTGGAGTAGCAACACGGTGAAGCAGGAAGCGACACATTTTTTCAAAGTAGCAAAAAATGTATGTTTGTACAAATTATAGTGTTTATTATTTTACTGGTAATTGGATTTTTTGTTTTTAAAACAGATCCGTTTAAGGCGGATACTAAAAAAATCAGCTTAGCAGCAATCTTTGTTGTATTGGCTGTTGTGCTGAAACGTTTTTCACTGATGATTCCATTATTTGGATTTCCCAGTCTGCAAGTTGGCTTTGAAACCCTGCCTTTAGTTATTGGCGGTATGCTTTTGGGCCCTAGCTATGCTTTTTTAATTGGACTGGCTGTGGATGTGATTGGTCTGGTTATTGCCCCGAATGGTTTTCCGTTTTTAGGCTTTACATTGAATTCTGTTCTAAGACCGTTGATTCCAGCAATATGGATGAAACATCAGCGTCATTTTAGTGAAAAACAGATTATCTATGGTCTTTATGCTGGAATGCTGGTTCTATCAATCGGAGCGTCTGTTTATGTTTGTACGCTCAACAGCATAACGGTCTCAAAAGAGATCATAATGATCACATCATCAATTAAAATCGGAACTGTACTTCTTTGTGTAGGTGTCAGTCTTCTGATGATACTAATATGTCAATATCTTCGAAAAAAACTCGATGCTGTGTCGCAGACAGATTTATTGAACTGGATGGTCATCGTTGTTGTTTTAGAAGTTTTTATAAATTTTCTGTTAACGCCGTTTTGGCTGCAAACCATGTATGGCATTCCGTGGATCGCTTCTTTATTGATTCGTATATTAAAAGCCTGCATCATGGTTCCTCTCAGCATCTTTATCGGCTATAGCTGCTATGAGATGATCAAACGGATCGTGAAATAGATTCTTTCAGAGATATAAAAATATCTCTGATTTTTTTCTTGTTTATGATATGATGTTAGAAGTAAAGGGGAATGAAGCATGAAAAAATATGGGATCTTGGCATTGATCATCTGCAGTGCTTTACTGTTTGGATGTGAGAAGAAGCCGAAGCTTGTTTTGAAGCAGAATTTGTTTACCTATGAATTAGGGGAACAGATTCCAAAAGAGTTAGAAACCTATTTAGATGTAGAAAAATTAGATGAAAAACAAATCAAAGAGACTACTTTGGCGTTGTCGATTCCTGAAGACCGCTATGTTACCAAAGGAGATAAGACCTATGTAATGACAGGAAGCTATGAAGGAACGATCACTTATTTAAAAGAAACTGTACATTTTACCGTGGAAATCAAAGATACAACCGCACCACAACTAAGTGGGTTAAGCAGTGTTGAGATTCCGCTAGGAACATCACTGGATTACAGTCCTTATTTTAATACACAGGATCTCAATGAATTAGAACCGATCATTTTTGATGAGAGTCAAATCGACTATCAGACTGAAGGAACTTACATGCTTAAAGTGATAAGCAAAGACGTTGCACAAAATGAAACGGTCTTGGAAGTACCGGTGACATGTATCTTCGTTAACGATAATCAGGAAGCAAGTTCTGAGATCATCAGCAATGAAGATGGTTCTCAACATTATGTGACTCATGTGACAGATAGGAAACGGTCAATTTTAATGGATGTTCCTTATTATAATCAGTTTGCTTTAGGAGCACCGGTAGGCTGCGAATCGGTATCCTTATATATGGCGCTGCGTTATAAAGGATATGTCTCAGATATGGATTGTGTATCTTTTATTTCGACAACACCACAATCTCCTGATAATAATCCGCATCATGGGTTTGTAGGTACCGTTTTTGATCAGCACCGCTACGATATTTTACCGGCTATTTTCCCAAGCGCTTTTACACCTTGGGCAAATCAGTATGGTAAGGCGTTGGATATCAGCGGTACGGGTACAGAGGGCGTGATTAATCAGCTGTTGGCAGGAAATCCGGTTGTGATATGGGCAACTGCCTATTTTAAACCGATTGAGTGGCAGCAGTTTGACTGGGGCAATGGCTTTAGAAATACGCATACCGTATGTCTGACGGGAGTAGATGAAGATTTAGGAGTCATTTATTATAATGATCCGGTAACTAGAAAAAATGAGACAGTCGATATTGCGACTTTCAGTGCCATCTATGAGGTGCAGAATTTCGGTGTCGCTATTTTATAAGAGTTGACAAAAAGGAAGAAGTTCTATAAAATGATAAAAACAATGAAAAAGAATAGTAGAAACAAACCCTCAGAGAATTAGCCATGGCTGAAAGCTAATACTTGTTTTGAACCTGCTTTTGAGTTGCTTCGGCCGGAGGAAACTCCGTTATCAATGAAGTGATAAAATTAGGTGGTACCGCGATTATTCGCCCTATGTGGGGCGGATTTTTTTATTAAATGGAGGAAAGAAAAATGAGAATGTCTAAAATGTTAATGCCGACACTTAGAGAAGTAAGTGGTGATGTTGAAATTGAAAGCCATCGTTTGATGCTGAAAGCCGGGCTGATCAGAAAGATGGCATCAGGAGTTTATAATTACTTGCCGTTGGGTTTAAAAGCCTTACGCCAGATCGAACAGATCATTCGTGATGAAATGAATGATGCCGGGGCTCAGGAAATCCTGACTTCTGCTTTGATTCCCAGTGAGCTTTGGGAAGAATCCGGTCGCTATCAGGCTTATGGTCCGGAATTGATGCGATTAAAAGATAGAAATAATCATGAATTTTGTTTAGGACCTACTCATGAAGAAGTCTTTACTGCCATAGCCAGACAGGAAATTAAATCTTATAAGCAGCTGCCAATGAATCTATATCAGATTCAAACGAAATATCGCGATGAAATCAGACCGCGTTATGGCATGATGCGTTCACGAGAGTTTTTAATGAAAGATGCCTACAGTTTTGATAAGGATCAGGCAGGGTTAGATCACTCTTTTCAGGTTATGAAAGAGACCTATCAGCGGATCTTTGAACGATGCGGTCTTAAAGCCATCGGTGTAGAAGCTGATTCTGGAAGTATCGGGGGAAGCAATTCGATGGAATTCATGGTGCCTTCTGTGGTAGGGGAAGATGATATTGTCCATTGTCCTAATTGCCATTATACAGCTAATATTGAAAAAGCAGTCTCGTATCTAGAAACTGAAGCAATGACGAACCCATTAGAATTGCAGGAAGTAGCAACTCCTAATGTGCATACGATTGAAGAAGTAGCCGCTTTTTTTAATACTGATTTCAAAAAAACGGTCAAAACGTTAATTTATACCGCCGATCAGCAAACCATCGCTGTGATGATTAGAGGAGACAGAGAAGTTAATGACACTAAAGTAAAGAATTATTTGAATTTAACAGAAGACATTGTTTTAGCTGATGAAATAACAGTACAAGCTTGTACACATGCCAAAATAGGATTCGCAGGACCAATCGGGCTTGA
Organism: Beduini sp.; assembly: GCF_047239305.1. Taxonomy (NCBI): domain Bacteria; kingdom Bacillati; phylum Bacillota; class Erysipelotrichia; order Erysipelotrichales; family Erysipelotrichaceae; genus Beduini; species Beduini sp. The sequence continues at coordinate 412,274 of NZ_JBKTEM010000001.1, forward strand.
AGCCGATCATTTATTGGTTGATGCGGAAGTGCCTGGCATTGAAAATATGATCACAGGAGCCAATAAGGATGACTGCCATTATCAAAATGTCAACTATCACCGAGATTTTGAAGGAGTGGTCGGAGACTTCCGTTTAGTTCAGGCAAATGATCATTGCCCCCATTGTCAAGCTCCGTTAGAAATTTCAAGAGGAACGGAAGTTGGACATATTTTTAAACTGGGAACCAAATACTCAGAAGCGATGAATGCTCAGTTTTTAGATGAAAACGGGAAATCTCAGCCACTTGTTATGGGGTGCTATGGCATTGGAGTCAGTCGAGTACTTGCTTCAGTCATTGAACAGCATCATGATGATAAAGGGATTATCTGGCCTAAAAGTGTAGCCCCTTACCAAGTGACGATTCTGATCATGAACATGAAAGATGAGCAGCAAATCAAGACTGCGGAAAGTCTGTATGCTCAGCTTAAAAAAGCACATGCAGAGGTTTTATTGGATGACCGTAATGAACGTGCCGGGGTTAAATTTAATGATGCCGATTTACTGGGAATTCCATTAAGAATTACCGTAGGAAAAAGTATTGCCGAGCATCAAGTCGAAATAAAGGCACGTCATGAACAGGATACCCATTATATTGATATCGATGATGTCCTTCACTACTGTTTAAACGACGAAAATGACATGTCAGCTGCCTAATCTGATAACACTTAGTCGTATTGGGTTAAGTCTTCTGTTGTTAGGACTGTGTGACCACCACTTCCTCTTTTTGAGTTTTTATGGCTTATGTGTTTTAAGCGATCTGCTGGATGGCTATTTAGCCCGTAAATTAAAATGCACAACCTTATTAGGAGCACGATTAGACAGTTTAGCTGATTTCCTCTTTCTAACAACAAACATCTATCTTGTTGTGTTTCAATGGAAGATCACGTTTCCCTTTTATATCGTCATCATCATTACTTTTTGTTTTGTTATTCGTCTATTCAACTTTATTTATACGTATCTTAAATTTTATCAATGGAATATGATGCATACGTATTTAAATAAAATCACTGGCTTTTTATTAGCTTTTTTCATTCCTATCTATCTGTTAAGTGGTACAGTAATAGACGGAGTGATGTTATTGGGAAGCTGTTTTGCGGTTGCAGCGTCCATAGAAGAAGCACTCATTCTCAAAAAGCAAAAGCTCTATTTAGTTAATCAAAAAAGTATTCGCGAATAACTTAATTTGTTGTATAATAAAGACTTAGGTGGTGAAAGAATGGAAAGATTTAAAACGCCTTCAGCGAGTATGCTGATTCTAGGAAGATGGAATCACGGAAAATTAGAAATATTATTACAGAAAAGACAAAATACGGGGTATATGGATGGATACTATGATTTTGCAGCCAGCGGGCATATTGAAAAAAATGAATCTGCAAAAACAGCGATGATCCGAGAAGCTAAAGAGGAATTAGGTATTGAAATTGCAGAAGAAGAGCTGCAGTTCAGCTCGATCGTTCATAAAAAGTTAGTGAGTGATGAATCCGGCTATTTTAACTTTTATTTTTATGCCGAAAAATATCAGGGAATTCCTTGTGTCAATGAACCGGAAAAATGTTCGGAAATAAAATGGTTCGCGATTGATGCACTGCCGGAAAATTTGATTGATGATCGAAAACAGGCAATCGAGAATCATCTCAATAGTATTTATTATAATGAATATGGATTTACCAAGGAGAAGTAATATGGAAGAAAGAATTCGTTTAAGAAAATTAACGGCTGATGATTTAGATCATCTTTATGCTTTATATCATAACGAGAATATAGCGAAATATATGCGTCATGGCAAACATAAATCCATTGATGAAACAAAAAAGCTGTTAGCTATGTATTTGAATGATGAAAATTATGCGTATGCCATTATCCATAAAGAAGAAGGGGCATTTATCGGCTATATCAGTTTGACTCTTATTGATTCACAAAAGGCAAGCTATAGCTTATCTGTCATGAGCTATGAAAAATACTGGAATGGCGGCTATAGCAGTGAAGCATTGAAAATGCTGATCAAAACAGCAAAAGCATTCCCCATAAAAGAGATTGTTTCTTATATTTGCAAAGAAAATATCGGTTCATGCAAAGTAATGGAAAAGTGTGGCTTCACTCTACATTTTATGATTGATGAAGAAAGTACACAGCCGGTCTGTGTTTATCACTATCAGTTTTAAGCATCTCAGGATGCTTTTTATTTAACCGATAATCAAATAGATAGAGTACATAATAAAATTATGGTATAATTTTAGTGAGGTGTTAAAATGGAAAATAGTCGAATTATCTTTATGGGAACCGCTACCTTTTCACAGGCGGTTTTGGAAAAATTAATTGAAAAGAAGTATAATATAGTGCTTGTTGTTACTCAGCCTGATAGAAAAGTAGGAAGAAAAAAAGAAGTCAAAATGCCGGAAGTTAAAGAAGTGGCGTTGGCACATGGAATTCCTGTTTTTCAGCCGAATCGCATTAAAGAGGATTATCAGCTGATTATCGATGAGAAAGCAGATTTGATTATTACGGCAGCTTATGGGCAGCTTATTCCGCAGGTGGTTTTAGATGCGCCAAGATTAGGCTGTGTCAATGTTCATGCGTCACTGCTTCCAAAATATCGTGGAGGTGCTCCGGTTCATCAGGCCATCATTGATGGGAATGATCATACCGGTGTAACGATTATGTACATGGTAAAAAAGATGGATGCCGGAGATATGATCGCTTCAAAAAAAGAACCGATTTATAGTGAAGATACGGTCGGCAGCTTGTATGAACGTTTAAGTCATGTTGGGGCTGAATTGCTGATGGAAGTGCTGCCTTCAATTTTGGATGGCACGAATCCACACATTCAACAAGATGAATCACAAGTCACATATGCACCAATCATTAAACACGAACAGGAGCATGTTGATTTTATGACCACAGCTTTTTTAGTGGATTGTAAGATTCGCGGGTTAAATCCATGGCCGGGAGCATATACGACGTATCAAGGTAAAACAGTGAAACTTTGGGCTGGGAAAACGCATGTTTGTGAAAATGCAATGAAGCATCATGGGCATGAGAAAAATGGAACAATCGTTAAATTGTTTAAAGATGCTATTGGGGTTAAGGTAGAAGACGGTGTTTATCTTCTGACAGAAATACAGTTAGAAGGAAAAAGAAAAATGCTGGTTAAAGATTTAATGAACGGACATCATCCTTTTATAGTAGGTGAATGTTTTGAATAATAAAGAAAGGGGAAATCGAAGATGCGAATGGTCGATTTAATCAATAAAAAGAGATTAGGCGAAAAGCTAACCAAAGCAGAAATCGATTTTATCATAAAAGGCTATTGTGATGAATCTATTCCTGATTATCAAATGAGTGCCTTTTTAATGGCTGTCTGCTTTCAGGGTTTAGATGAGGAGGAACTGTATTATCTTACCGAGGCGATGATTCACAGCGGGGAAGTCATTGATTTAAGCAGCATCAGCGGAATCAAAGTGGATAAGCATTCTACTGGCGGAGTAGGTGATAAAACGTCCCTCGTCTTAGGACCGCTAGTTGCAAGCTGTAATGCCAAAGTCGCTAAAATGTCCGGACGTGGATTAGGACATACAGGCGGAACGCTTGACAAACTGGAATCTATTCCGGGATTTACAATAGAGGTCAGCATTGAAGATTTTCATCGTCAAGTAGAAGAAATCGGTTTGGCAATCGTTGGTCAAAATCAAGATTTAGTAGTCGCTGATAAAAAGATGTATGCCCTGCGTGATGTAACGGGGACAGTTGAATCAATCGGACTGATTGCTTCTTCTATCATGTCTAAAAAACTAGCCAGTGGAGCAGATACGATTTTATTAGACGTTAAATATGGTAAAGGGGCATTCATGAAGAATGTCAGTGATGCAGAAAAATTAGCACGCTGCATGATTAAGATTGGAGAATCCTTTCATAAAAATACGAAAGCCATGATTTCCAATATGAATGAACCTTTGGGAAATGCTATTGGAAATAGTTTAGAAGTGATGGAAGCTATCCAATGTCTAAATGGGCAGGGACCTTCGGACTTATTGGAACTATGTTTAAACGCCGGGAGCCATATGCTTGTTCAGGCGGGGATTACAGACACTGTTGAAGAAGGAAAAGAAAAATTACAGGAACAAATTAAAAACGGGCAGGCACTAAATAAACTAAAGGAAATGGTGGCTTATCAGCATGGGGATACAAGCTATATTGATGATCCTCAAAAATTTTTGTTGGCACCCTATAAGATTGCTGTTGCCAGTCCTAAAAGCGGGTATGTTCAAGAAATGGATTCGCTTATTTTAGGAGAAGTCTGTATGATGCTTGGCGGCGGACGAAAAACAAAAGCAGATACTATTGACCATGGAGTAGGGTTAGTGTTGAATAAAAAAACAGGAGATGCTGTAGAACTCGGTGAGCCATTACTTTATATGTATTCAAATCATAAAGATATTTTAGAATTAGAGGATATGGTAATAAAGAGTTATGTGATCTCTTCTGAAAAAACAGAAAGACCAATATTGATTGAGCAGGTGATTTAATTGACGCTTTATGATGTAATTGATTTATTTTTATATGCTGCGATGATCTTTGATCTGGGTTGGAAAACTTTTAAGATGAATCGTATTAAAAAGAAAATGCCAAAGTGGAAACGTTATTATTCTTTCTCTAACACTAAAAAAATACTGTATATCGCCATTGTTACTGCCAATGTGGTGTATGTGGCTTACAGGCTTTACTGCATGGTAGCTTTGAATATCTACACATTTAATGCGGCAGCGGTTGTCTTGCCGGTTGCGCTTTATTATGTGATTTTGGATTATACAATCGGGGGCATCTATTTTAACCGAAAATCGGTTTATTATAAACAAAATCTCATTAATTTTGGGGAGATTATTCGCTCGTTCAGAGATCATGAAGAGGGGTATTATGAATATACCATTACTTTTAAAGAAAAAGACAGTGGTGAAAGAGAACTGAGCATCCGTATTAAAGATGAAGAAAAGGCTTATCCTTTATTAATGAGCATTCCCTTTGAAGAGTTAGATCGTTAAACAGTCTCAGGACTGTTTTTCTTTTATGTAAAATCATAAATTTTATAAAAAGTTATGCTATAATGTCATCAGACAAGGGAGGTCATAAGATGAATGTGTTAGATCATAATCAACCTATTTTAAAATATTTTGAGGAAATCAGCCGAATTCCTCATGGTTCTTATCATGAACAGCAGTTAAGTGATTATTTAGTTCAGTTTGCTTTAAAACATCAGCTTGAATATAAGCAGGATGATATGGGGAATGTCATCATGTATAAGCAAGGAACACAGGGCTATGAAGATCATCCATCAGTCATGCTGCAGGGGCATATCGATATGGTCTGTGAGAAAAACAACGACTGTGAACATGATTTTGATCACGATCCTTTACAACTCTATGTAGAAGACGGCTGGCTGAAAGCAAAGGGAACAACATTGGGCGCAGATGATGGTTATGCCGTCAGCTACATGCTGGCAGTATTGGAAAGTAAAACGATCGTACATCCGCCATTAGTGTGTGTGTTTACAGTTCAAGAAGAAGTGGGATTGTTTGGAGCCAGCCATTTAAAAGCTGAGGATTTACCGGTTAAACGTATGATTGGAATGGATACTGGCGGAGAAGTAGTCACTTGCGTATCTTCATCAGGTGGACGTCGCACAATCGTTACTAAGCCATTAAATAAAGTGATTAATACCAATAATACATTTGAATTGGCCGTAGGTGGACTTTTAGGCGGGCATTCAGGTGGGAATATTAATAAAGAACGTGGAAATGCAAATAAATTAGCGTTCCGAATGCTGCAAAATCTAAATGTTCAGTTTCCTATTGGTTTAGTAGATGTTACAGGGGGATTGAAGGAAAATGCGATTCCTCGTGAATGTGTCATCACGTTTACTTGCGATACATCAATTAAGATGATGGATAAAATTTTCAAAGAAACTGAAAAACAGATAAAGACAGAACTTGAATTCAGTGATCCCGAATTTCATTTTACTTTAAAACAACTTTCAAAAACGGCGGAGTACTGCTATGACGAAAATAGTTCAAAAGAAGCGATAGCCTTAGTGTATTTACTTCCTAACGGATTCAAAGCGAAAAGCATGGTTATCGAAGGCTTAACAACGGTTTCTTTGAATCTAGGTGTTTTAGCTATTGACGAAGACGCTTTGAAATGCTACTTTTCGATTCGCAGTCCTATAAAGAGCGCTAAAGAAGAACTCTCTCATGAAATTGAAGTGTTATCGACAATATTAGGTGCTCAAGTTGAAAATATGGCTGACTATCCTGGATGGAATTATGAAGAAAAATCAGAAATGCGTGCCATCTTCAAGGAAGTTGTCAAAGAAGAATTAAATGCAGAAATGGTAACTTTAGCTAGTCACGGCGGTTTGGAAACAGGAATTTTAAAAGGGTTGATACCAGAACTTGATATTGTGACAATGGGACCACACTGTGAAGGAGCACATACTCCAGACGAAAAAATGAATATTGCATCATTTGAAAAAATGTTTGAAGTTTTAAAAGCATTATTAAAGAAATTATAGGAGGAATGTATGTATTATCAAAAATTGAGTATACCTGTAGATCAACATCATGTTGATGTATTATATTACAAAGCGAAAAGTGCAAATCGTCCGGTAATATTCGAAATGCATGGCGGTGGCTTCATGTTCGGCAGTGCTACCAGTGATGCCATCATGTGTCATCGTCTGCGCAATGAATTAGATGTTAATGTTGTTTCTATTGAGTATACATTAACAACAAAAGCACCTTATCCAACACAGCTAAATGAAGTTTACGAAACAATGCTTCACTTTTATCAGCGTGCCAATGAATATCAGATCAATCCGGATAAATTGATGACATTGGGGCACAGCGCCGGAGCCAATCTAGCAACGACAGTATGTATGAAAGCTAATGAAACCAAAGCGTTTAAGGTATGTCTGCAAGTCATGAATTATCCTTATTTGGATTTAGTAAGTGATTCATATGAAAAAGAACAGTTATCCGGATCAATCGGACCTAAGTTCATGGAAATGTTTAAGGAAAGATATGCCGGGGATCAGGATCCTTCATCTCCGTTCATTTCTCCGATCAAGGCAAGTGATGAGCAGCTGCAGCAGATGCCGCCGGCAGTAATCGTACTTGCTGAATATGACGGGCTTAAACATGAAGGCTTAGCATATGCCAATCAATTGATTAAGAACTGTGTGGAAACACATGTGAAAACAGTGAAGAAAGCACCGCATGCCTTTATGGAGAAATATTTCAGTGCTTCTCGTGTCGTGAGGACGAAATACAAAGAGGAACAGGCATTTGTTTGGATTAAAGGACATTTACAGTATTATATGAATAGAGAATTTTAAAAAGGGCGTTTTGCCCTTTTTAATGTTGAAAATGATGGTTGTAGAACTGATATAAAATATACATGACATAGAAAAAAGCTGCAACATTTAATAAAGTAGGATGAAAGATACTTAAACATTGGGTAATAAAAGGATCGATAATATTGACTAATAATATCCCTAAGATACCCCAAATTAAAGAATAGAACATACAAATACGGTTTGAAAAACGCTGATTAAAAACAGTATAATCCCAGATTTGGATTTGAGCATCATATTGTAAAAAGAAATGAGTTAAATATTCGATGAATGTACAAGCGATCATTGAATAAAAAAATAAATCAAAATTATTATGAGCAAAGGGAGCAATTCCTAAGATGATGAGTGCACCAAAACCATAAAGAGGAATAAACGGTCCTTTCAGCAAACCAGAAAAGTAGATTTCTTTTTTATAAATGGATACATAGATGGATTCCATCCAGAAACCAAGAAATGTATAAATAGCGAATTTTACCATAATGACCTCCTATCATTATTTTTATGAAATTTCCTGTTTTTTATGCGTAAAATAATGCTATAATGAGAGCGGAGGTATATATATTATGGGACTATTAGGAATTTCAATTTATCCTGAACATTCTACTTTGGAAAAGGATAAGGCGTATTTAGAGCTAGCAGCAAAATACGGGTTTAAACGTGTGTTTACTTGCCTGTTGTCTGTAGATAAGCCAAAAGAAGAAGTGAAAAATGAATTTAAAGAATTGATTGGATGTGCAAACGATTTAGGAATGGAAGTCATTGTTGATGTTGCACCTAGCGTATTTGATAAGCTAGACATAACTTATGATGATTTATCTTTCTTTAAAGAAATCGGGGCTGCCGGATTCCGTTTAGACGAAGGATTCAACGGAGCAGTAGAAGCGCGTATGACGTATAATCCGGAAGGGTTGAAAATCGAACTGAATGCCGGTGATACAACCTACTATATCGATCAAATCATGGCAAACCTGCCGGATGTTTCTAAATTGATCTCTTGTCATAATTTCTATCCGCAAAGATATACGGGAGTGGGAGAAGCGAGACTAAGAGAATCAAGCATGAAAATGAAAAAATACGGAATTAAAGTGGCAGCTTTTGTTTCTAGCCAAGCAGAAAACACATATGGACCTTGGGATGTTTATGAAGGATTATGTACATTAGAAGCGCATCGTGATTTGCCAATCGATGCTCAGGCAAGACATTTATTTGCGACCGGATACATTGATGATGTGATTATTGCCAATGCCTATGCAACGGAAGAAGAATTAAAATCATTAAGTGAAATCGATCAAAAGAAATTGACTTTAGGTATTGTCTTAAACGAAGGATTGTGTGATACTGAAAAAACAATCATTTTTGATTACCCTAATAATGTTAGAGGGGATATGTCAGAATACATGGCGCGTTCAACAATGCCACGTGTTGTTTACAAAGATGAATCTATTAAGCCTCATCATAACACAACCGATTTAAAACGTGGAGATGTCGTTATTTTAAATGATCTTTACGGTCATTATAAAGGCGAACTGCATATTATTCTGCAGGATATGCCAGCCGATGAAAGAAAGAATATTGTAGGACATATTCCGGAATACGAAATGTGTATGATGCAGTTTGTTCAGCCAAGAGTTAAATTTAAATTTAAAGAAGTAAAAGAATAAAGATCATAGCAGTAAAATCATAAAAGCAGGTACGCTTAAAAAGACAAGACCGTCTTTCTAAGTGCAACTGCTTTTATTTTTCTATAGTTTATCTGCATAAATAATTGTTTGTTTTTCGAGGATGATCAAGGTGATAAAGCGTTGCCAGATCATCAAAATGATGCATGCAAAAATTGATGAACGATGCCTTAAACGTGTTAGAGTGGTTTGATAGTGACATCAGTTTAAAAGGATCGTCTATATTTACGTGTTTATTCTTTAAATATTCATATAATTCGAGGATAAAAGCATCAGTATGTATCTCAATATGGATTTCTAATGTATGTGTATAGAGGATCAGGTCAACTAAATAATAGAAATTAGGGAAGGGCAGGGGACTTGCGCTCTTTAAGCGACTGCACAATGAAAGCTCTATTTTGTTTAAATCTTGGTAGTGAAGATTCATAAAATTTGATGTTGGATTGGCGCAAAGACAAATGTAATCCTTTTGAAAGTAGGTATAATAACTAGGATAGCTGTTTTCTTAAAAAGTCCTAATCCCACGCTTTGCTTCTTATTTGTACTGTTAATAAACACAGATTCACTCATATATATTTTTTTTCATTTATTTCCCCTCCAAAGCAGTCCTTCTTTCTTTAATCATAATCCTATTTTAAATTATCACAACACTATTATTAATATTATTTAAAATATTTTTATTTTGTGTTATAATGATTATAGAAAGATAAATAAAGGTCTTTAAAAATAGGAGGGGTCGTTATGGTAAATTATCTAGCGGGCTGTTGGCAGTGGATTTTGTTTATTGGTATTGTGGTGACGGTGGTGCTCTGTATCGTTAATGAACGTCGTGTCCAACAATTATATCCTAATCTGCAGGAAGAACTAAAAAACAGCACCTATCAATTAATGAATGTGCGTTTAACCGATCATTATTTAGTTGTTGGGGACTTGCGTAAAAAAGTGATTCCTTATGAGGATATTGATTTTTGTGAAGAAGTGGTGGGCGATCTGTTCTTCAGCAGTGCGGGAAAAGCAATCTTACTGCATTTGAAAAATGGAAAAACGGAACAGATTGCTAAAATCACAAGACATTACTATAGAGAAGAGTATCCAGAACTTCAAAATAGAATTAAACGTCATATACACATTCCGGCAAATGTTTGACCATTTATTTATCTGAAAAAAACGGCTTGGCCATTAAACCAAGTCGTTTTTATTTGAAAAGAAGACTGCCGATACGAACGATTGTACTGCCTTCCTCTAAAGCGATTGGATAGTCATTAGACATCCCCATCGATAATTCAACCATCTCCGGATGGCTTTTTTGTATTGATATTTGAAGATCTTTTAACGAGTGAAAAACAGGACGTGTCGCTTCGGGAGCTGTGTGAGGTGCCATTGTCATAAATCCGATAGGATGAACATTGGGGAGATTATTTTTAATATAAGAAATAACTTCTTCAATCTCTTGTGCATTAAAGCCATGTTTTGTTTCCTCATGAGAAATGTTGACCTGCAAAAGAACATCCATTGTTTTATGAAGTTTTTTGGCTTGTTTATTAATTTCGTCTAATAAACGAATAGTATCTACCGAGTGAATCAGTTCCACTTTATCGATAATGTATTTTACTTTATTAGGCTGTAATGTACCAATAAAATGCCAATGAATCGGTAAATCTTGCAAAGCCTCCTGCTTGCTTAAAAAATCCTGTACCTTATTTTCACCAAAGCAATAAACTTTTGCCGCATATAATTTACGCAAATCTGAAATATCGGCATATTTTGTGGCAGCAACCAATGTTTGATGGTTAAGCTGTGATTGGATCTGTTTAATTGCGTTTATATTGACTGTCATATGTTCCTCCTATGAATATTGAGCCTGATACAATGAGGCATAGAATTGATTTAATGCTATTAATTCATCATGAGTTCCTTGTTCAATGATGTTTCCTTCTTGCACAACCAGGATCAAATCAGCATTTTGAATTGTCGATAAACGGTGGGCAATGACAAAGCATGTTTTTCCTTCCATCAAAGACAGCATGGCAGCTTGAATCTGACGTTCGGTACGTGTATCAACATTGGATGTCGCTTCATCTAAAATTAAAATTTTACTGTCTAAAAGCATAGCGCGGGCAATTGTCAGCAGCTGCTTTTGCCCTTTTGATATATTGACACCATCGTTTGATAAGATTGTATCATATCCATTAGGTAATTGAGTAATAAAAGTGTGAATATGCGCGGCTTTAGCAACGTTCATGACTTCCTCTAAGGTGGCATTGTCTTTTCCATAAGCAATATTTTCAAAAATACTGCCTTCAAACAGCCATGTATCCTGTAGCACCATAGAAAAACTCTTGCGCAGACTCTCTCGAGTCAGGGACTGGATATTTTGTCCGTCAATCAAAATTTCCCCGCTTAACGGATCATAAAAACGCATCAGCAAATTGATAATTGTAGTTTTCCCAGCTCCGGTTGGACCAACGATTGCGATGGTTTGTCCTGGTTTCGCTTCAAAACTAACTTTTTTAAGGATAGGGCGATCTTTTGTGTAGCCAAAATCGACTTGATGAAAGGCAACGGCTCCCTGAACGTTTTCTAGTGCAATGGCATCCTTACAGTCTTCTAGCTCCGGAGCCTCGTCAATAAGCTTGAATACACGTTCTCCTGCCGCTAAAGCAGACTGCAGCTCAGCTACAATGTTCGCTGCTTCATTAATGGGACCAGAGAATTTTCTGGAATATAATACAAAGGACGTGATGTCTCCTAAAGAAAGATGCTGCATTAAAAATAAGATAGCCCCAAACACACTGATTAAAGATAAAGAAAGATTATTGACAAAATTGACAGTTGGACCTACCATGCTGCCATAATATTCTGCACGATAATATGCCGTTACAGCATTTTCATTCTGTTCATCAAAACGTCGGATCATGTTATGTTCCTGATGATATGCCGTGATCGTTTTTTGTCCGGAAACCATTTCTTCAACAAAACCATTTAATTCTCCTAATGCCATAGAACGCTTAGAAAACATCGGTCTGGTTTTGCCTGTCATATATTTAGTAAGCACAATAGAGAGCGGTACAGTGACGCAGAATACCAAAAGTAAAGTAGGAGAGATCGCAATCATCATGCTCAATGATCCGATGACAGTGATTAAACTGGCAACAATTTGAATTAGATCATTGGATAATGAAGTATTGATTGTATCAATGTCATAGGATATTTTAGAAATAATATCTCCTGTAGCGTGGGTATCAAAATAACCGATTGGTAATTTCATCAACTGATTGAATACATCTCTTCGCATCTGATAAACGACTTTTTGAGATATTTTGACCATTAAAATAGATAATATATAAGAAAAAATTGAGGAAAGGACATAGAAGATCACCATGATAAAACAGTAATAAAATACCGTTTGAAAGTCCACCATCCCTTTGCCAAATTCGACGGAATCAACCGCTTTCCCTGACAGCATGGGACCTAATAAAGCCAGCACATTGCTGATAATGGCTAAAATAACAGCGAGCAGGATCATCCATTTAAAATGAAGCAGATATTGACTCAGCTTTTTTAATACATATTTTGTGTTTTTAGGTTTTTGCAGTACCTTTTGATTTGCGGATTTAGGAGCATTAAACTTCATAAATCTGACCTCCCATCTGTGAAACGGCTAACTCACGATAGACATCACAGTGCTGCATTAAATAGGCATGATTTCCCTGTGCGAGAATCTTTCCTTCTTCAAGTACGAGGATATGATCCAGCTGCATGATTGAACTCACCCTCTGAGCTATCATAATTAGTGTCGTTTCAGGATAATTTTTCACAATCGCCTGACGAAGCAAGGCATCAGTTTTATAATCAAGAGCGCTGGATGCATCATCTAAGACTAAAATTTCCGGATGTCCGGCTAAAGCGCGGCTAATCAATATTCTTTGTTTTTGTCCGCCGCTTAGATTTGCACCTTTTGCTTCAAGATGAGTATCGTACTGCTCATTCAAGTTTTCAATAAATTCAGAAGCCATTCCATTTTGAGCAGCAAAGCTGATCAGCTCATTATTTAAAGTGCGTCCAAAGCGAATATTTTCAGAGACACTATCACTAAAAATGGTATCATTTTGAAAAGTAACACCAAACATTTCTCTCAATGTTTTTTCATCGATAGCTTGAATGTTTTTCCCATTAATTAAAATATTGCCTGAGTTCACATCGTAAAAACGCATTAATAATTGTATAATAGTCGACTTTCCGGCTCCTGTTGCACCTATAATTCCCAAGCTTTGATTTTTCTTTAAATGAAAATCAATATCTTTTAACACAAGCTCTTTTTTATTGAAAGAAAAATCAACATGATTGAACTCAATAAAGTAATCGCTGTCTTGTACAGGTATATCTTTTATTTGAAGATCTTTTGTCTTTAATAAAACTTCTTCGATACGATCTGCAGAAGCACTTGCTTTAGAATAAATGATAAATAAACGGGTAATATTCATCATCGCTGTCAGAATAATTGTGAAATAACTTAGAAATGCTACAATTTTACCAGGTTCACTAATACCTGCATTGACTCTTTGGGCACCGACGATAATAATAAAAACTAATCCTACGTTTAAAAGAATATTCATGATTGGATTGATCAGAGCCATTGTATAATTTGCCTTCGTTTCCTGATCTACTACGGTTTGATTTGTTTTTTCAAAACGTTTCTTTTCATAGTTAATTTTAGATAATGCCTTGATAACACGAATACCGGTTACATTCTCACGAACCACTTTGACTAACTGATCAATATAGCGCTGTAAAGATGAAAACATGGGTACACCTTTTCTTGATACTAAGTAGACGGTCAAGCCGATGAATGGAAGTGTCGCCACAAGGATCATGCATAAAACCGGTTCTAGTGTCATTGTGATTACCACACCGCCCAAGATTAAAATAGGAGCGCGAACGCCTAAACGCTGAATCATTCCAACCATTTGATGCATGTTGTAGGTGTCGGTTGTTAAACGTGACACAAGTGACGGAATGGTTAATTCATCCAGCTGTTTACTGGAAAGATCTGTTACTTTTACATATAAGTCATGGCGCACATCGCGGGTAAAATCACGTGCTACTCCGGAGGCTTTGCGGTTGGCAAATATATTTGCCCATAAAGCCAAGATAGAACAAACGATCATAATTGCTCCCCAAACAAAGATCATTTGTATGTTTTTTAACGGAATGACATCATCGATCACATAAGCCAAGATCCATGGCAAAAGCAAATCCATGATAGTACCAAAAAATTTGATGACAAACCCGTACCCCATCCTTAAAAGATAGGGGCGGATATAATTTGTCATTGTTCTCACAATAACCCCTCCCTTACATATTTCATTTTTAGTATAGCAGTCCATATGGGATTATTCAATCCTTTTATTAAGGTACCATACAAAATATAAAATAAGAAAAATAGCGAAATCCTTGGAATAGTAAAGTATAAGGGGAGGAGGAAAATGGAAGAACTGTTAGAAAAGATTTTGCTGTCAGCATTAAAGATGAATGTAACGGATATTCATCTAAATAAAATGCAAAACAAAACAATTGTTCAATTCAGACAGCAAGGAAAATTATGTCCTTTTAGGGAATATGAGCAGTCTGTTGGAAGAAATTTAATTAATTATATAAAATTTTTAGGAAACATTGATTTAAATTATCTCTTAACTCCACATACAGGACAGTTTGAATATTATTTGAATCAAAAAAACTATTCATTTCGAGTCAGCAGCATTCCTACAATGCACAGTGAAAACATTGTTATTCGTGTACTGCATCACGGGCGATTATTGGATATAAAAGAGTTGTCTTTGCATTCGAAGGCACGACATACCTTGGAACATATCACAACATTAAAAAGCGGCTTGGTGATTGTATGCGGTCCTACCGGGGAAGGAAAATCAACTACACTGCATGCTTTGCTGCATCGTATTTTTGAAAAAGGAAGGGTACATATTATTACGATGGAAGATCCCATTGAAATTGTGGAGCCAACTTTTGTTCAAATACAAATGAATTTAGATGCTGGTATTAATTTTGACAATTCTCTTAAACAGATTTTACGTCATGATCCGGATGTCGTCATGATCGGTGAAATTCGTGATGAATCCTCGGCAGCTTTGGCGGTTCGCTGTGCCTTGACAGGCTGTTTAGTATTGTCTACACTGCATTCAAAGAACTGTTTGGGAGCCCTCCATCGTCTTAAAAACTTAGGAGTAAGCGATTTGGATTTAAGGGATACTTTGCAATATGTGATGTCTCAGCGTCTGATTTATTCTAAGCAAAAGGCATTTTCTATCTATGAATGGATTGATGCTATTACTATCCAGCAGGTTTTATCCAGACAAGAAATCATATATAAAGATTTCATTGCCCATATTAAAGCATCGATTGAGGCAGGGGAGACAAGAATTGAAGATTATGAAAACAGTGAATTTAAATCAACGTTATTTGATGATTGAAACATTGTCTCAGTTTGTTAAGCAGCAATATCCCTTGAATGAAGCTTTGCTGATGTGTTATCAGCTATTTAAGGAGCCTTCACTTTTAAAACTGCTTAATGAATTAAAACAAGGAAAGGCAATTGAAGAAAAAACTGATCTTTTGTATGATGATATTCTTTTTAAGGAGTTTTTCACCTTTTATTTGTATCGGGATACCTTAGATCAGGCACTTATAAAGGCAATTGATCTATGCAGACAAAAAGACGCTTTAAAACAAGAAATCATAAAAGCTTTTATTTATCCAACTCTTTTGCTAGGGGGAGTCATCAGTTTTTCGTTTATTGCGGTCTTTTATTTGCAGCCGCAGTTTAAGCAGTTCTTTTCTTCATTTGATATCCAATTTAGTCCTATTCAGCAATGGTTAATGCAGCTTCTTTTTGCCTTTCCTTTTCTTGTATGCGTTATTTTCATTGCGGCAGGGGGAATTGTTGTATGGTTCATCAAACAATTAAACGGTGGAAATTTTAAAGAATTAGAAAAATGGTTTCATTACTGGCCATTTGGCATTGTGTTAAAAAAATACTTTTCTATTAAATTTTGTCTTTATTATAAAGAATTTTTATATCTTGGGTACGACTTGCATACGATTCTTGATATGATTTCTCAAAGAATAAAAGATTTACATTTGCAGATGATGGCATTTGAGCTTATTGAAAAAGTAAAAACTGGAACAGAACTGACAGAAATTATAGAATCCTTTCTATATTTCGATTCCTATTTTAAGCTAGTCTTTATGTTGTCCTTATCTCGACATTCACCATATTCGCTACTTGATCAGTATTATGAAACTAGTGTCCTGCTAATAAAGACAACGGTGCACAAAGTTATCCAAGGGGCATTGCCTATTTTGTATGGATTTATAGGGCTTTATATTGTAGGAATCTACAGTGGGATGATCCTTCCCATGATGAATATGCTAGATAAAATATAAGGGGGAATAAAAATGAAAAAAGGATTTACACTTATTGAATCTTTATTTGTGATCGCTGTCATGATGATTGTTTTGCTGGTTGTCATTCCTAATGTGACCAGTAAAAATAAGGTAGTCAAAGATAAAGGCTGCGAAGCACTTTTAGAAGTGGTCAATTCTCAGGCTTTACTTTATGAATTGAATACGGGGGAATTTCCTGGATCGATCGATGTATTAATTGATGGAAGCGGAACTTATTTAAATGAAAACCAGCGCACCTGTCCAAATGGAAAGGCGATTTATTTAAGTAACGGACAAGCCTATGTCAGCTAAGTCCGGGTTCACGATGATTGAATCTTTATTTAGTTTAAGCATTATCGTGATGATGTTATTCCTTGCTCTACCCAACATGCATTACTCAGGAAATTTTATTGAAACACAGGATCAATGGCGACAGAAGATTTATCATACTCAATTACAGGCAATGTTATCTAAGACACGAATAGAATTAGAAGCAACAGGCGTGACCTTTAATGCATTAGGGCATATTAATCATGCGACAACAATTGTTCTGGAGGGACATAAATGTGTTTTTCAGTTAGGCAGCGGAAGGTTTTATTTTGAATAGGGGATTCACAATGATTGAAACATTGTTTGCTTTTTCACTTTTCTCTTTAGTGGCAGTTAGCTTAATTCAAGGCATAGTTTTAATAAAAAAAGGAATGAGTGAATCAATAGGCAGCTATCAAGAAAAAATAGACGTCATAGAAAACGGACTGGAACAGCTTTTTTTGCCAGTGGATGATGTAGAATGGGCAATCACTCAGGTTTTACCTTAATTGAAACCTTGTTTTCATTAATGACAGCCAGCATCGTCTTGACACTCTGTTTTACAGGAATGTCTTTGTTACATCAAATTAAGCCCATTGAAAAGCCGATGACAGATAAGGAAATCATGTTTAAACAGCTGCAAAATGAATTAATGCTGGCAAAGGATATTTCAACCGATCATGAGCAGCTTCGATATTATAAAGATGAGCAATGGTTTACACTTTCGCTTGATCAAAATCGCTTAGTAAAAAAAGATGGCTATGAAATCTACTTATATGATGTTGACCGGCTCTGTTTTGAAGTTAGAGATTATATTTATCTTACTGTCTATCAGGGTGAAAAAGCAGATCGAAGAATCATAGGAGTATATTATGATAGTGAATAAAAATGGCTTTGTATTAAAAAATGTTTTATTTTTGCTGCTGGTTTTAAGTGGTATTACGTTTTCTTTTGCGCACTATTATCAACTGAACCTAAACATTCTTCGGCAAAGTTTATTACTGGAAAAACAAAAAGCAGCTGAGCTTATTCTTTATTCGTATTTCATGTCACATCTTCATACAAATGAAAGCCAAACGATAGAAAATTCAAACGTTCAGATTACTTATACAATTTCTGCTGCAGATGACCGTTCAGTTTTAAACAGCAGAATCTGTTTTGATGCATGTTATAGATGGGAGCTGGAGTATGATTTAGAAAATAAATGTATGATCAGCAGTGAATATATACCATAATTAGAAAAAAGAACAAGAAATTATGGAAGGCTGCTATAATGGGAAGACAAGAGTGAGGGAGAAATGATGATTTTAGAAACAGAACGTTTGTATTTAAGGGAAATGACACGTGAAGATGAAAAGGATTTATCGGAGATGTTGCAAGATCCAAAAGTGATGTATGCTTATGAACATGAGTTTAGTGACACGGATGTTCAGATCTGGCTGGATCGCCAGCTTGCCCGCTATCATAAAGACGGTTTTGGATTATGGGCAATCATTCTAAAAGAGACAAATGAGATGATCGGGCAGGCAGGACTAACCCTTCAAAAATGTATGAAGGAAGAAGTGCTGGAAATCGGTTATCTGCTTAAAAAGCGATTTATGCATCATGGTTATGCCAAAGAGGCGGCAGAAGGATGTAAACGTTATGCGTTTAATCTGCTGAATGCAGTAAAAGTCCATTCCATTATAAAAGCGGATAATGTTTCATCAATAAAAGTTGCTAAAGCGATTGGGATGCATAAAGAAAAAGAATTTATGGCACAATACTACAATGGGGATCAGCTGCATTATCTTTTTACGATACAAAAATAATTTAATGCTTTAAACCAATAAATTTGGTCATAATAACATTGGGTGATATGATGTATCTATTTTATCTTTCAATCTACAGTTATTTGATTTGGCTGTTGTTTTTTACAATCGATTATTTCTTTTTACCAATTCAATTTGCATATGAGATGCATTGGCTGCAGTTCCTTATTTTTATCGTGATTGGATTAATTCTTAGCTATCTTTTCACACAACTTTTAAAGACGCTGAAATGCAATCGCTATTTATTAAGTATACTCATGGCTATTCTCATCTTATTTGTACAATGGCTAAGTGGTTTCTTTATTTTAGATCCTTTTTCGGCATTTACCTTTCTTTTAACAAACTTTTTATATTCTTTTATCATATTATCTTCACTAAATCAAAAAAATTTGATATAATCAATCAATGTTGAGGGAAACCTTAAATTATTTAGTAAAGGAGAGAGTATAAAATGATTAATGTCGGTGATTTAAGACCAGGTATGACTTTCCAATATGAAGGAAATTTATTTGTTGTACTTGAAGCAAGCCATAATAAAACAGCTCGTTCTGCTGCAAACGTTAGAGTAAAAATGAAAAATATGCGTACGGGTTCTACCACTGAAACAACTTTTGGTGGTAATGAAAAAGTTGCAAAAGCGCATATTGATAAAAATAAAATGCAATACTTATATGACACAGGATCTGAATTAGTATTCATGGATAATGCAACTTATGAACAAATCGAAATTCCTGCTGCCAATTTAGAATGGGAAATCAATTTTCTAAAACCGAGTGATGAAGTCGAAGTGACAAGCTTTGAAGGAGAAGTGTTGGGATTATCATTGCCAATCAATGTTCCTTTCCAAATCACAGAAACTGAACCAGCTGTCAAAGGCGATACTGCTACTGGAGCGACTAAAAATGCTACAATTGAAACTGGTTTCCAAATTAAAGTTCCTTTATTTATCAGTGAAGGCGAAATGGTTATTGTAAGTACAGTAGACGGAAAATACCAAGGTAGAGCATAAGAACTTCAAAAATGAAGTTCTTTTTTCATATTCTCAAACTTTCTACATATATTGTATTGTCATACATAGAAAGGAGAATATTATGAACAAGCAAGCGTTAACTTTTTTATCCCTATTCAGTCTTATCTTGATGTTATCTGTGTATTATATCTTGCTTCCACCAATTGAAAATACATTACCTGTCAGTGAACCGGTAGAACAGGAACAAGAGCAGGAAAACAAAGAAGCGGATTTTGATTCAATGAAGTCTGACCTGGATGAACGTCATAACTCTGAAGTAGCAGGATATAACGCTATTATCGCATCAACAGATAGCAATATCGACCAAGTGAGTGAAGCGTTAGAAAATATTGATATGGTCAATGTAAACAAAGAATTAGAGAAAACACTTTCTAAACAAGTAAAAGATATGGGATATAATGATGCATTTGTTGAGATTAACAACAAGGTCATCAAAGTCACGATAAAAAAAGAAAATGGTGAAGCTGGCGAAGTTGCTAAAATTATTAATGCTATTTATGCTTCAACAAACAATAGTTATTTAGTGGAAGTAAAATTTATTGCTTAGATTCCTTGTAATTTAACTTGGTTTTTTATACAATAGAGTTAAGTAGTAAAGGAGAATGATCGATATGGCTCAAAGTATTTATTATAGTAATCCAGCAAACGAAAAATTAGGTAAAATCTGTATCGGTTTACCGGTATTTAACCTTATTGCAGAAAAATCAATTGATGAAATTGAAGGTGTCCATGTAAGTGGAAAAAATGGTATTTTAAGTGAACTTGACGGCACCGATTTAACAATGACAATCAACACTAAAATTTCATACGGAATTTTGGCAAGCAAAGCTTCAAAGGAGATTCAGGAGCGGGTAACACGTGCGATCTTTGATATGAGCAATGTTTCACCAAAAGCAATTAATGTTAATGTGATCGGGATTGAATTTTAACCAGTTTAAAAACTGGTTTTTTTTGTTATCTTATGATATTATATTAAATTGTATAAATACATATTGGAGGATTTTAGGAATGGCTAAAACACGTCGTCAAATAGCTAGAGAAACAGCAATGATTGCAATTTATCAATATTTGCTTGTAGATCATAGTTTAGAAGAGATTGAAACATATATATCAGAAAATAAAACAATCATGGAAGATGAAGCAACGTACACTTTTTGCAAGACGCTGATTGATACAACTTTATTAAATTTAGATCAGTATCGCAATGAAATTTCAAAGCATCTGAAAAAAGGATGGACATGGGAACGTTTAAGTAAGATGGAACAGGCAATTCTTCTAGTAGCAACATCTGAAATGTTGGATTCTGATCTAGCTAAAGGGGTTATCATTAATGAAGCTATTTTAATAGCGAAAACTTATTGTGATGAAGAGTCATATAAGTATATTAATGGTGTACTGCACTCACTGATTTAATGGAACAGCGTTATTTAACAGTCAGTGCCTTAAATAATTATTTAAAAGCAAAATTAGATCAGGATGTACATCTGCAAAAAATATTTCTGCAAGGGGAAATTTCTAACTTAAAATTACATAGTTCAGGGCATTATTATTTTACCTTAAAAGATGAAAAATCAAGAATTAATGCTGTGATGTTTTCAAGTTATGTTCAAAAGTTGAAGATTCGTTTAGAAAACGGAATGAAAGTATTGATTGTCGGCAGTATTTCTGTATATGTGGCAGCCGGTAATTTTCAGCTGTATGTTTATCATGTGGAGCTAGATGGCATAGGAAATCTCTATATTCAATTTGAACAGTTAAAAAAGAAATTATATAATGAAGGATTGTTTGATGATACACACAAGAAAACAATTCCTGTGTATCCAGAAGAAATAGGAATTATCACCGCTTACCCAAGTGCGGCTTTAGAAGATATTTTGCGTACTGTGCATAATCGGTTCCCACTAGTTAAAATCAAACTGTTTCCAACATTGGTTCAGGGAGAAACTGCCTATCTAAATATCATTGATTGTTTAAAGCAAGCAGATTCCATGAAACTGGATGTTCTTATCTTAGCTCGTGGAGGAGGTTCTTTGGAAGATTTGTGGAATTTTAATAATGAAGAATTAGTACGAACCGTTTATATGTGTCAAACTCCACTGATCAGCGGGGTAGGACATGAAGTAGATACGACATTGGTGGATTATGTAGCGGATCTGCGTGCGGCAACGCCAACGGCGGCGGCAACGGCAGCGGTTCCCGATTTAAATGAATTACTGATGCAAAATGATGCGACAATGGATTATCTTCAAACATTGATGATGCACCAGTTAGAAAATACGAAAACAAAACTAAGTCATCTCAGTCAGCACCCATGTTTAAAAGAACCGCAAAGAATGATCGCTAAGCAACAAGAAAAAGCAGCGATGCATGCCATCTTTTTAAAACAGCAGATGACATTAATTTTAAGGCAATACCGCTATCTGCTCAGTCAGCAGGATCAAAAAATTCTGCCGATGACACAGCAGTTTATTCAAAAGCAATATTACACGATTGAACAGCAGACTCAGCAGATGCAATATGCCTTAGTGCAGAAAATGAATACAAAAAAACAAAACTTTAGGCAGCTTTTAGAACAATTACAGCTGTTAAGTCCGTTAAATATTTTAAAAAGAGGCTATGCCATTGTTGAAACGAATGGGCATGTCATTGATAGCATTCAGCAAGTTAAAGCGAATGATGAAATTGCCATACGTTTAAGTGATGGCACGATTAAAGCCACTGTAAAGGAGTAAGAGTATGGCAGAGATTACATTAGAAGAAGCAATGAAACGATTAGATGAAATCGTAAAAATATTAGAGAAGAATGAAGAACCTTTAGAAGAATCTATTAAGTTGTTTCAAGAGGGAATGGATCTCTCTAAATTATGCAATGATAAACTGACACATTTTGAAAAACAAGTCGTAGAAATTATTGGTAGTAAAGAAAGTCAGGATTAAACCGATGGAAAAAATGAAAAAACAAATAGATAACTATTTGGCTCATGCTTTAGATTCACTAAAAGATGGACCGGTTAAAGAAGCAATGTATTATTCTTTGTTAGCACCGGGAAAACGTTTGCGACCTATTTTGTTTTTAAAAGTGCTGCAAGCCTATGGCATTGATTATTCAGCTTACATAGATATTGCCTGCAGTGTTGAAATGGTGCATACCTATTCTTTAATTCATGATGATTTGCCAGCAATGGATGATGACGATCTGCGTCGCGGTCGAAAAACCTGCCATAAGCAGTTTGATGAAGCTACTGCTATTTTAGCGGGAGATGCATTATTAACGCAAGCTTTCAGTATTCTAAGCCAAGCTAATATAGGAGACAATAAAAAAATACATTGCATTCAAATTTTAGCTGAAGCAAGCGGACAAGATGGGATGATTTACGGACAACAAGAAGATCTCCGCTTTGAAAATAAGCAGGCAACGATAGAAGAACTTATCAATATTCATACCCATAAGACAGGCAAACTGATCACAGCGCCTTTATTGATGGCTGCAGAAATCGTTGCTCCTATACAGAAGGATGTTTTTCTTGAATTAGGAGAGACGATTGGCTTGGCTTATCAGATTCAAGATGATATTTTAGATGTGACCGGTGATGAAGCTGTTATTGGTAAAAAAGTAGGCAGTGACATCGAAAATAATAAATCAACGTATGTTTCATTATTAGGACTAGAAGCATCGCAAGAATTAGTGAAAGACTATTTTAAAAAGGCATTGGAGTGCATTTACAAATTAAAAATTAACCATGGCATTATGATTGAAGTCGTTCAGGCTATTTTGAAAAGGGTGAAATAATGGACATTTCAAAGATTAAAGATCCTCATTTTTTAAAGAATTTAACTACCGAACAGCTAGAAAGCTTAGCCGGTGATATTCGCCACTTTATCATTAACAGTGTCGCTAAAACTGGGGGGCATCTTTCAAGTAATTTAGGCATCATTGAATTGACGATCGCTTTGCATTATGTTTTTGATGCACCGGAAGATAAGATTTTCTTTGATGTTGGACATCAAAGCTATACACATAAAATTTTAACGGGCAGAGCCGATCGCTTTGATACATTAAGACAGTTAGGTGGGTTATCCGGATTTCAAAAATGCTGTGAAAGCGAATATGATGCATGGGAAGCAGGTCATTCCTCAACCGCTTTATCAGCAGCAGTAGGAATGGCAATGGCACGTGATTTAGATGAAGAACAATATGAAATTATTCCCGTTATCGGAGATGCTGCAATGGTTGGGGGAGCTTCTTTAGAAGCATTGAATCATTTAGGTTCTACCCATTCTAAAGTGATTATTATATTAAATGACAATCAGATGTCTATTTCAAAAAATGTGGGCGGAGTTAACAACTTTCTTTCTGAATTACGTACGTCAATGGCATATAATAAAGCTAAACAGGAATATAAAGAAATGCTGTCACACATTCCTTTAGGAAAACCGTTATATAAAGTATCTTCTGCAGTAAAAGAATCGATCAAAAAGAATTTGATTGATGATACGATTTTTACTGAATTTGGTGTAGATTATTTAGGACCGATCGATGGTCATGATTTTAAAGATCTGATTCGCGCACTGAATAAAGCCAAGGATTCTTCCGGAAGTATCGTTGTTCATGTGCTGACTAAAAAAGGGAAAGGTTATCCATTCGCTGAAAATGATGTTGAAGGGAAGTGGCATGGCATCAGTCCTTTTGATATTACAACCGGGGAAAGCTTGAAAAAAGCAAAAGAAAATGAAGTAAGCTGGTCAGAAATTGTATCCGAACAGGTTTATAAAGCAATGGCTTTTGATCAAGAAATAGTCGCTATTACTCCGGCTATGATCTCCGGTTCAAGAATGGAGAAAATATTCCGTGATTATCCAAAGCGTTCCTTTGATGTAGGTATTGCGGAACAGCATGCCGTCACTTTCGCCTGTGGTCTTGCGAAAGCGGGTAAAAAACCATTTATCTCTGTTTATTCCTCTTTTCTGCAACGTGCTTATGATCAAATCAATCATGATGCTGCCAGAATGAAACTGCCTTTGTTGATTTCAGTAGATCGCGCCGGATTTGTAGGAGAAGACGGAGAAACTCATCATGGAGTTTTTGACATTGGTTTTTTAATGGCTGTCCCTAATCTAGTTATTTTTACACCAAGCAATGCACAAGAAGCGAAAGAATTTATCAATACCGCTTTTCATTTATCAGATCGTCCATATATTATCCGTATATCAAAGCAAATGACAAAAAATCAGGATGTATTAGTTAATCATTATTTGAAAATCGGAACATGGACCACTCCTTTATCACAAGATAATGCGAAAGTGGCAGTTTTGACTTATGATGATAAAGTTCAAAGAGTAATCCAGCATATTAAAGCGAATAATTATAATGTAGATGTGATTAATGCACGTTTCTTAAAACCGATGGATGAAGCAATGCTGCAAAGAATTGCGCAAAAGTATGAACATTTAATTATTTATGAAACAGATATGAAGAATGCTTCTTTAGGGCTTTATATCAATGAATATTTTAATGATCATCATTTGGTGATAGATACAGTACATTTAGCGATTGATGATCACTATACGCCGCAAGGAAAGATTGACCAATTGCTTGAATTAGAGAATCTGGATATGAAAAACTTAGATATCCATTTAAAGAAGGTATTATAATGAAAAAAGAACGAATAGATGTATTATTAGTAGAAAAGGGATTCTTTGATTCGCGTGAAAAAGCTAAGCGAGCAGTGATGGCGGGGATCGTTTATGATGATCATGACCGAATTGATAAACCGGGAACTAAAATTGACATCGAATCTAATCTATATGTCAAAGGACAAAAACTTAAATATGTATCGCGCGGCGGTTTAAAACTGGAAAAAGCAATTGAAGTGTACCAGCTGGATTTAAAAGACAAGATTATGCTGGATATTGGCTCTTCTACAGGAGGATTTAGTGATTGCGGACTTCAAAATGGCATTAAACTGGTCTATGCGTTAGATGTAGGGACAAATCAGCTGGTATGGCAATTACGAAACGATCCCCGTGTTGTTGTGATGGAACAGACTAACTTTCGTTATGTGGAGATTGAACGTTTTGAATTTGGTCGACCGGATTTTTGTTCCATTGATGTTTCCTTTATTTCTTTAAAGCATATTTTCCCAAAACTGTCTGAAATTATAAAGGAAGATGGACAAGTTGTTGCTTTGATCAAGCCACAGTTTGAGGCTGGCAAGGAGCAAGTTGGTAAAAAAGGAATTATCAAGGACCCGGCGGTTCATCTTGATGTATTAGAAAAAGTTTTAGGCTATGCGAATGAAGAAGGATTTAAAATGACAGGACTTACGTATTCACCAATCACAGGTGGACAGGGAAATGTGGAATTTCTAGCTTTATTTGAAAAGGGCGAGCAAACAGAAAAATTTAATTTTAAAGAAGTGGTGACAGAGGCGTCAGATTATTTTGGAAAGTAGGTGAACTTAAATGATCCAGGAATTATTGATCAAAAACTTTGCGATTATTGCTGAAAGCAGAATTACATTTAATGATGGAATGACTGTTTTAACGGGAGAAACCGGGGCAGGTAAATCCATTATTATTGATGCAATCGGACAGTTGTTGGGCGATCGTGCCAACACTGCATTTATTAAAAATGGCGAAGAAAAAGCTTTTATTGAAGCTATATTGGACATCTCTAATAATGATGCTGTTTTAAGCGTGCTGAAAGAGGCAAATATTGATAATGAAGATGATAACTTATATGTATCAAAAGAATTGCTGAGCAATGGAAAAAGTATTTGTAAGATTAATTATCGTACAGTTCCGGCTTCATTGCTGAAACAGATCGTTCCTTTAGCGATTGATATTCATTCTCAGTTTGATAATACAGAGTTGTTGAACAATAAGCATTACCTTGACATTTTAGATCATTACTGCGGTGGCGGTTTATACTCCCTTTTAGAACAATATAAAAAAAGTTTTCAGGCTTATTGTGATACTTTGTCTAAAAAGAAAAGCTTAGAAAACGAAGA
The DNA here is from genome assembly GCF_047239305.1 of Beduini sp. Classification (NCBI taxonomy): domain Bacteria; kingdom Bacillati; phylum Bacillota; class Erysipelotrichia; order Erysipelotrichales; family Erysipelotrichaceae; genus Beduini; species Beduini sp. The sequence goes on from NZ_JBKTEM010000001.1 coordinate 439,016, forward strand.
AGAGAATTATGAGCAGATGGACTTCTATCAAAGTCAGCTGGATGAAATCAATCAATTTGATTTTGAAAACGAATCGGTAGAAGAATTGGAAAAAGAAAAACTACAGCTGCAAAACTTTGAGAAAGTACAAAAAAGCATTAATGTCTTTCGTCAGTATATTCAGCAGGATGAAGGTGCTTTATCTAAGTTTTATTTGGGAATCAAGGCATTGGATGATATTGCAGATCTTGAAGAGTTTGAAGCACTGTATAACGAATTGTATGATTTATATTACAAAAGCGAAGATGTTTCCGAAAAAATCATGGATACCTATTATGCGTTGGATTTTGATGAATATCGTTTTAACGAAGTTCAGGATCTGTTGTTTACGATACAGCGATTAAAGAGAAAATATGGTCCGTCTGTAGAAATGGTCTTAGAAAAAAAGAAAGAAATAGAAGATAAAATTCAATTTTTGAATAATCGTGAACAAGTTTTGTCAGAATTGGATAAACTCATTTTAGAACAAAAGGAAAAATGTATAAAACTTGCGGATAAACTACACACTATTAGAGAAAAAGCGGCAAAAGATATCTCTAAGAAAATAACGCAGGAACTACACTTGCTGTATATGGAGCATGCCCGTTTTGAAGTGCAGGTACAAGTTGGTGAATTATCAAAAAGCGGTCACGATAAGATTGAATTTATGATTACGACGAATTTAGGACAGCCGATGCATCCCGTTTCTGAAGTGGCTTCCGGCGGTGAATTATCGCGTATTATGCTGGCTTTAAAAACGATCTTACTCGATCAGACTTCCATTTCAACAATCATTTTTGATGAAGTGGATACGGGCGTCAGCGGAAAAGTTGCCTATGCGATCGGACAAAAAATGAAGCGAATCGCTAAAAACAAGCAGGTGCTTTGTATTACACATTTACCGCAAGTTGCGAGCTTTGCCGATTGTCATCTGTATGTTTCTAAATACATTCAAAATAAAGATACTAAAACAAAAGTATCAGTGTTAAATCGGGAAGAACGTATCGAAGAAATCGCTAAAATGCTTTCAGGGGATATGATTAGTCAAGAAGCCTTAAAACAGGCACAAACGCTTTTAGCACAAGTTGCAGCTTTATAGCATGAAGCTGCTTTTTTATTCCATAATAACATTGTAGCTTTGCTACAGAGGATGATGAGCTTGGTTAAAAAGTTGTTAAAGTTTGCAATTGTACTCTCCATGCTTTGTTTGACAACCATTTCCGCTTTTGCTGCCACAGTGATCTGTGGTGGAGATTCTGTTGGGATTGCGCTGGCATATGACGGCGTGCTAGTCACAGGCACCTATGATTATGCAGTTGATTCTCAGACAGTCAATCCGGTGAATAACGATATCCATCCCGGAGATTTGATTACCCATATCAATGGGAATAAAGTCGAAAATATTTCTTTATTAGCCAATGAAATTCAAACTGCTATCGAAAGCAACAAATCAACAGTCCTCTCGATCACTCGAAACAATGAATCGCTACAAAGAACATTGAATGTAAACTACGACCAAGCGACTGGGACATTTAAGACGGGTTTATATGTGAAAGATTCTACAATTGGAATTGGCACAATGACCTATTATGATCCTCAAAATCACACATTTGCATCTTTAGGGCATTCTTTAAGTGATCAAGATTTTGATTTGCAGTTTGCTAAAGGGACCGTCTTTGAATCTTATGTAAAAGATGTTGTTAAAAACAGCTCTTCTAAAACAGGTGAAAAAATCGCTGTGGTGGAAGATGATAAGGTTCTAGGAGAAGTGGTCTACAATAACGAAATAGGGGTCTATGGCTATTATTATGGGACGATGGACGGTGAGACGATGGAAACAGCGTCAATCAGTGAAACAACACTTGGAACTGCCTATTTATTGACCGTTATTGATGGTCAAAATGTACAGAAGGTAGAAATCGAGATTACTGAATTAAAGCCGCAGGCGGAAGCTGGACAAAAAGGAATATGCTTTAAAGTCACAGATCCGTCATTCTTAGAAAAAACAAATGGTGTTATTCAGGGAATGAGCGGTTCTCCAATCTTACAAAACGGCAAGATTATCGGAGCAGTATCTCATGTAAACGGGAAAGATCAAAAAGTTGGATATGGTGTCTACATCGAATGGATGCTTCAGGTCAGTGATCAGATGAAGCAATAATAAAGGGCAGAAAATGCCCTTTATTATTTATTATTCCAACAAGAAGTGACAAAGCAAAGATGAATTTGTCGAAATAATACATGTATGCAATACATTTTTAAAGATTATTGAAATATTTTAAAAATTTTACAAAGAAAATATTTATTTTACTCGAAAAAGGATATATACTAGACCTTGCCGATAGTTTAGGAACTCTAAATAGGAGAAACTAAAATGAATACGATTAAAACACTCATTGCACAAGACAACGTTGCATTAACTGAACAAATCATTTCAAAATTTTCTGAAACTAAGATTTTGAATTTGATCGACACAGCCGCTAATGGAAATGAATGTTTGGACAAGTTAAACAGAAAACATTATGATTTATTAATCATCGATTTAATGCTTTCTGGTATTGATGGGCTTGTCGTCTTAAAAGAGTATTTTACTTCAAAGAATTATAATCCAAATATAAAAATTGTCTGCTTATCAGACTTTATGTCTGACATGATGTCACAAATGCTGAACGCATATAACGTCCATTATTGTTTTAGAAAACCATTGGATTTAAATTATTTTGTTAAATCTATCAATGAAATTGTAAATTTTCAAAACGATGACTTGTCACGTCTAGGCAATGACGAATTGGAAAAGTATCAAAAAGTAAAACTGGAAAATGAAATCACAGAAATCTTACATGAAGTAGGCATTCCAGCTCATATTAAAGGCTATATGTATCTTCGTTCTTCTATTATGGAAACTTATTACAATCCAGATATTTTAGGACAGGTAACAAAAGTTTTATATCCTGATATTGCCAGAATGTATAACACTACTTCTTCAAGAGTAGAAAGAGCTATCCGCCACGCAATCGAGGTAGCATGGAATAGGGGGAATACTGATGCAATTGATGAAATCTTCGGATATACAGTATCAGCAACTAAATCTAAGCCAACTAATTCAGAGTTTATTGCAATGATCTCAGATAAATTAAGATTGGCACATAAAACAAAAACAACTGCAGTAGGAATGAATCGTTTTCAATAATGCCGATTATCTTCCATATTGATCTTAATTCATTCTATGCAAGCTGCGAAATTGCAAGAAATCCTTCACTTGCCGATAAGCCTGTCGTGATTGCCGGAAATTCACGTCGTGGAGTGATCACGACAGCGTCCTATAGCGCAAGAAAATATGGAGTTCATTCTGCAATGCCCTTATTCCAAGCTCAAAAGCTTTGTAAACATCTTGTGATTTTACCAGTGGATATGAATTACTATAAATCAATATCGGAACAGTTCTTTAAAATTATTGCTCATTATACATCGGAATTTGAAATAGCAAGTATTGATGAATGCTATGTAGATGTAACAGATATCGTATACGAGTATGAAAATGCGATCGAATTGGCTAGTCAGATTCAAAAACAGGTGATGGATACATTACATATTGGCTGTTCGATCGGTATTTCTCATAATCGTTTTTTATCTAAAATGGGAAGTGATTTAAAAAAACCGAATGGTATTACGGTACTTACCAAAACGAATATTCAGTCTTTTCTATGGCCGTTGCCGGTAGGGACAATCCATGGCATCGGTAAAAAGACCGCTGTAAAATTAAATCAACATGGGATTATCACGATCGGTGATTTTGCCAGTAAAGAAAACTATGACATTATTAAGCAATATTTAGGAAAGAATGCACTGCTTTTTTATAATCGTGCTAACGGAAATGATGCCGTTAAATTAAACAGTGCTCACAATCAGCTGCAGTCCGTTGGAAATTCTACCACTTTAGAAAAAGACACTAGTGATGTTGATGTCATTAAAGAACATTTGAAACGGTTGTCAATGCAGGTTTCACAGCGGGCAAAAAAACGTGATTTAATTTCTAATAATGTAACGATTACTTTAAAATATACGCGCGAACTCAGCATTAATCGAACCTATCGCCTAGAAACCGCAACCAATGATTTTGATATTATCTATGAGACGGCTTTGCTTTTGTTTGATCTTAACTATGATGATCAGCCGATTCGTTTAGCAGGAGTCAGTTTAAGCAACGTCATCGCTCGAAAAGATTATTCAAAACAGCTTTCTCTTTTTAATTACGAGGAAGAAAAAATTGAAGACTCCAAAACCGATGAAGTGATTCGTTCGATTCAACAGCAGCTGCCAAATTCGGTTAAGCTGACAAAAGCCTCAAAATTGTTAAGTCAGACAAATCATCAAAAAAAATATATCGATGAAGAATAAAAAAACATGCGTATTCATACTATAAATTGAGGTGATACTATGAATACAGCAATATCGAAGCATTTTAACCATTACCAGTATATTTATCTTTTTATGATAATTTTATTTGGCGGTGGTTTTTTTCTTGGTCTGACAATGAAACTTTTACATCAGCCAATGATCCTTTTTCAAACCACGTACATTAACCATTTAATCACTTTAGATAATATTAAAAATTATATGTATCTAATCCTATTTATTTATATTTTACTTATTTTTAATTCCCTGCATGTCTTAGGTGTCATTACTTTTGGTGCCTTTATCTTTCTGTACGGCATACATAACGGTGTCTATTTATATAGTTTATGTTCGCAGTTTCAGCATGTTTTTGGCTTTATTATAGATTTAGTTTTTCTTTTGATGCAGTGGGGAAGTGTAGCTGTTTTACTTGTAGGCTGCATCGAAATTGCCATCAATATTTTTGCGGTCACATTTGTTTTTAAAGAAGCCATCCGCCCCTCTGAAATTCTGCATCAGTATTTAAACTACGGATTTATTTCGATTTTTATCTTTTTCATCAGCATCATATTTAAAACATATATGATGAAGCTATAGCAATAATCAAAAAATTATTAGCATAATAGTTGGTCGAACATTTAAACAATGCTATAATTTAAAATGGTGATAACATGAAGTATAGCATTGATGAAGCAATCAGCGAATATAAGCAGTATATTCGAATTGAAAAGGGATTATCCAATCAAAGTGTTGCTTCTTATATGACGGAACTGAAAAAGTTTAGGGAATATTTTATTAAAAAGAAAGAAATCAGGGAAATCAGCAAGAACGATATATTGGATTATTTCAGTTATTTAAACGAGCAGGCTTTAAAAAAAAGAACGATTTCACATAATGCTTCAACGCTGAATAATTTTTTTAAATTTTGCATGCGTGAAGGGATTTTGGAGATTGATCCGATGGTCAGTATAAAATTTCCAAAGTTAGATAAAGATCTTCCGGTTGTATTAAACGAGCAGGAAGTAGAAGATCTGATGAATGTCGCTTATGCTAAGGCAAGAGAAAATGCGTTGTATTATCGTGATTTTTGCATGTTGGAATTGATGTATGCCGCTGGGCTCAGAATCAGTGAATTAGTCAATTTAACAATCAACGATTTGCATTTAACAATGAATCTTATTCGTTGTTTTGGGAAGGGATCAAAAGAGAGAATGGTTCCGATTGCCGATTATATGATTGAGATACTCAATGAATATATGCAGGATTATCGTCCTTTGTTAATGAAAGGTCATGATTCAAACTATTTATTCCTAAACTACAAGGGACAGTCGCTTTCACGTCAGTCATTTTGGAAAATGATTAAACAAAATGCGTTGCAGGCAAATATTAAAAAGAATATTACGCCCCATACACTAAGGCATAGTTTTGCCACCCATCTGTTAAATCATGGCGCGGATTTGCGTTCTATTCAAGAGATGTTAGGACATTCCAACATCTCAACTACCACCATCTATACTCATGTTACAAATCAAAAAATGATCGATGAATATAAAAAATTTCATCCCCGCAGTAAGCAACAGGAGGAAAAGGAAAATGTATAAGTATAAACGGATATTTACAATTGTATTGGATTCACTGGGGATAGGAAACGCAAAAGATGCTGAATCTTATGGGGATCAGGGAACGAACACATTAAAACATATTTGTGATCAATATCCGCAGATCGAAGTTCCTAACCTTGAAGGATTAGGACTGGGTGAATTAGGTGACTTTAACGGGATTTATAAATTACCTGGATATTTTGGGACTGTTGGTAAATTAAACGAGATAAGCAATGGCAAAGATACTATGACCGGTCATTATGAATTGATGGGATTAAAAGTGGAAAAGCCATTTAAAACCTTTACGGAAACAGGATTTCCTGAAGCTTTTATTAAAGAATTTGAAGAAAAAACAGGTTATAAAACGATTGGTAATATTGCTGCCAGCGGAACTGAAATCATAGACTTGTTTGGTGAACAACAAATTAAAAACAAAGAACTGATTGTCTATACATCTGCGGATTCCGTATTTCAGATTGCCGCTCACGAAAAATACATTGGGCTAGATGAATTATATCGCTGCTGTAAAATTGCTCGTGAATTGCTTTTAAAGGATGAATGGAAGGTTGGGCGTGTTATTGCAAGACCGTTTATCGGAGAGAAAAAAGGAGAGTTCCAGCGTACATCCAATCGCCATGATTGGGCTTTAGAACCTTTTGATCGTACGGTTTTAAATATTTTGAAAGATAATGGGCTGGATGTTATCGCCATTGGAAAAATCAATGATATTTTCTGCGGTCAGGGCGTTACTAAAGCGATTATGACAAAAAGCAATGAAGATGGCATGGATAAGACAATTGCCCTTGCACAAACTGATTTTACAGGTTTGGCGTTTATCAATTTAGTTGATTTTGATTCTCTATACGGTCATCGTCGTGATCCAATTGGTTATGGAAAAGCCTTAGAGAGATTTGATCAGCAGCTAAATGATCTTATGTATCAGCTAAACGAAGATGATCTGCTGATTATCACAGCGGATCATGGTAATGACCCTACATTCAAAGGCAGTGATCATACACGTGAACAAGTGCCGTTAATACTTTATTCAAAGAAATTAAAAGGAAATCAGAATCTTGGAGATTTAGATAGCTTTGCCACAGTAGGTGCGACTATTGCAGATAACTTTAATTGTCAGCTGCCGCTCATTGGAAATTCCATCTTAAATCTATTATAAAAAGACTTTTACAAGTCTTTTTTTCTAATCTTTAATTTTATAGTCAATGCAGACACGTGATTCACGTAGTGGCGCTATATATTGTCCAAAGGCAACATGACTTGGATGAACCTGGTATTGATTTAAATCCTCCATCGTTTGGAAGGTTGAAACGAGGATATAATCATAATTATCCTTTACAGCTTGTTCATCGTTAAAATAAACATCTAATGAAACAACCTGTTTAATTTCATCTTTTAGCTTCAGCATTCTTTCTTTTGCTTCTAAAAGGTTTTCTTGCTTGCTTTTTCCATTGGCTTCTTCTTTAAATTTAAACATTACAATATGCTGTATCATCATCAATTCCTCCTTTAAACATTATAACACAGCTTGAAACCAGACGAAAACCTCTTTATAATAGATATTAGGTTGAATGAAGGAGAATAAAAAATGTCTACAGATCCTAAAAAATTAGTAAAAACCATTCTATTGACTTACTTGCTGGCTTCTGTCATATTGGCTTCCGGTTATACTTGCAGGGGAGTGCCGATACTAATTATCACTTTTTCAGCAATAAGTGTGTTGCTTTATGGAAGTGCTGTATTGGCACTGCATCAAAACTATAAAAAATACAAGATATCCATGTATCGTTTTTTAGAAGGAATTGGAATTATCTTTTGTTTATTTGCTGTTATAATGGCAGTAATGAACCTATAAGAAAGGCCTAGGGTAATATATAGATATAACCTTAGGCTTTTTATGTTTTTGCGGAATATAAGCAAAATATAGTATTTCTTTTCAGAACGTATTTATTTATATATTTTGGTTAACATAATATGCATTATCGGAAGTTGTATATATTGTTAAAAAAGGAAAAGGCGAGTTAATGTAATACGATTACAATGCCTTTTCACTTCTTTGTTAAAGGGTTTCACTGATAAATAATGTGGTTCCTGATCTTTCTATTTCATCCTTCAATGTATTATCTTGATATCGAACAGCCATATTCGCCAAAGCTTTTTCATTATCAGCTAATTCAATATTGTCAGCCATTCTTATCTCAATCTGTTTTGCTTCACACAATAAATAATTAAGAACAGCTTTTAATCCTTCCGGATCATCTATAATGGATTCATGAATTAAGATCACATCATCAGATTTTTCATATACTATATATCCTATGCACTTTTCATTTTGATAAAGCGTTAGGATACAATGGTTCTCATTTTGATGATATGGTATAAAATAATTTTCATAGTAAGCTTCATCACGAATGCGATAGCCATTATAATGCTCAGTAAAGTGTTGGTATGCTCCCAGTAAGGTTGTTGCTCCCACCTCTTCTTTAAAATTGTATACAGACTCGTTAATATTGGCAAACGGCTTTTTGATGATCGCTATCTTATGATAATAAGCTTCCATAAAGCCAAAAGAACGGTAAACATCCCAATTATAGGCTTGCAGGATCAACAAGCGATCCTCTTTATGATCTTCCAGTGCTTTTTCCATCATCGTTCGCATAAACCCGTTGCCTCTGAAGTTTCGTTTCGTACAAACACCGACAATAAAGTGTGTTTCAATCTCCTTATCCCCTACTTTTAAAGTCATTGGTTTCATCTGCATCGCTGCCAATATCTGGCCATAGCATTCTATTGCGTATGTATTTTTGGGATCATATAAATTACTGAAATAAAAGGCTGTCGAATTTTCATCCTCATCAGCAAAAGAATCCAACCATAATTGCTTAATCTGTGATGTATACTGATTACCAGGACGAATCAGTTTTGTCTGATTTAGACCAATCGCATATTTAACAAGACGATATAAAGGATGCAGATCCATCTTTGCCTTTCTTAATTCCGGAAGACCTAGATCATCTTCACGGTTAATAAAATGATATTCTAAATGCTCATTTAAGAAATGCTTCAGTACAGCCACATATAAACCACGAATACTGCGATTCGCCTTTTCTACATGAATCTGCAGTGTATCTTCATATAGTTTTGACGCTAATGTGAACGCTTCGATCTTACCATCAATATAAAGACACCCGCCAAGTAGATTTAACTCATCATAATGCGCTAATAATCCTTCAATTCCGTTGATTTCTGCTTCAATATCCTCTTTTCGATCATGGGTATCTTTCCATTGATTTAAAAAGCTGAGAACATCTTCTTTCATAGTGTTTTGATATGAAAGAAACTCAAAGCGTCCCTCATATTCTTTCACAAAGGCATTATAATGATTGCGTCTTTTCTGCATTTTCTTTCCTTTTAAAGTAGCGTGCATGGATACATCATAAACATAATCCCCAGCATTTTCTTCTAATCGCCATATAAAAGTGTTTTTAGGATAATATTTCTTTAGCAATTCCACAAATGGATCCACTGCTGCTTCCACAACAAAATCCACTCCATGCTGCTTTGAATACGCTAACATAAAATCCACTGCCTCTTTAAAATAAGCTTCATCACATAAAGGCATCATCCATCTCACTCGGTCATGATAGAGCCAGTAGCCGACAAAAAAATGTTCATGAATTTCATAGTAAAGTTCATAAACATCTTTCCACATCAATAATGTGACGATGTTGCAGTTATATTCATTATAGCCATACTGATCGATGTATGACCGAATTTCTTCAATATCATTATAGTCTATTTTCTTCATAAATTTCTCCTGTTACGACAATATTATACCACACTCGATGATTATTAAAATTAAAATGCACAAAAAAGGCATTAGAGTGTCTCTAATACCTTTTTATTGACCATATATTGAATAAACTGAGTTGCTGTACGTCCGGAAAAACCACCATTGCGAATTTCCCAAATCATAGCCTGCGCATGCAGTTCTTCCTGATCCATCTCTAAATGATATTTTTTGGCCAATGTATCGACAATATTTAAGAATTCATCCTTAGCCGGATGAGAATATAAAATAGTGATTCCAAAACGATTAACCAATGAAAGTTTTTCCTGCATAGCGTCATTCAAATTAACTTCATCTACATTTTGTCGTTCAGACCAGCTTTGCTTGATTAGGTGACGGCGATTGCTTGTTGCATAAATAATAATGTTATTTGGCTTTTCTTCCAAACCACCTTCAATAACGCTTTTTAAATATTTATATTCAGTTTCAAAATCTTCAAAAGATAAGTCATCCATATAAATAATGAATTTGTAATGACGATTTTGCAAAGTATGAATGATCTCCGGCAAAAACTGAAACTGATGCTTATAGACCTCGACAATTCTCAAGCCATCTTGATAAAAGTCATTTAAGATCGCTTTAATACTGGTTGACTTACCAGTTCCGCTATCTCCATACAATAATACATTATTTGCTTTTTCGCCTAATAAAAACGCTTTTGTATTTGCAATCAGTTTTTCTTTTTGACTGCTGTAGCCAACAATATCACTCAACGTATAGCTCTCTACATGACTGATTGGAATGATTTTATGCTGATCATAGCGAAAGGCCTTATTTAAGCCATAGAAGCCTACTCCGTAAGTAGAATAGTGTTCCTTTAAAACATCATAAAACGCTTCTATAGAGGATGTATTAGCTAAATGATCGCAAAGTTCAGACAATAAGTGATGCACTTGCGGATCCATCATGTGTTTTTTGATTTTATAGTCTTTAAACATCGGCTGATATAGCGGATTCAGACAAGAAAAATCATAATGAAACAAGTGATAAATGATAGAAAGGTCAGATAAAACAATAGCTTTTAAAGAAGCATCAATTTCTTCTTTTCTTTCCAGTGCCAGTGTAAAGGAGTTTTCATGATAAGCTAGCAGCAGTGTAATATATACCTGAAACAGCTGTCCGTCAATCGCATATGTTTCTTTTACCTTTAGCAGTTGGTGAAAAAGATCGATCTCATATTGATCCGGTTCCTTTTGCCACGCTAAAAAAGCAGAAAGCGGTTCTTCAATGATACATTCTACTTTTAACGGACGATATAAGATAAGCTGATTTAAATTCATTGATTTCACCTTAATTCTTAAAACTATGAATTGGTGCCGGTACTCTGCCGCCACGGTTTACAAATTTAGAACAGTCGTATTCGTTGACTTTCATGATTGGTGCATAGCCTAACAATCCACCAAATACCGCTTCTTCCCCAACATCTTTTCCAATGACAGGAATGATTCTTACCGCAGTTGTTTTCTGGTTAATCATCCCAATGGCCATTTCATCTGCGATAATTCCGGAAATGGTACTGTCTGTTGTTTTACCCGGAATAGCGATCATATCCAATCCAACTGAACAAACACATGTCATCGCTTCTAGTTTTTCAAGGGTCAACGCACCCACCCTTGCAGCATCGATCATTGCTTGATCTTCACTGACCGGAATAAATGCTCCGCTTAATCCACCAACATAAGAAGATGCCATGACACCGCCTTTTTTAACTTGATCGTTTAAAATCGCTAATGCAGCTGTTGTTCCAGGTGCACCAACCGATTCTAACCCCATTTCTTCTAAAATTTCAGCAATACTGTCTCCTACAGCCGGTGTAGGCGCTAAAGAAAGGTCGATAATACCAAAGGGTACATCTAATTTTTTAGAAGCTTCCTGTGCCACTAATTGACCGACACGGGTAATTTTGAATGCTGTTTTCTTTATGGTTTCACATAACTCACCAAAATCTTTGCCGCGTGCCTGTTCGATTGCCTTTTTAACAACACCCGGACCGCTGACTCCGACATTGATGATGCAGTCTGCTTCTGTTACCCCATGAAAAGCCCCTGCCATGAACGGATTGTCATCGGGAGCATTACATAAAATAACCAGTTTTGCGCATCCCAAAGAATCTTCTTCTTTTGTCAGTTCTGCTGTATCTTTAATAATCTTTCCACATAATTTAATCGCATCCATGTTCAATCCTGTTTTGGTAGATCCAACCACTACTGAACTGCAAACTGAATCCGTCACTGCCATTGCTTCAGGAATCGATTCAATCAGTAATTTTTCAGCCGGTGACATCCCTTTTGATACGACAGCTGTATATCCACCGATAAAATTGACACGCGTAGCTTTCGCCGCTTCATCCAATGCTTTCGCAATTTTCACAAAGTCCTGTGTTGAATGACAGCTACTGCTGCCAACAAATCCGATTGGGGTTATAGAAATTCTTTTATTGACGATTGGCACACCAAATTTCTTTTCAATTTCTTCTCCGACAGAAACTAAATTCTGTGCCTTTGTCGTGATTTTACGATAGATATTTTCACATACCTTATCAATATCACTGTCCATGCAATCTAACAAGCTTATCCCCATTGTAATCGTTCTTACATCCAAATTTTCCTGTTCGATCATTTTATTGGTTTCATTTACTTCAAACGTATTAATCATCCTAGACCTCCGTTAAATACGATGCATCTTATTAAAGATGTTTTCATGTTGTAATTTAATATTGACTCCGATTTCTTTTCCTAACGTATCCAGTTCATCAGCCACATTTCCAAAAGTTTCTTCAACTTTTGAAGCATCGACGATCATCATCATATTAAAATAATCCTGTACGATGGTCTGTGAGATATCTAAAATGTTCATTTCATGTTTCGCTAGAAAAGTACATACTTTTGCGATAATTCCTACTTGATCTTTTCCTACTACGGTAATGACTGCTTTGTTCATATACATCCTCCTTGTTATATCTGTTAGCATTATAACAAAATACGATTTAAAATACTACCTGTGATTCTATAAAAAAACCGGTAAAAAGAAGACTTTTACCGGTTTTGGCAATTATAATCGCAAGATCTTTTTTACTTTATCTAAGACTGCTCGGCCGTTCATGGTGCCGTAATCTACCATATCAATCATTTGGATGGGAATTGATCGTCTTATCGTCTCTTGAATGTGATGTTTTTCAAAGCGTTCTTGGGGTGATAAGAGAATGACATCGGCTTTATCACACCATGAGTTCAAGTCTTCTTTTAACACAGGGTGAATCGTAATTTCAATGCCATCGTCCCTGGCGGCTGCTTCCATATTATGTATCAACATATTAGGGGCTTCGGGACATTCGATGATAATCGTCTTCATTGCCAGCTCCTCCTTTTATCTACTTATATCATACAATGTGTGATTATTTATGTAAACCCTTCCACTTGTTTTTGTCAAGATATTTGCTTAAAAAAACATTCTGCTTATATTTATATATACCGCTTTCAAAAAGGCGTGACAAATGAGTGAAAATGTGCTTTAATATATATGTAAATTAATTATATAGGAGGAACTTACAATGGTAAGAATTATGTTAGCATGTGCAGCTGGTATGTCAACTAGTTTATTAGTAACTAAAATGCAAACAGCAGCTAAAGAAGAAGGAGTAGAAGCAGAAATCTGGGCAGTACCAGAAGCAGACGTTGAAAAAAACGTTGGTAAATTTGACGTATGTTTATTAGGACCTCAAGTACGTTTCAAATTAAAAGCTATTCAAAAAATCGCTGATGGTAAATGGCCAGTAGATGTTATCGAAATGACAGCTTATGGTACTATGAACGGTAAAAAAGTATTTGACTTTGCTATGGATACTTACAACAAATTCTATAACAAATAATAAACTATTAAAATAAAAGACGGGGGCTTTCCTCCGTTTTTTATTACTTGAAAAATGAAAAAAATATTAGTAGTAAGTGATACTCATATGGATAATGATACTTTTTCTTCAATCACTGCTCGTCATCGTGACTGTGATTATTTTGTTCACTGCGGAGATTCGTCTCTGCCGTATAATGCTCCTTTATTAAACGGCTATATCACTGTGATTGGCAATCATGATGATGATCCTCATTATGATCAAAATCGTTTTTTTAAAGTAGAAGATCAGCGAATATTCGTTACCCATGGGCATCTCTATGATGTTTATCTAAGTTACGACAAGTTGTATCACAAAGCAAAGCAAATGAACTGTACTCTCGTCTTGCATGGTCATACTCATATTCCCCATCTGCAGACGATTCATGGCATTACCTTTATCAACCCGGGCAGCGTGATGTTTAACCGTTCTCACTACGGCTATGGCACGTATGCGATCGTATTTATTGATCATGCTCGGATATTTGTTCACTTTTATCATCACGAAACCCATCAGATCGTTGATGACATTGTCCTGCAAGACGGGGAAGAAATGCTGAAGGAATTTGGTTTCAGCCATGATTTAACATTTTAAAAGCACCTCCTAAGAGGTGCAATTTTTATTAAACAACGTCTTTCATATTTTCAATCGCCTGTACTCTTCGAATATTGTTTAGTGAAATCAATACCAAAACTGCAACTAACAGGATATCAAAAATCATGATTGATACAATTAATGTTAATAAGATGTTTTGTCCTAATTGGAAAGCAGCAGACAGCTTCAGTTTTGATTCTAGTATACAGATTGGAATAAAGATCGCTGTAACTAAAGCAGAAGCATTGATATACCCTTCCAAATACTCAAAGACAAAGAGTTTGTAAAGCTGGTACGAGGTCATTCCGACTGACTTCATAATGCTGATGTCTCCGCGTTTTAAATGCACATTTCCTACAAGGACATTGTTGATATTTAAAACTGAAATGACAAATAACAAGAAGAATAACGGATACAGCAGGGATTCAATCATAAAGGAAACTACTTTGTTTTCCTGTGCTCTCAATAAAACATTATCATAAGTGTACGTATCCTTAGCTCCGGAATCGGAAATGGCATTATCAATTGCCAGTGTCGCTTTTGTCACTGTTGCTTTATTGCTTAAAACAATCTTTGCTGCTTCTTTGACAGTAAAGTATTGTTGGTACTTGATACCATAATCAGAGGACATGGCGACAATACGCGGATACTCATCATAATCACAATAGAGACCTTCTGCACCTTCATCGACCAATGCAATAGCGGCTACATTTTCGTAGAGTGTTTCTAATGATTCTGTCATATATAAACGGTCCCCTACTTTGAGCTGATCAAATAAGCCCTCCGCTACTTTTGAATCCTTTCTTAATACAACGACCATGCCGCCGTTATCTAAATCATCTAATGATCCGGCTACAACATAAGGTTTCAATTTATCTAGCTGATGATGATCTAAAAGCAAGGTAGCCGTTTGAATCTGACCATACATAATACCGTTTTCATCTGTGTTTTCTACGTAACTTACACGTGCATTGCTTTTATAAGTTTTAAAATTATCCTGATTGATCGCATCTACCGGATATTGAATGTACGGACCTAAAACCTGACGTTTAATATCCATTGACTCCGGAATCAATTCACGATCATCGATAGCCTGATATAATTCGTCATAAATTTCAAGGTTGATCGGTGTTGCTGTATTCATAGGAATAGAGTTCTCGATCGAAAAGTCGTAATTAACAGAAGCTGTTTCATTTTTATATGAGAAGTTGCTTAGAAATACGGCAAAGAAAATAACCGTAGTGAGAATAAGCAAGGCAAAAGATTGAAAAATATTCCGAGTTTGCTTTTTTAAACGTCCATTATAAATCAAAAACATTTTCCAAGAAAAACTTTTTGACATATAGCTTTGACGCTGACGAGGCGGATCATAATTGTAAGCTACATCTTTCAAGTCATCGATCGCACTAGAGTGAATGTAACGGCTATAAGAATGATGTCCTAAAATCAGCATTAACCCAAATCCGATTAGGAATGATGAAATCAATGTATATGGGTTCATAATCATTGACCAATCAAACGGCAGAGCTAATTGTTTAATAAACATCTTTAATACAAAATAAGAAACTAAAACACCAAACACAATTCCTAAAAATGCGCCTAGCAGCCCTAATGCCGACAATTCAATCTTTAATAAATGATTAATATCTTTAGGAGTTGCCCCGATAGATTTTAATAAACCAAACTCTTTGCGACGATCTTTATCGGTAATAATAAAGACGTTTTTCAAAGAGATGACTGACATCATGACAGCAATAAGAACAATAGCTGCAAACATGACTAAAAGCGTCGTCGTATCTTTTAAGTAGTTTTTCACAGTGTCATAAGAAATCGCAGAATTATTCATCTGAATTTCTTGAGTATCGGTATGAAAAATCTCACTGATCATCGTTAAAGAGTCAGCTCGCTGTACCTGATCATCGCGAATAATTACATTGCGGTTAGTGCTGGTATTATTATCCATTACATAAACCGGAGCAGCTGAAGCTGTCAGCTGAGCAAATAATTCAGTCGCTTCATATACACCAACCACTTTATAAGTTGCAGTTTTGCTCGAAGGCTGATTAAACACATTATTGTCCACTTGATAAATGCCATTGGAAGCAGTATTCGTTTCGATCAGATCCAATGATAATGTATCCCCTACTTTTAATCCCAACTGGTTAGGAACAACGATTTCATCATTAGCATTCGGCAGAGTACCTGTTTCGATGATAATTGGCAAAGGAGATTCTTCTTCAAGCGGTGTTAACTGATGAAGCGCTAATGCCTGTTCCTGATACGTTGAATATGTATTCAAATCATAATCATAGGTAGTCTGATGACGCGTTAACGGTTCACCTACATTACTATTAAGAATGTAATGATATTCTCCTGTCGTTTCTTTGTTAGGAATCTTAGTTAAAGAAAAGACATTTGTAAACAGGGTTAAAGAAGTAAAGATAATCGCAACACTTAAAGAGATTGCAATCAAACTTAGTAGTGTACGTTGTTTTTTCTTCACAATATTGATAAGAGCTAATTTATTAATATATTTACTTACCTTCATGATAGAACGTCGGTTCCTTTTCTTCGATTGCCTTCATCAGCATTTTTTTACGTTTTGTAGTCATCCATCTTGCATTGTCAAAAGTATCCACAAATTGAAGCAATTCTTCTTTTGTTGAAATGGATTTAACGACTTTATTCTTTTTCATGTTTTTAAATTCAATACATCTAGCTCTTGCAAAAACATCCATTCCTTCTAAGAATAAATCAAAGTACACTTTCATGACATCTTCCACTTTTTCATCTATTTTATCATCCGTTGTCTTTAAATCTTCATTATAAATAAAGAAAAGTGTACGAAGCATTTCATTATAATCAATAACAAAGTTTCCGGTTTTCATATCCCATTTTTCATATTCTTCATCGATATGTACCGAAAACTCCATATTATCTAATTTTTCCTGTGCACGTTTAAAAATTTCATCTTTATCTAAACGTTTAATTGAAGTTTCTTCAATCGGACTGTCTTCTCCTTCGGTTTGGAAGTCCTTAATGATATGTCCATCCTGAATCTCTAAAACACGATCTGCATAACGGGCTAAGTTCAAATCATGTGTAATCATTACGATGGTTTGGTTATATTTTTTAGAAGCTAACACTAAGAATTCCATGATCTCTTTTGCTAACTTACTATTTAAGTTTCCGGTTGGCTCATCAGCTAATATAATACTTGGCTTGTGAATCAGGGCTCTTGCGATCGCGACACGCTGCTGTTCCCCACCTGACATTTTACTTGGATAGAAATCTAATCGATCTTTAATCCCCAATAATTCCACTAATTCATTGAAATATTGACGATCCACTTTTTTCTCATCCAGCATCAGCGGCAGTTCGATATTTTCTCTTGCAGTCAACACCGGAACTAAGTTGAAGAACTGATAAATGATCCCTACTTCTCTTCTTCTAAAGATCGCTAAGCCTTCCTGATCGAGTTTTGTTACATCCTTACCGTTAATGAAAATTTCTCCGGTAGTAACGGTATCTACCCCAGCCATCATATGCATCAAAGTGGATTTACCTGAACCAGATGTTCCAATGATACAAACAAATTCTCCTCTCTCAATAGAAAAAGAAGAATTTTTTAGGGCTTCTACCTTAATATCGCCAGAACCATAGGTTTTACTGACGTTTTTAACATTAATTACTGCCATATTATCCTCCTAATATAATAAAAATACACTTTAATATTGTAACCCTTTTCAGGTGAAATTGCAATTTATTGTATATAAAAATAATCCAGTTTATTCAGCTGGATTATTGCCTTCAGTGGCTTTTTCTTCGTTTCTTTTTCTCTTGTATTCAATGATAAACATTACTTCTTTTAAATCTTCATCAGGCAGTTCTGTTAACAAACGTGCAATATTAGCGATATTATAATAATCATATTTTTTACCGCTCATGATTTCTTCTACACTACGTCCGTAAAGGTTAGATAGAATCTTTAATTCCCCGACA
This sequence comes from Beduini sp., assembly GCF_047239305.1. Lineage (NCBI taxonomy): Bacteria > Bacillati > Bacillota > Erysipelotrichia > Erysipelotrichales > Erysipelotrichaceae > Beduini > Beduini sp. The sequence goes on from NZ_JBKTEM010000001.1 coordinate 457,377, forward strand.
GTGACGTCGCGTTTACCATTTTCAATATCTGAAATGGCTGAATGGGGAACGTTCAAATAAGAAGCAACCTCTTTTTGAGTTAAATGCTTAAAGTTTCTATATACTTTTAATCTTTTCGCTAATGCCATATCAATAGCCATATTCTCACCTCGATTTTAAGAATATCATAAATCGTTGTCAATTTCAATTTAGAAATATTAAAAATATAAAATATTTTTCCCTTGGTTATATTTACGATATTTGCAACTTGTTGGAAATACCTATTTTATGTTTAAGGAAAAGCATATTCTATTTAGCAATTTTCAACATTATTTGACTTCTTTATTATTGAAATATCCTAACGTGTAATCTTTATTTCCGTGCCAGTAGCTTTGACTCTTATCTGCGATGATATGCTGATAATCCTCAATGACACGCTGTACTTCAATTTGCGTTTCAATTGTCATTTTTAAAACGATAAAATCTACCTGCAATTCAGAAAGCTCATCCACGTACTGAATCTTCGCATTATATAGATGCATGCGGCATTCTTCATCCATTATAATAGGAAACTGTTCATTTTTCCTATCTATTAAATAGTATTGACCAATTTTGCAGCGATTACACCCTTTTTTTTGACAACCATAATGCTGTTGTGAAATCGGACAATATTTAGTGACCATAGTTTCTAATCGTCCATAGGCAACATATCCGATTTTTTGCTGACAGTCACAAAGCTGGTTGATCTGCATTTCACTCATTTCTACCGACAAGACAACATCTCTGTTTTTAATCAAGTCATGATTCAAGGAATAGCTGTTCGTGATATTTAAACTGCTGTCCAAAATCACCTCTTTTTCCAAAAAGTAATGCAAAGCTCCGATATCGCCCACCATTATTTTATTAAACAGTGGATATAAAGAGGACTCTCTAATCTGCTTCAAGTGCTTATCATCAATGATTCTTGAGATATACGGAATTAACGTTACCTCTGCTTGTTGGCATAAAGAATATGCTTCTTTTAATGATGTAACAAAAGGATAATAGATAATTTTCGCTCCTGAATTTATCGCTGCATTGCATTGTTCCAAGGTTTGAACATGGATATGGATTTCTTTGATAGAGCGTTCAGATGCCGCTGTCTCCTTAGGTTTAAAAACTTTAGATTGACGCTGATGGGTTAATCTTGCTTTATCCAAGGCTTCAATACCATTACGTCGCAGTTCGTTTAATTCTTTGATTGCAAATTGAACTCCTTCCGGCAAATTAACAATGACTTTTTCTGCTGTATAAACAGTATTTCCTAATTTAGATAATTGCTGTTGTATTCTTTCTAAAGATAAAGCACTGTTCATTGCTTTTTCAACGATTGCCGTAGACTGTACTGTTACTTGATGTTTTTTAGATGTCAGTGTCAACGCCAAAGGTTCCCCTATTTTTCCTGATAATTGAAGTGTGATCGGACTTTTAACCTTTTTTTCACTGTATTCTTTTTGCAGTTTTTGAATCAATTGCGCTGAAGAAGTTTTGAAAACGTTCGTTCCTTCTTTTATTTTAACGTTAAATTCCACTGCAATTTCATCCTGTGGTTTCCCTTGGTTTACCAGACGATCACGATAATACATCTTATTAACGACTCTTCCGCTGTCTTCAAATCCGAAGCGAATGCCATCACCTTGTGCCAATGGCTGATTCAATTTTATATATACCAGTTGCTCTTTGCGGTCATACTGAGTGACTTCACCGATCTCAACACCAAAGTTGCCTGGGAAAATATCGGTGATTAGGTTACTTTCATGATAAGCATGTCCCAAAGAGAAACCGCGGTTGAACATTTGAAACATTTCCGCCCTGTCTTCTTGTACATCGCCAACAGAATGCGTTTTTAACCACTGGTCAATAGCGTGACGATAGCTTTTCACAACTGCCGCCACATATTCAGGGCGCTTCATTCTTCCCTCAATTTTAAAGGAGGTAACACCAGCATCAATATAATCCCCAATGTTTTCTATCACGCAAATATCCTTTGCGGAAAGCAAATAATGAGGAGCATAGTCTAAGGATTTATCTTCTAATTTTAATTTATAAGGCAAGCGGCAAGGCTGCGCGCATTTCCCTCTGTTACCACTTCTTTTGCCAATCAAGCTTGACATCAGACATTGTCCCGAATAGCACATACACAAAGCTCCATGGACGAATACTTCGATATCAATTTGTGTATGCTGGGCGATATCACGGATTTCTTCAATCGTATTTTCACGAGCTAATACTACACGTTCTACACCTTGCTTTGCCATCGCTTCAACACCTGACAGCTGATGAATACTGGTTTGGGTAGAAGCGTGAATTTCAAAATCAGGGTATAATTTCTTTACTTCTGCATTCAAGCCAAGATCTTGAATGATCAAAGCATCGACATTCATCAAATATAAACGATCAACGTATGCCATCAATTCCTTGAATTCTTCATCATAAAACAAGGTATTGACCGTAACATAAATTTTAACATTGCGTAAATGGGCATATTCAATCGCTTCTTGTAGTTCTTCGTCATTAAAATTAGTCGCATAGGCACGTGCATTAAACATTGTTCCACCTAAGTAAACGGCATTGGCACCGCTGTTTACTGCTGCCTTTAGTGATTCTAAATTCCCTGCCGGTGCTAATAATTCTATATTTTTCATAGTTTTCCCACTAGTGAGCAACACATCTTAGCAGATGCTGCACTTGCGATTTGTAAATATTCATCGAATTGCATCCCACTGTTTCCTTTTCCAAAGATATCACTTAATGATCGGGTAATAATAAATGGCACATCATAAATCGTACAGACTTGAGCTATCGCGGCTGCTTCCATTTCCGCACATAGTGCTTTTGGAAAATGCTGTTTTATATTTTCTACTTGTGTTTTTTGAGCGACAAACATATCGCCTGACACAATTAAGCCAGTATGAGCGGCAACATGATTCTCATTAAGAACCTGCTTAGTTATTTCAATTAACTGGGGATCTGCCTCAAAAAAGCGTGGGCTGCCAGCCATCTGTCCATACTCATAATTAAACGCAGTAACATCGACATCGTGATACCCAACCTTTGAAGAAATCACAACATCTCCAACTGTTTGATCCAAAGATAAACCTCCGGCACTGCCAATATTGATTAGTTGCTTAGGATGATAGTTTTCAAAAAGCAATGTTGCGGATACGGCAGCGTTCACTTTTCCTATTCCGCCTTGCACAATGACACAATCTTTTCTTGCAATCTTTCCAATATGATATTTATAGTTTAGCTTTTCCTGTGTTTCTGTCACATCCATCCGTTCTAAAATGGCTTGTACTTCTTCTTTCATTGCCCCGATTATTCCAATCATTTTGTTTCCTCCATTATTTTTTCACGACAAAGATAACACGGTCATCCTGCTCGTTATATTCTTTAAAATCACTGTAATAGTGAATAGTTTTAAATCCTGCCTTTTCTAAAAGATCTATGTAAGTTTCAACAGGATAGGTTTGCTGTTCATGGCGCTCATCCACACGATCATGATTTTCCTGATCGATGATTTGAACATGATGGCGGATTTTACCTTCGGAAATCTTATGAACCGTCCATTTAAAATAAAAATCATCATCTTCTGCTTCTTCTGTATAATCTTCGAATGTTACATTGATTTTATGCATGCTGTGAACATCAAAAATAAATGTTCCCTCAGCTTTTAAAGCATTCCAGACGTTCTTAAACACCTTTAAAACTTTATTGGGAGTAAGTATGTAATTTAAAGAATCACACATACACAAGATCAAATCCACCGGTTCATTGATCATAAAATCACACATATCAATTTTTCCAAGCATTAAATCAACATTCGCCTCAGCAGCATTCATTTTCGCCACTTCCAGCATCTGCTTAGATAAATCTGTCGCATAAACGGTTTTATTTAGTTTAGAAAGTTCAATTGCCATGATTCCGGTCCCGCACCCAAGCTCTAAAACAGTTTCAAAAACAGCGTTGTTCATAATAAAATGAAGATATCCAGAATAGAAATCTTCATCCATTAAGCTATCATAATAATAGGCAAATTTCTGATAACTCATTACAGGTATTTCTCCACACCGATGCGCGGCATATCGCCCCATAATTTTTCTAAGTTATAAGCGCCTCTTTCATTTTCTTCGAAGATATGAACAACAATATCTCCATAGTCCATTAAAATCCATTTACTGTCACGTAATCCTTCGATGCGTTTCACTGTGCATCCTGCTTTTTCCATTTCTTCTTCCACGTTATCACGAAGTGCCTGCATTAAACGTTCATTTGATCCTGTACATAAAACAAATGTATCAAAGATTGGACTTGCATCACGCATATCGATTGCGACAATATTTTTCGCCTGTTTATCACTTAATGCTTTTACTATAATTTCAATTTTATCCATGAGTACCCTCCTCTACATATTTCTTGTATATTTCAAAAAATACTTTATCTATTTTTCTATTTTTCTTCTTTGAAAATTCATAAAAATCTTTTAAAGCATATCGGAATCCTTCCACAATATCCTGATTACACAGCATTCTTTCTTTAGAAGCATCAAAATCACGGGTTGGTTCATATTTGTCAGCACAATACACACACATATCCAGCAAACTCATATCTACAGAACCGGTGGTATGATTCTTGATTGCCTGTAAGATGTCTGCATCATCTACCAAATATTTTTCTTTCGCTAAAAAAGCAGATAACCACTGATGCCATACCGGAACACTGGCTCCTAAATGTTCAGGATAGTAATGGCTCATCAGCACTTTCATTTCATCCATTGGCATCTCTTTAGCGATATCATGCAATAATCCGGCAATATACGCTTTATTACTGTCTACATTATTGTTTGAAGCAAATTCACGTGCTGTGTCCGCTACACTCAATGAATGTATATAACGCTTTTTAGACATTAATGGTCGAATCAATGTTTTAGTATAAATGGAATGCATCATCATATAATGCAGGACTTTAGGATCTAAAGCAGATATATCTCCGTTTTTGATTGCGGTAGATGATACATCTGTTGCTTCTACCTCTAATTCAATCATCTTGTATTTTCCAATATTGGAATGCTTTTGATACCCCAGTCTTTCAATGACAACTAAAGTTGCTTGTGTGTTAATCTTATCTGCCTGATACCACTTTTCAAACTGTTCCGCTTGATCATAGCCAATAATGAAATAAAAGTCATGATTATACATGCGGTTAAGTTTTACTAACGTATCATACGTATAAGATTTTTCGCTTACATCCGCATGCAGCTCGATGTCGCATATTTTCATGTATGGATAATCCTCAGTCGCTAAACGAATCATTTCCATGCGTTCCTCATTGCTTGCCACGATTTCTTTAGTAAAAGGATTATTCAATACCGGAATAAACCATACTTCATCTAATTCTAACTGCTGATAGGCTGCTTTGGCATTGCGAATATGTCCGTTATGAATCGGGTCAAACGTTCCGCCCAGCAAACCGATTTTAGCCATTAGACCTTAATATTCCCATCTTTATTATATAAATATAAAACAATGGTTCTTCCAATAATTTGTGCAACTTCTGCCTTTGTATACTCACTGATTTTCAAGGCTACCACACGAATATCTTCATCACATGATTCCAACAGCTTCACCTTGATTAGTTCATGCTTAATCAACGCCTGTTCGATTCCTTCAAGCATATTAGTGCTTACACCTTCTTTTCCTACTTGATAAATAGGATTTAAATGATGCGCTAGTTTTCTTAATTCTCTTTTTTGTTTTCCTGTTAACATATAAATTCCTTTCTATATTAATGCTTCTCTTATAAAGACACCGATACCTTTAGGCGCACGGATCACAACTTGTGTGTGCGGTTCGATTCGAATCCATCCCAGCCCGGAAATCACAACATCGGATTTTTTATCTAAAGATGTCAGTGTATAGGCTGCCATCTCCTGAATCGTTTTAATTTCATCAATCTCCGGTGTTAAAGTCATATGGCGATCATAAAGTCGATCTGCATTTTCTAATTTGGTACGATGAATCTTCAATGTTTTTGGCATAAAGCAGATAAACGATTGACTTTCTCCGCTGACATAGTCCATTCTTGCCAATGCTCCAAAGTATAATGTCTGCTGACTGTTCAACTGATAGCTCACAGGTCTCAGCTCACTTTTTGGTAAAATCACTTTCAGCAGTTCCGGTTTTACTAAATGTGCCATCTGATGTTTATTGACAATTCCCGGTGTATCATATAAAGAAGAAGTTTCATCAAACGGAATCTCAATTAGATCTAATGTAGTTCCCGGAAACTCGCTTGTCGTGATCAGTAATTCATTTGTATTTTCTGTATAATGTTTTAACAGAGAGTTGATAAAGGTTGATTTTCCAACATTTGTAACTCCTACTACATAAACATCTCGTTGCTGACGATATTCCTCGATACACTCCAAAATTTCATCCAATTGATAATTCTTAATGGCACTCGTTAAAAAAACTTCTTTAGGCTTGATATTATATTCTTTTAACTGTCTTTGCACCCAATGCTTAATTTTTGTATCTTTCACCGATTTAGGCAGTATATCACGCTTATTTCCAATCACAATCACATCGTTCATTCCAATATGACGAATAAAGCCATCGATCATACTTCCATTAAAATCAAATAAATCAATGATATAGACAACCAAACAGTCTTTTTCACCAATCGTCTGTAAGATGCTTAAAAAATCGTCATTAGTTAAAGTGGTGGACTGAAGTTCATGGTAATTTTTCATGCGAAAACAGCGTTTGCATAAAACATGATCTTGAGACAAAGCATTTTTAGGAACAAATCCGATTTGATGTTCGTTCTCAGTTTGAATGATCGCTCCGCAGCCGTAACATCGTATTTCTTTTTCCATAGAACTCTCCTTTCGCTCTTGGTTTTACACTTTATTGTACACTATTTTGTCAGTAAAATAAAGAAATTCATGATTATTTATTCTTTTTGACAGATTTTTGAATATCTTTTAAGGAGGTGTTCGAAATATGTTGTATTATATTATGCTTTTATTGCAAAACCCGCTTTTTCTAGGCTATATTAAAACCAATATCTTTTTAAGTCCATTAAGCAAAGATGACGAAGAAAAATACATCGAGCAATGGGTTCAGGGAGATCGTAATGCCCGTGATAAACTCATCGAGCATAACCTGCGTTTGGTAGCGCATATCGCAAAAAAATATGAGAGCTCAAATGTATTGCAAGAGGATTTGATCAGCATTGGCACTATCGGTTTAATTAAGGCTGTGGATTCTTATTCTAATCACCATCAGACAAAGCTTGCCACTTATGCTTCACGCTGTATTGAAAATGAAATTCTAATGTTTTTACGCTACAACAAGAAAACACGTTTAGATGTCTCTATAAACGAAGCCATCGGCAAGGATAAGGATGACGGTGAAATTGCATTAATCGATGTCATCCCAATGGTACAGCCAGAAATCATCGATACGATTCATTTAAGCGATCAAATCAAGCAATTACTTGGCTATTTAGATATTTTAAGTGAACGTGAACGTGAAATCATTGAACTGCGCTATGGATTAAATCTAAAAAAAGCACTGACTCAAAAAGAAATCGCAAAGCAATATAAAATATCCCGTTCTTATGTATCTCGTATCGAAAAAAGAGCGTTAACGAAACTATTAAAATGTTTCATCGAAGATGAAGAAGAAAAGAAAAAAGGGAATCAATGAGTTCCCTTTTATTCGTCTTCACTTAAAATTTCATCAATCGTCATTTTTTTAAACTTCTTTGGTTTATCTTCATCATAAAAATGAACTTCTGGCAATTCGACAGATTCTGTTTTATCTTTAACCGGCACTTCGGCTTGTGCATCAAACAGATTCGGTTCATCTAAACGAATCACTTTCTTTTCTGCTTTAGGCTTTATTGCCGTTTCACTTTTTTGCGCAATAATCACATCATCCACTAACCCCATTAAAATGGTATCTACGCCTTCGATTGTTGAGGCGAAACGAGTATCGATCGTAGTGGTATTAAAGTGTTTTGCTTCGAATGAATGATGAACAAAGGCACTATCAATAATATGGAGCGACTGCTGATCATTCACTGTGAAGGCGGAAACAATACGCTGTTCGTTGGATTTTACTTTTTTCACGATCAAAACGCCGCGGCTGGTTCGATTAGATGCCGGGATATCTAACAAACGAATTTTCTTGATATAACCTTTTTCACTCAGAAGAATCAGGCAGTCTTTTGATGTTGGTGAGAAAGCACTAATGCCTACCACACGATCCCCAACGGCATTAATCCCTTTAATCCCCGCTGCTTTGATTCCTAATACACTGATCAGCTCTTCACTGTACAACGCTGCATAGCCTTTTTCAGAAACGAGGATCAAGCCTTCTTCTCCTGTCGATAAAGCTACATCAGCCAATTCATCTTCGCCTTTTAGATTCATACACTTAATCGGTCTTGAATAACGAGTGACTTCAAATTCTTTTAAAGCCGTACGCTTTACTTGTCCGTTGGCACTTGCTAAACAGATATAATGAGGCAAATCAAACGATTTCACCAATACACTCTTAATGATTTTTTCGTCATTGTTGACTTTAATCATATAGCTGATATGTTTTCCTACATCTTTCCATTTAAATTCTTCTAATTCATGGATGGGAATATATAAATAATTTCCTTTATTTGTAAACAGCAGCAATTTATCAATGGTATTCGCCGCAAATACATTGACCAGTACATCGTCTTCTTTCTTTCCGAAAACTGTCTTTTCACTGGCTTTATATGAACGTGGCGATATTCTTTTTACATAACCGTCACGAGTAACCGTAATGTAAATATCTTCAGGTATAATCAAATCTTCTTTATTGACCGTAATATCTTTTACGTGATCCTGAATAACCGTTAAACGAGGGACTTTATATTTTGATTTTGTTTCTTTTAATTCACTGATAATAACTCGGCGCAGTTCTTTTGGATCATTAAGAATTTTATTAAGTTCAATAATCAGCGCTTCAATTTCATCGTGCTCTTTTTGCAATGCAACAATATCGGTATTTGTTAAACGATATAATTGGAGCATAACAATTGCTTCTGCCTGTTTTTCAGTAAATTCATATTTTTCTATTAAATTATGTTTTGCATCCCCTTTATCCTTAGAAGCACGAATTGTTTTGACAACGTCATCTAAGATTGAGATTGCTTTAATCAAACCATCAATGATATGCTGACGTGTCTGAGCTTTATTTAAATCAAAGATACTGCGACGTGTCACTACATCAATCTGATGTTCAATATAAGAATCCAATATTTCGATTAATCCCATCAACGTCGGACGTTTATTCTTGATTGCAACTACATTGTAGTTATAGTTTTTCTGCAAGTCGGTATTTTTATAAAGATAATTCAAGACATTTTGAACGTTAGCATCTTTTTTTACTTCAACAACCACACGCAGCCCTGTACGATCGGATTCATCTCTTACTTCTAAAATTCCGTCAATGTTTTTATTCAAGCGAATTTCATCGATTTTACGTACTAAATCTGCTTTATTGACTTCATAAGGAATTTCATCAACTACGATGACATTCATATTCTTTTCTTCCTGTATTTCTACCTTTGAGCGAACCACTACTTTACCGCGTCCGGTTTTAAAGGCATTTATAATCCCTTCTTTTCCTTCAACGATCGCTCCGGTTGGAAAATCCGGACCTTTGATGAATTGCATTAAATCTTCCAAGCTGCAGCTAGGATGTTTAATGCGATACACAGTGGCATCGATCACTTCCTCAAAATTATGCGGAGGAATATCAGTTGCATACCCGGCAGAAATTCCGGTGGCACCATTAACGAGGATGTTAGGATATTTAGCCGGTAATACGGTAGGCTCATATTCCGTATCATCAAAGTTTAGTGCCATAGTCACAGTTTCTTTATCCAAACCGGCTAATAATTCCAACGCAATCGGCGATAAACGTGCTTCTGTATAACGCATAGCGGCGGCAGGGTCATTATCGATCGATCCGTTATTCCCTTGCATATCCACTAAAGGAACACGCATTTTCCAATCCTGAGATAAACGCACCATCGCATCATATACAGATGTATCTCCATGTGGATGATAATTCCCGATAACGTTCCCTACTGTCTTAGCAGATTTACGATAAGGCTTTAAATGTGTATTCCCTTCTTTAAACATCGCATATAAGATACGACGCTGAACGGGTTTCAATCCATCACGAACATCTGGCAGAGCACGATCTTGAATAATATATTTTGAGTAACGTCCAAATCTTTCGCCCATGATTTCTTCAAGGGGCATTAATATTTTTTTATCTGACATGATCATATCTCCACTTCTAGTCTAGGATAAATGAATCTTCCAGTGAGAACTGTACATTCTCCTCGATCCATTCACGTCTTGGCTCTACTTTATCCCCCATCAGCACCGATACACGACGATCGGCAATTGCCGCATCTTCGATGGTCACTTGTATCAAGGTTCGTGTTTCCGGATTCATAGTGGTTTCCCAAAGCTGATCCGCATTCATTTCCCCAAGTCCTTTATAGCGCTGAACATTGTAGCCACGTCCGACCTTTTTCTTGGCTTCTTCTAATTCTTCTTCATTCCATGCATACTCAATGACATTCTTCTTCCCTTCTTTTCTTGCTACTTTATAAAGCGGCGGCAAAGCGATAAATACTTTTCCAGCTTGAATCAATCCGCGCATATAACGATAGAAGAACGTCAAGAGCAATACCTGGATATGGGCTCCATCGGTATCGGCATCGGTCATGATAACCACTTTTCCATAATTGGAATCATCCGCATCAAAGTCCTGTCCTACTCCGGCACCCACAGTATTAATAATGGTAGAAATTTCTTCGTTCTTTAAAATATCCTGCATACTTGCTTTTTCTGTGTTGATAACCTTACCACGCAAAGGCAGAATCGCCTGGTATTTTCGGTCACGCCCTTGTTTTGCTGACCCTCCGGCTGAATCTCCTTCGACTAAATAAAGCTCTTTTTTCTTTTTGTCTTTTGACTGAGCAGGGGCTAATTTCCCGCTCAGTATTCTTTCTTGTTTATTCCCCTTGCCTTTACGAGCATCTTCTCTGGCTTTACGTGCTGCTTCACGCACCTGAGAGGCTTTGATCATCTTTTTAACTAATAGATCCGCCACCTCTTTATTTTCCTCTAAAAAGAAACTCAGTTTTTCTCCCACCAAAGAATCGACAGCATTACGTGCTTCCGGGGTCCCCAGCTTTTCTTTTGTCTGTCCTTCAAATTGAAGCAGCTGTTCGGGTATCTTAACAGAAATAACAGCTGTTAATCCTTCACGAACATCGTTTCCTTCAAGGTTTTTATCTTTTTCTTTTAACAGACTATATTTACGTGCATATTCATTGAACACACGGGTTAAAGCGGTACGAAACCCAGTTTCATGTGTTCCCCCGTCACTGGTTCTTACCAAGTTAACAAAACTGATTGTGTTTTCCTGATAACTGTCAGTAAACTGCAGCGAGCATTCTGTTTCAATCTCGTTCACAACACCTTCAATGTTGATCATCGGATGGAGTACATTTTTTTGATCATTCATGTAATCGACAAATTCTTCTAAACCTTTATCATATTTAAACGTATCTGATTTCCCCGTACGTTCATCATACAATTCCATTTGAATACCTTTTAATAAAAAAGCACTCTCTCTCATTCTTTCTGAAATCGTTGTATAGTTAAATTCAATGGTTGAAAAGATGGTATCATCCGGCATAAACTGAATAGTTGATCCGGTTTGAGTACTTTTTCCAATGACTTTCAAATCAGAAATCACGGTTCCGCCGTTTTCAAAACGCTGAAAATACTTTTTACCGTCACGACAAATTGTAATCTCCAGCCATTTCGACAAGGCATTGACGACACTAGCCCCAACACCATGCAGTCCCCCGGACGTTTTATATCCGCCATCGCCTGAGAATTTTCCTCCGGCATGCAGAATCGTTAAAATGACCTCAGTTGTATTTCTACCACTGGCATGTTTCCCAACAGGATAACCGCGGCCATGATCTTCTACTTTAATACTGTTATCTTTACCGATGGTGACAATGACTTTATCACCATAACCGGATAAAGCTTCATCAATGGCATTATCGACAATTTCCCAAACGAGATGATGCAATCCTCGTCCATCCGTTGATCCGATGTACATCCCCGGTCTTTTTCGGACCGCTTCCAACCCTTCTAGGATTTGAATGCTCGAATCATCATATGTATTAGTTACCTTTTTACTCATCAGTAATGACTTCCTTTCTTTAGAAACATTATGTTAATTATACCTTAACCCTTTTATTTTTCAAATATATTCGGTATAATATTTGCGGGAGTGATAAAATGAATATTCAAACAATCATCACAATGATTTTATCTTATTTGTATGGTTCTATTCCCTTTGCTTTAGTAATTGGAATTGTTTTTTATCATACAGACATACGAAAATTTGGTTCAGGCAATCCCGGCGGATCGAATGCCGGACGTGTCCTTGGAGCAAAAGCCGGACTAATCTGCATTATTCTTGATATTTCCAAATGTTTCGTTGTTGTAGAACTGACTAAGCTGTTGACCAATACGTTTGACTTACCGCCTTATGCGATTTATTTATCGGCATTGGCTTGTGTTATTGGTCATTGTTATTCTGTCTTTATGAAATTCAAGGGCGGAAAAGCCGTATCTGTTTTCTTTGGATACATACTGGCCACAAACTTTATTGTGTTTGCTATCGTGGGTATCTTCTTTTTAGCGGTATTAAAAATAACCAAATATGTTTCTTTGGCTTCTATCAGCTGTGCCTTAGTGATGATGGCAATCACACCATTCTTCCACTACGGTCCGGTAGGACTAAGTGTGAATGCCGTGATCGTTCTATTGCTGATTTATAAGCATCGTGCCAATATCACAAGACTAAGAAATAAGACTGAAAATAAAATCACTTGGATGTAGAGGCGGAGCCTCTATTTTTTTGTATACGATATTGTTTTCGCTTCATCTAAATGGGTATCAATTGCCTCTTTTAAAAGTTGATAGCGATGATCTTTTAATGAAACGATCGTAAGTGCACCGCCGCGAATAATTGATTGATTCAAAGTTGTAAGTTCTTTAATGGGAACCTCTTTGATAATGCTCATTAAAATCACATACAGCATTCCATGAATTGCCATAAAAATATGATGCTCCCCTTTTAATGAGTGCAGATCCTCTAAAAAAGAATGCAGTCGCGCATAAACCTCTGCATAGCTTTCTCCATGAGGGATTCGATCAAATGCTTCCGGATGATTCCAAAGGGCATCATAATCTTTTAAATCAAGCAGTTCACTTACATAACGTCCTTCATAATCACCAAAGCTCATTTCTTTTAAACGTTCATCTGTTAGGATTGAACGATTCGGGAAGACAAGACAAGCCGTCTGATAAGCACGTGTCAATGGACTCGAATAAATTGTATCAATAGGATACTGCTTCATTAATTCAGCTAAAGCTTCTGCATCTTTTATCCCCTGAGCGGTCAATGCAGAATCGCCGTGACCTTGCAGACGCCCCTCTTCATTCCATTGTGTCATGCCATGACGGGTTATATATAAATAGATCATTCTTACAACAAAAAAATAAGAGGAACCTCTTATTTATATTGCGAATTCATTGATTTCATGATTCTTTTGATCTGTGCTTCTGTTGGTTTTCTTCCCATTTCCATAAACATTGCACGGATCATCTTTTCATTGATAGGAGGGTTCTTTTGAAGCTGCTTCTTGAAATAATATCTTGCCCCAAAGAAACCTACAATCAGCCCAACAACAACACAAAGAATTTGGATAAATAGATCACTCATTTGTTGACACCTCCATAAATTACTTATCTAGTATAACATAATTTGAATCACATTGCAAAATGATATTCTTCATTATATGGAACTTTGTCGAACAGCGCAAATAAATCCCATGATCGTATACTTTCATTAAAGAAGAAGCGCCTGTAATACGATTTCTTATGTAGTGTGTACCCAAATAATATGTATAGTCATTTCGTTCCTTAAAAAAGTCTTTGAGAATACTGTCGATTTCCTGATGGTCCAAGAATACTAGTTGATGCTGCCCTTTAGAAAACAGATCATGATTCCTTCTCGCCATTTTATGAATTGCTTTGGGATATTTATAGGCATAAACAAGAAATTCGTTATTTACTTTATAAATATAATACTCTTCCATCTTTCATCACCCACATTTATTTTAGAGGATTCAAAACGAAAAAAAAGGCGAATTACCGCCTTTTTTATTATTTTATTAGTTTATAGATATTTTCTTTTACTTTCTCTACGGTAAAGCCATAGTTAGCAATGACATCTTTTGCCGGTGCTGATGCACCGAAGGTATCAATTCCCATGCTGATGCCATCAAGCCCAACATATTTACCCCAGCCAAAAGTCGCTCCCATTTCAACAGATAAGCGTTTTCTCATCGAACTTGGTAAAATGCTTTCTTTATAATCCGCTGACTGGCGATCGAAAAGATCCATTGACGGCATAGAAATAACACGAACATCTATTCCTTCTTCCATCAATTCATTTTTAGCTTCCATCGCTAAATTTACTTCTGAACCGGTTGCGATAATGATCGCATCCATCTGATTTTCTTCTTTTCCAACAATATAAGCCCCATGACGAACGCCTTCATATCCGGTGTTGTCCATTGTCGTTAAATTTTGTCTTGTTAGAAGAAGGGCTGTCGGACGGTCTTTTGTTTCCAATGCCTGACGCCATGCCCCAGCCATTTCATTCGCATCACAAGGACGAATAACCTGCATATTGACCATCGCACGCAGCATTGCCATTTGTTCAATCGGCTGATGAGTAGGTCCATCTTCGCCAACAGCGATACTGTCATGAGATAAAGCCAAAATAATTGGCAATCCCATTAAAGTCGACATTCTTAATCCGGCTTTTAAATAATCACTAAATACCATGAACGCACCTGAAGCCACTCTTAATCCGGTATGCAGTGTCATCCCATTCATAATCGTAACCATGGCAAATTCGCGGATACCATAATATACGTTACGTCCGTCATAGTTTCCGGGCAGGAATGGTTTTTCATAGCTGATATTTGATTTAGTTGATCCCGACAAATCCGCAGCACCCGCCATAAATGAGTGATATTCTTTTGCGAAAGCATCAATCACCTGTGAAGAAGTGTTACGTGTCGCATCGCTGTGCCCTACTTCATAAGTCGGTAAAATGCTGTCATAATCTAATTCATAGTCATCAGAAACTGCCATCATAAACTCTTTGTAAAGCTCAGGATATTCATTTTGATATTCTTTTAGCATTTTATCCCATTTTTTGTTTTTATTAAGACCACGTTTAGCTACATTTTTATGGAAATCTGCATAGACTTCTTCTGGCACAAAGAAATCATCATGATCAAAACCATAAGCCAATTTTGTATTGCGCCCATCTTCAGCTCCTAAAGGATTTCCATGAACTTTGCTTGTTCCTTGATTTTTAGATCCATATCCGATTACGGTATGATTAATAATCAAGGTAGGTTTATACACATTGTTTTTAGCTTTTTTAATAGCTTTAGAAAGACTGCCAAGATCATTTCCGTCTTTGACTTCCAATACCTCAAATCCACAAGACTCAAAACGTTTTTTTACATTTTCAGAGAATGACAAATCCAACGGACCATCTAAAGTCACCTTGTTTGCATCATATATGATAACTAATTTTCCTAATGAATAATGTCCTGCTAATGAACACGCTTCATAAGTCACGCCTTCTTCCATGTCACCGTCTCCGCACAGTACATAAGTGTAATGATCACAGATATCATATCCCGGCTTATTAAACTTTGTTGACAAGGCTTTTTCTGCCATCGCCATTCCGACTGCCATTGGAATCCCTTGACCTAACGGTCCTGAACTGGCATCAATTCCCGGTGTCATCTTGTATTCAGGATGTCCCGGTGTTTTGGATTCCCATTGTCTAAATGATTTTAAATCATCCATTGTAAGATCAAATCCAGATAAATGCAGTAAACTATACAATAATGCACAAGCATGTCCAGACGCTAAAACAAAACGATCACGGTTAAACCATTCCGGATTCTTTGGATTGGTAGTGAACGTTTTAGTAAATAACGTATATAAGGCGGGTGCCGACCCAATGACCATTCCAGGATGTCCCGAATTGGCTTTATTGATCATGTCGATACCAAGAGAACGAATCGTTGCAACCGATAAATCAGATATTTCCATTAAGCTAATCCTCCGTTAATAAAATTGCTATATCAACATTATTATACACAATTCGAGTCAAAAGTATATTATTTTTTTATCATCAGATAAAAAAGTTATCTTTAAACAAAAAAAGACCCTAGTGGGTCGTCCCTGAATTCTTCATCTTTTCTTCTTTAATTTTTTCCGGTGTAATGTCATTTCCTTTTGCATCCACCACTTTCACAGAAGTCAGCTGCTGTTTAAATCCAGCTCTGAAGATTTGCAGATATTCCTGATACAATACTTGCTGTTCTGCTTTTTCTTTCTCTGTCAGTCCTTCTGTTTTTTTCTTTCTTGCAAGAAAGTTGATTTTTGCAATCAGTTCGTCCATTTCCATCTATATATCTCCTTTACAATAAGGTTTCAAGCAAAATAAGCGCCTAGGGGTGTTTAGATTATCCCTGGTTCATACAGGTGGGCATCTTAGCATTTAAATTAGGATCCCTAATCATTGAAAAGGTATTCAACACATTAAATGCAAATCAGATTCCCTTATCTAACATGTAGGAAATTTATTTTCCCCTAGGCAATATTATTATAGCATAGTTTAGTTGTCTGTAAACCTCTTTTATCCATAAAAAAATTATGTTGAATTCATCAAAGTTTTTTAAACTTAACCGCTGTACAAACCCTAATCCCAGCTTTTTTCGACCCTTTATTCCATCAATTCAGTCAATGATTTAACATGCCTTTACAATAACATCAATCTAAAAAACTTATTACTATTAGCTTTACCAAACAAGGCTAAGCTTAGATTATGCTTTTATAAAAAGTTTCTATTTTATGAATTCAATTGTATTTTCAGACCATACGCCAATTATTACAGTTCCATTTCTCAATATGATATGCATGGTATAGATTCATTTCGTAAAATCAACAAAATTATCTGAACACAATTCGTATTAAAAAGCTATTTTCATGAGTTCAGCAGTAATTAAAAAAGATCATTTTCATCAAGAAAACGATCTTCAGTCAAATTCATAACGCTTTATCATAAGTAGTTTAGTTACCTGCTTTTTGCGGAACAATAATATGCACTGTCTTTGTATCTGCCACAAAATAATCTCTCATCTTCAACACATCAGAAAGTGTAATACTGCTAATGATATCAATGATTTCAAAAGAAAATATTCCTTCGAAATAATAACGGCTAAACGTATTAGCAATGGTTTCAGGGGAGTTAAAACTGTTAATGAAAATCCCAATCGACTTCTTCTTTACTCTTTCAAACGTAGCTTGATCGATATCAAATTCATTTAAATGGTCAAACAGTTGAAACAGGTATTGTTTTAATTCTTCCGGCTTCGTTGTATCTCCGCCTACTTGGATAAAAGAATAATCTCTTTCTTGAGTAAAGCCCGCACCAAAAGAATCGTTGATTAGTCCGGTATTCTGCATTTCCTCATAGATCGGGCTGCTTTTTGAAAATAAGATATCCAAAAGTATATTCATGCTTAATTCTTTAATCAGCTTGTCTTTTCCATTTTGAGGTATATCATTTATTTTAATTCCCATCATTATTTTTGGCATAACCACGTCCATTTTTAGCATTTCTTCTTTTTTATAGACAGTGGTCGGTTCTTCTATTTTTGCACGAACAATCTCCTGAGCAGGAGCAAATTGTTTTTTTGCCTGATTTTGACGGATCAAATCCATCATTTTTTCAGGATCCAAATTCCCTACTACAAAAAGCATCATATTACTTGGATGATAAAAAGTTTCATAGCATTCTTTGAGCATCTCTACCGTCGTTGCATTGACCGTTTCAATTGTGCCGGCAATATCCACCTTGACAGGGTGACGATGATATAAAGAACTGATAGAACCGAAATAATTACGCCAATCAGGATCATCATCATACATCGAAATTTCCTGACCGATAATTCCTTTTTCTTTTTCAACGCTCTCTTTTGTTAAGTGCAGTGACTGTACAAAATCAAGCAGCAGCTCAACACATTCATCAATGCGATCAGCGCTGGAAAAAAGATAAGCAGTGCGGGAACTGGAAGTAAAGGCATTGGTGCTTGCACCTAATAAAGAAAACTTATCGCCGGCATCTCCATCTTCCATATCAAACATTTTATGTTCAAGAAAATGGGCAATTCCGTCCTGAGTTTTAATCATCTCTGATTGTCCCAATGGTACAAACTGTGTATCAATTGCACCAAAACGAGTCGAAAACAGACCATAAGTCTTACTGAATCCATATTTAGGCAGTAAGTAGACATTTAAGCCGTTATCCATTTTTTCATGATACAGCGTTTCTTTGATCGTCTCATAATATAGTTTTTCCATAGCCTACTCCTTTCCTTCTAACATATAGATCGTATCTAGCTTCACTTTTTTGCTCACTCGAATAATATCTTCTAAAGTCACTGCATTTAAACGATCAATATATTGTTGATTGGTTTCTTCTTTATGTGTAATATCTCGGTTATAGCGCAGCGCAATGATATTTAATGCTTCATCATCCGATTTCTTTAATGAATTTTCTAACATCACTTTTGTAATATCTAATAATTCCTGACTGACTTCTCCACGTTGGAACTTTTCCAATTCATTTTGAATCAGTTTTACAGTTTGGTTATAATTTTTAGTTTCGATTCCGGCATTGACCAGCATAATCCCATTGAAAGCGTCATAGCTTGAACTCACATAATAGCATAAGCTGTGTTCTTCACGTACGACTTTAAATAATTGAGAATGGGCAAAACCGCCAAACATTCCATTAAATAAAGTAAATGCATAATGATCAGGACTGGTAAAATCAGTATCAATTGTATAGCCCATGTTTAATTTTGCCTGAACAATATCCTGTTTTTCTTTTACAACTAGTACTTCGGTCTTATCCGACGTAAATATAGTGCTTGTTGCAATACCCTTCTGTCTTTTAGGCAATTTGAAATTTTTAGAGAATAAGTCCTCAAAACTTTCATCAATATCCCCTACAACATAAATATCAAATACATCGTTTTTCAAACATTGCAGATAATAATTATATAACGCTTCATTTGTGATCCCATCAATTTCATCTTCGTAGCCGAAAGTACTGATGCCTAACGGCTGATTCTTCCCCATTTCTTCAAATAAACGTTCTAAAGAGTAGGAATACTTGTCATCTTTTAACGCCTGCAGACGCCATTTAAATTCTTTTTTCTTTTGATTGAATGTTACTTCATCAAAACAACCGTCTTTTGCATTAGGTGAAAATAAAACATCATGAAACAATTCAATTTGTTTTGTCAAAAGATGTTCATCTTCCTTTAAATATTGTGAATCAATGCAGACGCTGGCAATCTGGATCACATGAGCCAGCCCTTTTGTTCCAATCGAGCTTGAAAAGCGAGCACCGTAGAGTTCCTCTAAGTAAGATGAAAAGCGTGCCACAGAAGGCAGTTTTTCCGTCCCACCTGTAAACATAAAGCTTAACAAGCTTCTTAATGTCGTAGTTTCTCTGGTTAATGGAGCCGCCATTTTCAAAATGATCGTTACATTTTTAAATTTATTTATGGGAATCAGATGCAAACGATACCCGTCATACTCTATTACATTTTTCATTTCAACACCTCTTCCATTATTGTAAGTATCTAAGTTTTTATTATACTCTCTTTTTTAAAAAAAGAAACTGTAATAAAAAAGAATAGCTCTTGTCTATTCTTCTTCCTGATATCCACGGATCAACACTTCTCTTGGTTTTGAACCAATTTGCGGACCAATCACTCCATCGTTTTCCAATTGATCGATTAAGCGAGCAGCTTTATTGTAACCAATTCTAAATTGACGCTGCAATAATGAAGCACTGGCTTTTTGAGCCGAGATAACAAACTCTCTTGCCATTTCGTATTCTTCATCTTCTTGATCGTCATAACTGCTGCCATTATTGACGGCTACTTTTAAATTTGTATACTTTTCATCATATTCTGCTGTCATTTGCTTTGTCACATGATAAACGATATTGCTGACTTCTTCATCCGAAACAAAGGCTCCCTGTACACGTGTCGGATGACTGACTCCCATCGGAGAAAACAGCATATCTCCTTTTCCTAAAAGCTTTTCTGCACCCGTTGTATCTAAAATGGTGCGTGAATCAATGCTTGAAGAAACAGCAAAGGCGATTCTTGAAGGAATATTTGCTTTGATAACTCCGGTGATAACATCTGTCGAAGGACGCTGTGTCGCAACAATTAAATGAATACCGGCTGCACGTGCCATCTGCGAAATACGCATGATGCAGTCTTCTACTTCTTTGCTGGCAACCATCATCAGATCTGCCACCTCATCTAAAATAACAACGATAAACGGCAGAATTTCTGTTTTTTCTTCATCTTCTTTGAGCTGATTGTTTTTCTCTTTAGCAAAGGCATTATACCCGGCAATGTTTCTTACATTATGACGAGCAAACAAATCATAGCGACGTTCCATTTCTTCCACGATCATACGCAAGGCTACCGCTGCCTTTTTAGGATCTGTGACAACAGGGGCTAATAGATGGGCAATACCATTATAATTCGTTAATTCCACCTTTTTCGGATCGACTAATAATAATTTCACCTCATCCGGACGTGCTCGCATCAAAATGCTGCAAATGATCGCATTGACACAGACAGATTTCCCAGATCCTGTCGCTCCGGCAATTAAAAGATGGGGCATTTTATTTAATTCAGCATAGATAGAATTTCCTGTAACATCTTTCCCTAATGGAACCAATAGTTTACTGTCATTATATTTTTGCGGAATATCCGTAAACACTTCTCTAAACGTGACTGTATTTGATTCTAAATTTGGAATTTCTACCCCGACCGCTGATTTTCCTGGAATCGGTGCTTCAATACGAATATCCTTAGCTGCCAGTGCCATTTTAATGTCATCTTGCAATTGCAAAATTTTATTCACTCTTGTTCCCGTTTCCAAAGTAAGCTCATACTTAGTCACCGAAGGTCCTATGAAAATATTCTTAACAGAAGCATTTACGCCAAATTGCTTTAAAACGACAATGAGTTTAGAAGCATTATCAGTAGCATTTTGACTTGCCATTTTATTGTTTCGCTTATTTGCCGCTCCTTTCAACAAGGATAAAGGCGGATAACGGTAATGATCTAAGCTTTTAGTTGTTGTGCTGCCGTTATGAATGACTGGCGGTTCTGTCTTTTTTTGTTCTGGAACAATGGTTTCTTTTGCCACAGGGGCTTCAATTGGTTCCGGAATCTGACTGACACGAATAATTTCAAGCGGTTCTTCCTCTTCATCATTCATTAATGGTTTAGGGATTTTTTTATCAGCAAACACTTTTTCCGGAAAGAAAGGACTTTTTTTCTTTTCTTTTTTTCTTTCCTTAGTTGTTTGAATCATTTGCTGGTAATGTTTCACTTGCTTATTTTTAAACTGATCGACTTTTTTACGATGGCGCAGATAGATACGTCCGCCCAATAAAGCAAGTCCAACTGCAATCAATAAGCCACTGGCAATCAAAGATCCGATATAATCAAACAACATGCTGAAACAACCGTAAATCAGGGCTCCGATCAAACCGCCGCGAATGATAGTATCCTGACTGAAAAACAAATTGATAACATCCGTTCCCTTAATCGCATGATCACTAGGAATGGATGCCAATGTCAGCATCGCCAGTAAAATCAGATAAACTCCTACTGCTTCCGGAGAAGCAAATTTAGGAAATTTTAAATTCACAAAAAAGTATCCGCAAGCAATCAGCAGCAGACCATAAACAATCCCTGCAAAATTGCCAAAAAAATAGACAAAAACATAATCCATATAAACGCCGACAATTCCTAGCTTCAAACAAGATACGATCAATAGGAATGCCGCTAGAATGGTTAGGATTCGATATTGTAATTGTTCACTGAAAAAAGATTCATCTTCTTTTTTCTTTCTTTTCTTTGTTGTTGCCATATCATCCCTCCACTTTGTCATTATAGCAAATCCACACCTCTAATGAAAGAAAAAAAGCAAGGAGTCCTTGCTTATATTTCAATCACGATTGGCAAAATAACAGGTTTTTTGCCAGTTTGCTTCACAATATATTTGTAAGCTTTATCTTTGATCATTTGACGGATATCCGCGACATCTACATCCCTGTTTGTCTGATTTTCAATCATTGTGTCTTCAGCAATCTTTAAGATTCCTTTGACGACATGTTCTGAATCCTTCAAATAAACAAAGCCACGTGTCTGTACATCGGTATTAGCAGCAATTTCACGCTTATCGTTTATTGTCATCCCAATAATCACAACCCCGTCATTTGACAGCTGAATACGATCATCAATGACTTTCATTCCGACATCACCGACACCGATTCCATCAATCATGACATCTTCAATTTCATAATATTCACGTGCATGCTGTAGCTGTCCGTCTTTAAACGTGATTTCTTCCCCATTATCCATGATAATAACATTTTCTTCCGGCAGACCGCTTTCTTTAGCGACAGCCGCATTAGCGATAAAATGCTGATACTCTCCACGAATCGGAATATAGTATTTCGGATGGAAAATCTGTAACATGACTTTTAAGTCTTCGATAGATGCATGCATGCTTGATAAATCTTTGTTTTTAAAGATATAGATTTTAGCATCAGTTTTATACAATTCATTTTGTGCTTTCGTCGCAATTTTTTCAGTTCCGGGCACTACCGGTGAAACAACGATAAAAGTATCTTTTTCATTGATTTTCAGCATTTCATCCCCGCCATCAATAATATCTGAGATATCATGATAGATACGAGTTGGACGTCCTGTCAGCAAAACCACTAACTGGTCATCAATATCAGGTCTGCCGATCTGAGATTTAAAGGCGATATTTTCTTTAGGAATTTCAATGACTGCCTTTTTCAGCTGATTACCCATACGCACGATGGAGTTGGTATTATCATATTTATCACGTCCGTAGAAAACGATCTTACGATTATATCTTTTTGTTAACTCAATGATTTCTTTCGTTCTAAAGATGTTTTGAGCATAAGAGGCGACGATGATTCTTCCGGTTGCATCTTCAAAAATTGGATCAATTTTATCTTTGATCTTGTGTTTAGGCGATGTATACCCTGGTTTTTGAGCATAGCTGGATTCACACAGCAACGCTAAAACACCTTTGCTGCCAATCTCCATCATGGTTTGAATATCCGTTTTAAATCCGCTTGGTGCTCCAAAATCGATGATGAATTCACCGGCATGAACGATATATCCTTCCGAAGTTTCAAAAGCTATTCCAATCGATCCCGGAATAGAATGTGTCACCGGGAAGAATTTAATATGCACTCCCGCAACATCAATATCACTTTTTCTTCTGACACGCACGATATCTGCCGTAATGCGTGTACGATTTAATCGATTATGCTGTTCGATCATTTCCACAATTAAGTCGGCAGTTAATGTTGGTGCATAAACCTTTACTGTAATTTGTTCTAACAAATAAGGCAAAGCTGCCATCGTATCATCATGACCATGTGTGATAAAGATTCCGGCAATCTGATCTTTTCTTTCTTTTAGGTAATCAAAGCTTGGAATTATGATATCGACCCCTAATTTTTCAGATTCCGGAAATCTAAATCCTGCATCAATAATAAATAATTTCTCATTTATATTAATGACATACATATTCTTTCCCATTTCCGCTTGGCCACCCAGCGGCAGGATTTTCACTACATCATTCATTTATTATATTCACTCCTTATAAAATTTTTGTCACATATATTTTATTATACATGAAATAAGAAGGAATTAAAACGAATTTACAAATTATTCACCAAACGTTTCAGTTTTTTCTCCGTTTCTTTACTTACCGGACACATTGGCAGACGCAAAACATTTTCAATATAGCCCTGAATCGACAGCATATACTTGATCGGACCCGGGGAAGCTTCAATAAAAACATACTGGGCAAAATTCTTAATAAAATCATCCTGCAATTCCAAATTCATCTGATATTCATAGTCTTTCATAAACTGTTCAAGCTTAGGGTAGATCATATGACTGATGACGGAAATAACACCGTCCATTCCATGATCCAGCCCTTCTTTTAATGTCCCATCTTCTCCGCTTAAAATCAAAAAATGGGGATACTCCGCTTTTATTTGTGTGACCATCTCAAAATTTTGACTGGCATGTTTCAAGCCAATCAGATTCTGATGTTTCTTTAAGAGTTGAAGCATCGTCTCTGCTTTAATCTCCACTCCGCAGCGGCTTGGTACATTATAGATAATAATATTTTTATCTGTACTGCTAAGCAGCAAATCAAAGTGTTTAAACAGTCCTACTTGTGACGGCTTATTATAATAAGGTACTACAACCATTAAAGCATCTACATCTTTATTTTCAAAATATTTTAATTGTTTCAGTACTTCTGCTGTATCATTTCCGGAAATCCCCATAATGATCGAGCAGTCTTTTGCATGGCGAATCACAAAATCTAATATCTGTTCTTTTTCTGACAAACTTAAAGTAGGCGCTTCGGCTGTGGTTCCACAGACAACGAAGCCCCTTTCTCCTTCACGAATCAATTTAGCGATAACATTTTCCAATCCGTTAAAATCAATCTGACCTTGCTGGTCAAATGGTGTGATCAGTGCCGTATAAATAGCTTTCATTTAAAATGAAATAATAACAGGCTGATATTGTTCGTTATTTAATGCGCTGATGCAAGTTGGCACTAACTGGTTTGGATCGCACACCATGCTGTTTGGTTTTTTAACCGGGTCATCTTGACCAAATGGAATAAAGAAGATATGTTTCGTGTTCATCAGTTTCATAATATTGGTTCCGCTGTTCCCTAATGCATCATTGGTAAAAATTCCTAATACGACTGGATGCAGATTTCTTAATGTTGCTTTAATCGCCATGACTAAAGCATTATCGCACAAGCCGTTGGCAAGTTTTGCCATAGTATTCGCACTGCAAGGCAAAACGACAATCAGATCTAACGGATCTTTTGGTCCGAATTGTTCCGCTTCCTGAATTGTTGTCACAATTTTATGACCGGTGATTTCCTCCATTTGCTCTCTGACATCTTTCGCATCCATAAAACGACTGTCTTCTTCATAGACCATGCCGCTCATGATGCAGTATAGATCGGCTCCGGTTTCTTTTAAAGCACGAATCGCTTTTAGTGATGCTTCCAGTGAACAAAAAGATCCACTCATTCCGATTCCGATTTTCTTTCCTGCTAACATTCTGTTCCCCTCCTATAAATAAAATCAGCGATCATCTTACCTGCTTCCTTATAACCGTACTGGCTAGGCAAACCCGGCAAAATATAATCGTGCAAATGACTGGCACACTCATGATGGTAGCCATATGGGAAAGAAGAAATATCAAATAGATAGATTGATTTATCTAAGTTCTTTACAGTGTCTTCCTGCATTGCTTCGTGGGGTGCGGTATTCACGATGATATCGATCGGTCGTTTCAGCAAGTCATCTTCACTGATGATCTCAAAGCCGTCCTTAAGTGCCGCTTCGATGGCATCCGGATCTTTTTCAATCACTAAAATAGCGGACTGCAATGCCGATAATTTGTTGGCAATACTCTTTCCGCAATGTCCGTAACCGATGACGCATGTTGTTGAATTTTCTAAAGTATATGGTCTTTTTTGGATAATTTCACTGATGGTGCCTTCTGCTGTTAAGACAGCATTTTTATTGATAATCTCTTCTTCTTTCATCAAGGTGATTAAAGAAAAATGATATTTTTCCTGCAGTTTATTTAATACCGAGTTGTTTTTTCCTGTATAAATAATCGTCTTAGGATCCAGCTTTTCAAAAAATGTTTCATCTAAGTGGCAGTAATAGCCATGGCTGGTTCCTTTCAAGGATTCATTCAATCCGTTAAATCCAAGCAATACAAAATCTAATTCTTTTGCCCATGTCAGCGTTTCATACAGTGTACAGCCTTTTTTAATTAATTCCATTTCTGTATACGATAAACGCTGATCATCATTCAATATATAACCTTTCATTTTATTCCCCCTTTCATCTATTTATATGCGTCGATAAAGGGCATGTGCATTTAAAATTGCAGACACTGCCTTAATAAACAGCCTATAAGCTCTAATAAATATGGATGTATTTCGTACAAGTAATATTTGACTTTTTCAGAGTTCATTACTCCGTTTTCATGAATGCGATACAACATTGAAATGAAGATCGCCGGATCTGTTTCTTCTGCTCCGATTTTTATTTCATACATAAATAAAAAATCTTTATCTTCTTTGATAATTTCTAAGTCGGCAAACACCTTCAATGTTTGGATATCGGTAATATTTTGCTGTAAATGTGCATTTAATGCGGTTAATGTAATGTTTTCTTTCATAATCTCCTCCATTAATACATAGACAAAAGATTAAGAAAAAATACTAAAAAAAGATCACGCTATTTTTCAAGCATGATCTCTAAAATTTCGTGATCGGTGACTTTCATTCCTTCTTTTCCGATTCTGCCGATCGCCTGGATCGTATTTTCAATCGATTCTTTTAAAATGCCGTCACACGTATTATAAGCACAGTTTTTCATTGCCAGATAATGTGCCATCATCGCGGCATCAATCGCCGTAGCAATCTTTACTGCACAAGATGCCTTCGCCCCATCACAAACGATTCCCGGAATATTTGCCAGTGTATTGCGGATGGTCATATCGATTTGTGCCAATGTTCCGCCGGATAAATAAGTGATCCCTGCCCCGCTGGCACAGCCTGCACAGACTGCACCGCAAAATGCAGATAAACGCCCGATCCCCGTTTTTTGATGAATCGTCACTAAGTTAGAAAATACTAAACCACGATATAACTGTTCTGCACTCATTTGATGATACTGAGCATACACAATAATCGGAACTGAAGAAGTAATCCCTTGATTTCCACTCCCCGAATTTGTGACAACAGGCAGTGAACAGCCTGACATACGGGCTTCAGAAGCTGATGCAGTATATGCCTTCATCAATGTTAAGACATCTTTATCTGGATAGTTTTCCATCAGCATCTTCCCGATGCCTACGCCATATCCACCTTTTAATCCCTCTTTTGCAATTGCCATATTATATGAAATCTGCTTATCAAGCATTTCCTGAACATCTTCAATCTTTACCGTATTCGCAAATTCAAAGATACCACATATATTTAAAACCGAACGATCTGCCAGTACTCCTAAATATTTGCTTTCTTCCTGCTTTGTTTCAAATAATACTTCTTTATCCTTAGTGATTTTAGTGATATTCGTATGTGTATCTTTAATTTCCACAAACGCTTCGTGTTCCCCCGCTGTCGCAAACACCTGTATATGTAAAGGAGTCAAAGATTCCAGCAGCTCTACTTTGCAGTAATCTGTATTCAGCAGTTGTTTTGCTTTGCTGATCTGCTCCTTGTTTACCGTATTGATAACCTCTAAACGTTTTGAAGCATCTCCTGCCAGTACTCCGATAATTGCACTTGCTTCAATCCCTACTAAATGCCCGGTATTTGGCACAGTCACACACTTTGCATTTTTAACGATATTCCCACTGCATCTAACAACCAGACGTGTTGGCAGCTGTCCCAGTATATCTTTTGCTTTTGCGCAGGCATAGGCAATCGCAATCGGTTCTGTACATCCCATTGCCGGAACAAGTTCCTCTTTTAATATTTGAATATATTCTTGATAGTTTTCTTGCATAATCCTTCTCCTTTATTAGACATTCTACCTAATCTAAACTATACATTCAACCCTATTTAAACGTTTCACTATTTTTAATTTATGAAAAAAACGTTTTATCCAAACTTTCTATATTAGACTAATCTTTATATGGGGGAATTATTATGAAACTAAGTCAATTTTTTTCTGTAAGATCACATGTATCGAAAGACGAAATACAAGGTGAAATCCCCAGCGATAAAGAAATTTATAAAAAGACCTTAGGTGTTGCCTGGCCTTCTACGCTGGAAGCCGTTTTGATTTCGCTCATTTCTTCTGTCGACATGATTATGGTGGGGTCCATCGGTGCAGATGCTATTGCATCTGTCGGGATTACTAATCAGCCGAAGTTTATTATTTTAGCGGTGATCTTGTCTTTGAATGTTGGGGTTACCGTTGTTGTTTCGCGAAGAAAAGGCGAGCAGGATAAAGAGGCAGCAAACCGCTGTCTGAGACAAGCTCTGATGATCTGTATCGGTGCCGCTTTAGTTCTGTCCATTGCTGGCATCATCTGGGCAAAAGATATCCTCTATCTTGCCGGAGCAAATGATGAATATGTCGATATGGCAGCAACTTACTTTAAACTCATTATGGTTGGGAATATTTTTTACAGTATGTCCTTAACGATCAATGCCGCACAAAAGGGGTGTGGAAATACCAAGATTTCCATGAGGACAAACCTAACCGCAAACGTCGTCAATTTGATTTTTAACTTCTTGCTTATCAACGGGATTGGTTTTTTCCCTAAGCTGGGAGTAGCCGGTGCTGCCATTGCGACCTCATTAGGGAATATAGTAGCTTGTGTCATGTCATTTATGTCACTGCGTCATCAAGATGAGTTTCTGCATTTTTCTTCGCATCAGAGCTGGCGTTTTGATAAGAAAACACTGCATGACCTTTACTTTATCACCTCTTCTTCTTTCGTTGAACAAGTCTTTATGCGTATTGGTTTCTTCCTTTATTCAAAGACTGTGGCTACATTGGGAACCATTGCTTTTGCTACTCATCAGGTCTGTATGAACATCATTAATCTCTCTTTCTCATTTGGAGACGGACTTTCTGTTGCGACTTCTTCTTTAGTCGGTCAAAGCTTGGGAGCAAAACGAAAAGATATGGCAAAAATATACAGCACGTCCACGCAAAAGCTTGGGAAAGTCGCTGCTGTTTTGGTAGGTACCTTTCTGATTGTCTGCCGCTATCAAATTTTAGGACTATTTACCAATGATCCGATCATTATTCAAACGGGTGGCAACATTGTCTTTATCATCGTCTTAACTGTTGTCTTCCAGATCACTCAGGTGATTACTTTTGGTTGTCTGCGAAGTGCCGGTGACGTTAAATTTACTGCGATGATTTCTTTAATCAGTGTCACAGCAGTGCGTCCGGTCTTAACCTATTTATTAGCGTTCCCATTAGGACTGGGATTGATTGGAGCATGGCTGTCTCTTTTCTTAGATCAGCTGATTCGTTATTTTGCTTCCCGAATGCGCTATCGAAAAGGAAATTGGGTTAATCTTAAAGTTTAAGGTGCTTAGCACCTTTTTATTATATGAAACATTCAGTTGTACCCTGCTTTGCTTTTATGATAAAATCAGGGAAGAAATCAAGTCTTCATTAGGAGGATCTTATGCTAATCACAATAAAAAACTTAAACAAACGCCATGCTGACCGACACATCTTAAAAGATGCTCAGATGATCATTAATGATCAAGATAAGATCGGGATCATCGGCAAAAACGGTGCCGGTAAATCAACGTTATTAAAAATCATTGCCGGAATTGAACAGATGGACAGCGGCGATTATATTACTGGCGGAAATATAAAGATCAGTTATTTAAAACAAATGCCTGATTTTCTTGATGGTCAAACATGCTTCAGCTTTATCAGCAGTCAATTAAAAGAAAAAGACAAAGTCAATGACTATGAAATCAAAGCAATTTTATCTAAATTAGGCATCCATGACTATGATCAGCAGATCACCCAATTATCCGGCGGACAGAAAAAACGTGTTGCTTTAGCACTTGCTTTGCTTTTGCCTAGTGATCTTTTGCTTTTAGATGAACCAACGAACCATTTAGACCAAGATATGATCTTATGGCTGGAAAAATATTTAATAAAATATACAGGTGCCATCGCCATGGTTACTCATGACCGTTATTTTTTAGAGCGTGTCTGCAATAAAATGATCGAGATCGATCGTTGCGGCTTATTTACTTATCAAGCCAACTATTCTGCCTATCTCGAACAAAAGGAACTGACTCAGGCACAACAGATTGCCAGCGACCATAAACGTCAGCAGTTTTTGAAAAAAGAACTCGAATGGGTGCGCGCCGGTGTACAGGCACGTTCTACCAAAAGCAAAAGCAGATTGGATCGTTTTGAAAAATTATCACAGGTTGCTTCTGTTTCACAGGATAAGGAATTTGATCTTTCTTCCATTGCCAGCCGTCTTGGCTCTAAAACTATCGAACTAAAAGATATTACTTATCAATTAGATAACCGTTTGCTAATCGATCATTTTTCTTATTTATTTTTACGTCATGACCGCGTTGGCATCATCGGTGCCAATGGTATTGGCAAATCTACCCTGCTGAATATTATCGCTCAAATTAAGCAGCCGACTGCCGGCGAAGTAATTTTAGGCGATACGATCAACATCGGCTATTTTTCGCAGGAGATTCAAGGCATCGATGAAAGCAAGCGAGTGATCGATATCATTCGTGACTATGCCGAACATTTTCAAACCAGTGAAGGTCAATTAAGCGCCACCCAGCTTTTAGAACAATTCTTATTTGAAAAAGAAAAGCAATATACAGTTGTAAATCGTCTTTCCGGCGGAGAGAAACGACGCTTATTTCTGCTGACTGTTTTACTTAAACAACCAAATGTTCTGATCTTAGACGAACCGACCAACGATTTTGATATTCCTACATTAAATGTACTGGAGGATTTTCTGGATCAGTTCAGCGGGATTGTCATCACCGTCAGCCATGACCGTTACTTTTTAGATCGTGTCGTTGACCAAATTTTCGCTTTTGAAAAAGATGGTATAATTCAGCGTTATATGGGTGGATTCAGTGATTACTTAGAAAAAAAGACAATTCAGCAGGAAACCTTAAAAGAAACAAAAAAGAAAATCGTAAAAAAAGTCAGCACCGTTAAAATGACATATCAGGAAAAGAAAGAATTTGAGTCTATTGAAACAGAAATCAGCAATTTAGAAAATCAATTAGCTGAAATCGAAAAGGAAATGAATGATTTTCATGAAGATTACACCAAAATAATAGAACTCACTAAAAAACAGGAAATGCTTGAAAATACCCTCGAAGAAAAAATGGAACGCTGGGAATATTTGAGTGAATTAAACGAAAAAGTGATGCAGGCACATTAGCTCATCACTTTTATTGTTACTAAAGCAGAAAGATTATAAATATATCCTTATTATTTAGTATAATGTAGATAAGGAAGGTGAATCAAATGAAAAAATCACTTTTTAAATCTATTATCATTTTCTGTTTAGTACTCCTTACAGCAATTTATGGCATGAGTGTTTACGCAGTCACAATGCAAAAAAATGCTCATCGAAATGACAACGAACTGATTATTTTTGATCAGACTGCAGACTATATTCAAGCCTTATCTCAAAATGTCTCTGATGAAATATTAGATTCAAAAATTGAAACTGCTTTCTCGGATACTTCTTTGCATTTTGGCAAACTCATCCAATATGTTCCCACCTCATCTCATTACAGTCTCCAACTTTGCTTTTATATTCAGTTTGAAAATGATCCCGATACTCAAACTCCTATCAAAATCATAAGTGTTGATTACGCTGAAGTAGAATTTGAGGATGCTCAGTCAACAAAGTCGTATCATGGCAGTCTCTATTACAATTTAGAATCTAACAGCGTTCTCTTTTGGGATTTAAACGGAGATATTTACAATAATGGCAGTACCTCTTATAAAATCGAACCCAGAAATCCTGAGTCTGCCATTATTCAATATGTAATTGATGGCTTATATGAGCATGATACCTACATTCATGATTCCGGTCGATTGCGTTTAGATGATTCTTCCATTACGCTAAACCCTTAATTACTAACTAATTAAAAAACGATGCTGTATTATTACGTGCATCGTTTTTTATATTATCTTACCGTTAAACGGGTTAAAATAAACAATCTCATTATAAAAATTAACTGCGGCATATTTACCGTCTGTTATCCTTAGCCCGATATAAGCGTTATTCATATTTTTAATAACCCCACTCGATTCGCGTTTTTTTATTTTCCACAGTTCTTGTCCTTCGTGATTCAAACAATAAATATTACAATGAGTCTGAACATCTAAATCAAATCCTAACAATACAAAAATATAAGATTTACTCATCATAACATTATAGATTTTGTTTGGAAACTGAATTTCTTTTCCATTGAGTTGAAGACAGTTGTTCTGATAGGTCATTTCCCTTCACGCTCCTATTCTTATATAAGAATACATTATAAAATATGCAAAAATATAGAATAAATACTAAAGATTCTCGAAAGGTTTAAAATTCTCCTTAATTTTCATTCGAAAAAGCACCAAAATCAGAAACATTTCTCCCCTATCCGTTATTTTCAAGTATAATAAAGGTAAGGAAGGTGATGTTTTATGAAAAAGAAACATTTCAAACATAGTTTGATTGTTATTATAATAATCATCGTTGGTTTCATTTGTTTGGCTGCTTATTTTAGAATAAAACAGCTGCAGCCTGATCCTAACTATACTGAATTCATTGCCTATAACAATCATTCAGAATATATTGAGACCATCACGCAAGATTCCAGTATTCCGACAGATATTTTAAACGAGATGGTCGAACGTGCCAATAATGACTCCACTAGCCACTATGGATTGTTGGTTCATCATTTGCAAGTGACCTCGAAATATACTGTCCGTCTTTATTTTTTCATTCAGTATAAACCCGACGAGAATCCACAAAAGTCACCTAAAATCACCAAGCTTGAATATGCAAATATCAATCGTCAAGATGACAGACACCTTAAACAGTTTGAAGGGAAATTGTCTTATAACTTGGAACCTTACCAGTCAAATCTACTGAGAATTAGAAGGAAAATTTATGAATGGTGACACCACAGCAGAAAACAGATTATACTGGGATGTCAGTTGGACTAACATTGAAAATGCCCAGAATAATGAAGACACCACCGAGAATACCCTCTTTTTGGACAAGGGTGGAACTACCATCGAATATACCGCAAATGATGAAAGCACCTATTATCACTATTTAAATAAAGAGGGCTGTATTAATTTTCAAAAGTTATCTGTCATGCAATAAGTGTGAGTGTTACTGTTTGTTTTCGCTGTTCCAAAATGTTTCTAATTGTTTTGAAATATGGTCAACAGACGTTTTTTGAAGATGTTTCCATTCACGTGGAAACATTTTTGTATACTCTTTTGATGCATAGCGTTCATCCAGCAGTAAAATGACTCCGCGATCCTGATTTGTTCGAATCACCCGCCCGGCTGCCTGAAGTACTTTGTTCATTCCGGGATATTTATAAGCATAATCATAGCCGTCTTTTTCAAAATAGCTTTTAATCAAATCTCTTTCCAATCCTAGCTGCGGCAGCCCTACTCCGACAATGATTGTTCCGATCAGCTGCTCGCCTTTGAAATCAATCCCTTCTGAAAACATACCTCCCAGAACTGTGAAAAATACCTGTGAACGGTCTTTTACTGTTTTAAAATGATCAAGAAATATGTTTTTATCTTCTAAGCTCATCTGTCCTTCTTGTTTATACACATAAACCTCATTATTTGGCATAAACCGCTGATACACTTGGTTTAAATATTCATATGAGGAAAAGAAAATCAGATAATTTCCTGTTTTTCCCTTTGCCAGCTCAGAGATGTACCGACAGATTTTATCATAAGAATAGATGCGTTGGCGATATTTTGCTTGAACATCATTTCCCACTAAAACTAAACGATTCTGACTGTCAAACGGAGAATCATAATATAATTTAAAATCATCTTTTTTACCCCCAAGTATACGGTAAAAATATTGAATTGGAAGCAAGGTGGCACTAAAGAAGATCACTGCTTGTACCTGACTATAGTAATCACTAAGCAAGCTGCTTGGATCCATACAGTATATTTTCAGCATGACATCGCCATCATCAATAGCATAAGTGACATAGGATTCACGATACAATTCATAGATTTTCATAAAAGCCACGCATTCAAAATACAAATCCAATATTTCTTGCTCTTGTTCCCCATTTTCGGATAGATACTTTTGCATTGCCCATAGAAAACCTTCAACACGTTTAGCTATTTCTAGTGGCGGCTGATAATCTACGATATAAGGTCTGTCAACCAGATCGTTTTTTAATTGAAGCATGGCTTCATCTAAAGCAATCAAAGCTTTATAAGCATTCTTTGAACGATTTGACATTAATGTTTTTACTTGACGAATATGAGAGTGAAACAATGCTTTTGAATACATATCTCTTGAACGATCAACTAAATTATGTGCTTCATCAACCAGCATTGTCAGTTTACTTTCCGGATAGAAGGCACGCTGTAAATTGACTCTGGGATCAAAAGCATAATTATAATCCAGAATTGAGAAATCACTGAACAAGAATAAATCTAAAGAAAATTCAAAGGGACAAACTTCATGTTTTAAAGCAAACTCTTGGATATTTTCTTTATCATAAGTATTGGCATGAGCCATAATATCGAGCATTGCCTGATTTACCCGATCATAATGATTCTTAGCATAGGGACAATAATCCGGATGACAATGGCGTTCTTCGAGAAAACACATTTGATCTTTTGCCGTAATGATCACCGTTCTTAAAATCAGTCCGTTTTTTTCAAGATGGCTTAGTGTCTCTTTGGCAACAGTGCGGGTAATCGCTTTAGCTGTCAGATACATAATCTTGTTAGTATGCCCATGATGCAATGCTCTCAGAGCCGGAAACACCGTTCCCAATGTTTTCCCCAGTCCGGTTGCCGCATGGATAAAGAGCTTCTGTTTATTTTTAATCGTATAATAGACTGCATTCATCATTTCCTGCTGACCGTTTCGATAATGATCGTAAGGAAAAGCTAAGGTTTTTAAGGATTGATCGCGAATTTGCTTGAAATCATAATAGAGTTTAACGAATGCATGATACTGCCCGACAATTGAAAAAAAGATCGATTCAATCTGATCAAATAAAAAATGCTCCTTTAATATTTTCTGATCTTTATTATTCACATCATAATACGTCAGCTGACAATCTATTTCCTTTAAATCATTTTGAACACAATAGATATAGGCATAACACATCAATTGATGAAAATGGCGCTGATTGACATGATCGAGATCTAAATCATCTAATGGATACGTCACAGATTTAATTTCATCAATGCAGACTTCATCCTCTAAAATAATCAGTCCATCCATCCTGCCTTGAAGAATATATAAAAACCCTTCATACTCAAATTCATAATTCAGTGCTACTTCAGCATGATAAGATTCCCCTTGCTGTTTTTGAATAAGCTGATGGATGCGAGTCCCTTCCACCGCTCGGTTGTTCGCTGAAATTTCTGTAATGATATGTCCGCTGCGACTGATGAACTCTACCATTTCCCGAATTGAACATCTTACTGTTTCCATGCATCCACCTCTTTTCTCCATTATACATATTTTTCCTTTTAAAATCTATGTGCTTGTGAGAATATTCAATTTATGGTAGGATACCACTAGGAGATGAGGATATGGACAAGAAATTTGATGACCTTCTCAACAGTGTATTTGGGACGAAAAAAACATTGGAAAAAATGGAAAAAGAACATAAAAAAAGTGGAGATTTAGTCAGTGAGCTAGAACAGATGAGTAAACAGATGGATCAGCTGATCAAAGAAAATAGCCGCCAGATGATGAAAAATACCAGCAAACAAATGGATAAGCTGCAAAAGAATTTAAAAGAAGATATGTTAGAAGAAACGCCAAAAGAGATTGATTTTAGTGATCTTGAAATAAAGCTTAAGGAAATCATGATCGGTCAAGATCGCTTTATCCATCAGCTTGTCATTGCTTTTAAAAGAGCGAAAGTCGCCGGAAATCGAATTGGAAAGATTAAGAATAATATTTTAGTTTTAGGAAAACAAGGAACGGGAAAGCAGTTAGTATTAGATAAATCAAATGAACTGCTTTATCTTTTAGGAGAAGTAAAAAGCAAGAATCTTCATATCATGGATTTGTCTCTTTACCCCTCACAAGGAGAAGAAAAGCTCTTTTTGCAAGATCTCTTTGCCCTTCTTTCTAAAAGCGACAGTATTTTAGTTTTCTTAAATTTTGAGCAATGCTTTACAGGATATCTATCAATGATTACTCAATTATTAAAAACGGGGAAAATCACATTAAATAAACGCTATATTTTAAATAATCATCAATTAGTAGAAAGCACCAATGTGCTGTCAAGTGATTCAATTGGCAGCTTGGAAGCGAACCAGCAATATTTGGTTTTCGTCTCTGATCAGTCTTTAAGTCAGCTGACTGCAAAGCTTGGGACTAAATTTATTCAATTATTTGGTGATATATGTGAAACGAATGCTTTTAGTGAAGAAGAAGTGGTCGAAATCACTGCACAGCAGCAAGCTGCTTTTATTCAGCGCTGTCTAAATCAATTGCAGATTGATGTCAATGTCGATCCTAAATTGGAGAATACCGTATTAAAAAAATATGACTCCCAGCAAGGGATCGAGTCAATACAATATCAATACGATAAATTGTATCAGGGATTAGTAGAATTGAAGCTTCAGGAAACACGTTCGATTGAAAAAGTCACTATACAGAGCGATATGTCTGTTTTAGTTGATGAAATCGTTTATCCACTAGATCACCTTTTACCTAACCAAAGTAATTTAGAGTTGCAGCAGGTTATTGATGAGCTTGATACAATCATCGGTTTAAAAGAAATCAAAGAATATATTCTTTCTTTAAAAGATCATTATGAAATCATGAAGCTAAGAGAACAAAGTGGTTTTAAAACATCGGACATTTCTAAGCATATGATCTTTACCGGAAATCCCGGGACCGGAAAAACCACGATTGCCCGCATCGTTTCAAGATATTTAAAAGCGATCGGTATTTTAGAAAGCGGTCAATTAGTAGAAGTCAGTCGCGGTGATTTAGTTGGACGTTATGTCGGTCATACCGCACCGCTTACCAAACAGGTTGTTGAATCGGCGCTTGGTGGTGTCTTGTTCATTGATGAGGCTTACTCATTATACCGCGGAAAAGAAGATTCTTTTGGTTTAGAAGCGATTGATACGCTAGTAAAATGTATGGAAGACTACCGTGAGCAGCTAATTGTCATATTAGCCGGCTATACAAAAGAAATGAGTGAATTTTTGGAAGCCAATTCCGGATTAAAATCACGTTTTCCAAATATTATTGAGTTTCCGGATTACACTGCTCAGGAACTGTTGGATATTACCTTGAATATTGCGACTTCAAAAGATTATCAGATTGATGAAGAATGTCTGTTGCCACTGCTTAATTATTATGAAGAAAAACAAAAGACCGATTCACAAAGAAGCGGAAACGGTCGTATGGCACGAAATTTAATTGAGCAAGCCATGATCAATCAAGCCAAGCGTCTGATCGTCGAAAAGGAAGCTCCCATTAATCAGTTGAAATTATCTGACTTTGATTTCGTTAAATAATATTTCTTAGGACTAGATCCGTTATTCCCGGATTTAGTCCTATTTCTATTTTAATGACCTTAGGATGATGGCGATACGTCTGTCGAACCATTCTTCTTAAAGCATCCCCTTGATGAAAACCGTGAATGATGCGTAAACGATACACGTTCGTTTTCGCTTTTTTTAGTTGTGAATCAATAAGTGTCTTTGCCTGATATTGATTCATACCATG
Source organism: Beduini sp. (assembly GCF_047239305.1). NCBI lineage: Bacteria > Bacillati > Bacillota > Erysipelotrichia > Erysipelotrichales > Erysipelotrichaceae > Beduini > Beduini sp. The sequence continues at coordinate 495,330 of NZ_JBKTEM010000001.1, forward strand.
TATATCGATTTCTATAATGCCGCCATTCATTTTTCATCACCCTATTCATTATAGCATCATTCGCAATGTTGTTTAAGCATCGCGATACTTTTTTTCAAATCATAATCTCCCATATTTAATAATAGAATCATTTGGTCTTCGTTTTCTTCCATAATTCTCATTTTAAATACTGTCGGTAATTGTTTTAGAAATTTATCAAAATTAGATTTTGATATTCCAATACTGATTGAATAGATCGCATAAATATCAAAATCAAATTCTTCCATACTTAAAGTCAACATTTTTCCGGATGTTATTTTGCCGGTAGTGAAATCGACTGCTTCTGAATGCAGTGTATAAGTAACCTCTTCTTCATTTAGTATAAACAATAAATCCTGCAGCAACAGGCTGGGAATATTGCGGTCAACCAGGATCTTCTCTTTAAATTCAATTAGGCTTCCAGCAAAACTGATAACTCCATCCAAGGCATAGTGCGGATAGTTTAATGAAGAAAAGTGAGTAAAGCCGATGTTGTAGCAATGCGGTAATAAAGTTGTTTCATTTTGATCTAAGTTTATAATATTAATCTCTTTCATAGTTCCCTCCATTTATCTAATACATTATATGAAGGAGAATAGAAAAAATTTAAGATTTATTGTATTTCAATATAAAAAATCGCCTTGCAAGACCAAGGCGATTTTTTTAAATAAGTTTTTTATGTTTCCACTTGCCGCTTTTCCAACGCCAAATAAAACACAGCGATCTAAAGCACCAGTCTAAAATCATAGCGATCCATACTCCCATGACTCCCATATGGAAAACATAAGCTAAGACTAAACAGGCACAGATTCTAAATGCCCACATTGAAAAAATAGAAATAGACATTGTAAATTTTGCATCGTTTGCCGCACGGAAGACATTTGGCAATGTAAATGCGATTGGCCAAACTAAGATTGCAAAAACTGTATGTAACACTAATAATTCAAAAGCCGTTGCCGTTGTTTCCGGTGACAGACTGTATAATCCTAAAATTGGTTTACATAAAGCCAAAATCACAACATTTAAGGCTAACATCGAAATAAAGGTAATCTTCATTAGATACTTAGAGTAATGCTCTGCCTGTTTATAATCTTCTGCACCGACACATTGTCCGACAACAGTTACAATAGCTAGTCCCATCGCTGCACCGGGAATGATTTCTAATCCGGCAATGTTGTTGGCAACTGCATTAGCGGCAATCGCTACCGTACCAAATGAAGCCACGACTCCGGCAACTAAGATTTTACCAATCTGGAACATTCCGTTTTCCAAACCGTTAGGCACTCCGATTTTCAAAATCGTTTTAATCATACCAAAATCAAATTTGAAATGAAAATACTGACGGACATTGATCATTAAGGATTCATTTCTGAGCATCCATAGCATCGTCATTGAACCAACTACACGAGAAAATAAGGTTGCTACCGCCGCTCCTAAAACACCCATGTTGAAAACAAAAATTAAAATCGCATTTCCAATAATATTCAGCATGTTCATAATGACTGAGTTATACATGGAAATTTTAGAGTTCCCCATAGATCTAAATAATGCTGCACCGGCATTGTATAGGGCAATAAACGGATAAGAAATAGCAGAGACTGTAAAGTAAATCTGCGCATTACTCATCACTTCCCCATCTATATTAAAGATCAAAGCTAATAACGGACCTTTCACCAGCAAGCAGACAATCATTACGATTAGTGCTAGCGCACCGGTTACAAACACTAACTGCTTGGCTGCCTTATTGGCATTATCATGATCCTTTTTACCTAAATATTGACTTGCAACAACGGCTCCCCCTGTCGCAAGGGCTGAAAATATATTAATTAATAAAATATTAATCGTATCGACTAGCGATATTCCTGAAACCGCTGCTTCTCCACAAGAAGATACCATCATAGTATCCGCCATCCCGATCGTCATGGCGAGTACCTGTTCGATGATCAGCGGAAAAATTAATCTTTTTAAATCTTGCTTACTAAACATATCTTTTCCCCCTAAACATGTAAAAATTATACGCTCATTTATTTTTTAATCAACAAGAAATGTTAAGATTTTGTTAAATTCGATAAAATATTCTTTTGATATCGTCATGAGGCAAAATAATACAATACTATTTTCGATAGATAACATAAAAAGCTTTCGGAAGTATTCGCTGCTAGATTACAAAAGCAGGGATTGAGTATATAATAATAGTATAGAAAACAGTGAGGCATAAGAAGCTGCCTTGCTTAGCTGATGTTCTACATCATATAGGAGGAATGAATTATGTTCATATTATGGTTTCTGCTGGTTCTTTTTGGTATCATGACGATTGTTTTTTTACTTGGCAAAGGTGGCTTTTTAATTGCCGGCTATAACACTGCCAGTGCTGAAGAAAAGACACAGTATGATGAAAAGAAATTAAATCAGGTGTTTGGCATTGGCTCTGCCATCATAACTCTCTTGCTGCTTTTAAGTATCTTCTTTGAAGAGGCGGCGATGAAAATATTGCCCGTCGGAATTGTTTTGGTTGTTATTGCTTTATTGATCGCAAGTAACACAATCTGTAAAAATAAAGATGTGACAGCTCTCTCGACTTCTAAACAAAATTCGAAAGCTTCAACAATTGCCTCTATTGTAATAACAGCAATTGTCTGTGCTGCTGTCCTAATCATGCTTTTTACCGGCAGCATCACGATCAAGGTGAATGATCAATCATTGATTGCAGATGCTTCATTTACTTCATCTACCACCGTTCAATTTCAAGACATTGAAGAAATCGATTACGTGAGCAATATCCCTCTAGGCAAACGTACAAATGGTGTTGGCAGCGCTAAACTTCAGGCCGGACATTTTAGAAATGACTTATATGGTGATTACATGCTTTACTCTTATGCTGACTGTCATGATTATATTGTTCTTAAAACAAAACAGGGATTCGTTGTCATCAACGCAAAGAATATTCAGGATACAAAGCAGCTTTACTCTAATTTACAAAACGAGCTCTCTAAATAGAAAGAATCCTACTAAAATGAAGCACCCCAAATTGGCGGTAATTCAAAAGTGTAGGACTTTTTGTTATGAATAATTATTTCCCATATGCTCTAACGAGGATGTCCTTAAATCTTCTGGAACCGCCATCGTATAAGCTCCCATTCCCATCGTGACTAATTTGTAGTAAGGGTGTGTATTCGTTGGTGGCACAACCATGATATATAAGTGAATATCCGGAGATACGATTTCATGAAACACTTCATCATATCCACCTAAAGCTTTTTCGATATAAGCTTCATATTCGTTTAACTCTTCTTCCAAATAATTATAAATAACGATCTGCTGCTTTTTCCTTCTAAATTTATCTCCCCCCCCATCTTCACCCCTCCTGTTTTAATGTTTATATTTTTAGTATAAAGTATCGATGCGCTTTAGACAAGTACTGCATAGATATTCGTTTCAAACAATAAAGTCACCCTTGATAAATTAACTTCCGCTAATTCTTTCATGCTTCATTCACTTATATCTATATTTTACTTGCGGATTCAGTTCCAGATTCATTTAGACTTTTATAAATAAAAACAACTAGAAGCTAGTTGTTGTAAAAGTCGTGAATATCAATAATATTTTGCGGCGGAACACGATACCCGGTTTTTAACTGACACCATAATTCTACATGTTCATTTAAAGCAATGACATCCATTGCATAATAAACCAGCTGTAAGAGAACATCTTCTCTATTTTGAGAAGGCGCTAAGCTCGCTAAATCGAAATTGCTTAAATCTTCAGTAAACTTAATTAAGTATGTTTGATGATCAATATCCCAGTAAGACAACAAATCATCATCATTATAAATTTCTGCCAGTAACGTCAGAATCTCCGGACGAATTTGGTTTTTAGCTGAATAATAGCCGAAATCTCCCACTCGTAAATAGACATGAGTAGACAGATCATCATAGATTTTTTCTTTTAATCGCTGAAATTTTGGTTCTTCCAAAGACTCTCGCTTTCCATGATAGCTGATTTTCTTATCTAAAAGCTCGAATACAACCTGATGTTCTTTTAAATAAGTCGTTAAACTGTTTTGAGTAGATAATACGGCATATAAATTAGATAACCCATGCTGCTTGATAAAGGCACATTGATCATCGTTGGAGGTCACATGCATCCCCACTAACTGCACAGCATCAAAAGGCAGTGTGCTATGATCAACATTTAATGTTTCAAGTAATTTAGCCGCATCATAATCATGAATATGATGTTCCATATATCGATTGATCTCTTCAATATCCTTATGAAGGAATGTCGCTAAACTTTCTAAGGCTTTTGATTTATTCGTAATGTCAAATATTGTCATATTATCCTCCCTTTCGCATGTCTCTATTATAACTTTTATTCGTTTAATTGTATAGATGAGATATGCTATAATATTAAAAAAGGAGTTTACTTATGCAAGACATCGATAAAATCATTGCTTTACAAAAAGAATATTTTCAATCTCAGGCAACGAAGTCTTATCTTTTTAGAAAAAAACAGTTAGAGACTTTGTATAAAGCCATTTTTGAGAATACCGAAAAAATTGAAGAAGCTTTATATCAGGATTTAGGAAAACCCGCATTCGAAGCATACTCTACCGAAATAGGCTTTGTCCTAAACAGCATCACTTATACGCTTAAACACTTAAAAAGATGGATGAAGCCTAAAAAACATATACCTCCTGTTTTTTTATTTGGCAGTTATGATACAGTCACCTATGTACCTTACGGAATCAGCTTGATTATCGGTCCCTTTAACTATCCGTTCCAACTTGTGATTGAGCCCTTGATCGGAGCAATTGCGGCGGGAAACACCTGTATTGTAAAGCCTTCTGAAAATACCCCTCATACAGCAAATTTATTGGCAAAACTGCTTCAAGAAAATTTTGAAGAACGCTATATCACCTGTATTAACGGAGATAAAGAAGTGACGATTGCTTTGACACACAGCCCTATTCAGCATATTTTCTTTACCGGAAGCATTCCAGTTGGAAAAAGCATCATGAAAGCTGCCGGCGACCGTCTGATTCCAGTCACATTAGAATTAGGCGGGAAAAGTCCGGTAGTGATCGATGAAACTGCTGATGTGGAAGATGCTGCCAAAAAAATCGTATGGGGAAAAGCGTTGAATGCCGGACAGACCTGTATTGCTCCTGACTACCTTATTATTCACGAAAGTCAAAAAGAAGCTTTTATTGATGCATGGTCAGTTTATGCCAGTATGTTTAAGGAACATATGGCCAAAATCGTTAACCTGCACCATTTTGAACGTCTGATTCAACCTCTAAGCACTTCAATCATTTACAGTGGCGGAGCCTATGATAAAGTGCATTTACAGATTGAACTGACACTTGTGGATGGAAATAAATCAGCCTATATGGAAGAAGAAATTTTCGGTCCCATTTTACCTATGCTGACGTACCGGGATTTTTCTGAAATTGTTCCTAAGATTGAAAAGCATCCTAATCCCTTAGCCTTTTATATTTTTTCTAAGGATCCGCAGCATATTCATGATCTGCAATGCCGCATTGCATTTGGCGGCGGGTGTGTCAATGATACAATCAACCATCTCATCTCACACAAGGTTCCTTTTGGCGGAGTCGGAACTTCCGGAATCGGGCAGTATCACGGTAAAGACAGTTTTATCACGTTTTCTCATAAGCAGACCATTCACCATCGCTTCCTAAAAAAGGATATTGTCTCTTTATATCCGCCCTATTCTAAAAAATTATATCAGCTAGTCAAAAAAATTATGAGATGACCTCAGTAAATGAGATCATCTTTTTATTATTCACACTAGACAAGCTCTGTTATAAAAATATATTAAAAACAAGCTTTCGCTTGTTAGTCTTTATACACCATATTTGGAAATACCTGTTCTAAAAATTCATCGGGATACACACTGTCACAATAGCGCCCAATTATCGAATATGGCGGAATATTGCTCCGTCTTAAATTTTGTCTAACTACTGCCGCTAAAGATATCGCCATATCAAATACTAAAAAAATCGATAAAATCAGAGTCAGTGATTTTCCCAAAGAATAGGGGATCTTCTCAATCCAGCTTGATAAAGGAGGATAAATATAATAAACGAAGATTAAAGAAAGCAAGCCCCAAAACAGCATGAAAGGCAAGGTAGTTCTTCCATTGATGTTTAAGAAATGATGGGAATAATCCCATGATGTGCTGCCAACAACTTTTTCCTGCAAAAAGCTCAGCAGATATTCAAAGCCACCGCCAATCAACGCCCCATGAAATAAAGTAATATACCATTTTTTAGGTTTACGGCTCAAACAGACCACCATTAACAATAAGCCAATCGCATAAACCGGATTAAAAGGACCGTAGATCACTCCTTGACGGGCAACCCATTCAACTCTGCCGTATTTAATCAGCACTTTTATAAAATGAAGAATTTCTTCATAATAAGTTCCTGCAATACCGCCAATTAAAAAAACAAAGAAAAGTTTATCATAACAAAACCCCTGTGCAAAAATCTTTTCCGTTTTTTCCTTTTGCTTCCTCATACTATTTTCCATAAGTGTTTCCCCTATTCTTATTGACAAATATCGACATCTAATATTGCCTTGATTATAACATCATTGTTACGTTAATACAACTATTACCAAGATATGCCTATTAAGCAAAAAGATTCTAAGTATTCTTAGAATCTACTTTTGACGATGGGCTTTTTTCCATGCTTCTATTTGTTTTAAACGTTCACTCACTTTACTTTCTGTTCCCTGCATTGTAGGCTGATAATAATGGCGATCCAACAGCTTTTCAGGCAGACAATCCATATTAGTGATCTTTTCTTTAGTATCATGAGCATATTGGTACCCTTTCCCATATTCAAGATCTGCCATGAGCTTTGTTGGAGCGTTACGAATTATCAAAGGTACTGGTTCAGCCAATGTTGTCAAAGCATCCTTTTTTGCCATTTCATAAGCCTTGTATAAAGCGTTTGATTTAGGAGCTAAAGACAGATAGGTGACTGCATGCGTTAAATTTACATTACATTCCGGCATTCCATTAAAATGACAAGCTTGGTAGCAGGCAACCGTTATCTCTAAAGCCCGGCTATCTGCCATGCCGATATCTTCACTGGCAAAACGGATTAATCGCCTTGCTACATAGAGGGGATCCTCTCCCGCTTCCAGCATTCGGCTTAACCAATAAATAGCTGCATTCACATCACTGTTGCGCATGGATTTATGTAAAGCAGAAATAATATTATAATGTTCTTCTCCATTTTTATCATAAAGCAATGATTTTTGATTAATGCACTGTTCTACGCTTTTTTCATGGATTATTAAATGATCGTCTTTCTTTTCGGCATTTAAAACAAGCATTTCCAGAGTATTTAAAGAAACACGAGCATCCCCATTAGCAAACCCGGCAATCATATTCAAAATAGCATCAGTTACTTCAATTACTGTATTTCCATATCCTTTGGGACTTTTCAGAGCTTGTTTTAATAACTCCACCAAATCTTTTGTTGTCAATGATTTTAACACGAAAACTTTACAACGGGATAATAACGCAGAGTTTACTTCAAATGAGGGGTTTTCTGTCGTTGCCCCAATTAATATAATGCTTCCTTTTTCAACAAACGGCAAAAAGGCATCTTGCTGTGCTTTATTAAAGCGATGAATTTCATCAACAAATACAATAGTTTTTCTGCCGTACATGCGTTCTTTATCCGCTTCTGCCATCACTTGCTTGATTTCTTTAATACCGCTTGTGACTGCACTAAAATCAATAAACCGAGCTTCTGTTTTATGAGCTATGATTCTAGCCAGTGTTGTTTTCCCCACCCCCGGCGGTCCCCAAAAGATCATCGAAGGAACTTTGTCATTCTCAATCAAGCGATAGAGAATACCATCTTTGTTTAAAAGATGTTTTTGTCCTACATATTCTTCTAATGTATCCGGTCGTAATCGTGCTGCCAAGGGTTCATCATCTAATAATCTATCCATCATCGTTCACCTCTTGTTTCATTTTAGCATGATTTTACCTTGTTTTTCCATCCTTAGACATAAAAATGGTCAATTCTCTTTTATTGACCATATAATCATTAACGTTTATAGTTTTTAACTGCTCGCAACGGAATACTCATTCTTTCCGCTATCTCTTCATCACTTAGTCCCATAGCAACAAATCGCTGGCATACTGTTTTCATATTTTCACCGACCTCTATGATATGTCCATCCGGATCATAGAAGCGAATAACCCGCTGTCCCCAATCACATTCCATTAGCGGATGTACATAGTGAATTCCATCCATTCCCTGAAGCTTTTCCAAGCAGTCATCAAACTGATCTTCTTCAAAATAAATTTCTGTATCCTTTCCCTGATAAGTGACTTCCTGATTGATGAAACCTTTCCAGCTTTCTTCCGTCTGCAATGCTAAGCCGCCGCTTAATACAACATGCTCACCTAAATCTACCAATGCTCGCAGTCCAATCACCTTTGTATAAAAAGCTTTTGCTTTTTCCATATCTTTCACTACTAACATGCATGTTTTCATTTTCATCCTTCATCCCTGCTTTCTTTTCTTATTTAAAGTTTAAACCCTACAGTATATGTAGAGTCAAATCTTTTTTACAGGAATCATCAATTCCGTTACAAATTCATCAATATTAGATGTCAATGAATGGTCTACCAAATAATTTTCAATGGCTGCTCCATTGATTTCATATCCATTTAGCTTCATCCAATCCAGCATCTCTTTGTAGGTTTGCGGTTCTTTTTCATAAGCACCGTGATGGAGTGCCGATACTACCCATTCTCCGCCAAATTCACGAATATTGGCGTCCTGCGAATCTTCATGCTGTATTTCCACCGCAACTTCAATGTCAGCGTTGCGAAAGTCATACTGTCGGTAATCATCATAATAAATCGCTTTAATCGGACCCGAGGGCAGTAAGCTTTTCTTTTTTAAGAGATGATTCAATTCAGCAAAACGGAGCATAAAATCTTGTGGGGTGCCGCCTGCCCTTTTGCGAATGAATAAAATCGTTCTCTTTGTTAGAAATTTTAGGTGAACATCCATTGGCGCATTGACATATTGAATAATTTCCAGTTCCTTATTCAAACGTTCTTCTAACTGAATTAAACGCTGAATCGTTTGATGAACCTCTTCTCTTTTTTTAATAATTGTCTCCGCACTAAAAGAAATGGAATGTGTACCCAGCTTTTCCTTTATTTCTTTAAGTGAATAACCTTCAATTTTAAACTGACTTATGATATTGATTAGCAGTAGCTGATGCGATGTATAATAGCGATAGTTAGTTTCTTCATCTTTTTTCTCAGGCTTCAAAAGATCAACAGCATCATAGTAATGCAATGTTCGAATTGGAATTCCGCAAATCTTCGATACTTCTCCGATCGTATAATATTCTTTTTCCATAAAGTTAACCCATCCTTATATTCTGTTGGAAAATCATCAACGACATTCCGTATAAAAGCATAATATGAAGAGGGTAAAACAAATAAAAAGCATATTTTAATGATAAGCCCCTTTGATGATTGTATAAAGCAACTGGAATCATCGCTAAAAAAGCTGGTAATTCCGTAATCGAAAGCAGACACAGAATTGCACAAGCAAGTCCTACAGATAATACCGGCTTTTCACGAAAGAAATAGATGATGACGATACATAATATCCCATAAATACTGTAATCTCCGCCAATCGCAGCAACACCACCACAAGCTAAAAGTGTAATAAGTAAATATCCTATAAAGCGAATAAAATTTGTCTTTCCTTTTTCTTTTATCCAGTCAAATCCATACATCGCTAAAACACCAATCAATAACGTAAAGAATACATTTTGATACCGTATATTCCATCCGCCAAAGAAAGCATAATCAAACGGAATCTCAGACAATAGAGCAAGGATGCCTAGATTGCGCATGTATTTAAGTTTGCTGTGCGTATAATAAAAGCCTTCCACTAATAAAAAACAAAACAGCGGAAAAGCGATGCGCCCAATGCTCCGCAACACGAAGTCTATCACCAGTAGGCTTTCATTGATTTCACCAATGCCCAACTGCATCGGCAGATAAAGTTTTCTTTCTACTAAAATTGCACCTATATGATCGATCAGCATGAACACACAAGCTATCATTTTAATAGAACTGTTACTTATCGCTATTGTTTTTTGTGACATTTTCTCCTCCTGAATGTGTAAAATGAAAGATATCGAACCCAGTGATCCGATATCATTGTTCTATCCGCTTACTCCCAAATACTCCTCAAGGGTCGTTTGACTATTGTATATTTCTGTTGCTGCATCGATCCCCACATAGCGAACATGCCATGGTTCATACATATATCCTGTAATTGCTTCTTTTCCTTCTGGATAACGAATGATAAACCCGTACTCATGAGCATGGGCAGCCAGCCATTTTCCTTCCGGTGTTGTTCCGTAATTATCATCCACTGCACCGATATCAAAACATAACCCGGTTTGATGTTCAGAAAATCCTGGTCGTGCCGAATAACGATCCGCCGCTTCTTGACCATCTGTTTCTACATAGGCATTATATAGCCCCACCTGATAATCATAGCTGCGCCATCCGCTGATTAGAGGAATATCATAGCCTGCAGCATTGGCTCCCGCTTGTAAAGTTTCCAAAGCAGTAGATGCTTCTTCATTGTATCCGCCAAAATCAGCTGGAATTCCATATTTTTTATTGACGATCAAAATACCGTTAATGTAAGTCGGTTCGATATTGCCATTGCTGCCGTTTGTCATCTGATCACTCTCCACAACTTTTAACGTATACGAAGCAGTTGCATGATTCCCATTTTGATCAACTGCCTCCACATTAACTGTATATTCTCCGACTTTCGTTAGATCAGCGTTGCTGCTTGCTGTATAATAATTGACTTCATCCTTACTCGGATCTGCTTTAAACGGCAGTGCCCCATCTACAGCATCACTGGCAGATTCCACATTCGCAGCAAAATCATAGCTTTGACCTACCGAAATCTCAACCGTTTCCTGACGCATTGTAATCTGTGGATTTTGGGTATCCTTAATTTCTACTGTATACTCCACTTTTTTCTCTTTATCTTTGGATTTTAAAACAAATTCAATCTTTTGAGGTCCCACTTTCAAGGTATCAATTTCAGGATAGATCACTTCATCTGCGTTAAACGAAGCAACTAAAGATTCTGCTTTAACATCTGCTGTTCCATATTCAATCGTTGTCTTATTTTCCTTAAATTCTATGGATAAAGCCGGCTTTTTATTCAGGATAATAAAAAATGCAGCGGCAATAAAAAGGAGAATAACAACAATTAAAGCTATCCATGCCTGTGGTCGCACCTTTCTTTTTTTCATGTGACTCACTCCTTTATTTCATATTCCATTTTATTCTAGCATAATTCCTCAATAATAGACAGATATTATTCAAGCGGAATTTCTAATATTTCTTTAATCCTTTCAGCGATCTTCGGCATTCGTTCCGCTTCAAACTGCGGATACATCTTAAACCAGCGCATATTCAATGGAGAGGGATGCGGCAAGATAAAAGTCGGCTTTCCATTGAGCCAGTGATCTTCAAAAATCATCTTTGTAAAATTCTCTTTTGGAAAAAAGTAATGTGCTGCATAACGTCCAATTAGGATATAGATTTCATTTTCTACACAAGCCATTTCTTTTGCCAGCCATTTATCCGCACAATGTTTCGGCGGTTTCTGGTCTCCCCCGTTTTTTGCTTTGCCGGGGTAGCAATGAGCGATGGAAGTAATATAAAAACAGGCTGGATCATAAAATACATCATCACTGATCTGATACCATTGCTCACGCAGACGTTTTCCGCTAGGATCATTAAAAGGACGCAAGGTTTCATGAACTAACTTTGAAGGTGCCTGAGAAATTTGCATGATCTTGGCTTCCTTTTTACCAAAAGCAATCGGATGAGGGAAATAGCCAAACCGTTCCTCGCAGTCATGACAGGCACGAATTTCTTTTTGTAGTTTTTCTAATAGATCATATGACATAAAATCAACCTTTCTCTTCCTATTCTAGCATGTTCCTTAAAGGACGTACACTTTTCTTATAATAAAAAACTTCGGAAATCCGAAGTTATGGTGCCAAATAATCATTTAAAGAAGTATCACTGAAAAATGTATTGGCATTATATAAAAACAACATATCTGTGATCCCTTCATCTTGAATCAACTGGTTGACATCCCCAAAATAATAGCGAGGGTCAATCATAATAACCTTTTCATAATAAGGGGCTAAAAATGGAACAAAGGCATTTGCATAAGAATCTTTAAATATGAGTAATCGCTGTTCTGATTCAGAATCCGTGGCAATATCGACTCGGGCAAAATTTCCGCCCATGAACACTGCGTATTGATCCTTTGCAGTTAATTTACTTTCATCATAAAAACTGATAGTCTTCTTTTTTTCTTCAACATAAGATATGGTGTAATTCGTCTGATCATCACCAACATATATTTGAATTTGATCCGGTTGACTTACCGGATAGCCACTTTTACTTGCAAGCGTACCGATAAAATCATCACTAATATAATAATTGGTGTACTCAGGCAAAGTAAATCCATTTTGTGATGCAAAAGCCTGCCAAACATAATAAGCATTCAAGCTGGTCCAATGGTGGTCAGTACGATAATAAAGATATTCTTTTGCATGTTCCTTTAATAGTTCTGTCAGATCCGGGGCATAATCTACATTTAATCCTTCTAAAAAGTTTTGAAGGATCACTGTCTGATCTATTGGCTTCGCTTGTGAAGGCAGGTTATCTTTTTGTAAAGAGATGGCATTCGGTACCAACAGCATCGATGTATTTAAATCTTGATGTCCGTCTAAAAACGTTTGCAGACGCTCTTTAAGCTGTTCAATCTGTTCGTTTGAAAAGGGAGTAAAATCTTCAAACATCTGATTTTTCTTACCAATGTAAACATTATGAAAATAGCGTTTACCTGACCAATAATCCAGTTTTGTCTTCAATGTCACGAAGGTGTTGCGAAAGGGAAACTGATCAGAAAGATAGCGATCTTGATTGGACTGAAAATTTCCGCCTATATAATCCTCACTGTTCAATGTCGGTCTTGTCTGCAGGACACGGTTCTCCGATTCTGAAAAAGTTTTCTGCTTACCTAAATAAATAGCCAACGGACAAAGAAGTAAAATTAGAGTGATAATAATAATGATGGATTGTTTAGATTTCATCTTTTTTCCTCCTTTATCCTAGAATGCAGCATATAAGAATGACTGATAGGTTGAATTTAACAAGGCTGCAATACATAGAAACAACAGCAGCACTAAAATAGCGGTACAAATCCAATGTCCCTGCGGATCATGATGAATGCGCTGATAAATCTTGCCCGGCAAAGGAAATATGAAGATAGCTCCCAATAGTAAGATTATTCCATAATTTTGAATCAACCAAAGTGTATGATGCAAAGCAAAGCCCTCTGCTCCAAACATTGCTCCCAAATAATGGATTGCCTGCTGAATCGTCGGACTAAAGAAGAACACCCAGCCAATCATCACTAAAAAGAACGTAGAGAGCCATTTCAGCCAGTGAGGCAATCTTAGTTTGGAAATGCCATATTTCTCAATAATCAGCAATAAACCATAATAAAATCCCCAAAAAATATAGGTCCAGCTGGCACCGTGCCATAAACCAGTTGTCATCCAAACAACTAAAATATTAAGAATATGCCTTGGCACAGGAACACGGTTTCCTCCAAGCGGAATATAGATATAATCTCTGAACCACTGACTTAGTGAAATATGCCAGCGACGCCAAAAATCAGAAATACTTTTAGCAATATAAGGGTAATTAAAGTTTTCCATCAACTCAAAGCCGGCAATCTTCGCCAATCCCAACGCCATGTCCGTATAACCGCTAAAATCAAAATAGATCTGCAATGTAAAAGCGGCAACAGCGATCCACACTGTATAAAAGCTTATTGTTCCTTCCGCAATCGCCAATCCGTAAAGAACACTTAGACTATCTGCCAGCAGCACTTTTTTAGAAAGCCCAATAACAAAACGTTCAATCCCTTCGCTTGCTTTAGGAAAGCTGACTTTTCGATGATAAATCTGATGAAAAAAGGGTTCGAAGCGTTCAATCGGTCCCATTAATAACTTAGGAAAGAAGGATACGTATAGCGCATATTCAAAAAAGCCATTCATTGGTCGATTTTCGTCTTTATAGTAATCGAATAACACAGATAAGACACTAAATGTGATAAATGATATTCCTATTGGCAATGGGATCGGTTCAAATTGAATTTTAAAATGAAACATACTGCCAATAGTATTTAAAATAAAGCCATAATATTTAAAATAAAACAATAGAAATACATTGACTAAAACACCTTGTATAAGAAGGGATTTTCTTCTTTTCCCGGTTCTTTTATTCATGAAGCTAAGTAAAGCGAAATTATAAATCATTAAAAGAATTAATAAGAAAAAATGGTGTGGATCTCCCCAAGAGTAAAAGAATAAACTGACAAAAAGCAGTATCCAATTACTTTTTTTAACAGATAAAAATAATGAAGAAAGAATAAATAAAGGCAAAACCATAAATAAAAATGTGAAACTTGTAAATGACATTTAGATTCCCTTTGCTAGGTCTTTCCAAATCATTTCAGCATTTGGGCTGATGATTAAAACTACATAGCCTTTTTTATCACGAATACGGCTTTCTTTTAATAATGCAGTTTGATCCGGACCATAGCCTTCGAATACTTTTATTCTTTTTTCAATTCTTTTTTCCATTGCCTTTTTTACTTCTTCTCTTTGAGAGCTGTTTTTTACTTTCACTACCATTATTTCATTCACTTCTGTCGACTCTTTTGATTCATAAAGCAAAATGCCGTCATAATCGTCACTACGCAGTCCATAATCCTGATTCACACTGCGTGAAGACGCTAAAGATATATTTTCTGATTCCACATATGAATCAAGAGACGGCTGTACTTGATCGATTGCTACGGAACTGATTTTATAGCGAAAAGGATAAGCAAGCATTAATACCGCAGCAACTATTAAAAACAAACTGAATAAACGATCTTTTCTCATGCTCTCCTCCTATAAATCGGCTTCATCTGCCATATAACTTAACCATTTAGGGAAATAAGAATATCCCGGATGGATGCCATCTGCCTGATACTGTTCCATATCATTAGGATCCACCAAGAATCCCGGATCAATAAACTTAATCTCTAAACGTTCGCACATTGTTTTTAATGCCTCATTAAATTCTAAATAACGATGGTTGTATTCGTTGACACTTTGTCCTTTGCTTGTCAGCGGAGTAATGGCAATCACATAAAGATCGGTTGCCGGCAGGGATTCCTTCAAATCATTAATCATCCCTTCATAAGCGGTAATCCAGCCATCGATATTTCCACGAAAAGCAGGCATATCATTTAAACCATACTGCAAGAATAAGGTTTGCGGGCTCAATCCTTTTACAACAGCGATATCTTCTTCATTATTGCCTACAGTTCGCCCTCTCTTGCTAACGACTTGATTTGGATTCAACAGCTGATAGTCTAAAAGCGCCATCGCCATTGAATCCCCCATTATAATCGCATTTTCGTAGATTTGCTTAAAATTGAGATCTTCTCTTTTATTTGCTCGTTTACGTTTCTGAGCATTGGAAATGCTTGTTTCTACAGTGGCTAAATCGCGTTGAGACATCTCTGTCAGCACTTCTTTTCCTAACGCAACTTCATCGGGATATGTTATTTTCTTAGGTGAAAAAGCAAAAGCTGCGGCAATAATGACAATCACAGCTAAAATAATGACGCTTCCTTTTTTCATATTCCTCACCCTTTCTTAACAAACCATTTATAGAGTATCATATTCTTTAATTCTAGCCAACCTATATTCTTAAAAATGTCGTTTTTTACCGAACTGTAACCTCGCTCTCAATGATGAAAAAAGATATCCCAAGATATCTTTATTTATGAATAGATTTTAAAGAAGCATGTGACTTTAGCTTACGTCTTCTAAAGATCATTTTAAAATCACGCCAACAAAACGGAATCAGCGGATAAAGATAGCTCTCTTTAGATATAGTTTTACTATGATAAAGAATCCATCCCATGATCACCAATCCTATCCATAAGCCCCATTTGGGGAGTATTGCAATCAAGATCAACAACATGACACGCATAAACTTTATTCCATAACCCAGTTCATAGCTTGGCTGTGTAAAGTTCGCTAATGCGACAAATGCCATATATAAGATAACTTCTGGTGCAAACCAGCCGGCTTCAACTGCAAAATCACCTAAAATCAATGCCCCGATAATACTAAAGGAGCTGCTTAAAGAACTAGGGGTATTGAGTGATGCCAGTTTTAATGCATCGATCCCAAACTCCAACATCAAAAGCTGAATAATGATAGGAATATTGTGGACATTGCCGATTAGTGTAAACCGCAAAAAAGCAGGTGTCAGACTTGGATTCATATTAAAATAATACCATATCGGGCTCGCCAATAAAGTCACAATAAAAACACCGATGCGAATAATACGCAGATACGTTCCGGTTAATGGTGGTAAGTAATAATCCTGCGCTTCCTGAACAAAGTCAAAGAAATATGTAGGCAGGATCATAACGCTGGGAGAATTATCGATAATGACGATAATTTTTCCTTCCAGCACATTACTGCTGGCAGTATCCGGACGTTCCGTATAGCGCACTTTAGGAAAAGGACTGTACCATTTCCCCGGCACCAATGCCTCCGCTAAACTTTCCTGTGCCATTGTCAAAGCTTCTACCTTAACATCTGTCAGCTGCTTTTTGATGTTGTCTAACATTTCCGGTTTAACGATTCCATCCATATAGCATAATACAATATCGGTTTTGCTTCGGGTTCCGACACTGGTATATTCCATTCTTAATCGAGGATCCCGAATACGCCGACGGATCAAGGCTGTATTAAACACCAATGTTTCCACAAAACCATCTCTCGATCCTCTTAAAACTCGATCATCTTCCGGCTCCTGCATACCGCGCGTCGGATAGGTTCTTGCATCAATCAATATCCCTTGAGAAAAGCCTTCTACAAGCAATACGATTGTCCCCGATAAAATTGCCTGCACCATCGCTTCAATCTCTTCATTGATTTCTACTTCAACATAGGGAATAAGCTGAGCAGAAAATTGTTCAGCTGTCTTGAGCTGATCCATTTTAATCGTAGTTCCCATTAGAAACTGCATAATTCGTTCAATAATATCATCTTTAACATAGCCATCTATAAAATAAAAAGAAAGTTCTTTTTTTTGAATGGTCAATGTTCGCTTTACAATATCAAAGTTAATCTTTACATCTAAAATTCGATCTAATTCACTAACACATTGCTGATAATTTTTTTTATCCATTATATCACCTATTATTAAGATTGACTTATTTAGGTAAAAGTATACAAAAAGCAGGATCAATAATCTCCTGCTTTCTATTTTCTATTTTTTTGTATCCACTGATAAGCAAAGTCCGTTATGGACTGCATTTCTAACAGACGTGCTTCTCCCTGTCCTACATTTCCAATTTGAACCGAATGGCTTTTTTCATAATCTTCACCAATTTTGTCAAAATCTTCATCGTCATAATCAATTTCACAAAACCTAACCCATGTCGCTTCTCCATCTTGCATCACACTGGCACCGGTATCTACCCACTTAGGATTCTTTAACCATGTTTCTCCTAGATGCATACAAGTACAATTACCATAACCAACGCCTAATAATAAAACTTTTGCATTTTTTTCATATAGTCTGTATAACGGTGACTCTTTTCCAAATCCCGGAGTTAATTGATGAGGTTCTAATAAAAGCTGTGCTTTGGGACCACGTGCCGTAAATGAAACCTGAGGATGATCAGAGCGCAGCGTACCAGGATAATGCCGGAACAGATCGGCAATTTTTCCCATCTGTCTTGTTGGAGTCAAAATCGGATCAAAGGGCGGCATATGCTTTTTGATTCGTTCAACCCATTCTTTTGGAACCGGTGGTGCCTGCCAATTCTTAGGATCGGAATTTTCACCGCTAAAACTCGGCATTACCAATGTTCCTTCTTCCCCGACTGCTTCAATCAGTGCTTCTACTACCGTGACTTCTCTGCCAATAACCCAGCCTAATTTTGAAAGAGATGAATGCACAAGCAAACAATCTCCGGTTTGAACTCCCAATGCTTTTAAATCTTTAACTAACTCCTCTTTTGTATATGCCTTTTTACTTTTTTCTATAATTGAATATTCACGCATCTTTCATCCTCCTTTCTTCAATTCTAACAAATTCGATTTCTAATTCATAGTGGTACTTTCATAAAAAACAAGGAGACGACATAGGCGTGATCTCATCTTATTTTTAATTAAATTGAAATAATGATAACAGTATTTTTTATAAGAATCGCTGATAAATAAAGAATTGTTCTAGTTCTTCGAGATTATCCAATATTCCTTTTCTAATAGTGTTCTTCATCATTCTCCTGTTGTCTTAAGATAAACTGCAAGGTTTGTGCTGTAAAGTTTTCTCGACATGTCATAAAATCTTTCTTGCCAAATGTCCATGACTGACTATCAGTGAGCGGATGAACATCGGAAGCCATTAAGATGACAGTTCCCTTTTTATTATAATAGTGACATACCGTTAAAAAAGCGGAGGCCTCCATATCAACACCGACACAGCCTTGTGTACGCCAGTAGGCTTCCTTTTTAAATGTCTGACGATAGATGGCATCTGTTGTGACAGTAGGCATTAAATAAGTGACATGAAGTGCTTTAAAATAGTGATAGGCTTGACGTTGCTTAGACATATCGGCTTCCACAAAATCAATATCCGATACGTAATGTCGTGAGGTGCCTTCCTCGCTCAAAACCCGAGTTGGAATCACAATATCTCCTACTTTAATCATGCCATCAAACACGCCACATAGTCCCAATAAATAAAACTGCTCAACACCTAATGCTACAAGAACTTCTATTGTATCGGCAATCATCGGACTTCCGGCACCACCATGAAGAAAACAAACATCTTCATAGCCTTCGATCATATAGACTTCTCCACCGGATAAAAAACGTGGCAGTTTCTTTAACCATATTTTCGCATGATGATTTGACTTCAAAAAATCCAATCCATATCCATAGCAAAATACGACAGCTTGTTTAGGAAAAGCCGGGACTGGTTGTCCATGCTGCACATCATGAATTTGATCTAAAGCGGTTATGACAGAACGACTGTTGTCTTTTTCTAATATAAAATTCATTTTATTTCACTTCCCCATTTAAAGTTTCATAAACTGTACGTTGAAGTTCTTTTACTTCCGGACTATTTGGATTCTCAACATCCTGTTCAAATTTATCCATTGAATATGCCCAATAGAATCCTCCGCCATACCCGTTTTCCTTAACCCAGTTCATTTTCTCCTGAGCAATTTTAGGAGAGGCGTCTACATAACCGTCCCATTCTTTATAGTAAGGAACTAGATAGGGACCTCCTTCATTATAGAAAGGAATTCCTAAATTTAATTTAGCACGATGTTCGGGGGTATCACCCACTTTATGAATATGCTTTTTCATATTATCTTTTACATAAGACATGGGAGCCTGACTTTCGCCGCTTCCGGAATCAAAGTCATAACACATAACATTCATATAATCGAGTACTTCCAATCCTTCTTCATCCACCCAAGGGATACCAGAAGCGATCGTCAGCAGTTTATGAGTATCAGGATAGCGCTCATCTAGTTTGGCACGAAATTCTTTCAATAAGGCAAGCCCATCTTTTTCACAAGTTGGACATGATGCGATTGTGCCCCAACCGCCGTTATTTGGATATTCCCAGTCTAAATCAATTCCATCCAAATGAAATTCATCAATTAGATCCATGCAGCTTTCAATAAATTCATTTCGTCCTTTTGGTGTCTGCGCCATATAACAAAAGCCATCCGAATCCCAGCCCCCGATGGAAAGCAGCACATTAAGCTCAGGCTTTTGTTCTTTCAAAGCAACTAAAGCATGAAGATAAGGTTCTCCGTTCACTTTAGATTTCATCTCTTCAATCCAGCCATTTACTGTTGCCTTATAATGATAATTTCCATCACCGGGATCTTTGTAAGCTTCTTTTGATGCCACGCTGCCACTCATTAATGGACATCCGTCATAACCCGGATCATACTGATAGGCTTCAATCATCCCAAAAGCGAAATTGATATGCGTAACATAGCGTGTGTCCACTGCCGATGTTATGGTTTCTCCCTCCTCACCAATCCAACGCCAATTTTCTGATGCCGGCACCGTTACATAGGCAATCGTACGGTAATCTCCTTCTTTGACTAGTGATTCTTGTTGTTTGGGTACTGAACAGCCACAAAGCATAACTACTATCAAAAGTAAAAACAGAATTTGCTTTTTCATTCAACTCCTCCTTTTAATGTATCTCTTTATTTTCATAATACATCTTAAAGCCTCCTTTAGGTCAATACCATTTAAACAAAAAAGATTTCAGGGAAACCCGAAATCTCATATTATTCTTTACCGCTCCAGCAATATGTACATAGTTTGCATGGTTCAAGACCAATCGATTCGATCAAATCATCCAAGCGGTGATATTTTAATGAAGTAAACTTCAAACGTTTACAGATTTCATCCAACATTGCCTGATACTTAGGATGATCCGGATCTGCATATTGCAGCAATACCTCTTCAGTGACATTATCTGTCCCTTCTAAATCACACACTACTCTTCTAGTGATCAGATCCATCTCTGAATTTGAACGAGAGAAATTTAAATACTTGCAACCAAACAGCAATGGCGGACATGCCGGTCTGACATGCACTTCTTTTGCCCCACTCTGATATAAAAATTCTGTTGTTTCTCTTAACTGTGTCCCACGTACAATAGAATCATCGATCAGCAATAAACTTTTACCTTTGATTAGCTCCTGCACCGGAATCAATTTCATCTTAGCAATCAGATTTCTCTGCCCTTGACTTTGGGGCATAAACGAGCGTGGCCAAGTCGGTGTATATTTAATAAAAGGTCTTGCAAAAGGGATTCCTGAACGATTCGCATAGCCTACCGCATGAGCAATACCCGAATCGGGAACACCGGCGACACTATCCGGTTTTGCATCATCACGTCCCGCTAAAAGATCACCACAGCGGTTTCTCATCACCTCAACATTGATTCCTTCATAGGTAGAAGTCGGATAACCGTAATATACCCATAAAAATGAACATATTTTCATTTTATCTGCCGGCGCCTGTTCCTGCTTAATTTCATTTTCACTCATGAATATGATTTCTCCGGGACCGAGATCCTTTTCATGATGATAGCCTAAATTCAAGAAAGCCGAACTTTCAAAAGTGACACAATGGGCATCTTCTTTTGTTCCAATAATGACAGGGGTTCTTCCGAATTTATCACGAGCACAATAAATTCCATCCGGTGTCATGATCAAAATACTCATTGATCCTTTCACAACCTCTTGAACATGTTTGATTCCATCAACGATCGTATCTTTTTGATTAATGATCGCCGCTACCATTTCTGTAGGATTGATAACTCCCCCACTCATTTCTAAAAAGTGCGTTGTTCCATAAGCAAAACAATTTTCTTTTAATTCTTCTAAATTATTGATACGTCCAACCGTGGTGATGGCAAATGATCCTAAATGAGAATTTACCAATAACGGTTGAGCTTCATTATCTGAAATACAGCCAATTCCAATCTTTCCAACAAATTCATCCACATCTTTGTCAAATTTTGTTCTGAAGGGTGAATTTTCAATATTATGAATAGAACGGTTAAACCCATTCGGTCCATATACAGCCATCCCCCCTCTGCGGGTTCCTAAATGTGAATGATAATCTACTCCAAAAAATAAGTCCATGACACAATCGTTTTTTGATGCTACGCCAAAAAATCCACTCATCTCGATAACCTTCTCCTTTAACCATAGTTTACTTATCTATTTTAGATGATTTTTCGACATAAGTCTACATTTTGTTTCCAACAAATGCCATAACTTATAAAAGAAAGCGAAATCATTTTATACATTCTCCTTTCTTTTGCCGCTGTTTATCATGAAATAAACAAATTTATTTCACCTTTTGACATAAAATCACCAAAATGAAAGATTAAAGTATATATAAGTTTGCTATGATTCTATGAACTCAATAGAAAGAAAAAATACATAATGTGCATGAGAGAAAATTAAGACCGGAAATCTATTTTATTAAACACTATCTTTGCTTATTTCATATTTTTTGACAGTATCAATATAAGAACTCATACTGCCTAAGCAGTCTTAAACAACATTTTCTTTCGTTCTTTAAAATGGAATGTATTTCATAATATAGGATTTAAAAAACTATATCATCACGTTTATCCCTTTTATAATCAAACACTGCTCAATCTTTATTAACTTTTCTTAACAAAAAAAGATCATTCTTTTTTAGAGTGATCCCAATATTTGAAAAGATGCTTCTTTTTATTATGAATTAAAATAATGAATTTTCGCATGAACTTCGTCATCGATATTCAAAACCGCATAGCTTGGTCCCTTTTTACCAATACAACGCCAAAGCGCGCCGGGATTAATCAGCAATACCTCATCTAAATACTCTTTTCTAGGCACATGAGTATGCCCGAAACAGACTACATCGGCATTGCATGCCTTTGCTCTCTTTACCAGCTGCTGATCTCTTTTAGCAGAAGGATATTGATGTCCATGAACAACAAGGAGTCTATGCTTTCCTATATCCAATATTAACTGCTCGGGATAACTATTTGCTTCATCATTATTTCCTAAAACAACCCTAAACTGAGGATAATCTTTCTGATTCAACAAGAAATCACCACAGTGAATGAAATAGTCTGCAGTTGAGTAACGTTTTAAAATTTCATCCAAATAAGCTGTTCTTCCATGAGAATCACTGACGACAACCACGACCATTCTTTTCACCCCAGTTTTTTATTTCTGTTTATAACGGTTTATATCCCGACAGCTCAACATTACTGCTTCTCTTCCTTTCCATCTCACACAAGTGGCATCAACATCCACCCATACTTTAAAAGTGGGTATATAAATTTCATCATTTTGACTTTTCTTACTTTCAAAAAGGCGTTTCAGCGGACAAAACGGACATGGTGACGTTCGTTCCATAAATATATGATAACAGCGCATACCAATCTTTGCTTGCTGACAGTACTCTTTTGTTTTCTTGTTTAAAAATAAAATTTTATATGATTTAGGATCAATCACATAGATCCATGAATTTTGGTTATTTAATAAATCCAACAAACCGGTTGATTCTTGTTTCAAGATAGATTCCGCTCTATTTTTTAGTAAAAATACACTTAAAATTTCAGATATAAACACTAGCGCTTCAATTTGATCCTGTGTCCAATAGCGGTTT
This sequence comes from Beduini sp., assembly GCF_047239305.1. Lineage (NCBI taxonomy): Bacteria > Bacillati > Bacillota > Erysipelotrichia > Erysipelotrichales > Erysipelotrichaceae > Beduini > Beduini sp. Next base: position 518,789 of record NZ_JBKTEM010000001.1, read on the forward strand.
TGACGGCATTCATCAAAACCCACATAACCCTTGAACTCACCATTATCCATTACTGCACATTGAAGCATAGATTTAATTCCCTGTTTTGCGACAAGATTATAATGATATTCAGGAAGCTGATGAATATCTGCACAATAAAAGATCCCATCCTCATTAAAATTATCCATATAATTTCTGCCAAGCTCATCTCTGTAAGAAACATGCTTCAAATAGTCAATCTGTGGTTCAATACCACTATTACACCATTCAAATGTATTTTTACAGTAAGTTCCATCATGACTGCTTTCAAATATATAGACACGACTAACATCAAATTGCAATCCAACAATTTCTAAAATGGATGCGATCGCCTCGGCTAAATCTTTGGAATTATATAAAACTCGAAACACATATTCAGTAAGCTGTCCATTCAGTACTTTATTATTTTCATTAGAGTCTATTTTTTCATTGACAACTGAACCGACTTTAGTATCCCCAAAATATTCATTAATAATCGATTCGTCATAAAGTGCATATTGATTTTTCCCTGCCTTTTTCGCATGATACAGCGCTTGATCCGCTTTTTGGAAAAGTACCTTGAAATTATCGCCATCTTTGGGAATCAGAGCTATTCCAATACTGCATGAAATCGGTACTTGTTTATCATGATTCAGCTGCAGTTCATGCATCTCATAAATCATTTGCCTTGCTTTTATTTTGATATTCTCCATATTTTGCATATCTTTAACAAATACGATAAATTCATCACCACCGATTCTTCCAATAATATCATGGTGACGAAAAACATTCTTCATTCTTCTGGCAATATCACTTAAAACCGCATCACCAAACAGATGCCCAAGACGATCATTGATTTCTTTGAAATTATCAATATCAATAATCATCAAAGCATGAAATTTCTTTTTATCTATCGATGTTAAAGCGCTTTTGATTTGACGCTGAGCAGTCATTTTATTATAAATGCCAGTCAAAGCATCCTCCTGAGAACGACTCAGCAGAAATTGAGAATGCTGCTTTTCCTGATCGATATCAATAATGATCCCAATTGCTCGAATTGGCTGTTCATTTTTATCAAACTGCACACTGACACGCAGACGCCACCAGCGATATTGATGTTCACTGTTTCGCAGACGCAGTTCTTCTTCCACATAGCTGTTTTTATTTTTAATCTTTTCTAGCATACGCTTTAATTTAGGAATATCTGCCTGATGAAAAAGAGAATGTCCGGCTTCGAATACAAATTCTTTAACATTATTTTCCGCTATTGTTTGCGGAATAATTCTTTCCAGTCCCCTTGAGTATTTTAATCGACCATTCAAAATATCCCAGTCAAACACAACATCATTCGTTTGATTCATGATAATATCATAGCGCTCCAATGCCAGATTTAACTCTTCACTTATCTTTTTTTCTTCTGTAATATCTATAATGATGCAGTAATAAGAAGGATAACCTCCTTTAGGATCTTCAATTAACTGACCATTGTCCAATACCCATATGGAACGTTGGTCTTTATGCAAAATGCGATATTCGATCTGCTTGGTTGATCCTAATGTCATTTGCTGTATAACTTCCTGTTCGACACTTTCACGATCGCGGGGATCAATCATTTTTCGAAAACTATCATCAAACTGATCTTTTATTTCCTGACGTGTATATCCCAGCATTTTTAAAAATCCGTCACTCATATAAAGCAACGTTAATGATTCATCGTCTAAACAGCGAAATATCCCACCCGGAACATTATTGGTTAATACTTCCAAATCGTCATTAACCTGTTTTAAATATAAAGCATCCTGATAGTCTCTCTCATTTTGTTTTCGTCTTTTTCTGTCCTTCATCTCTTTATAAAGAAGTTCAGTAGACCGTTCCTCTGATTGAAACATGGATATATAGACTTCTTTAATAATAAATGTACTTTCTCTCGCCTCTACTGTTAAACTACCAAAAAAAGTAAGTGGATATTGATAGTTTTCACCGATCAGCAATGCATCAATTTCGTAACACACTAAAAACGGATTACTTTCCTCCTTGATTTCCTCCATTTTAAACTCACATACTTTAATCCTATAATTTTTACAATTAACAGCTTCTGTCAGCATTTTTTCCACTTCGGCTTTTCCGTTTAGAATTCTTTGACAGCGAACACTGCTCCAACGAATCTGAGGATCCAGCATCTTCATAACCTTTGAAACATCATGCTGCAGGTAATAGGCTTCAATAAATTGTTTAATAAAAGCAGAAGCGGCTCTTGTTTTCATCTTAGCGCCCTCCTGCTTGATTATCATTAAAATAACGGCTTTCAAAATCAGCAGCACTGATTGGTCTGCCAAATAAGAATCCTTGAATATAATCCGGAGATGCCTGTTTGACAACTTCATATTCTTCGATCGTCTCAACACCTTCAACACATACTTTTAAATCAATAATATGTGCAAGTTTCACAATATATTCCAAGAAAGTGTATTCATAACTGCCCTGATTGATCCCCTGAATAAAGCTTCTGTCAATTTTAATAATGTTGGCAGAAAGTTCCTTTAAATGACTTAGAGATGAATATCCAGTGCCAAAATCATCAATCGCAATGCCATATCCCATATCCTGAATATTCTTAAATTCCTGATTTAGGAAATGCAGATTTGGTACCCAACAGCTTTCAGTTAATTCCAAGATAAAATTTCTCGTAGAAAGCTTATGATATTCATTATTTTTTAAATATTCCAGTAATGAATTCTCTTTAAGCTGCGTGTAAGATACATTGATGCTCATGATAAAATCAGGATCATATTTCTGCCACTGCTTGCATTGCCTGACAGCTTCTTCAAACACCCATTTTCCTACTTCAATAATTAAATGACTTTCCTCCAACAAGGGTATAAATTCAATCGGCGAAACCTCTCCATGTTCAGGAGAATGCCAACGCAGCAGCGCTTCCGCTCCCACCACTTTTTTAGTATTAGTATCAATCTGAGGCTGATAAAACATTTCAAACTCTTCGCATCCGCGGCTGACACAGTTATGCAGACTCTCCTGCATTTCAATAATCTTTAATCGACGATTATAGATTTCTTTAGAAAAGAAAACCAACTGGTTCTTTCCATTCATTTTAGCGATTTCTACAGCTCCTTCTGCCTGTCTTAGCAATCGCTGATAGTTATCACCGTCTTGAGGGAAGAAACAAACTCCGGCAGATAAAGATACAAACAATTTATGACCATCCATCATAAATTGATTAGTAATATACACCTGTATGTTTTCATAGATCATCTCAATATTTTCTCTTGTACCATCTTTCATTAAAAAGGCAAATTCATCTCCATCTAAACGATAAATCTGACAATCCTGAGGCAATAGGTTAGATAATTGTGTTGAGATTAAATTTAATGCTCGGTCTCCAAAAGCATAACCATGACGTTCATTAATATTTTTAAAATTATCAATATCCAGTACAACGACTAATCCTTTGATCCCAGAATTTAAAAGATAGTTCATATCACTTTGAAATTGAGCACGATTCATAAGTCCGGTAATATTATCAAACTTATTTTGCTTTCCAATGTTGGAAATACGCCCCACCATAAAAAGAGGACGCTGATTTTCATCTTTATTTACTTCTCCACGGCACGATACCCATATGATATGTCCCGCTCTATTATAGATACGATATTCCATATCATGATAATCCTTTTTCCCATCCCCGATCAGCTGCATATCAGCCAGCCAGCGTTGACGATCCTCCGGTACCATGATTCCTGCCCATTCTTTCACAACATCGGTCTTAATTCCTTCATCAATATTAAAATCGACATAAGCATTATCTGAAATATAAAAATACCCACGCTGGATATCCCACATATAAAGATAATCATCCGTCGTTCTTGAAAACAAATCAAAGAACTCCGCCGCAGTTAGCCCTATATTCTTCATTATATTGCGCATATAGTTGCCTCCCTTATTCTCTATGTTCATTATATCCTAAATCTATTGGCAATACTAGGTTGTTTGATAAAAAGAAACGTGAGTTTACAGATATTTGATCCCATAAATTTAAAAAATCCCAAAGAAAAGAACCACTCTCTTTAGAATGGTTCTAAAACTTCTCTATTTTACTTCTTTTTTTCTCTTCTTTGCAATGTAGAACACAAGTCCCGCCACCACTGCGATTCCTACAGCACTTCCACCTATAATATAAGAAGTTTGATCCTGTTTCTTTCCATTTGCTAATGGTGTTTCATTTTCTTCTACTACTTCGGTTTCTGGTGTATCTTCTGTTGGTTCATTAACCAATTCCCCATTTTCATTTACAACTAGCGGTGTTTCATTTTCCGGTACAGTGATAACTGTTCGACCGGTTGTATAATCAATAGTTACAGTTGTGCCTGTTGGCGTTTCAACTACTCCGCCGTTATCACCCGGCAACACAACAACATCCTGATTTGCCAAGTCATCCGCATTACGGTAAATAAATGTATAACTGCGTCTTGTTGAATAGAATTCATGAGTATATTCTGTATCCTGTCCAGATAATAAGACATATTGGTTCCCGTTTGCTTCATAAGTACTAGGGACTGTAATGGTTAATCCGTCATTTACATTTGCTGTTGCTTTTGTTGTAAATAAGATCTTGTTTTCAGTTAAATCATAATATGAAATCGTCACTGGATATTCTTCAACGTTTAAATCTTTTTCATGGAAATAAACATTGTATTGACGCTGAGCTGAACCGAATTGATGCGTAATTGCTGTTGGCTGTTCTGGTGCTAAGATATAATTCACCCCTGCATCAGTCAAGCTTCCAGGAATATCAAATTTAACCGTTTTATCTACGCCTACCGTTTGATAGTGACTTTCCAAGATTTTCCCAGTTGTCACATCTACATATTGCACATACACATCATAAGGCTGATTTTGATCTGTAACTTCCTTAGTATACTGCACTGTATAGTTTTTAGTAGCATCCCCATATGTATGAGTGATGGTTCCGTTACCGGCTAATTGATAAGATGAAGTCCCTGCTTTAAAAGTAGAAGGAGCCTCATGTGACACTGTTTTTCCATTTTGTACTGTCAATGTTTTTCTAGCCAGCAACACATCTCCAACTCTGTAATCCACAGTTACATAATAAGGCAAATTGGCACTTTCTTCTTGAAGCTGATAACGTACATAGTACGTATTGGCACCATCATCATAAGATTGAGAAATATCGCCTTGATTCGCCATTAAAGTATAAGTACGGCTGTTATGTGTAATTGTTTGCGGTACTTGATAGTATCCGCCGTTGGCTTCACTTACAGTAAATGTATCGTTTGATTTAATCGTATTTCCGTCTTGATCCAAGAACACCACTTTTGACTGATACTCATCACGTGCCTGTAATTCATATTCGAAAACAATCGTTTCCGTTCCATAAGCTACTTCTTTATAATTCAAACCATCTTTCACATTGTAAACACGTCCGTTTAATGGAATCGAAACTGGTGCGCTTGCACTTGCTCCATTAACATTACAAGTAACATAAGTCGTGTCCTTTAATGAAACGCCATTGCTTTGATAATATACTTTAATACGATAAGAAGCAATGCTCGCTACAGCTGCAGAATAATCACCGTCTGTATTATTTTTCAACTGAAAATAAATAGTTCCGCCATTTTTATTCAAGCGAATTTCGTGAGTATTACTTCCATTCGCTCCAATATTCATAGTTGCTCCGCTCTCACTTGTATCTCCAGAAACAGTATAAGTATAATTCTTAACTGCACTATCATTATTAGTTACGGTAAATACACGTACATATGGATCATCACTGATCGCTGTTGAAATCGTCAAAGCCACAGCAGCATGTACATTTTGTGCAAATACAGTCATTGTTGAAAAAACAACGGTCAATGTTAATAGAAATTTTAATAATTTATTGTTCATCAACAATCCCTCCTTCATCCTTCCTTTTTACACCCCTATCATACCATTTAAATATCACAAACATATCACAAATCCTAAAATAATAGCCAAATAGTCAAATTTTCGTTATTCACTAATCATATGCAAAAATTATTTAGGGGATACAAAAAAGGAATAATTATTGCCAATTATTCCTTTTTCATAGGTATTTTATTCTTATTCTATGATCCAATCCACATTATTAAGATCAAAGACAGCATAGGTCACCTCGTTGTCCTGCGTGTCTTTTACCGTTTTGCTGACAATCGGCACCGTTGCTTTTTTCACAATTGGTTCTGAAGAAAAATCCGTGCTGCTGCCATAGTCGTATTGAATGACTTCGACACTGCTTCCTACCATATCCAACGTTATTTTTTGATTGCTGATGGTGATGGTATTGGAGCTGCCGCCATACTTTTTATAGATTCTAAAGCTGAAATTATTCAGATCATAGCCTTTTTCTTTAAGCATTTCCAGTAATACACTGCCTGTATTCGGTCCTTCTGAATCTAATCGTTCAGGACGACTGGCAATATTAAAATAATCATTAATCTTGCCAATAAAACTGCTGCTCAGCAATTCATTTCTTACCTGTTCATGAATAGTGATGTTACTTAAATCATTTGACAAAGTAAATTCCTGTTTTGCATCATTAAAGCTAACATATTTCCCATCAATCTTAACGACAAAATCTCCGGTACTGGTCTGACTTTCATTCAGCTTTATGGAAACCATTTCTCCATCTACTTCCGCTTTTTCCATCACTTCTTTGTGCCATGCCGTATCATTCACTTTTGCCAAAAGCTCTCCTCTAGCATACAGCCAAACCGATTCACTCTTTGTAACAGTCAAGACATTGTGTGCTTTATTTATTATTTTTGTATCTTTAGCATCTTCTACATATCCTGAAACTACCGGTACGACAATCGCCGCCAAAATAGCGATAATCACCAAAACTACGATAATTTCAATGAGCGTAAACCCTTTATCCTTTCGTTTCATACCCTGCTCCTTTACTCTTATTATAACGAAAAATGACATTTTTTCTATATTAAAGAAGAAATTTTTCATAAAATAGCGATTAAAAATAGTGGAGCCGGCATTGCTCCACTATTCAACTTTTTTTAATTTTCTTTTTTTCTTTTTCGTTTCTAATACTGTTCCGCTGATTATCCCGGCTGAAACTAATCCAATCAGCGACCAAGTCATGAATGAAGTTGGATCTTTAGTATTCGGATTATTAAATCCGTCAAGATCGTTCATAAATGATTTTGGCAAGTAAACCCCACAGTCCCATGTCATATCATAGCCTTCTTCATTCAGATAGAAAGGACGGCTGTAATACCAGTTATCTCCAAAGAGAGCAACACCATCAGAATCAATAGCACTGTCGCTTCCAACATTAGATAAAGTGACATAATATGGACGCTTAATTTGGAAACGCACACGATACATTCCCGCATTTAAATCAGTGAATAAATAATATCCTGCGGCATTGGTTGTTGTTCGACCAATAACTTGCCAAAATTGATCGTCACTTAAATCACCGGTTTCATTATATTCCAAGATAACCGGTATGCCGCCGATACCGCTGTTGGTTTCATCCTGCAATCCATTTTGATTCTCATCAAACCAAACATAATCGCCGATAGTACCATAAGAATCAATAATCCCGGCATCCCAAGAAAGATCCTTGGTATGATAGTTTAAATGGATAATGTCTGTCGGGAATCCTGCTCCCGGCAAATAAGTAGCTAAGGCATTAGAATCCAATTCACTGTCTCCATTTTTAGGAATAGTTAATTTTGAAGAGATTGGCAAATCAAAGACGATACGATAAACAATCTCAGTTCCATAATCACTTGATTTTAAATGTTCAAACAAATAATGACCGTTTTGATCTGTTACAGCCTGTGCTACTTGTTCCCAGCCAACACTGTTAGGTGAACGCATCTGTAAATAAACCGGCACATTCGCAATGCCATATTCCTCTTTTGCATCATCTTGAAGTCCATTCTGATTTGCATCAAACCAGACATAATCCCCTAAACTGCTGTAACGTGAGGCACCGCCGTCAATATGTTCGATCAAAGTATTCTGCGGTAAAGTAATGATGTCCGTAAATCCACTCCTTAAATCGGCACTCAAATTATATTCGACATCGCTGTCCTTACTGTCATCCTCACCAATATTGGCGTTGATCATCTCATATTCATCCGGGAATACAAAACGTACTTGATATTGTCCGTCTGATAGATGGTCAAAATAGTAGTGTCCATCTTCTTTCACTACCTGCGTAGCGGTTGGCGTAGCTTCAAGTGTTCCGTCAAGAGGATTAATGCGATATAGTTCTACCAGGGTATTAGGTACCGGAATATCATATCCATTATCTAAATCCTGCCGATCGTTGTAGTTGCGGTCCTCAAAGGCAATACCGCTGATTGCGCTGTAAACGGTTAATCCGGCATCAACAGACATATCATAGTCACGATAATCCAATTGAATCACATCGCTTCGCATTGTAAAGTCATTGACACGGTGCACAGCATTTGAATCATACTCACTGTCCCCCTGATAAGGAATAGTAAAGCTATAATGCTCGTTATATCCTCCGGTCACAACCTGAGAGGTATCAAACTCAACAATATACTCTCCTTCAGAAAGGTCATTAAATACATAGTAACCTTCTTTATTGCCATAGCCGAACGTCGTTTTAGTTTTGGCAACAAGACTTCCCAGACTGCCATCATCATTAGCGTGATAAACACGGACAATGACACCGTTGATTCCTTTTTCATCTTCATCCTGAATGCCGTTGCGATTCGTATCGATCCATACATAGTTCCCTAATGCACCTAAAGCTGTGAAACCAGCATCCAAGCTGTTATTGACTTCTCCTACATAATTCGTTCCTTCTTTTGTCGCCGTCAAGCGAACAATCGGAGTTAATAAATAAGTATCCAAGTCATTTTCATCATTGCCAATATCAGAATCCAACAAATCATCATCACCAACATTCGGAAGTGTTGGGATGTATTGATAACGGGATTCATCATGCGGCTTTTCAAATTCTACTTGATATTCATAAATGATATTGCCGGCAAAATCATTTGGATCCGTTGAAGCTTTCGATGCTCCATTCACCGGAACATTGCAATCCAAATCATCAAATTCATAATAACCAGCAGATGAAGTGATGGTTGTATTGATTAAACTGCGAACAGTCTCAGCAACTCCATCAACATATCTCGTTTTATATTGATATAGCTTTACGCCAAGCCCGGCAATTGGAGCGTCACCTTCATCCTGCAAGCCATTACGATTAATATCATAGAATGCATAGTCTCCAATCTTTCCTTTTGGCATGGATAGTTTTACTTTTACTTCATAATTTTCCGTACGGTTATTGCTGGCAATCGGTGCATCGCGCATTCCTCCGCGACTAACTGCAACCATTGCTGAATTGGCAATATATTCATTTTCAAACTCATCTAATTCGTCCGCACTGTATATCGGTGCCTGCATCTGAATACCAATGCTCAGAGATTCTCCTTTTTCAAAATACTGACCATTGTCACAGCTGATTTCCACTGCAATCGCACTGACATATTTTAAATCATCATCGGTAATTTCATCCGCAGCATACCATGTGTGTACTCCCTTTTGCCACTCTGCATCGCTCATAGTGCTATAAAGGATTGGCAAATCTTCTGTCGTCGTTACTTTTTGACGCGCTTCTTTTGTCCATTTAACCCACTTTTCATCATAGTTACGACTATCAATGCAATAAAAGATTTTAGCTGAAGCATAATCAGGAATATTTAGTAAATCAATTGACTTTAATAGGGCTTCTTTCTTCAAGGTTGTAGAGCGATCAAATACTAAGGCACTATCGTTATCACGACTGGTTAATGTATCCCCATAAAATGGCAAGATATCGACAATACGAATACGATCCACCGGTGTATCCGAATCATCTCCGTTTTTAACGTTAATTTTATAATCAATATTCCCACCCGAAGATGTCTGTGCAACACGATTATAATCTACATAGTCATCATCAAAGTCACCTTTTACCTGTTTATAAATATAAAGGGCATTGTTGTCATTCACTTGAATATCTGCATTAGCATTGGCATGTTTGTTTCCACCCACATCCTCACCTAATGCTTTATCCAATATCTCATCTTCTACTAAAGCATTGCTGTTGTGATCTGAACCATTCACACTAAAGCTGTTTCCATAAGGGTTTTCTGCAGATTTAACAATCTTTTCATCACTGTTTAAATAAGCTAACATCCATAATGGTCGTTCTTGTGAAGATGGCTGACTATATGAGATCGTTCCGGAAAAAGAAATCTTGAGCGATTCTCCCGGTTTTAAATTTGCTGCATCTCCATAGCTTTTAAATCTAAATGTCACTTTCGTGGTTGGCTGGTTTAAACTTTCTAAACCATCTGTACCTGGAATACGGGCTTCTTCTACACTTGAGAAAATCACTTCGATACTATCTTGATCGATGCTGACACCTGTCGTTCCATTGGCTGACATTTTCGTAATTTTAAATTGTTTTAAGTCACTGGCAGCTGTATCGTTCAATGTCATTCCTACCGGTAAATCAAAACTGATAACAGGCTGATTAAAATCTGCGCCATTAGTGGAAACATTTTGCGCAGTGATCGTATACTGCACCCTATCTCCCGGTTTAAATGTTTTAGAATCTCCATTTGGATTTTCAGCAACAACACCTAAGTTCACGGTTGGCACCTTTGTCTCTAACGCCGGAAGCAGAATTTCCACTGTTTCGGATTGTCTTGTTACAGTATTACGCTGTTCTGCTCCATTTTCATCTTTTACGATAAAATGATATTGTGCATCGGCGACATTTTGAATACGTCGAATTTCATTATAATCCGCATCGCTTGGTCGCTGATTAAATGTATAATGAATATCAAAACCATCTGATATAAATCCTTTTTCAATCCCTGTATACACCACTTTTACATGAGCCGCTTTTAATGATGGATCAATTGCTGCGGTGCGGCTTTGACCTTGATTTAATTTTTGAAGGTCTTTAAATTCTCCATAAGGCACTTCTTTCCATGTGTCACTGCCATACGTTTGATAATACAGCTTCGCATTAACTGACTGAGCGGAAGCTTTATTGTAGGCACGATAGATCGCTACCGAGTGAATAAAATATGCATCCTGATCCACATGTGAATCTTTTATATATTTTCCTTGACTGGCATCATAGTATTGAAGTTCTGTCTGAGTATCCGTAATTTCTATTGATTCAGCTTTTACCTTATTTGTCCCGTTGGCAAAATTACGAATGATAAAGACATTTTCATAAGAGTTTAGTGACAGGGATTGATCTGCCGTTACAGACTTCAAATCATTGGAAGTAATCCCTTTATGAATTTCTAAATTAAAATCCATTAAATCTTCTTTAGAAGTATTTTTAAATGTCCCTTTATTTTTATCATTCGCTTCATCTTTTATCAGATCACTCTGATGAATCGGATATACTTTAATAGTAGCTGTTATTGAATTGAGAGTATCATCTAAAACATAACCATCTGGCGCTTTAATTTCTTTTACATAATAGATTGTTCCATCCTTTTCAGCGTCCAATAAGTCACTCACAGCGTAACCAAATTCATTAGTTGTGACTTCACCTATTGCATTTGTATAAGTGGAATCGGAATAAATCCTAAAGACTGCTCCGCTTAATCCTTTATCCGTTAAACTATCCGTTTTATAAATAACCAAACGCCCTTTATCCGCTTTATTTTTAATTTCACCGTCTATTGTTCCATTTGGATAATACGTTTTTACTGCTGATTTTTGTGCTTCCACAGTAACCTGATATTGTGTATCTGAATACACGTAACCGTCCGGATTATCTAATGCATCGATTTCTTGAACATAATATTGTCCAGCTGGAACATCTGTCCAAATGATCTTTCCATCTGCATCTGTCACTTTTTCTTCAACCAAACGATTATCTGACCTATAAAGTCCAAAATGCACACCGCTGATTGGTTGGTTATCTAAACTAGGAATATATGATGAAACATCATCTATTTTCGTTATTTCAACTTGACCTAAAGCCTGATCAACCACATTTTCGCTTCCATCTGAATGAAGCTTTGTGATCTCCTTTTCCTTGATTTCAAAAGTGATAGGTTCTATCTTTTCAAAGCCATCCGGCGCTACTATTTCGACTAACCTGTACTGCCCCGGTTCAAGCATGAATGATGAGAAAGTGCCATCTTCTTTTGTCGTAATGGTATCACTAATTAATTGATCTCCCTTATATAAGCTGAAAACTGCGCCAGCTAGCCCGGTTCCATCCGGTTTAGCTTTCTTAAACTCAAACTTACCAAAATTCGGATAGTTTACAACCGCTTGGTCGCCAGTCAACTTTGTATTTTCTTCTCCCATTACGATGGTAATGGAATAAGAATCTTTGTTTTCCGCAAAACCGTCGACAGTTTTTGTTTCTTTCAAAGTATAAGTTCCAGCAACTAAGTTTAAAAACTGCACCTTACCATTCTCATCACTGACTTCTTTAGCTACTTCTTTGCCAGTCGCATCGTATAATGTAAACTCAGCGCCTTGAAGCGGTAATTTATCTTTTGAATTTGTCCAAGCAGCTACCTTATCAATGATCAAGCTGCCATAAGGATCATTCAATACCTCAATCTCTTTTGGAGTGCCATCAATGTTCGTTGTAAAAGAAATTTTATTTTCATCTAACACATAGCCGTTTGGTGCTTTCACTTCTTGAAGCTGATATGTTGTGTTAGGGAGCAAATCTCCAAAATAAATACCCGTATCGGTCTGATATATTGCAGTGGCAACCAGTTTGTCACCTAAATACAAATTAAATTGAGTACCTTCCATCTGCTTATCAGAAATTGGATTTTTAGTCTTTGAATCTTTCTTAATAATTTGGATAGACTGTTTTTTCTTGTTTGTAATTTGGTATTGAGATGCCTCATTGACTTTCTGCGCCTCTACACGATAAGGACCGTGCATATCATCATCACTGAAATAGCCTTCAGGAGTATTTATTTCTTTAAGACAATACTCTCCTTCTGGCAGCAGCGGCGATACTGCAATGCCTTGAGCATCCGTAGTAATGGTTTTTTGTAAAGACGAACAAGTCCCATCATCCAGTTTTTTATAAACCTCAAATTCAACATCTTTAAGTTTAATGTCCGGAGTAGATTCATCAACTTTTGTTATGCTGAATTGCCCATAATGCGATTCATTGACAATTTTATCCACTGCATTGCCAATAGGCTGCCCCTGTTCATCAATCGGTGTCACAGTCTTCGTTTCCTGATTGCTTGATATAGTGACCTTTCCTAAATAATCGGCTTGATAACCATTGTTAATACTGTCCGCTGTCACTTTTGTTTCTTTTAATACATAATCTCCGGCATCCAGCCAATTTTCACCAGCATTCATCTTGCTGCCATCTAAACGATAAAACGCAAGTGTTCCATCGGATTGAGATTTGGCTGTTCCTACTTTGGTTGAGTCATCTAACTGCAAGGTTTCACTATCAATCACATAACGATAAAGATCAAATTCGGCTCCTTCAATCGGTATTTCTTTTATGGTAAGCTCAATGAGCTGACGTCCCACTTTGTTTAAAGTCAGGCGTCCCTGTTCCATGTTGACGATCGTTATTGGATGATCCAATGCTTCTTGCAGAGTTGGATAATAGGTTGCCTCATATTTTCCTGTCGCAGCATTATAGATGCTTCCAGTAATTTTATTGGATTGAATTTCAAAGTCAAAACTATTGTTTTCATCTGCTGTATATCCGTTTTCAACAGATTGTTCAATTAAACGATATTGCCCGCTCTTTAATAAAATCGGACTTTGATAAATATTTTTATTGGTATCAATCGTTAATGTTTTTCCATTTTCATCTTTGTATTCGGCATAGTAGCCTGTTTCATTTTTAACGTACAATTTAAATACTGCCTGTAATTTCAAGGTTTTATCTGTATAAGCCGTTTTCATTAAAGTGAATTTTCCATAATCTGTCTCATTCACGATCGGATTATCAAATAATACTAAATTATCTTTCCCATCACCTTTTATATAAGATAAAGTGATTAAATGCCCTGTTACTTCATTAGGAATGATAATCCCGCTATTTGCTGGCAGTGAGGTATAATCCTCCACCACTAAATAGCTTCCCGGTTCTAACTGTTCAGTAATGGCAATACCATCTCCGACAGCTGCTTGTGTACCTGTCTGTACCTTGCTGACAAGTTCGACTGAATAGAAATTTCCATCGTTGCCTTTAATAGCACCTTCTGTTCCTTCTGATACTTTTTCTTTAATTTTATAAACGTTGAAATTAACTCCGTTTATTGATTCTTTCTGATCAGCAAATTTCAACTGCTTCTTAATCCAAATACGCTGATATTTATTGTTGACCACACTTAAAATCTGATCACCTTCATAATAATGATAGCTGCCGTCCGCTTCTTTTTTAACTGTCACAGTATGGATAGAAGTATCGCGCAAGTAGTTTTTCGGAGCTTTTAATTCAACGATATAATATGTCTTGCTTTCATCTACTTCGCCAAAATCAATCACACCGTTTTGTGTTTCACTTATGGATATAATGCCTTGAATTTGCTGTTGAAGAGGATCATTAACTAATTCCGCTAATTCTGCTTCTGACATACCGGCAACAGCTTTTGCCTTTTCTTCATTATCCAGTAAAGCTAGGACAGCTCCATTTACAGACTGCCCTGTACCATCTACCTTTTTACCGGTTGGTGAAATCGGCCTGAAATTTTCAATCGTGACTTCCGCTAAAGCTCCGGCTGAACCAGTTTGTACTTTCGTCCACTCTTTAAAAGCTTTATAGCCCTCCGGTGCCTGCACTTCTTTTAGGAAATAAGCTGTATTTGGTTCTAACAATCCCGAATAGCCGATACCATCCTCTGTAGCTCCATTTACGATCTTGCCATCGGCATTCACTAAAACAGCCGTTCCAGAGATAATCTGATAAGAAAGGTTAGATGAAACAACCTTATACTTCATTCCATCCACAACAATGACTTGTTCATTATCCTTTACCTGACTAAATTCTTGATTTTCTGCCAACTGATAAATATCAAATTTTGCATTATTCAAGTGTTTAGAAGAGTCTGCGGCATCTACCTTATCCACTTTAATTCTTGCTTTTTTACTGACATTATGAAATGTTGCCATGGCATTTTTACCTGCAGTTAATTCAACGACCTGAGGTGACTGCTGTTCATAATCTTTCTTTTGATCTTCCGACAGTACTTCTTCTATATAGTAGAATCCCGGAGTTAAATCACTGATCGTAGTCTTTTTGCCACTTACTAAAGTTGCGATTAAATTTCCGTCTTTAATATAATACTGGCCGTTGTAGCTGACTGCATCGGGTGTCGAAGCACTCGCTAATTTAGCGGCATATACGTTGAAGCTAAAGCCATAGGCTGGTAATGTCACTTGACTGCTGCCACTCCCCCAGACCTCATTCTTAACTAATTCTAATGAACCCATTGGTACATTTTGAATCGGTGTATCAAAATAATCTAAATTAATAATTCCTTTTTGAATCGTAAAATTATAAACTTGATCACTTAGAACATAATTACCGTTTACATTTTTTTCAATGACAGCATATTCTGCCGGCTTTAATCCATTAGATTCATATATACCTGTAGATGTATTAAATTCGATAACTTTCTCGGCAAAAGAGGCAATATTGTCTTTTGTCACTGAAGTGATGTCTACCCCATCTTTATAGCGATACAAAACAAAAGTTGCATTCACTGGCTGCTGAGTATTAGAATCCACTTTCTTTAGCTTAAATCGCCCTTTTGCATACGTATTCACTAATTTTAAAGTATTACTTTCTTCCTTAGTCGTCTTTCCGGCTTCTACATCAACAACCTGCGGAGCTAATGGTTCATAAAGTCCATTCGCATTATTTTCTTCTACCCAATATTTACCTTTTTCAAGCAGGATCGAACTTCCCATCCCATTTTGCCCGGTTTGAAGTGTCTTTAATGTTTTATTTTTATTTGCCTCCGCTTTATCTTCCACACTGTTATCACTCAATTTTGGATAATACCAAAATGAAATGCTTAGAGGCTCTAAAGTCGCTGTTCCGCTGTTTCCTTCTTGAAAGGCTGTTCTTTGTTTTTCAAGGAAGAATTTCCCTTTTGGTTCATTTTCTACAACAACCGACTTTTCTTCGATCACCAGTAAATTATCATCTGTATCCATAGCCGATGGTGCGACAAATTCATGAAGCTCAGAATCTAAAACATAGCCGTTAGGTACACTCACTTCCTGATACCAATAGGTTTTACCGGGAACGATATTAGAGAAAGTTGCAAACCCTTTTGGTCCCGTTGAAGATTCCTTGTACTTACTTAGATCATTTTTATCTTCATATATTCTAAACTTTACTCCTGATATTATATTTCTTGTAATGGAATCAATCTTCTTTATTCTAAATTTTATATACGGATCGTTTTTGATTTCATCTTTGATTGTCGTCAGGGTGTTATTAGTAATCGTGAAAGAAACAGGCTCTGTATTTAAAACATAACCATTAGGTGCCTTTGTCTCCAAAAGCTCATAATCTCCCGCAGGAAGGAAGACAGACACTGCTTCACCAAGGCTATTCGTTTTTAAAGTCATCATGATTTCTTTATCACTTTTACGAATGATCTTGAATTCTGCGTTTGCCAATGGTGCATTCGTCTTTGAATCTGTCTTAGTGATCTTTAACTGCCCCAAACTATCTGCTTTATTATTGATGTTTTCGGCTGTTAACTGACCACTTTCTATAGTGACCGGTATTGCCTCTGTTAGTTGTTGATAACCATCAGGATATTTTGTTTCTTTTAAATAATATTGTCCGGGATCTAAATAAACAATATTGGAAGAAGATCCCTGTGCATCGCTCACATCAATTTTAGGAGTAATCACCACCGGATTTCCATCAGCTCCAACAACGGGTTGAGTTAATTCTTGATCCGTATACACTTTAAATTCAGCTCCATCAATTGGCACAGCAAATTGAACCGAGCTTGAAAGAACTCCAAATTTTCTAACCATTAAACTTCCTTGTTTTTCATTAGTAATGATTATTTCTTCTAAATGGTTCTTTGTTACATGGACTAAAAAGAACTGTTCATCTAAAACATAATGCAGCGGTGCTTTTGTTTCTTGCACCACATAGTAGCCTTCCTCCAACGCTCCTGATTCATATTCTCCTTTAACTGAACCTTCTTTTAAATCATGGCTAACTAAGCCCGCAGGATTAAAATTTTTCAGTTCTTCATCAGTTAATGGCTGATTTTTATTGGTTAATTCATATATTTTAAACTCTGCTCCACTTAATAATGTCAGCGTACTTTGAGCATCTTTTTTTATAATCTTAAATTTACCCTTATTTGATACGTTTAACACATACGGATACTTTCCATCAAACTTGTCCATAGAAGCGGGGTAATTGACTTGGTTCGCTGCAACATGGATCTCCCAAGTAGTATGATTTTCTACGAATTCAGCATCATCATTGTTTTCGTTAATGACATAATCTCCTTCCGGAATTCCCGAAAACAGAACTAATCCTTGTTCATTGGAAGTTGCCTGATACACTTTAGATGAGTCATTTTTATTGGTTAAAGTAAATCGTACTCCTTGCAGCCAACCGGTATCCTGCTGTGTTGCATTAGACCCGCGTTTCCAAAAGGCTACATAACCATACTGGCTGGATGTATTCACCACTTCAATTGCCTTATCGTCCAAGATGGTATCATCGACTATAATTGTGCCATCTTCTTGCACAACTATCTTTTTAATCGGCTGTGCATCAAATAACGAAGGTGCACTTTCTTCTTTAAGGTAATACGTTCCTTTCAATAACTTCGTAAAAATAACTTGCCCATTTTCATCTATTTGTTTATTAATCAGCTGCTCCTTATCAAAATTTGAAGCAGGGGTTTGACACTCTAAATCGGTATACAATCCAAATTTTACAGGAGCTTCATCATGCACATAATAGATATCTTGCCATTCCTTTGTCATGATATTCGTTTCTTCAACCGGAATAGAAGGTGTTCCTGTTGTATTCACACGTACTTTTTTAGTTATCGTTAAATCATAATAAGCTGGATTATCGTTCTGCCAGCCAACTTGAACAGCCGCATTACTTTTCAAAGTCTGTTCATTCTTATTTAAAGGCTTATAAAGCAAGGTTGCCTGATTATCCAATATTTTTTGAATAAAAGGCTCATTGGCTGGAATTTCATATGCCCCATAAGGATATAAAACACTGACTGTATAAGTCGTATTAATAGGTGTTCCTTCCGGAATGAAGTTAGTATCCGTAGAACTTGTCTGATATTTATTTAACGAGCTTTCATTGAAATGAATCGTTTTGAGTGAGCCATCATCATTTTTATCCAGTGTATAGTCACTGCCCTCACTTAAGGTACGGTTTCCAACAGCAATGCTGACCTGCTGAGCTCCTCCACCTGCTGGATAACCTACAGGTAAAGAATCATATAAATCAAACTTTTCGCAGTCTAATCGTCCATAGCGGTTTCCGCTTGTTGCTTCATTCCCGGGACGCACTAAGATCTGATAGTTCACTTTATAATAATCTTTTCCATCTTGTTGAATGATGCTGACATCCTGATTTTCCTGTTTTGCAACAGTTTTTTGAACTTCCCATTCTTGATGAGCAGTAGAAATAATGGTTGCATTTGGAATTTTAATATTATTGATAGGAGTCGAAACAGATCCCACCAATTGATTTCCTGTCATGATCATATTATTGAAACTTGCTAAAGTTCCGTCCGGTGTTTTCAGGTTTTCAAAATGCATTTTTAAGTAAATCGTTCCTGCAGTTCCGGATGATAAAGTTCCTTTTGATGTTAAATAGACAAACTCAGTACCATCACCAAACTTATCTTCGACTGTTGCTGAATCAAAAATAGAATTGGCTTGCCCAGACATTGCCAATTCATCAAACTTGACATATTCAGGAAGCTGAATCGTGATCCCACATTCATTATAGCGTACATTATCTCCTCCGGAATTAACGGTATAACGGAGCGCCAAAAAGAACGGTTCTCCGGATTGAATATTTTCAAGTGTCTGACTTGCTCCGATTCCATTTACAATCTGTGATTCAAAGGAAATATTCGCTGTCACATTCCCAGCCGCATGAACACTAGGAATTCCTGAATGAATCAATGAAACTATCATTCCTAAAATCAAGATGAGAATATTTAGTTTTTTCAATACTGGTCGTATTTTTATTGTTTTTTTCATGAAGCTCCCCCCCTAATTAATCTTTTTCAAATCTTTCTTCAGCATTACATGCGGATGCTTTTTCTTTTCATCATACCTTTTTTGTATGCGGTTCACGGCAATTTCTGCCCCCTCAATATCAGGTGAAGCCACAATCAAAGAAAACTGAGTCATATTAAACTTTGAAAATACATCATTTTTCCGCAGACTACCAGCAATAACATTCCTTAGAATTTTAGATTCTTCCTGTAATTCTTTTTCTGATAGCTGATCTGTTTCATCACAGAGAGTCAGCAGCGCTAAAACACGAGCTTTCATAGAACGTCTGGCAGAACGCAGATTCACTTGATAAATATTTTTAAACACGTCAAAATCACAGTAAAAAGTGGCATCAAAATCACCTGTATTCGTTAAATTCTGTTCCAGTTCTTCTACCCCGATTTGAGTAGCCGGTGCTGTATCTAAAACTAACTGATAGATTTCTTTCATTCTTTGAGAAACGCTCATTCCATACTGACTGTAGTAATGATCGACCGTTTGACGATAAAACGATAATGCATTGTCAATTTGTCTTGCTTTATAATAAGCAAAGAGCTTCATTTCACAAAGATGGGAATCCATCAGTCTTTGAACATGCGGATGATTAGTAATATTTAAAATTTCATTAAACCTTTCCTGTTCCTGAAGCTTCTCCAAAGTTTGTTGAACAGCTTCCAAACAATTGGTTTCCAATACATTATTCATCTGCATAATCCAAGTGTTGTAATTGAATTCAGGCAAAAAATCATATTCATATTTTCCCAATAAATTTAAACACTTTTCATACTTTCTTTCTAAATCTGTTTCTTGTTTAACGCGATTAGCCAGTTTTAATATTTCTTCATAATCGATCTTGCATTCAATCTCGATATTCCAGTGATAACTATGTCCCTGTGACTGGATGCAGTTCACATCATCAAAGAATTTTTTCATTTCTTTGCGTGCGCGATAAACTAAATTTCTTAATGCTCCCTCCGGTTTATCAGAGTCTCCATCTGACCATAAAAAGTCAATCAATTTAGAAGTGGTCAAATTACGATTACGATTCAATATAAGATAAACAATTAACAGTTCCACCTGAGCACTTCGCTGTCTTTCTGAAGGAAAATACGTTTCCCCGCTTACTATTTTAAGTTTCCCCAATGTTTGAACACTTAATATTTCTCGATCCATCATAATTATCTCCTTCTTTATTCCCAATGAATTAGTTATTTCTAATCCAATATAAGTTTCTAAACTCTACTTATCCACTTTCATTATACTCTTTTCCGTCACAAAAACTATATGTTTTAAAAGTAATTTCGCTTCGTTTTTTGTAATTTGTGATAACTAAAAAGGAGGAAATCCTCCTGATTATAATTTTTTTTCGATTTGCATTGGATTTGATGCAAACAGCATTACTGTTTCCTTTGTAATCTTGTTTTGCCTGTAAAGATCAAGAATTGCTTCATCCATAGTAATCATGCCCTGCTGTCGACCTGATGAGATCGCATTATCGATCTGATGCGTCTTTCCATCTCGAATCAAAGTGCGAATAGCCTGATTACAGATCATTACTTCAAATACCGGGATCATCTTGCCATCGATCCCCGGCAGCAATTGCTGAGACACAACGGCATTAAGCACCATGGATAACTGAATACGAATCTGCTGCTGCTGAGATGGCGGAAATACATCAATCATTCGGTCAATCGTGTTCGCCACCCCTATTGTATGCAGGCTGGAAAAAATCAAATGCCCAGTTTCCGCCGCCGTAATCGCAATTTCAATAGTCTCCAAATCACGCATTTCCCCTACTAATATGACTTCCGGCGCTTCTCTTAAAGCGGCACGAAGGGCAGATACATAATCTTTCGTATCATGATAAACTTCACGCTGAGAGACAATGCTTTTTCGATGACTGTGCAAATATTCAATTGGATCTTCAATCGTTACAATATGCGTATTGCGATGACGGTTGATTTGATCGATCATACAAGCTAGAGTTGTTGACTTACCGCTTCCCGCTGATCCGGTGACTAAAATCATCCCTTTTTTGGTTGATGCCAAATCCATTACCGCTGCAGGGATATGAAGTACCTGGGGATCCGGTAATTCAAAACGTACAACACGAATTACAGCCGCTAAAGAACTTCTTTGTTTATAGACATTGACACGAAAACGTCCAACATCTGGAATCGAAAATGAGAAATCATCATCACCGCTTTGAATAAATTCCTCAATATCTTCTTTTTGAGCAATATGATAAATCTCACGAATCAGATTTTCGGTATCCTGAGTTGTCAGTCGATCTCCTGTATATTTTTCAATCTGTCCTTCTATTTTAATGGCACATGGAGACCCTGCCACAATAAATATATCCGATGCTCCCTTGTTTACCACATCTTCTAATAATGTCTTTGCTTCCATGTTATTCCTCCATATTTTCTGTTTTTAATGATAAAAGAACCAGTTGATTTTCTTCAACTTTAAAGGTCAGCTTCAAGATACGCCCATTCATCATTGGCTCTTGCAGAATATATTCATCATCTAAATACTGATATTCTATTCCCACAAGATCTTGTTGGAGATCAGTGCTGTCTAATCCATAATACAGATCAAGAAGCTTTGCTTCTGATTGATAATAGTCGCTGGTAAGTTCCATTTGGCGCATCATCGCTTCATAACTAGAGTTTGCCCTTAAATAAGAAAGAATAGCCAAAATAAACATGACCAGTACCACAAATATCATAAAAATAGTAGATGCACCAATCCCCATATGAAAACCTCTACTCTCCTTATTCATCATGGATCCCTCCTAAAACAAAAGGAAACCGGCTTATTATTTCCTCTTGATGATAAAGAATGACCTCACCATGTACGAATTCATCTTGACTCCATTCAATGATTAGATTATCCAGCTGATAAGTTCCGTCATCTTTTTTCACTGCATCAAAAAGCTGCTGGGGAGTTTGTGAAGGGTACGCCTGCATCGTTTCAATCATGCTTTGTGCCTCACTCATAGCAGCCTCTAAATAACTCGCAGTTTCTTGCCTTTCTTTTGCCTTCACTACTAAAGATACGCAAACCGTAGCAGAAATTATAAAAAAGAAGATCACAATAATAAGTTCCATTAAATATGAAAATGAATGTCCTTTCGATTTCATGTGATCCCTCCTAACTATGCATATAAACAGAAATCTGTTCACTCTGTTGACCAATCTGTACACTAAAATGATACAGCCGATCCTGATAGCTCATTTTAAAATCATCTAATTTAAACAATTTTTCTCCCTCATCTAATGATGGCATATAATCTTTCACAGCATAAAGTTCCCGCAGATAACCCTCAAAATAATAGATATAAGTAATATGTTGATCTTCTTCCATTTTTAGACAGGGTATCTCTTCAATGGTAACAAGCTCCACTGCTTCTTTTTGATCACAGCTTTTTAATCGTGTATTTAAATAAGCTAAAGGTGTCATTAGGCGATCCTGCAAAGCAATACTTTCATGAATATTCTGATAGACCTGAATTTCACTTGTCATAACAAAGAAAGAACCCATCACAAAAACCAAAAATAAGGTAAGAAACATCAAGGTTTGAATATGTGATCGTTTATTCACTATGAGTCACCTTCTTACTGACGCGGATCGTTGGTTTCAGATTATCCCCTTCATAATGATAGAGTATATTATAGTCTTTTTCATTGACCAACAAGCCGTAATATTCTTTTAAATAAGCAACATCTTTAGGGTATCTGCCTTCAATGCTGTAACATTTTAAACTTAATTCTTCAATGGTCTCGCTGATTCTCTGCAAATCTTCTTTCTGAGAATACTGACTGGCTTCTTGAAATCCGATCCATATCAAGAAAATCACTGCTCCCACAAATAAGATTTTTATTATAGTTCTCATGAATATTCACCTACAAAGAAGAAAGAACGCTAACGATCGGCAGCATCACAGAAAGCAGGATTATTCCCACAATGACAGACAAAAAGGTAACGATTGTGGGCTCGATAATATTCAAAAAACGAGCGATAGATTCACTGACTTCATCCTGATATGTAACGGACAGCTGTTTAAGCACCTGTTCAACTTGTCCGGTCTTGATCCCTACTTGCAGCATATTCAGTTTCATTCCCTGATAAATACGATGCTTAGAAACACTGTCAATAAACATTTCCCCTGCCTGCATATCCTGATAGGCTTTTTGCAAACTCCCTTTTAACGCTTTTTCTTCTACTAAAGGAATCGTATTTTCCACGGCTTCTTCAAACTCATAGCCACTTGACATAAACATAGATAAGGCATAAGTCATCTGCGCATGAGACAAAGCATAGGACAGAGATTTCATAAAGGGCGTTTTATAGATAAAAACTGTCAGTAAATTCATATTCGTGATTTTAGAATAAATATAAAAGACTAAAACAGCAGCTAAAACAATCGTCAAAACAACAAATCCAACAATAGAAGCAATCTGTCCCACTTTCATAAATGTATACGCATAAGGCGACAGGTGACTTCCTAAGCTTTTTAAGACATTTTGAAAAATAGGCAGCACTTTAAACACAATCACCCCGATAACTACAAACATCATCATCAATAAAACAATAGGATATGTCAAAGCTTGCTGGAGCTGATCCGACATCCCTTTCATTCTCCCATAATAGTTGGCTAACGAAAGCATAACATCATCTAAATGCCCGCTCATTTCCCCTACTTCTAATAAATGCACCATATAGCCGTCAAAGGCATCTGTTTTCATAACCGCTTGGCTTAAACGAGAATCTTCTTTAAAATTTTCAATAACCTCTTTCAGCACTTCTTTTAAATGTGAATTTTCTGATTCCTGCCGAATCATCTCCACTCCCTGCTGCATATCAAATCCGGCGTCTAAAATCATCGCCATCTGACTGGCAAAGAGGCATTTTTCCTCAAAGTTTAGTTTCATAGTGCTCCCCCTAGTAATAGTAAACAGCTTCATACTGTCCTTTATAATTGAATTTTGAACTGGCAAAAGTAGGATCCATTCGTGTCCATACTTTTTCGTCAATAAATGTATCCGGATTAACCCAGCCTTTTCCTTCTAAATAAACCTCTACCCAAGCATGATATTCGATATCTGTATTCCCACAGATCAGTCGTGCCGGGATATGATTAATTCTCAGCATTGCGACCATCATGGCTGCATAATCGAAACAAATTCCTTTTTTATTTTCAAATAGTTCCGTTAAATTCGGAAGAATATATTTCGTCGTTGCGATCGTCGCTTTATCATCGTCATAATCAAGATAATGCACTACATAATCGTAAATATTACGAATTCTTTGTAAGTCATTGGTATCTTCCTTTACCAGTTCAATACTCTTTTGTGTAATGATATCTCCTTTTTTATAATCAACCAACTGATTAGGATATAAAAAAGGCGTTAATTCATCTTTTAATACTACATTAATTTTCTGCGACTTCACGATCGCATATTCATCCCCCTGTGTGTTTTCCAATATCTTAATAAGATATTCCCCATTTCCCATCTGCATTGGAAACGCCACCGGTTCAGTGCTGATTAAATCATAATTATAAGTTTGTACGGAAGTGGATATTTGAATTTTGATCTTTTTTTCACTCTCATTATTCAAATAAGCCATAACATAGCCTAAATCAGAATGGCTGTAATCAACGTTTGCTATAGAACTTTGGATAAGATATTCTCCGGAGTTTTCCGGATATAAAATATCCTCTTCACTATAGGAAGGTGAATCCGGATAATCACTTGGATAATCCCCTTTCTTGTTTGAACAGCCGCATAATATCAGAGACAGTGCTAACATCATAATATAAAATTTTTTCAATCTCACACTATCCCCTTCTTTCTTTATTATTATACACGAAACCTATTGATAAAACAAACATGCGGTTTGTTAAGTATCCAACAATCCGATAGACCCATTATTCTAAATAAAATGTTTACTACAGTAACACACCCTTGCCAACACTAAATATAACCTTTAATCAAAAAATATTCATGATCATCCTTTTATTTTTGAAAACAAAAAAAAGACCAAAGCCTTTATACTTTAAGTTCGGTCCTTTTAATAACCCAATAACTACTGATCATAATCACTACATTGACAACTAAAACAGTCAAGATTGGAAATGAAAATTGAATAGTGCCATCACTTCTATAGCCGATTACTCTTAACAGTCCATAAAGAATATCCATCACAAGCTCTCTTGGCAAAACTAAATTGAAAAGTAATGGAGTGACCACAAATAACACAAGTCCTAATGTAATTAAGATAAAATAGAATAGTTTTTTACCTATTTTATTTGATATTAAATTCAGCAGATACATCAATGATGAAACTAGAAAATAAAATCCAAACAGCCAAATAAACTGGATTAAAATGGAATGCCCGGATCCGTAAATTTGATGAAAAAGCGGAGCAAATCCGGTAAATTGCACAAGCAATGCAGCCATGCATGTATCAACAACCGCCATCAGTAATGAGATAAAGACAAACATCCCCAGTGTTCCTAACAAAATAGATTTTCTTGTGAATCCATTTTGCATAAAAAACTTGAAATCTTCATTAAACCCCAGAGAACCAAGAATCCCTAAATAAATCATACACGCCATCTCTGTTCCACTAAAAACAGATCCTCCTAGATGCCCTTGAATCATCCAGGCAATTAAATATCCAAATAGAATAATTCCATATAAAATGGCATAGAAAACAGCTAATGATTTCAACGAAGTATAACATTCAAATTTAATTAGTGTTTTAAGTTTCATTAGTAAGCTCCCCCATTCTCTGTTAATTTTACGAATAACTTTTGTAGGTTAATCGATGACGGATGCAGACGCTCGTTTAACTGACATTCATCAAGTTCTCCTAACACATAGGCAATTTTCATATTGCCTAACTCATCAAAACCAATCACATTTTTATCTTGACAATATGCGTCAACATCACTTTGCAGTCCGGAAATACTGTAACCTTTAGACATCAGATTTTCTACCGAATCTTGAAGCAGTATTTTACCATGATCGATAATAACAATATCCTCAATCACGCCCGCCACCTCTTCAATTAAATGAGTCGCTAAAATGATTGTACGCTGACTCTTTTCAAAATCCTCCAACAACAGCTTATAAAACATTTCACGATGATTGGCATCCAATCCTAATACCGGTTCATCAAAAATAACATAGGGAACCTGCAAAGATAAAGCAATAATCAATTTAAAGATCGATTTATATCCGGTAGAAAGCGCATTGATCTTTTTATTACGATCCAATCCAAATTGATTACATAGGATAATCGCCTTTTCCATATCGAAACAATCGTAAAACTGCTTTGTCCAATTCATTAATTCTTTAACTTTAAGATTAGGATATAGATTTGCCTCACTCATGCAGAAGATAAGTTCATGCACCTTTTCATTGTCTCTGCTGTCTAGTCTATCAATCAGAATTGTTCCTTCGGAAGCAAAAATACGATTGGATATAATATTTAGAAGTGTTGACTTCCCAGCTCCGTTTCTGCCTAGCAGACCATAGATCTTTCCATGTTCAAACTGAAAGTGAACCTGATCTAAGGCTAATGTGTCCTTGTATTTTTTTGATACTTGATTAATTTCAATGGCTCTCATTACTATACCCTCTTTCTATCAATTGAATAATTTGTTCTTTGCTCATCTTTAACTTGTTAGCTTCATTGATCAATGTTGCTATATACTGATCGTAAAACTTATTTTTCCTTTTTATCCGTATATTCTCCACTGCGCCCTCTTTGACAAACATACCTAATCCTCTTTTCTTATAAAGAATATCTTCATCTACCAGCAAATTCATTCCTTTTAAGACAGTATGAGGATTGATATTAAAAATCATGGATATTTCGTTTGTAGAGGGAACCTTAGTTTCCTCTAGAAAAATACCGGTAAAAATAGAATCTTCCAATTGCTCGGCAATCTGGATAAAAATAGGAATTTCACTTGCTGTATCTATTTTCATGAAGCCCTCCTTCTATAGTTTGTTACTAAAGTAACTAACTACCACACTTGAAGTATATCATACCGGAATTATTTGTCAACACTAAATAAAAAAGATCTGCTTTATTCACAGATCACTTCTTATATTAAAGATTCAATACAATGCTTTGCCCATAATGAATCTTGAAACAATGCTCGTCCAACTCCGATTAAATCGGCACTGTTTTCTTCCAACAGGCTTTCTGCCCCGTTTGCTGTTTTAACGCCGCCAGTTAAAAGTACCGGAATCGAGACATTTTCCTTGATGAGTGAAGTTACATCACTAAAATACCCTTCTTCATTTCGATTCGGACGAAGATACCCATTCAAACCTCCGCTGATATCCAGTAAATCTACTCCTGCTTTTTCAAAAGCAATACAAGCCTCTAATGCATCGCTGATGTCACTCCCGCCCTCTAAATAATCACATGCGCCTAAACGCAGTGCGATCGGATAATCATCTCCCACTGCTCTTCTAACTGCTGCAATGATTTCAAGATGCAGACGGATTCTTGAAAGCAGATTCCCTCCATACTGATCCGTTCTTTTATTGGTTATCGGTGAATAGAACTGATTAAGCAAATAACCATGTGCCGAATGAATCTCTACTCCATCAAAACCGGATTTTTTCGCTAAAATCGCAGCATTGACAAAATCTTTAATTACTTTTTCAATATCTGCAGCACTCATTTCTTTTGGCAAAGGATCATCCTTTTTATCACGAGGATGATGAACTGCACTGGCGCTTAGCTTGGTTTCACTGATCGTCCTGCTGCCGGCATGATTAATCTGTGCAAAAACCGGGGTACCATTTTCATGAATTAATCTTACTAACTTCCGATATCCATCTGCATCTTCCTCTTTAGATAAAGATACCTGGTGAAGACTTGCTTTTCCCTCATCACTGATATAACTATGTTCGGTAATAATCAGACCTAAATAGCCCCCCAATGATTTCTCTTTATAATAGTCTAAGTGAGCTTGATTGATTTCCCCATGATCGGCTTTAGAAGTTGCCATCGGCGGCATAACCAAACGATTTTTTAAAATTAAATTTTTTATTCTTACAGATGTATTTAATCGGCTCATAATATTACTCCTTTTCTTTCCTATTGATTAATCAAATCTTATCATAGTATAATACAAAAAGATAGAACGCACTTTTAAGAAAGGTACTACCTAAAAGGAGAGTAAAGATGAATAACCAAGAAATAGATATTCGCCCGTTTGCCTATGCCATATCTTTAATCGAGGGCAAATGGAAAATGCATATCTTATTTTGGCTGTGGAAAAATGAGATTATGCGCTATGGAGAATTAAAAAAAGCATTAGGCAATGTCACTCATAAAATGCTCAGCAGTCAACTAAAAGGCTTAGAACAAGATGGTATTATTATTCGTAAAGAATATCCGCAGGTTCCACCTAAAGTCGAATATTCTCTATCGGTAACAGGAAGATCCATGATGCCGATTTTAAGTTCATTATGTCAATGGGGGAATGAGCATATACCTACAAATTGGACACTGTAATATGAAAAGTATCTTATAATGATGAGATACTTTTATTATCTAAAATAATAGACCTATATATAACACGCTGATATACTTGATAAGCATATAAATTGACGCTATACTAAAATATAAAGGAGGTCAGCTACTATGGAATTAAGAGTATTAGAATATTTTTTAGCGATTGCCAGAGAAGAAACAATTTCAAAAGCCGCTGAATTTTTACATATTACCCAGCCAACACTTTCAAGACAAATGAAAGATCTCGAAGATGAATTGGGAAAGTCATTATTCATTCGTGGGAATCGCAAGATTACATTAACCAAAGATGGGATGCTGTTAAGAAAACGTGCTGAGGAAATCGTCAGTTTAGTCGAAAAGACAGAAGCTGAAATGTTAGCCGATGACAGTGATTTAAGCGGTGATATCTTCATTGGCAGCGGTGAAACAGACAGTATGCGCTTAATTGCTAAAGTGATGCACAAAATCAAACGAGATCATCCGCATTTAAAATTTCATCTTTACAGCGGAAATGCTGAGGATGTGACCGACCGTTTGGATAAAGGTCTCATTGATTTTGGTATTCTTATTGAACCGGCTGATGTTTCTAAATATGATTTCATTAAAATGCCGACAACCGACGTATGGGGCGTTTTGATGAGAAAAGACGATCCATTAGCTGCTTTATCAACGATTACTCCTAAAGATTTGGTCAACAAACCACTGATTTGTTCAACCCAAAGAGCCGTAGAAAATGAAATCGCCGGCTGGTTTGGTAGAAATCATAAGCATTTAAACATCACGACAACGTATAATCTAATCTATAATGCTTCCCTTTTGGTTGAAGAAGAAGGAGAATACGCTTTAACTTTAGACAAGCTGATTAACACCAGCGGTGACAGTCCTCTATGTTTTCGTCCATTAGAGCCAAAACTTGAGGTTAACTTGAATCTTGTCTGGAAAAAATATCAGATTTTCTCTAAAGCTTCTGAATATTTCTTAGATCAGGTTCGTGAAGAATTCACTAAATACAAAAAATAGAATATTTCTTTATATAAACGAGATAGGAAAAGCAAAAAACCTTTAACTGAGCAGTAAGCTAAAGGAACTTGATGCGATTAACCTATCTTTTTTTAACTTAATCATAAAGTAAAAAAGCTTCTTACTAGTGTACTTTGCTTCATACAATGCAACATCTTATTACATGAAAAAAGGTCTATTTTATCAAGACCTTATTTTTCCCATCCTGTTTGCCTTTATAAAGCAGCTGGTCTGCCCGTTCAATCCACTGATTCAAATCCATCTCATCCTTATTTTCACTTATCCCAAAGGTTAAGGTAATATGAACCACATTATTTTCATAGTGAAAGTCATATTCCTCTATCCATTGACAAAAATCAATCAATTCTTTTTGTACTTTCTCAAGGCTTGTTTTTGAAAATACAAAGACAAATTCTTCTCCGCCCCAGCGGCACAAGACAACATCGGAATCGAAAAACTGTCGCATCTGCTCAGATAGTTCACGAAGGATTTGGTCACCGCAAATATGACCATATTGATCATTAATCATTTTAAAATCATCAATATCTCCAATCGCCAGCACTTTATTTTCTTTGATACCATTTTTGAAAATTTCTTTTAAATAATGACGGTTATACAAGCCCGTCAGCTGATCATAGTCTGCCAGCTGCTGAAGATTATCATTTTGAATCATCAGTTCTTTTTGACTTACGGCCGCATTAACTTTAGAAACATAGGCAACATACAAAATAATACTAAAAGAACCGATGCAATTGCAAAAGAAAATAGCATGCGTAAAAATAGGATTAATCATAAACCACGGAGCATAATTCAAGGTGTAGATACGAAGGATAAAGAAAACAGTAAAATGAAAAACAGATATAAGATAAGGAATATAAGTACGTTTATAAGGACAAAAATAAACCAAGCTTGCCATTGCCACCAGCAGCATATAAAAACTTCCATCCCATCCGTACATCAGTGTTTGTAAAAATACAAACAGGCAGGATTCCATATGGATCAGTGTAACGACTAAAGTATAACGGCGCTTTTTTATAGCAATATACAACATAGCACTATAAAATACAACACTTCCAATATTATATAGACAACCCAGCTTATATTGAAACAATCCAAATAATAACGTATAGACGATATGCAGAAGGAGTCCTAGAGCAATAATATTTCGATAAACTTTATAGACATAGTTTATCTCATTTGTAACAGATGTTTTGGGTGTATCAGACATTATGGATTCCTCCCCTCTACTTACATCATAATTACTTTTTTAATAACAGACAACCATTTTATCACAAATAATATGAATTCAGGCTGCAACTTTGGTAAAAACTGCCGAATACCTGTCGATTTTACTTTTCATTCGTTTGTTTCTATAATTAAACAAATAAAAAGCAGCCAATATAAATTGACCACTCGATAATAACGTATACTATTTTCATTATTCATTTCTAATTTTCTTTGATCGATTTATAAATAGTGTCAACCATTCAATCCATAACAGCGGCACTAATCAATTAGAAACATTTAATATGCTCTTATTTTTCAAGAATACACTCCCTGTCCGTGAGAGCTAAGACTATAGAAAGCAAGTGACTTATTAATTACTGCCTTTACTGCCTGCACAGCCATGCTTATCTTCACCACAATGATGTTCCCCACAATTATGTTCTTGTTCATGGTGAGAGCAATGTACATTTACATCATAATTCAGTTCCCCAGCCAAATAAGCAGTAACTGCTTCATCTGTATCTCCAGTTACTCCGCCACACAATTGAATCTCGGCGTTAGACAGTGCAGTCTTGGCACCCCCACCAATCCCACCGCAGATGAGCAGGTCAACGCCTGCTTGTTTCAAAAACTCAGCTAATGCACCATGCCCTTGACCAAACGTATCGATAATCTGTGATTTTACAATCTTTTTATCCTCAACATCATAAAGCTTAAACTGCTTCGTATGCCCGAAATGCTGAAAAACCATTCCATTTTCATAAGTTACTGCTATTCTCATTTGATTTTCTTCCTTCCCTTGAATCCTTATTTTTCTGACGGATGCCTCTGCTCTGTTACATGTCTTATTACAGCAAAAAGAAGCTGCTCCATCACACAACCGATAGTGACCGCCGGAAATATACAGTCTTTTTCCATTCACAACACTGTCCGCAAGTTTCTGTCGGGCAGTTTCATAAATCTCTGTTACTGTTGTACGAGAAATTCCCATCTGCTTTGCACATTGTTCATGAGTCCTTTTTTCCAAATCAATCAAACGGATTGTCTCATATTCATCAAGTGCCATGACAATCTCCTCACCAGTCAACACTCCATCTGGCTGAAAACAGTCATAAGCTGGTTCTGTGCAGATTCTCCTGCATCTGGTTGGTCTTGCCATCAAATTTCTCCTCCCTTTATTTCCGTCATATGTCGTTAACTATTATAACATAGGTAAAATTTAAAATCAATTTACTATAACTAAGTTCTTTATTCAGGGCTAAATATATACCAGCTTGATATTCAACTATTGTGTCATTCTAATTTTCTCTAATTCGTTCATAAACTATATCCACCATTCCATTAAAGTTACTATTAGAGATTAATTTAAATCGTTTCATTTGTTCCTGATCTTCAAACAAGCGAACGCCTTTTCCTAAAAGACATGGAATCAGTGTGAGATGCAGTCGATCAATCCTGTCATTTTTTAGGCATTGAGTCACAATACTCGCTCCACCACAGATCCAAATATCCTTTCCCTCTTGATGTTTAAGTTCATCAATAAACACCGAAATATCTCTTTCATTTATAAATTTGATTTCCGGTTGCAAAGGATAATTGTGATGGGTGAAAACATAAGTTTGTTTTCCCTCATAAGGCCAGTTATCAGGTGACAATTCTGTCGCAATCTGATGATAAGTTGTGTGTCCTAAAATGACCGTATCAATCGTTTTTATAAATTCACCATAACTGGTTTCTTCAAGATCACATGATTGATCTCCAACGAGCCAGTCTACCTTACCTTCATGGTCGGCAATGAAGCCATCTAAACTCATCGCAATATATAAAACGGTTTCTCTCATACTTTTCTCCTTCTAACAACGTATCTTTTTTCTTTTATATCCTCATTTACCTTTGTCGATTGTTTTTTGAATATCATCAGAAGCTAAAGGGACTGGACATTAGGTCTTTTTCATATCTACTTCAACAACACCTATTATTTTTACTACACGCATCAGTTCATTACTTAAAGGCAAATAAATAATTTTTAATTTTATTGGATTTTACCAACTAAAAGTATTCCTTATCTTTCTTCTTGTTTTCTCCTTTCTATAAATAGCATAATCCAATCTATGTGACAAGCAATGTGGCCGATTAAAAAGGCAATATAACTCTATATTGTGCTTCGTTCTTATTATTTTATTCTAATCAGCTGATCATAATCCATTTCTAAAGCTCCGATCTCCACTGTATCTGTATTCACCTTATAATTTGGCAGGGGATATTTTATTCGGTGTCCTGACTTCTGAAAAATAAACTTCTCCTAATGTATCAATAATAACTTTATATCTTAGTTCTGTTTTTTTCTCTCCTTCTTTACCCTCATATTCAAACATCCTCAAACGGGATCTCTTTCATATCTTTAATCAATTCATTAATTTCATGATAAATAAAATACCATCCTTGCTGTGCCCCGCAGTGTTCACATACATTCATCGGATAACTTCTTCCTTGTGTCTTACTGTATTTTACTTTGATTCGATCTGGATAATGATTCATGATTAACGCATCTAACCTCTCGTCATCGCCGATCACCAACAAGCCATAATATTCAATACTCGGATCTTGAAGATGAGCCATTAAATTTTGATTCTTCAATAGCCTTTTCTTATCCCATGGATACTCCACATTCTCGTTAGTTCCATCATTAAAAACAATGTAAGTATAAATCGTTGTATCTTTATGGCATCGATAACAACGCTTTTTTAACTTGTAAATTTTAAAAGGCTCTCTTTTACTTTGTTCTTTTAACGGCTTTATAATTTCAATATTATCTTCATAATAAGCATACTCTTTACCATTCTCTACAAACGTTATGTATGCCTTCTTGTCCCTTATTTCAATAGCATAGGCCTCTTTTATTTCATCGCTCCGTTTATCCCTAAATTTCATAAACCTGCTCCTTCCTATCCTCTTTACATAATTGTAGATACGCCCACTTTCCTTTATTTTACTAGAGGTGAAGATGAATTACCATCTTTAACTCCCTCTTATGAAAAAGATTTATCAAATACATACTTTAAAATAAAGTAAAAACAGCAATAAAATGAATTATCACTGTTCTTTAATATTAAAGATTATTCACGTATAGAGAACTATGAATTTTTATTTCAAAAGCTCATCTTTTTTATCAAGGATCGCTTCCGCAATTGCACAAGCTGGGCAATCACAGTATTTTGCCCCATTTGCTTTAATTTCTTTACCATGCTTCGCAATATTCGCCGCTGTTTCTTCCCCAAAATGCTTTATTCCTACTTCTGATTCAACAAAACCAATTAACCCATCCACACTCATAATATTATCTTCTAGTTCCGCAATGTATTTCTTTGTTTCATCTGCTTCTTTTTCTGTCCCTACTGCATCCAGCCATGCTTGTGCCGACTCTTTCAACTCTTTACAGCAGGTTGAGGCATTCATTAATTCTTTTGTCTTTTCGACTGTGAATTCTAATACTGTTTTTTCCATAATAACCACCTTTCTTTTGTTACTCTTATTGTAACATGAATTTTAAGCGGTTACAAATTAGAACGATTTGGATATATTTACTTTTATATCTATATTACTTAAATTGTAATTTCCTTTCTATGACAAAGGCGGCAGAAGAATATCCTCCGCTAAACTTTATAAAAATCTATGAAAATCTTTTCTCAATTTATGAAAAAGGAATTTAAACTTAAAGACGGTAAATCTGATTACGCTAAAAATACAATACGGATGTATCCATGTGGTACTTTTTTAAATAGAAACCATAAAGCTCATGTATTAAAGACTTTTCTATTCATGACCAACAAATATACATAAATTAATATTAAGTCTTCCTCATAAGAATTAGTTTATAGTATTTTATCATTATATATATCTCTGTATCTAGCATAACTCCGAGCTTCTTTTCATCAGATCCAAACTTACAATCTCTTGTTCTAATTTCACATTTTGTACTAACATGTAATGAATTACTTCTGCATAAGTATTTATTGTTTTTAACTCCGTGAGTCTGTTTCTATCATTACTTGATAACTCATGTAAACACAATGCATATGTATCATTTTGCAATTCATCAACAGACATGCCAAACAGCCCAAAATTTATTCCGGTAACTTCACACAAATTATGATGAATCCAAAAGCCCCCCGCATCAATATCTCCAAAATGCTCATATGTAATATCCTTGTTGAATGCATACACTAATTTAAGAAAATCCCGCTGATATCTATTCATATATCCACCAAGATAAAACGTCACAACATTCTCCGCATGATATCTAAGATAAGAGGTTCGATTTTCAACTGTCATAAACTTCAGAGCAATAATCTTAACCGATTGAATATTAATCAAATCTGATGCAAGAAACTCTATCCCATCATGAAACCCGCTTATATCAATTTGTTTTCCTGAAATAGTGATTATCGCATTGCCCTTGATACAAAGTTTCTGTGGTTCTTTCGCTATATGGTAATCTAACAGAATCTCATCCGATAATTCATTATCAGAATCCCGATTTGAATATTTACGGAATATGCTGCAAACCGACTGCAATATTTCATTTTCAAAAAACTTCGAATCTCCATATACCTTCGATGAGACTTCTCTGATATATAAGTCTTGCTTATTTGATTCAATAAAAGCTATTGCTTTCAAAATATTATCTAATTCGTCAATATTCTTTGGAATCTTTCTGTTTTTTATATACTCGGTCAATTTAGCACATTCCTTCTTACATATAGATGAGGCATTTTGATATTTATCAACCAATTCTTTTAGTTTCTCAATCTTCATGTCCTTCGACACATATCCGTATTTATCTGCCAGATATTGTTCGATATCTTGTATTTTCTCATCTATTAGATAAATACAATGAAGTTGGGTACCAAAAGTTTCTGTTTCTCTAGCAACAAAACCTTTTTGGAACAATTCTTCTACCGCCTGATTAAGCTTTGTGATTTCTTCAAAATCTCCGTCATTGGCACTATATTTCTTATATAGTTTCTCAGGTTTTATTTGTGTTCTCCTATTGGTCTTATTATTACCAGCATCTTTTTTACTCTTTCGGAAATTCTCAACCAAACTAGTCAGTATTTTTTCTTCGTACTTCAAATGTCACACCCCTTTATGCATATCAATAATTCCCATCTCCATAAGATCCGGTCTTGTTCGAAGCACCGGCAATATCACTTCACATTCATTTCCAATCAGTTCTGTTTTATCCGGAGCACAGAAAATCATCTGAAGATTCTGCTCTTTCATAAAATCAAGCATAATTTTCACATTTGTTGGATCCATTTTGGCAAACGGCTCATCAATAAACACTAGTCTTGTTGAACTGTTCTTAGCATTATAAATCATAAGCAGCGCAGACAACAAAATAAGCATGTATGGAATCTGCACCTCCGCTCCCGAATTATAACCTGACTGCTTAGATAGTTTCGCCTTTGCAAGCACATCATTTGTCAAAATAATTTCGTAAGTCATATAGTTTCTATAGTCCGCATAATGTTCAATCTTCTCTTTATTGTTGCTTTCCACGATATGATTAATAATTTTTTTAATGTCCTGCTCCAATATTTCACCTTTATCATCAGAATATGATGTTACAGCATCGATTGTCATTTGCCCTGATGCGGTCCCTATATCTTCACGTTCTTTTAAATATCTCGCATACTCCAAAATTTTCTCGTAGTCTGAGCCATCCTTGACATACTTCACCTCAAATGAATATTTTGATTTAAATTGAAGACATGCCAATTCTGCATTAATAAGTTTCAATTCGTCTCGGGCTGCCTCGCAAGACTTTAATACAGTAAGAACAAATTCATTCTTGAATATTTCTTCATAACGTCTTGTCTGCTCCTTTAGTTCTGCCTGTACTTCTTCTCTGTCATCTATCCAAATTCGCGATTTTCTTGCTTGATAATCCGCTATAGAACTCTCTGTCATAGGAAGCTGATTATCTCCAGTTCTAGATAAATTATAGGCAGCTTGTCCGCCTCTTAGTTTTTTTCCGGCTTCTTCCAAAGTACGCTCAGCACGCGCCCTGTCTTTTAATGTTCCCCCCATTCCATTTCCCTTATTGAGGATAAACTTATCATAATTCTCTATTGCTTTTGCATAAACGCTACTATCACTATCCTTATATTTCTTTAACTGCTCTTTTACAATGCCTATATGTTCGCCTGCTTCTTCATAGTCCTTTTTATTCATATCATGCTTAGTCTGCATTGCTGATTTACCATTATATATAGATTGTCGTTCGTCATTAACTGCCATAAGTTCATTTTCCAATACATCGACTCTCTGAGCAAGCTCCATGTACTCCATATTATTCTTTTGTAGAACAATCAAGCTGTGATTCTTCATATTCTCGACAGGCATCGTAGTTGTATTCACCAAAAAATTGCATCTGACTATCAAAATATGTCTTCTTGAACTTTTCGTTGGTCAACTGGTCCATATATTGGTTATATACCTGTTTTAATTCCTCTAATTTTTTATTAGCTTTGATCCTATTTAACTCAATCGCCTCCTGTCCCAAACAGTAAAATTTAACATGGGCAAAGCGCAGAAAATAACTATCCATCGCAACAGATACCCTTCCTTCTTTTGACATGGCATTCTCATAATTTTTAACCTTATCTTTAGTCACAGCATGAAACCTTCCAAGCTGATAGTTAAAATACTGCTTTGCCACCGAGTTCTTTATCTCGATAAACTGGACCACAGAGTCTTTTTCTGGAATAATATGTTTTCGCATTAATAGTTTGGTGTTAAATAAATGGGCATATTTATTTTTAGAAGCATTTAATACATCATCAGCAATATCGTAATATTCCGGTTCCACAAGAATTGTATACCTTCGCCTTCCAAGATACGCTTCTATAGAGTCACGCCATGCCTCATCTTTAAGGCATAATACATACTCACAAGCAAATCTTGCCTCAGACTGTATATTTCTTTTTTCAAACTCTCGATTAATTTCATTCTTCAAGGCTACATAATCCGGAATTTCTGAAAAAGTAGTCTTTCTTGCCTGACAATTATCAATAATTTGCTGATATCTGTCCTGTTCCCCTTGATTATCTTTCAAATCATCATTAATTCTTGTGATTTTACTAAGGGTATCATCCCTATATTTTTGGATTTCTTGTAAAAAAGAAGCGACACGGCTCTCCTTCTCAACTTTAGTAACAATATCTTCTGTTAAAGAAGATAGAATCTTCTGCTCTTGTACAACATATTGTTCTTTGGCAAACCATGTAATTAATTTATTAACTTTTATCTGGAAGTCACAAAGCTTGTTCTTTTCATCTTCCAAGTTCGTTTTTACCTTTCGTGCTTTTTGCAATGCTTCCTTAGCATCCTCGATTGCCTTGGCACAATCCATGGAGTTTAGATTATCTTTTGCAGCATTATATGCAGCTCTAGTTTCTTTTTCGCGAACATTAATAATTTCCAATTTCTGCTCATACTCAGCAATCTGTTTCTTAGCAATTTTCATATTTCGAGAAGTCTCTTCTAATGTTTTTTTATGTTTTAAAAAACTTTTATAAGCAAGCTTTATATCATCAGCTAAAATAGTATTTCTTGCCCGCTTAAGTTCCTCGAATAATTTAACTATCGTTTCCAATTCTTTAATCTCAGCATCAATAATTTCAAAATTAGCATTCAAGATATCTATATTCTTTTTAGCCTCCACTAGTTTAGAAAAATCAACTTTCTTTTCTTCTAATACACTTTCTCGAATAAACTGATCGATTTTGGCATTCGGATCATAAGACATAATACTACGAAGTTTACGCCTGAATGCTGCTAATTGCTGCTCATTAAGACGTAACCCTGTTCTTTGCATAAATTTTGAAAGACCTTCTTTCACATCCATCATTCTTAGTCCATAGGCTTTCTGCAATTCAGATGTACTATATGGAACCGTCTGCCCATCTAGCTCATATGTGTGAACCACATCGCTTAATGTTTTATTTTCAATCACATAACGTTGTGTCTTGAATCCATTACCTGAATCTGTATCAATGGCTGCACCTAAAAGAAACGTTCTTCCAAGCTGGACTTCTTCCATCTCAAGAACAATATGCGTATATACATTCGGTATCTTATCGGATGGCCTCATATAGGTGCCAGCAGTCGCATCAAGCAATCCTCTGGTATAAGAGGGTATCGTTCTACTACCTTTATTTTCTGTTGATTTATTAAATACCGTATCTCCATATAGCGCATACTTC
The DNA here is from genome assembly GCF_047239305.1 of Beduini sp. Classification (NCBI taxonomy): domain Bacteria; kingdom Bacillati; phylum Bacillota; class Erysipelotrichia; order Erysipelotrichales; family Erysipelotrichaceae; genus Beduini; species Beduini sp. The sequence goes on from NZ_JBKTEM010000001.1 coordinate 558,184, forward strand.
ACCGCATCCAAAAAAACGGATTTGCCATTCCCATTTTTACCAGCAATTAGAGTGAATAAGCCGATAGGAACAGTAATCTGACCAAAAGCATACCAATTAATTAAACGAATTTGTCTCAATTTAATCATGACCCATCCTCCTCATCCTCTCCAGCTATATCAAATAATTCCTCCATATCTTCAGCCGATTCATTCTTCATATACTCCGCTGCGTCAATATACCTGGCCTTATCACCGTACTCCAGACAGGCCTCCTCCATCCGCTTCTTCCGTTTCTCGTCCTTCTCATTCCCGAACACCCATATCTCATCCGCCTGCTGTGCAAGCCTGCAGGCCAGAAGACGTTCCGCTGCGCCGCCCAGCTCATCCGTAAATACCTTGTGAAAAGCAAGGTAAGGGCTGACTGGTATCACCCCTTTGTGTGCGGCATAACGGCAGTACTCCGCCGCCCGCATCCTGTCATTCTTCTCATTCCCTGTAATCTTTGTCACAATCATTGCCAGCTTCATGCTTCCTTTTCTCCTTTCCCATCCCGGAACCAGACATGGATGCCATGCTCCACCGCAAACCAGATTTCCTGCTCCATGCCCTCTGTGGGTTCCCCGAACACCCAGATCTCGTCACACTCCATCAGCAGCTCCAGCCCCATGGAAATCCCATCCGCACGTTCCTTCAAATTGCCCTCATCCAAAAACTGCGGAAACAGCAGATGCGGCGCAATGGGAAGGCACCCTTCCTCATAAGCCCTGCGGCAGTACCCCGCCGCCCTTACGCTGTTCCCTGTCATATCCCCACGGAAGGGGCTGCAGATAAAAATCTTCTTCCTTTCTGACATCTCATCCCTTTCCTTTCCGTTTTCTTATTCCGCCAGACATCTTGTCCTTCCCGGATTCATACTCCCTGATTTCACCATCAATCCGCATTAATTTCTCCGCCAGGTTCTTCGCTACAATGCTGATAGCCTGCAAGATACCGATTAACTCCTTAGAATTTTCCATGAATCTTCTGCTCCTTTCTCCTGTATTCGGGGGCCGTAACTCACCCTCCTACTATCCGTAATGACACTTTTTCAAAAACTGGCAATGAAATCTGAAATTTTCTTCAAAAACCATTCGACAAATGCCGCCTCTCTTGTCGGATAACTATAATTCAATCCCTTTGTCCTCAAAAAAATCCCGCAGCTTATCCAAAACCTTTCCCTTGCGGAAAGCCAGAGTCCTCCTGTTCTCCCCTTTTAATCTGGCATACTCACAGACACTCATGTCCTCACCAAATACCTTTTCTGCAAGTTCCCTCTCGTTCGGAAGCAAGGATTCCATTGCCTCCTCTAAAACATCTAACATCATTTTCTTTTCCACCAATTCTTCCAGACTCCCTGCATCAATATCTGGAATTCCTCTGTCGTCAGCCGTCCCATCACACCATGCCTCATAAGATTCCTCCCTATATCCCTGTTCCTCTGCTCCGTCTTCTTCTGCTGCCACCATGGGCGGTAATAGTTCTGATATTCCTCTTCCGTAACCTCCATCCAAACCACTTCTTTTCCAGACTGGATTTTGATTTTTCTTCCTGACATCTGCTGTCCCTTTCTTTACTTCGCAGTAAAGCCAGGCACGAACAAATGCCCTTTTCCAAAAATGCACAAAAAAAGACCGCAGAAAATCCAGTTTCAGATTTTCTACGGTCTGTATTCGCCTTTTGTCCACATGGGGAATGCCCCGGTGGATACATTATTTTATTTCCAATATAACTGCTTTTCTTACAATGCAGATTAAAATACTCTGCGCGGTAGTTGTCTGTGGTGTCTATTCTATGATTCAGCCATGCTCTGTGGGCCGGAATCGCAGGATCAGGCATCTTCGCTCTCCTTCCTGGCAGTACCGCTCATATTCATGAACTTTCACGTACTCCATGCGGTCTGCTTTGATGCATTCCCTAAGGTTATGACACACCACTTTCCATGAATTTCCACGTATATTTAGTATTGCCAGTTTTATATGCAGTAAAACAAAAGTCCTAACAGATGTCCCCTTGCTTGTCATCAATGATTATATGGTACTATCTTCCACTTTTAGGATTTTATTGATGATATTTATGATACTTTCCGGCTTTTTATATATGAAAAACCTTTGTTTTATCCTTTATTTTCCCATTTTCTAATTGATTTTATAAAATTTTTATAATTTAAACGGGTTTTTATATATACAATTTTGATAATGTGTGATATTATTTTTTTATAAAAACCCGCTTATATATTCAAAGGAGGAAAATATGAGTATTATTACAGAAAATGGAATTACCGTTGCCGAAATCGTCAATCTACTAAGTTCTCTTTCCAGAGGGGCAGAATATCCTTATGTAAATGCTTCAACACATACAGTTGTTACAATTGAAGAGATTATCTCCCCATATGGTCCTGTCTATATCAAACGCTGGGATCCAACAAAAGGTGAAACCAAAAATGCCGCTGAACCTCAGTCAATTTCAACAGCGATGATTAGCCGTGTTGCAAACGCCATAACAAATGGCACACCGATTAACATTGACAGACTTTTAGGTGCATCTTACAACACCAGATCAGCCTTAGAAACCCTTTTATGCCATACACCACCATTTTACTATTGTTATCCCGGAAGAATTGAACTAATTCATGGTAAAACCAAAATCAAAGCTGGACATAAACACGTAATTTATTTACCCGAAAACCTACATGAAAAAGGAATTTTATGTGAAAAAAAATTAGAACATCTTGAAATCAATGAAATTCCTTCAAAAAATGTTGTATACAATGCTTTAGAGCTGCCTGCCAGCACACTAAAAACAGGTAAAGTAGATACTAATGAAAGCAGAATTCACTCGCAAATGCAAATGGCAATTTATGAAATCGGATGCAGTTTATCCTTAAAAACTTTTATTGCCCAAAACGATACTGGTATACGTTATAAAGGAAAAATGTTATCTGAACATGATAATATTGTTACTAAGCTCAATGAAATCCCTACTATTGGCGCCTTTGATGGTGCAGCTGATGCTGGAAAGCTTATTGATGCAATTTGGCTGGGTGACAAAAGCATTCCAGCTGTTTTTGAAGTTGAGCAATCTACTGGTGTAACCTCAGGGCTGACTCGTATGTCAAACTTTAAGAAGACTCTCCCCGAGTACCGTGGCATGAGATATATCATCGTTGCACCTGACGAGTATCGCGAAAAAGTAGTTCGCGAGATTAACAAGCCAGAATTTACTCATCTTCATGCATTCTATTTCCCATATTCATCAGTCAGCGAATTACTGGGACTCTGCCAGGCGCGAAAACTTAAAGGAATTACAGAAGCTTTTATCGAAACTTTTTTAGAAGATGTTTATGCCTAAAAGAAAAGCCTGTATCTCTGTTGATTGAGGTACAGGCTTTTTAGTATTACTGTCCAATATCCAATTCTGTTAAATAATCATGAATCGTCCTTGCGATTCCGCTTGACAGCATATATGGAACTCCATTTCCTATGGTTTTAAACATTGCTGTCAGTGTCATATCAGGTGGCAGAACAAATTCTTCCGGAAGCGATTGAATTGCCAACGCCTCTGCTGCAGACAGCCGCCTTGCATGGTACGGGTGAAGATGAACTTCATTATTACCATATGCTGCAGTAGGTGAGTATTTCCACCTGTGAAGCCTCTTATAACATTTTTTACTGACATCCCCTTCTTGATAGAGTTGCATTTTTGCAAGCCCTGCCCTAGGTACAAAATGATGCATTGCATTTGGATGAGTTTCTACATGATTTTTTTCAAACCAGTATTGTACTGTCAAAGTCTCCGGAATTCCCACAGGCATTGGCCGTACTCCACCTTCTTCAAAGTCCTGATTTTCCGGCCAAGGATATTCATTTATTTCATCCATTGTATGGAGCCGATACCGTAACCAAGGAAAATCTGGTATTTCAGTTCCTTCATGATTTTCCCCCAACAGCTCATTCTTTATACCAAAAAACAAAGCCCTTTCTCTATCTTGAGGAGCTCCAAATTCAAGAGCATTAGTTAACCGTTCAGTGGTACTATATCCAGCCACATGGAGCATCTCCTTCAATTCTTCAAAAAAAGCTCTATGCCGTTTTGTACTCCATAATCCTTTTACATTTTCAAAGAGGAAAAAATCTGGTTGTCTTTGCACAATCAAATTAACATATGAAAGTGACAATCTTCCATTATCGCCTTCCCGTCCACGGTTCTTTCCCGCAATCGAAAAGTCAGGACAGGGAGGTCCGCCTATGAATCCAACCAATTCGCCTTGTGCCCTGACCGCTTCCATATTCCTGCTAAGTTCTTCACGTTTCAAGGCATCATTCAAAAATACATTTACATCTCCTCTATAATATCCATATTCCGGCGGCTCAATCCCCATATTCTGCCTAGCATACTGGTATGCTCTCATAAATTCAGGATCAAACTCATTTACAAAGACTACATCAAAACCGTTTGTTTCAAACCCTAAATCTAAAAATCCACTACCAGAAAAGAAAGAAAAAACTTTCATCCAGCCATCTCCTTTATGTATCGTTCACATTAAAGCTTGCCTTACTTTTCATCTGTATGCTGAAAAGTAAACTTAATCCCCCTTTCACAGGCATATTCTGCTACCATATATCCCGTAAAAGGCCAGGAATTGCAAGTCTTTTATTTATAATTCCCAAGGTTTTTCCTTACTTTAGTGTAAAAAAACCAGTGTACCAAGTATATCAAATTGTCTTTTCTATTACAATCTTTTTTAGATTATTATGCAATGCATATTAATCCAGCACTTAATATCTATAAAATCCAAAAACAAAATGAACCATCATTATGTTTTTGATGGCGACCAAAAATTGTACTGTCATGCACCCCTATTCTATTTCATCTTTTTCCATCAACTGGTCAAAAATAGCTTCTTTTATTACCTGAACACATGACCCTGGATTTTTCTTTATATCTATTCCCCAAAAACGTATGACTTTCCACCCAAGATAATGAAGTTCTTTCTCTACCTCATTATCCCGGTTCATATTTCTCTCAATTTTCTTTATCCAATATTCACCTTTATCAGAACGTTCTAGCCGTAATTTTAAAGCGTCCCAGTCTTTCCCTTGGAAGAACTCACTATCACAAAATATAGCTATTTTATATTTTGTTAGTGCAATATCTGGTTTTCCGGGAAGTTTTTTATAATTTTTCCGGTATCTATACCCCTCATTCCATAAAGCCTTCCTTAATGCCAATTCAATTGAGGTGTCCTTTGACTTTATATTTTGCATATTTTTTCGCCGTTGTTCTTTTGTAAGGACATCCATGATATCACCACATTTCTGAAATTAGTAGCTTTATTATACCCTTGTTTACTCCCCTGTTTTTAAATCTATCTTCGTGGCTTAATAATTCATCATTTTCTAGTTATATGTCAAATACATACTGTCCCAATCAAAGTTGATCCGAGTTAGGTAATTAGTTTTTAATACCATAACTATTCATGAGACAAAGCCATTGTTTCTGCAAACACTTTATTATATAAAAAGATATTCTCTGGGAATTCTACCCATTGATAAAAAAATGACTCTGGGAAACAGTTCTCTTGATTAAGGACATCATCATATTTCCCATCCAAGCCTTCTTCATGAAGCATCTCTTTCACAATCAATATTGTGTCTGTATACATCGTAGCTCCGTGCAGTCTTCCAGCACCTTTTTCCATTGTAAAATCCATCATCCTCAATTTCCCTTTGCGATTCACACCCCAAATCCAATTATAAAATTTTTTGACATCTCAGCTATTTCATGAATAGCGTTCGTTGCTACCACCCCTGACCACGCTTCAGACAATATTTTATACTGCATACTCCCTTTTTGCGCCTCAGCTATATAAGTGTAAAGATGAGTGATCAAAACCATATTTCTCTTTGCATTTATTGGTACGAAAGTTCCCAAAACAGCTTCTGCACCCACACGTACAAACATATCCGCAATATTTACTGTTCCACTTTCCCTTGGGCTAACATGGCATGCACTTAAAACCACAACAAGCGGAACTCTATAATCGTTCTCATCCGCCATCCAAAATTCATTTCCAACCATTAGTCCTGCCATATTTCTTCTATTATTATCGCAATGCCCTAAATCATTCGTATTTTTGCCCCGGTGTATGACTTTTGCTAAAAAGTATGAGTTTTGCCAAATTGTTTCCGCTCCCCGGCAAAACCCATATCCAAGCACCTATTAAACTCACACGGCGTTACCCCATCCCCACTTCCACGGCAACTTATCCATATCTATTTTCGTAAAAACACAACTTCATTTCCACCAAATAATCCCGCAAACCCGCATAGAATCAAGGTTTCTTCACGAGAAGCACGGCGGTCTCCACATGCTCCGTCATGGGAAACATATCCACTGGAATCATCGTATCAAACGCATATCCCGCCTCTTTAAACAACCCTAGATCACGCACCTGTGTAGACGGATCACAAGAAATATAAACCACCTGTTTAGGCTTCAACGCTTTCACCGCATTGATAAAGGCAGGTGTTGTCCCACTGCGCGGCGGATCCATAATCACCGCATCAATTTCCACTTTCTCCTTTGCCAATTCCACCATAAATGCTGTGGCATCTTCATTAATGAAACGAATATTTTTGATGTTATTCATCTTAGCATTATAAATCGCATCCTTCACCGCATCTTTATTCAATTCAACCCCAATAACCTGCTTCGCTTTTTTAGAAGCTACCATTCCAATTGTTCCAATACCGCAATAAGTATCAATAACGGTTTCACTGCCTTTTAAATCCAATAAAGACAATGCCTTATTATAAAGCACCTCACACTGATCACGATTGATCTGATAAAATGATTTAGGTGAAATCTTGAATTTCAATCCACACAGCTCATCTTCAATATAGCCTTTACCAAAAAGAATCTTTTCATCATTCCCCAACACAATACTCGTTTTTCTTGTATTAATATTCATAACAATGGTTTTAATACTTTTAAACTGCGAAGTCAGTTCCTTCACAAAATTCTTAGAACCGGGAAAAACAGACGAAGTCGTCACTAAAACCACCATTGTCTGATTTGTTTTAATGCCTCGGCGAATCAATACATGACGTAAGAACCCCTTACGACGATCCTCATTATAAATCTGAATTTTATATTTACGCAGTAAAGAAGCAATTTTTTGGATAATCGCATCACTTTCTTCGTCATGCAGCAAACAAGTTGTATAAGGAATGATTTTATGTGAATTTTCTTCATAAAATCCTGCTTCATTACGCTGATTAAATCCCACAATCACCTTGTTTCGATAATGATAGGGATCTTGCGCTCCAATCGTATCTGCCACTTTAACTTGTGATAATTTTGCCTTTTTCACAAGCTGAACACAATATTCCCTCTTCTTTCTTAACTGCTCCTCATAAGCTAAATGCAAATAGTCACAGCTCCCACATTGTTTAAATATCTTACAGTTCATGTTATCCTCTTTCTAATGATGATTTCTTCCTCGCCAGCAATCATTCGAGCGATTGTTGCCGTTATTAACGACAATTGCTGGTACTTCTTTCACCCCTAAATCATTCAAAACCGCTAAGCGCTTATGTCCATCAATACAACAATACCCATTTTCTTTTACTTCTACCTTAATCGGAAAAGATAACCCAATCCTTTCCACACTGCTTTTTAATAAGTCATCATATTCTTTATTTATAAATTCAATTGTCTGAATCTGCAATTTTATAATACGCATATTCACCTTTCTACATTAACGGTGCAAACAGCTTTAAAAGGACCGCAATGATTCTTAAATACCATGGTTTTGATTTAAAATAGCCAATAAAAACAGGCTGAGAAACTTCCAACGTTTCATAATAATCTTTTTTAATATCGTAAACAGCACTGGTTCCCAGCATATATGTCCCACACTCAAAATGATGCACCAAGCTGCGATAATCTAAATTAATAGTCCCCACCGTTGCCACATGGTCATCACTGATAAACGTTTTAGCGTGAATAAATCCAGGTGTATATTCATAAATCTTAACACCAGCTTTAAGCAATTGATCATAGCTTGCCTGACCAATTAAATGCACATACCACTTATCAGGAATAAAAGGCATGATAATACGAACATCTACTCCACGTTTTGCCGCATTGCATAAGGCAATCATTAAATCATTATCGATAATTAAATATGGCGTTGTGATATAGACATAATGATTTGCCTGATTAATAATGTTAAGATAAACGTTTTCTCCTACCAGTTCATAATCCAAAGGACTATCTTCATAGCATTGTACATAGCCATTTTCAATCGGAAGACTTTCTTTATCATAGAGGAAGACAGAAAAATCTTCATCTTCATCCATATAATAATTCCATGTCTCTAAAAACATTAAAGTGAAATCATTAACACCTTCCCCTTCCAACATCACTGCGTTATCTTTCCAATGACCGAAGCGGCGAACCTTATTTATATATTCATCGGCAATATTAATACCACCATTAAAAGCAATCTCACCATCAATAACGGTAATCTTTCGATGATCACGATTATTATGCACGATAGATAAAATCGGTTCAAAAGGATTAAACGCCATTGCTTTTATTCCATGGGATCTTAAATAACGAAAATATTCAGGCGGCAGTGTCGTCAAACAGCCAAGATCGTCATAGATAAAGCGCACTTCTACGCCCTCTTTTACTTTATCAACCAAAATATCCAGTACCGTTTGAAGCATATAGCCTTCATCTACAATAAAGCTTTCAATAAAGATATACTTTTTAGCTCGCTTCATTTTTTCACACATCGCTTCAAACATATTCTCGCCTAAGGGGAAATAAGTCGTTTTCGTATGAGCATAGACTCTCGCGTTTGAATAATTTCGCAAATAATTGACCTGTCCGATATAATGTGGAAAATCTATTTGCAGTTGTTTAAATGTTTCTTGATCGCTGTAAGATGCACTGTTTCTTAAAGCGTATAATTTATCATTTTCTTTCTTTAAAGCTTTAGATACATGGTTTTGCCCAAATAATAAATACAAAGCCCCGCCAAATAACGGAATCAACATCATGATCACCAGCCATGGCAGTTTCAAAGACGGAGAAGTCTCTTTATTTATTAAATAAAGAACCATGATAATGCTTAATAAAATAAAGAAAATATAAATATATGTAAACACATGGGAAAAGCTGTTAATCAAAACTAATAGTATAATAGCCTGAATAATAATCAGTAAAATCGTTACCATGCGTCGGCTTAAAACCAAATTGGTAAATTTTCTCATATTTATACCTCTTTCTAGTCATTTATTATAACATAATTTTATTTGATTGCATAATTATAACTGAAAGGATGATAATATGTTCTATGCTGATTTAGATTTAGGTCCCGTAGATCTTGGATTTGTCTTCCCACCATTTTGGGGACCACAACCGCCTTTTTGGGGACCACGCCCGCCATTTATTTTTCCAGTTCCGCCTATTTGGCCGCCGCGTCCGCCTTTTGGACCTCGTCCACCATTTGGTCCAGGTCCAGGAAGACCACCATTTGGACCAGGTCCGGGAGGACCAGGACGTCCACCATTCGGTCCGGGTCCAGGAAGACCGCCGTTTGGACCAGGGAGACCCGGAGGACGCGAATATTAAAAGCAACCAAACGGTTGCTTTTTATTATTCTATATAGTTGTTAATCGTTTGTTGTAAGGTTTCACAGCTATGGTTAAATTTGTTCTTATCATTTTCATTTAATTCCAGCTTGATAAGCTCTTTAATTCCCTGACGGCCAATAATAGCCGGCACTCCGATATAAAGCCCTTGTTTTCCATACTCCCCGCTTTGATAAGCAGATACTGTCAAAATACTATTTTCATCATTAAAGATTGCTGACAGCAAACGGTTTAAAGATAAGCCGATGCCATAATACGTCGCTTTTTTTCTTTCAATAATTTCATAAGCCGCATTCCTTACTAAATCATAGATATGCTGAATGCTATCCATATTCTTATCTTTTTCAACCAGATATTCTAATAACGGCTTGCAGCCAATAAAGCAATTCATCCAAGGAACAAATGAGGAATCACCATGTTCGCCTAAAATATAGGCATGAATATTAGAACTGCTGATCTGCAGATAGTCTCCCATGTAATAGCGCAGACGTGCTGTATCCAGTAAGGTTCCCGAACCGATTACTCGAGTCGGATTCATCCCCGATGCTTTCATGACTACATAACTCATAATATCCACGGGATTGCTTGCCACTACAAAAATCCCATCAAAATGATTTTCCATCACTTTGACCGTAATATCTTTCATTATCTTCGCATTAATCTGTGTTAATTCTAAACGTGACTGTCCCTCTTTTTGATTTGCACCGGCACAGATCACCACTACATCTGCATCCCGACATTCACTGTAGTCTCCCGGTCTGACTAATATCTTTTTATTTAAGTAAGGAAGTCCGTGATTTAAATCCATTGCTTCACCGATTGCTTTTTCATAGTTTTGATCAATTAAAACCAATTCGTCAATGCCTCCGGTATTAAGCAAAGAATAGGCTAAGGACATGCCTACAAATCCTACTCCAACCAATACCACTTTTCTTTGTTCGTTATTCATTTTATCACCCATTATAGTATGAGCGAAAAAAAAGAAGATAAACAGCAAAACTGTTTATCTTACACCACCACCGGAACCACCGCCGCTGAAACCGCCGCCTCCGCCGCCACCAGAAAAGCTGGTAGATTGAGAAGACTGGAATCCAGCCGAGTAACCTTGGTGCAATGAATAATTCATATGATTAATCATCATAATCGTTGCATATGGATTTGAGTAATAAGGAATATATTCTTCGAAATATTTAGGATACAATTCCTCAAACTGTCTGCTTACCTCACTGGCAATGCCGTATAGACTGGCATAAATTAAATAATCTTTCCATAGGTACACTTCCCTAGCTTCACGTTCATTGACCAATGTAAATTCTTTCAGATAAAATTTTAGTCCGAGAACTTCTTCAACTTTTGTTTTTCCCATGTCATTAATATAGCGCTGTTTCGCTTTAATGAGATGGAACAATCCTTTTTTAGTATATGTTGAAATAAATCCGTTATCTGTAAAATAGTTTTCACCGTTCAGTTTTATAGATTCGAGCCAGCTTTCAACATCTTCATAATTATTTTTAGCCCAGCTTTCAAATTCGTCTTCCTGTAGAATATGATCTCTTCCGCTGGCTTTATAAAGCATTTCATACAGCTGTTTTTCTAAATAATGATCAATTCCCAGGTTATTTTCAAAAACGATTGAAGGCTGCTGCTTAGATCTGAACAATCCCGACTTTTCTGTCACTTCAATACGAATATTTTTATTCAGCATCCATCTTAATAAATAAGCCCCTATAATATCCGTCTCGTTTTTTAATTCACTAGTCTGAATCAATGAGAAATAAGCTGGAATTAGATTTCCGTCAAAAGGAATATCTCGATAGTAGTTGACATCACGTTTAGAAACATGATATTTCTTCACTTTACGAGAACTTGCATAGAAACGCACCGTATAAATAAAAATGAATAGTAATACCGCACCACCTCCAACAATCGCAATTGGAGCAATCATTTCAAATAAGTTCAGCCGCCCTCTTTCATTCGCTTCTTTTTCTACTTCAGCATAGGTTTTATCTACCTTGTTTGCAGGTGAAAACATGCCTTTATCAAAACGCATTAAAATAGTAGCATGATTCTTGCTTGAAAGACTTTTGCTAGATGTGGCATACAAATAGTCACTGTATAATATGACATCTCCTTTAAACCCCATCCCTTGATACTTGGTATTTTGATCACTGAATTTGACACTATCGGCACTAATAGTAATACTGACCTTTTGCGGCGGATTACTCATCTTATCATTAACCAAGCGCTGATTAAATCCATCATAATCCTCATAGCTGTTAATAAAATTGGTCATCGTATACGATATAGTATAGCGATTTCTCCCATACTGACTTACTCCCCAGCAAATTTCATAGCCTGAAGAGATTTTATTTAATCCGCATTTATACTTTTTTTGTTCAAATGATAAAGAGGTGTTCCATCTATCAAACGTAGTAAACACATTGCCTTTATCATCTTTTACCCGTAAATCTAAAATTTCACAATCGTTTAAGTGACTTTCATCTTTATAAACTTCAGTTCCTTCATCAATATACATATCCCAAACTTCTTCGATATAAGCATCCCCATTAGGTTGAAGATATACATGAATATCAATTGAATTACATGTAATGGCTTCAACTCTCACCAAACAGCTAACCGCAATGAGAATCGCCAATAATGAAAAGACACACTTTTTCAGTGATTTAAACATTCGGCATGGCTTCCTTTGCTTCATCCATTTCCAGATAATCTTTTAAATCACCAAAGCCCAACATGCTCGCAAATAAGCTTGCCGGCAATTGTCTGATCTTACGGTTAAATTTAGTAACCGTATCGTTGTATACCATCTGACTATAGCGTACTTGATCTTCGTATTGCTTTAAGCTCTCCATTGTTTTCGTGTAGACTTGATCTGCTTTCAAGTCAGGATATGCTTCAGAAATAACCTGAAATTTTGAGATTGCCTGTTCCATGATTTTTTGTTGTTCATTGATTTTATTAACATCATCATTTTTTGTCAAGGTCTGTCTTTGCTTTACGACATCCATTAATGTCTTATATTCGTAATCAGAATAATCTTTTGTTAATTTTACTAAGCTGGTAATCGCTTCCCAGCGTGCATTTTGCTGAACACTGATCTGTGACAATGCGTTATAGCAATTCTCATCTAAATGAACCAAGCGTCGCTGAATGACAACTAAATACCCTACAACGATGGCAATAATAGCTACGATAATGATTAGCATATGCTGCACCTCCCTTTTTCTTTATTATAGCAGTTCTTGATTAAGATTACTCGTTTTTCAAAAAAATAAAAATACCTTTCCGATAAAATAGTTTCAAAAAAACTTATTTCAAAACGTCAAACGGAGCCGGAATAAGATCAAGCATTAAGGATGCCATATATTTCGTTGTTTCTCTGTCTTTCTTTCTAAACCAGCGATAAATTACATAGATTTGACCGCTAATCATAGAAGTCAGGCGATAATATTCATCTTCATTTAATTCTTTCTTTTTTGTTTTTGTAAGATAAAGCTTTGTCATTCCATCACTTAGATACTGATAAAGATAGTCAAGCAGGCTGTTTCTTCCTTTCATCCTATATACTTTTGTAAAGAAATTTTCTTCTTCTAAAAAAAGTTCAAAAATATCTCTAAACACTGTTTCCAAATCCGCATCAGCATAGCCGTCTAAAATACGTACAAGATGATTCTCTAAAAAGACACCCGCTATATCATATTTATCTAAAAAATAGCGATAAAAGGTTGATCTTGCTACTCCGGCTCTATCCAAAATCATTTGAATGGTTATATCCTGAAAACTCTTTTCCTGAAGTAGGTCCATCATCGCCTGAATAATAAACTGTTTTGTTTTCACTGTGTTCACCTCTTAGTTTACTATATCATACAAAATATCAATAAAGTACGATTTCGAACTTTTTTTATAATCCTTCTGTTTCTCTTTACCTTATTTAATTTTATAGTAAAAGCAGGAGGAAACGAATATGCAAATAACTCAAAATACATCATTCCCTAAACATTTTTTATGGGGTGCTTCAACATCAAGTTTTCAGTTTGAAGGAGGTGCAACGTTAGGAAACAAAGGAATTTCTGTTCAAGATCTTCAGCAGCCTAATCCTGGATGCTGTGATTTTAGTGTCGCCAGTGATCACTACCATCATTATAAGGAGGATATTGCATTAATGGCAGAAATGGGTTTCAAAGCCTATCGAATGTCGATTGCCTGGTCACGAATCTTACCTGATGGGTTTCATCTAAATCCAGAGGGCATTAACTTTTATAAAAATATATTTAATGAATGTCACCGTTACCATATTGAACCAATTGTCACAATCTTTCATTTTGATATCCCGCAGGCACTGATTGATCTCTATGGCAGCTGGCTGGATCGCAGAATGATCGATGCTTATGTGGATTACGCCAAGCAATTATTCAAGCACTATAAAGATGATGTTCATTACTGGCTGACGTTTAATGAACAAAATATGCTGATCTTTTTTGGGGCGGTCGATATAATGGGATCAAACCGCATGTTTCACAGTGATAAAGAATTATATCAGCAAGCTCATCATCAATTAGTTGCCCAGGCAAGAGCAATGATCTTATGTCATGAACTATGTCCGACTGCAAAAATCGCTCCTGTCCCGAATATAACCTGCTGTTATCCAAAGACATGTCATCCGCTTGATTATATTGCCGCAAAACGTTTTTGTGATCTGAGAAACTATTTTTATCTTGATGCTTTAGTAAAAGGACAGTACCCTACTACTTGTTTAAGCTATTTACAACAGCAAGAAGCAATGTTTACATGGGAAGCAAAAGACATGGACTATTTAAAAAATGCTCATCCCGATTTTATTGCATTTAATTATTATGGCGGAGCAACCATTGAACATTGGAAAAAAGAAGACGCTCCAAATCTGGAACAGCTTCAAAACATGGAAAATCATGATATAAGCTTTCTTTCTATTTTAGCCCAAAAGCCATCAATCGGAAAATCGGTCAGCAATGAATACATCGCTAAAACAAGCTACAACATGAATATCGATCCAATTGGCTTAACTGCTACTCTAATCGATCTATATGACCGCTATCATTTACCTTTAATCATTACAGAAAATGGATGTGGGTGTGAAGATGAACTGACACCGGATGGGTGTATTCATGATGATTATCGCATCGATTATTTAAGACAGCATATTTTAGCAGTAAAAGCAGCACTTGATTTAAACGTTGATGTTTTTGGTTATTGTCCTTGGTCAGCCATTGATCTTATCAGTACCCGCGAAGGCTGCAGGAAACGTTATGGCTTCGTTTATGTTAATCGTGATGACTTTGATATAAAAGATTTGAAGCGAATTCGCAAGGATTCTTTTTATTGGTATCAAAAAGTGATACAATCTAATGGAAGTCAACTATAAGGAGGAAACAATAATGTTGAAAATTTTAATTTGCTGTGGCGGTGGTTTTTCATCTAGTGCAATGGTAACCAAAGTAAAAAAGGAAATCGTTGAAAAACATCTAGAAGATAAAGTCATGATTGATTTTTACCCTTTCACTCTTGCCAATGAAATCATGAGTAAATACGATGTATTAATGGCGTGTCCGCATTTAAGATATGGAGTTCCTCAATTCATTAAGGCATATGAAAAAGAATGTATCCCTATTTATCTATTGCCACCTAAAATGTATGGAACCATGAATTTGGAAGATATTATGGAAGATGCAGAAGATATCATTGCCGGATTTAAAGAAACCAAAATGAATCCTTTCCACTTTCCCGGTGAAGATAATGTTTTAAAAGTAAGAAGAATTCATAGCTACAGAAGAGAACATCAATAAACCTCACCATTATTCCTAGCCTTACATCAAAGAATTAAATAATAGTAATACGGCTTAATTTCCTATTTAATGAAATTAAGCCTTTTTTCATTGTCTGACATAATAAAACCCTGCCGATAAACAGGGTCAGGATAGGAGCTTGTTTTATTTTATATCAGAGCAGTTCCGTCAATATCATCCGGGATCACGAATCCTAATAATTTCATGAAGGTTGGAAATTCATCCACTAAACGTCCATGTTCAATTACTCTTGCAGGTAATTGTGAATTATAGATGATAAACGGCGGGCGATCCCCTTTGATCGGTAAATGTCCATGGGTTGCTTTCGCATATTTATAGTCATCATTATTGATTTCATTTACAATTTCTACATCCACATCATTGGATATAGAGATAAACGGACAACTTTCAACAACATAATCAAAATCTCCTGATAAATGCATGCTGTTAAGCTGATCGCTGTTGAAAATATGTTCAATGTAACCTAAGCGTTTTGCTTCTTCTAAGATACCAATCACTTTAGCGGCTACTAATTTGTTTTTAATATAGACATGTCCGGAAATTCCGGCGGACTGAACATAGGCATCATAATCCATAACATTGCCTAATCCGTCAGTTTTAATCAGTCCTTCTCGTCTCAGCATTTCGTTAATGCTGACCACACGATGAATATTTAACTGACCGTGATCTCCCAAAATAACAAATGTTGTCTTATCAAAGATCCCGGCACGTTTATACATTTCAAAGATATTGGCAAGCCAATGTCCATGTTTTTGCTGGGCTTCAAAGATGGCTTCTCCTTGTGTTCCGTTGATATGGCGAACATGGTCGAGTGTTGCTTGATGCAAGAACAGCACATCCGGCTGATAATGATCGACGATATCCATTACCGCTGCTTCGGCAAACGTATCCAGAGCTAAGTTCTCTTTCCAATTCAGTAAATGTTTATTGCGATAATATACTTTCTTTCCTTCTAAAGAAGCTGCGTTTAAGATAGCCGAATTACTTCTTTCATAATCCAAAGGCCAGATTTCCGGCAGTAAGTAATCAATCGGTCCGCCTCCGGTTACCGGCCATGATACCGCTGCCGTTGTCAGCTTGTTTTCTCTTGCATAATCAAAGATCGTCTTTACTTTCAGATCCTTATAATGCCAAAACCAGTTGCCGTTGTGAATACCGGGATCTAATTTTTCATTATGAAAGATCCCGTGTTTATTGGGATAGCATCCGGTCATGATGGTGGCATGACAAGGGTAAGTCAACGTCGGATAGATACATTCAATATTTTTAACGATGATACTGTCTGATAAAGCTTCATTGAATCCCGTCAGATTTTTAACCTTGTCCAAATCACTGGTAAACAATGAATCTACACTGATAACAACTAATTTTCTCATGCTATCCTCCGTTATTTATTTTCCTGTAAGATCTTGGTTGCACTGTCCGCAGCGGTGTCTAAGGCTGCTTTAGGATCTTCATTGGTCGTAAATATTTTATCTAAAGCTGTCGTATAGACTTTCGCTGCTTCAACATAACCTTTGTTCATTGGACGTCCGCTTCCATACTGCAGCTGATCTAAAGCTACTTTAAACTGCGGTGTCTGTTCATATAATGCTTTGATTTCATCACTGTCAATTGCTGTTTGAGTTGTTGGCAAGTATCCTGTTTTCTTATGAGAATAGACCACTTGTTCCTGATCAGTCATGAAGTTAATGAACATTGCAGCGGCTTCTTTTTGCTTATCACTTAACTTTGAAGTCATGACAATATTGCAGCCACCAGTAGGCACACTGTATTCTTTACCGCAAGGAATGAAAGCTGTTCCGATTTCATAGCCATTTTGATTGGCGATATCCAGGGTATTGTTTAAACTTCCAGTTGATCCAAGCCACATCGCTACTTTCTGATTCATCTGTTCTGTGCTTAACGTATCGCTGGCATTATTTCCGCTGTAATATTTAAAATTACTGTTAGCAAGTCCGTCTTTTAAAAAGCTGACTGCTTCTAAGGCTTCCGGCTGATTGAAAACTGCAGTAGTTTCATCTGCACTGACAGTATTTCCGCCATTCCCCTTTGTCAATGCTTCAAAATGCCAAACATCGTTCAGGAATCCAAACCCTTTTACGCCCAAAGATTCTAATTGTTTAGAAACACTTGCCAGCTCCTCCCAATTTTTAGGGGCTTCACTGATTCCAGCCTGATCGAATAGAGTTTTATTATAATAGAAGATCGGTGTACTTCTTAAATAAGGAACTCCGTATAGTTTTGAATCAACATAAGAGTTTTCCATTAACCCCGATAAGAAGTTAGCTTCTTTTTCATCAGAGATATAAGAGTCCAATGGTTCTAACATACCGGCTGCTGCAAATGTCTTGATACTGCCGATTTCCATGACCGAAATGGCAGGCTGTTCATTGGCTACAAAGGCACTCTGTAATTTCGCATGCAGGTCATCATAAGTTCCCTGATACTCTGCTGTAATATGAATATTGTTTTCTTTTCCAATCGTATCATTAAATTTTTGAGTGAGTTCTAAATTGTTTTCGGCAACTTTATCCTGCCATGAATACCAGAATGTTAATTCCGTTACCTCGCTGGCTCCTCCATTATTTTCTTTATTGGTTGAACAGCCAAATAAGGCAACAGTCATCAGTGACGCTAAAGTAACTTTTAAAAGCTTATTCAGTTTTGTTTTTCTCATTTTTTTCTCCTGTTATTTATCTCCCATATAGGTGAATGCTTTGATAATTTGTTTTTGTGCCAGTAAGAAAGCAATTAGGATTGGAATAACCAGCATTACATTTCCTGCCATTAAGACATGGAAATTAACGCCGCTTTCAATATTTCTTAAAGAAGCAATTCCAACCGGCAATGTTCTTACGGTGTCTTTGGTCGTTAAAACTAAAGGCCAGAAATAATCGTTCCAAGTATTGATGAACGTCAAGAGTCCTAAAGTTGTCAGCGTTGGCCTAGCTAACGGCAGCATGATTTTGCGAATGATCTTAAATTCACTTGCCTTGTCCAGTTTAGCCGCTTCAATCAATTCTTTAGGCACCTGCTTAAAGGTCTGGCGCAGCATGAAGATTCCAAAGGCACTAGAAGCAAACGGCAAAATCAAACTTTGATACGTATTGATCCAGCCTAGTTTTGAAAACATGACAAATAAAGGCAGGAAGACAAGCTGAGCAGGAATCATCATTGTAATCATGATTAATCCAAACAAAATCTTATCCCCTTTAAACTTATATCTGGCAAAAGCATATGCCGCCGGAACAATGGTACACATCTGCAGGATCAAGACACTTAATGTAACAATGACACTGTTTCCCAGATACTGCATGAACGGAATCGCTTCAAATGCCCGTTTAAAATTCTCCCATTGAAAGATCTCCGGCCACATCGTCGGTGGTATTCTGACGGTTTCTCCCAAGGTTTTGACAGATGTCGTAAACATCCAATAAAAGGGAAAGAAGAAGATCAGAAAGAGAACGACCGTAATAAATATACGTGGTGTTTTTTTTACTATTTTCATGATCTGTCCCCCCTATTGATAATGCACTTTCTTAGATAATAATTTGAAATAAATGATCGTGAAGATGCTGATAATCACAAGCAGAACAACGCCAATTGTAGAAGCGTAGCCAATCTTATAGAACTTAAAGCCATATTCATACAAAGAATAAACCAAAGTATTGGTACTGTTCTGCGGTCCTCCTTGAGTGATGATCTGAATGGTATCAAACACTTTAAATGAAGCGATGATATTGACGATAGTTAAGAAGAATAAGGTTGGTGAGATCATCGGAAAAGTAATTTTCAAGAAAGTCTGACGGCGATTGGCTTTATCCAAAGATGCTGCCTCATAAAGATGTTTAGGAATACTTTGCAAAGCCGATAAAATAATGATGGTATTGTATCCCACGGTTTTCCATACAGAAATGATTACCAGTGAAAACAAAGCTATTTTAGGACTTCCCAGCCAATCGATCGGTCCAATTTTGAAAATGGATAAAATATAATTAATTAAACCAAAATCTGTATTCATCAGCCACATCCATAAAAATGAAATAGAAGCCAGTGAAACGATATAAGGTGAAAAAATAATGCTTTGCATAAAGCTGTTTACTTTCGATTTCTTATTTAAGAATAGTGCCAGCAGCACACCAAATAGGATACCTAGGCCAACCGTTAAGATCATATAGACAAACGTATTGGAAAGGGTCTGATAAAAGTCACTGTCTTGAAATAAAGTGATGTAATTTTGAAAACCAACAAATAGTTTTGTCGGAGATATAAAGTCCCACTCAAAAAAGCTGAGCTGGATCATACTTGCGATCGGATAGATCGAAAAAACTAAGAAGATAATAAGAGCCGGTGCAATAAAAAGATAGGGTTTCGCTTTTTTTAAGAATTCGTTTTTCATGAATGAATGGTATCCATTCTATTTTTATTTTCATCAAAACAGTGAATACTAGAATAAGAAAGCGATAATTTGATTTCATCGTCCAAATTCAAGTTGACATCACTAAACATTTTAACTGCCACGACTCCCATATTCGTTTGCACACGATAAATGATTTCTGAACCTAACATTTCCTTTGTTAAAACGGTACCGGTGAAGATCAGCCTTTCCTTTTGATCATGTGTCGGTTCATACATTTTTACTTTAGATGGTCTAAATCCGATATACGCAATTTGTTTTGGCAGTTCTGCGATCGCTTCAAACTTCTGACGTTCGATGATATTCATTTCCGGGGTTCCGATAAACTGTGCGGTAAACACATTCTTTGGATAGGTATAAATATCATGCGGTGATCCATGCTGACGGATCTTTCCTTTTTCCATTAAGACAATATCGGTCGCCATCGATAATGCCTCCACCTGATCATGCGTTACATAAACGAATGTCGCATTTAATTTGTGATGCAGTTCAATCAATTCTGAACGCATTTGATTTCTTAATTTTGCATCTAGGTTGCTTAGCGGCTCATCCATCAAAAAGACTTTCGGCTTTTTAACCATTGCTCTAGCTAATGCTACACGCTGTCTTTGTCCCCCGGATAATTGTGACGGCTTTTTGTCCAGGTATTCTCTTAATCCAACAATATCAATAATTTCTTCAATCAGCTGTTCTCTTTCCTCTTTAGGAATCTTAGCATTGATCAAACCAAATTCAATATTCCCTTTGACGCTCATGGTTGGATAAAGAGCATAGTTTTGAAATACCATGGCAATATCACGGTCTCCCGGATCAACGTCATTCATCTTTTTCCCATCAATATAGAGTTCTCCCGATGAAATATCTTCGAGTCCGGCAATCATGCGAAGTGTCGTCGATTTACCGCATCCTGACGGTCCTACCAATACCGTAAAACTGCCTGATGCAATGGTTAGATCCAGATTTTCAATGACTGTACTTTTATTGTCATAATCCTTTCTAACATTTTTTAATATGATCTCTGACATATTTCCCCCCTGTAGTTATGTTTCGTCTCTTTTGAAGACGCCCCCATTATAGCAAAGTCATATTAAATCCAAAGACAGCCTGCGTTAACTCTATGTAAACAATTTCTCATGACGGTTTTTAATTTTTAAAAGTAAGTTATTTAGGTTAATTTAAAGTTAATTGAATTTAGAAAAATACAAAGATCTGCTATGATGCTTAGCGGGAGGAAATTATGGAAAAGAAATTAATTTTTTTTGATATTGATGGAACACTGATTGACTGCCATACTAATTTAGTCAAAATGAGTGAAAAAACACACTATAGTTTAGAAGCTTTAAAAAAAGCTGGTCATCAGATTTTCATTGCCAGCGGCCGTTGTCTTTGCTTTATGCCACAAGAAATTCAGGACTATCCCTTTGATGGATATATCAGCTGCAATGGCGCCAGTATTCATTACCATGATCAAGTGATCTATAAAAATACGATTTCATTGGCACAAATAAAAAAACTGGAGACATTCGCTAAAGACAATGAGATTATTTACTTTTTGGAAGAGGATCAAAAAATATATACGAATAGAATAAATGATCCGATCTGCATCCGATTTGCGGAAAAATGGCAGATGCCGCTAGCTCGTTTATATCCGATCTCGAATGCAGAAACATTAAAGGTTCAAATGGCGATGATGATTTGTCCAACCAAACAAATCTTAGAAGCTGCCAGGGTGTATTTTCAAGATGATTTTGATGTTCAGGTACATCCCGGTCAGTTGTCGACTGATCTGAGTCTGAAAACCTCATCTAAAGGAAAAGCAATTCGTATCTTAGCTGACTATTTAGATCAAAGTATCACGAATACGATCGCTTTTGGCGATGGACCCAATGATACGGAAATGTTTAATACTGTTAATCTGCCGATCGCCATGGGAAATGCTGTCGACGAATTAAAAGCCATAGCAAAAGATATCACTAAGCCAATTGAAGAAGACGGAATTTATCATGGACTAAGGAAACACCATTTAATCAAAGAAATCTAAGTATAAGCCCCTCATTGCATAGCATAATAACTATGTAAGGAGGTTTTTTTATGGAAAATTTAATTGATAAAGAATTATTAGAGTTTAAAGTAGAAGCGTATCACGATGGAAAGTTTGAAGAAGTAACCCATAAAGATTTAAAAGGAAAATGGGCAATCTTTTTCTTTTATCCAGCTGATTTTACTTTTGTATGTCCGACTGAACTGGCAGATTTACAGGATTACTACGAAGAATTAAAATCAATGGATTGTGAAGTTTATTCTGTTTCTTGTGACAGTCATTTCGTACATAAAGCATGGGCAGATACTTCCGAGACGATCGGAAAAATCAAATATCCGATGCTGGCAGATCCAACCGGAAAATTAGCGGATTTCTTCGGTATTTTAGTAAAAGACACTTTTCAGGCATTACGTGGGACTTTCATTATTGATCCACATGGAAAAGTCAAAGCCTATGAAGTGCATGATATGGGAATTGGCCGCAACGCAGAAGAATTAGTGCGTAAAGTCGCTGCTGCTCAATTCGTTGCAAAGCATGGAAACGAGGTTTGTCCGGCGAAATGGAAACCAGGCGAAGATACCTTGATTCCCTCACTGGATTTAGTAGGTAAGATCTAATGAATCAAGAAATCTATGATCTGATTATTTTAGGTGCCGGAAGTGCCGGTTTGAGTGCCGGAATTTATGCCGGCAGAGCTAAACTAAAAACATTGATCATTGATAAGAATGCTCCTGGCGGACAAATTTTAAATACCAATGAAGTTGTCAATTATCCGGGTATTATTTCAACGAATGGTCCGGATCTGATTGCTTCCATGAAACAACAGGCAATCAATTTCAACTGTGAGATTATTCATGAAGAAATTATTGATGTAGTGTTAAATAGTCAAATCAAAGAGATCAAGACAACCGATAAAACGTATCAGGCACTCTCTTTGATTATTGCTACAGGAGCAATGCCAAGAAAGCTGAACTTCCCCGGAGAAGAAGAATTCACCGGTCGCGGCATCGCTTATTGTGCAACGTGTGACGGTCAGTTCTTTACAGATTTAGATATTTTCGTGGTTGGCGGTGGCTTTGCCGCCTGTGAAGAAGCCATGTACTTAACGCGCTTTGGTAAAAGTGTCACGATGATTGTTCGTGAAGAAGATTTCACCTGTGCCAAAACGATTGGTGACAAAGTTCGTGCGCATCCTAAGATTACCGTTCATTTCAACAGTGAAGTAGTAAGTGTTGAAGGCGATGATTTTGTTCATACCTTAACCTATGTCGATAATCAGACAAAAGAAAAAACCGTCTATACACCAAAAAACAATGATGCATTTGGTTTGTTTATTTTTGCCGGCTATCTTCCTGCAACCACATTATTTACCGGTAAAATAGAGCTAGACGCTCATGGCTACGTTAAAACTAATGAACAGCTTGAAACAAACGTCGAAGGAGTCTATGCCGCCGGAGATTTACGCATTAAAGAACTTCGCCAAATTGTTACAGCAGTCAGTGATGGGGCTATTGCAGCAACAAACTGTGAACATTATCTAGCTAAATTAAAAGAGGAGTATCCTCAATATAATGTGATTGAACCTAAAACACAAAAAAAGAAAGAATCTAAAAACCAGTCTGATTTAATCAATCAGGATTTAGCGAAACAGCTGCAAGCCGTCTTTACTAAATTTAAAGATGCAGTTACGCTGGAGCTATATCTTGATGACAGTGATAAATCTAAGGAATTAGAAGATTACATGGATAATATTGCGGATCTTAGTAATAAGGTGATGATAGAAAAACGATATGAATCACGATCTGAAATGCCTGTGGTCAAATTTAAGGATCACCCAATTTCTTGGCATGGGATTCCTGCCGGTCATGAATTTAATCCGTTTATTTTAACGATGTATTACATTTCTACTCATCAAGTACCTTTAGAAGAAGCGCAAAAAGAAAACATCATGAAAATTAATCATGATGTTCACATTAAAGTCGGAGTTACACTTGCTTGCCATTTTTGCCCCGATATCGTCGGCAATATAGAAAAAATGGCACTGGTAAATCCAAAAATTAAAGTTGATGTTTATGATATCAGTCTATTCTCTGAATTTAAAAAGAAATATCGTCTGATGTCTGTGCCTGCAGTTATTTTTAATGATCAGGATATTTTATTTGGTTCTCAGAGTTTAGATACTTTAATAGAAAAAACAAAAGAGGCTTAGCGCCTCTTTTTAGATTGCAAAATATAAAATAAAGACAATAATCAAGCCAAGGATAATCGGACTGATTTCTTTCGCTTTACCTGAAGCCAACATTGCAATCACATAAGCAAAGAAACCAAAAGCGATTCCGTTAGCAATTGAATAAGTTAAGATCATGGTAATGATCGTTACAAATCCACAGCTGGCAAATACTAAATCATCCCAGTCAATCCCTTTTAACTGCTGTGCCATTAAGATTCCTACAACAACTAATGCCGGTGTCGTCACGGCAGATGTCACTGTAGCTAAAATTAATGGTGAAAAAATCATCGAAATAAAGAACATGATCCCGGTTGTACAAGCAGTAAGTCCGGTTCTTCCGCCTACTTCTACACCAGAAGTCGATTCAACAAAAGAAGTGACAGTGGATGTCCCTAAAGCTGCTCCGGCTACCGTTCCGACTGCATCGGCTACTAAAGCTCTTTCAACATTTTCTAATTGTCCTTTTTCATTTACCAGACCGATACGGTTTGCAACAGCTACCAATGTTCCGGCTGTATCAAAGAAATCAACAAATAAGAATGAGAAGATAACCATGCAGGCACTCAATGGTTCTGCAAACAATTCTCCAAAGCCATCCATAAAGGCACCTAAAGTATGGATACTGAAATTAAATTCAATGACCTTATCCGGTAATGTCGGCATCCCTGCAAAGCCTCCGGCTAAATGAAGAATAATCCCAATGATCGCTGTAATGATCATCCCGATAAATACTGCGGCAGGTACTTTTTTTATCAATAAAACAAGGGTGATCAAAATCCCGGCAATCGCCAGTAATACTGCCGGATCTTTTAAATTTCCTAAAGCGACTGCAGTTGAACTGCTGGCAACGATAATACCTGCATTTTTCAAACCGACAAAAGCAATAAAGAACCCAATCCCGGCTCCAATCGCCAGCTTTAACTGCGATGGAATCGAATTGATGATCATTTTACGAATTCCTGTTACTGAAATCAAAATAAAGATCAGCCCGGAAACAAAGACAGCAGCTAAGGCAGCTTGCCAGCTATATCCCAATGTCAAACAAACGGTATATGTAAATAACGCATTTACTCCCATTCCCGGTGCTAAAGCGACCGGATAATTGGCTACCACTCCCATAATGATAGAGGCAATCCCGGCAGATAAAGCTGTCGCAATAAACACTGAATGCTTATCCATCCCTGCTTCACCTAAAATAGACGGATTGACTCCAAGAATATAAGCCATCGCTAAAAAGGTTGTGATCCCCGCAATGATTTCTGTTTTCACGGTTGTATTTTTAGCTTTCAACTTAAAAATCTTTTCTAACATAATTTCCCTCTTTCTTTCAATTTTCTGTCAAATATAACAAATGACTTACTTATTATACTGGAAAATATTCTTAATCACAAGATGAACTTATTTTGTCATAAACTTTCAATTACTAGTATTCCATTCCTAGAACTATCTATTCTCATATTGAAAAGCAAAAATAAGTTTGTTATGATGATTAAACGAGGTGAGTCCATGAAAAAATTCAATATCTTAAATAATGTCATTATTCCGATTTTCATCGTTGCTGTCTGTTCACTATCCTCAATGCTTCATCAAAACCTGACCTATATTGCCAACCAGCTGCCCTATCGCTTTCTTGTTTTTATATTAGCCGGACTCATTGCTTATAATTTTTATACACAGTTTTCCTGTCTGTTTAAAGCCACCGGATTCTATGGACAAAAGGTGGCTTCTTTGATGATCTTTTCTTTATTATTGATCCCGCTTGCGGTATTAGTTCCCTATAATAAAAAGGATATCCTCATTTCAACGATACATGTTTGGATATCCTTTGGCGGCAGCATTCTGTTTATGATTCTGCTCAATGTCTTTCTATGGCACCTTGCCAAGACACAACTTGAAATCTATCAGCAGATTTTGCCGGTGTATTTATTTTTAATTACGGGCTGCTTCACTCTTTTTGTATGGTTGGGGAGTGTCAACTCTTTAGTGGAAATCTTTTTTATTTGGGTGTTAGATACTTTGATCTATCGTCTCAATCTTCTTTTCAAGCTTTAAGCTTCTTCAGCCATCGCTGCAGCCATGATCCTTGTTTTGGAATAAGGCTGTTTTCTTTTGCCTGTTCAATGAAATATTGATGAGAATTCATCGGTTCTCCCTGATCTTTAATTGAAATATACTCCTGCCCAACTAAGAGCTTTCCATTGATATTATCCTGACACATAATATCAATCATCTCTAAGATGCGCTTTTTAATACGCTGATCATATATTGGCACAGCAATTTCTACACGCTTCGTTGTATTTCTTGTCATCATATCGGCTGAGGAAATGTAGACTTGAGCATCATGTCCCTTACCGAAAGCGTAAATTCGAGAATGCTCTAAGAATTGTCCTACGATGCTTTTAACCGTAATGTTTTCTGTTTTCCCGTTCACTCCTGGCACTAAACAACAGATCCCGCGAATCAACAAATAAACAGTAGTCCCGGCTTGGCTTGCAGCAGCCAAAGCATCAATAATCTGACGATCCGTCAATGAATTCATTTTCATAAAGATATTGCCGCTGCTGCCTTTTTCTGCCTCACCTTTAATTTTATCAATCAGTGATGACTTTAGAGAATTAGGCGCAACCAATAGATGCTGATAGTCCCCATCCAGATTAGAGATAGCCATATTTTTAAAGAAACGGCTGGCATCTTCACCAATTCCTTGATGGTAGGTCATTAAACTTAAATCTGTATAAAGTCTGGAAGTCGATTCATTGTAGTTTCCGGTTCCAATCTGGGTAATATACTGAATTCCTTTGTGGGTTTTACGAGTAATCAGACAGATTTTAGAATGCACTTTATAATCTTCAAAGCCATAGAGAATCTGACAGTCGGCTTCTTCTAACACCTTAGAAAAGAGAATGTTATTTTCTTCATCAAAACGTGCTCTTAATTCCATCAAGACAACGACATCTTTTCCGTTTTCAGCGGCTTCACATAAATATTTTACAATCTTGGCTTCTTTAGCTAAGCGATAGATCGTGATTTTAATCGAAATGGTTTCTTTATCATTGGCACACTCCTTTAATAAACGTATAAAAGGAGTCATCGATTCATAAGGAAAGCTTAATAGCTTATCTTCTTTTAAAACCTGTCGGGTAATGGACGTTTCCATATCAAAATCCTGTGCGGGATAAGGGGAAAACGGCGGATAGCTTAGTGTCATCTTGCTTTTTTCAGGAATGGCTTTCAAAAGATCAAACAAGTATTTCATATTGATCGGGGATTGACTCATATAATAGCACTCTTCCGTTAAATCTGTATGCTTCAGCAAGTATTTTTTTACTTTCTCGTCCAATAGTCCCTGTGATTCTAAGCGCACCGCATGCAGTCCTCGGCGTTTCTTCAACAGCTGTTTCATCATCTGACGGTAATCTTCATAGTAATCCTCAATTTCTTCATCAATGATTAAATCGGCACTGCGTGTAACAGAGATAATGCCGCTGTTTTTAACGACATAGTTCTTAAATATCTTATCTGCAAAATGAAGCAGGACTTCTTCCGCCAAAACATAGCGGACAGTATTTCCCGGCAGCAAAATCAAACGTCTGCAGGCAGAAGGAAGCTGAACTAAACCGAAATAATCTTCCAATTCTTCCTTTAAAGATGCCACAATATAGAGACTTCCGTTTTCCAAATGAGGAAAGGGATGTACTTTATTCATCACCATAGGTGAAAGAATCGGAGAAATCTGATGTTTAAAATAGTCACTGATAAACGTGCGGTCATGCTTATTTAGATCAGAAATACGCTCATGTGTAATATCATAATACGCCAGTTCTTTTTCCAAAGAATGCACAGTCTGATCTTTGTAGGCACACAATGTACGTGCTGTTTCGTGAATCTTTGTCAGCTGCTGACGCGGAGTCAGATGACTGCGTACATCCTGATGCTGCGGATTCATCTCCAACATATCATTGATGCTGCCGACACGCACCCTGAAAAACTCATCTAAGTTACTGGAGAAAATAGCCACGAACTTGCATTTTTCTAATAACGGCACCTCATTATGATGGGCTAAATCCAGTACTCGCTGATTAAATTTAAGCCAGGATAATTCACGGTCCTGGCTATAACTATAGTCATAATCTTCATTCATAATACTCATCCCCTGTCATTTGATAACGATTCATCAAATAGCCTTCCCTTAATCCTGTATGAGAAATCAAAATGCGCTCAATCCCATACGTATTCATTATTTGCAATAGAATCAGCATTCCCGGAACAATCGTATGGATTCGATCCGGTTTGATCCGCAATATCTTATGGGCACTGCTTTCCATATCATCTAATATTAAATCCAGCATCATTTCTACATCTTTCTTATTAAATGCATTTAAGTCCTTCACTTTTACTTCTTTACGGATTAAAAGCAGCAAAGCCCGAATCGAACCCCCTACTCCAATGGCAGTTGTCATTTTATGATTTTTAGGTTTATCAGGCAAGGCATTCAATTCTTTTTTGATCCTAGTTTTAATATTTTTTACTTCTGCTTTTTTTGGAAAAAGATAGTCCACATAGTCAGTATAAAGATTCAATGAACCTACCGGCATTGAGGCATTATAAAAAATACGATCCTTTTCATACCCGACAATCTCACTGCTTCCGCCGCCGATATCAATCAGCCAGCCGGAATTCACATTCATTGATAGTCTTGAACCGTAAAAATCATATAATCCTTCCTGATCCTGACTTAAAAGTTCAATCTCAATTTCCAATTGATGCTTTACATGCTGAAGCACTTCTTTTTTATTGCTGACATTTCTTAATGATGCCGTTGCAAAATAATAAGCATGTTCGACATAAAACATCGTACAAAAATGCTTCAATTGAGACAAAGCATCGGTTAATTTTGTAATTCCTTCGCTTGTGAGTGTCTTATTTTCAATACAGCTGGCTAACCCCAGCATGATTTTTTTGGAAACTAACTGTTTAAATGTTTTATCATGCATGGTATACACAATTAATCTTACGGTATTTGACCCAATATCTATGACTGCTACTTTCATCCTTTTTCTCCTAAATTATATCAAAAATATTCTTAATATTGTTTTATGTTTATGTTATCTTTTCGTTAACTGCCACGCAGCGCATTATTCCCCTTCTTCTTTCTTGCTTTCTTCTTCTACGAAACTGTTAAGCTGTTCGATAAATTTAGAAAGCAGAGGCGCTAATTGATTCATTTCTTCCTGCGTATACACTTCAAATGCTTTTGTGGCTAAACGACTGGTAAAAGCACTGTTCTCGATGGCTTTATCTTTACCTAACTGCGTTAAGTAAACTCGAATGATACGCTTATCATTAGAATCCGGCTTTCGTTTAACTAATCCTGCTTTTTCCACTTTCATCAATAATTCACTCATTGATGCTCTGGCAATATCCATATGATTCGCAAGCTCCGTTTGAGATATCCCATCTTGTTTAGATAAAACCGAAAGAAGCTGCCCTTTACCTCGAAAACTGCCTTTAGGATCGTTCTGCTGGTGACATTTATGTAAAGCTTTATTGCATTTCTTAAATAAAATCAATAATTCTAATTCTTCGATATCTTTCATAATTTACTCCTTTTTTATGCACCCTTATTATAATAATTATACTGTAAATTTAGCCAAACAACAAGTCCCACTCATGAATCACTCAGTAAAAAACGTATTATTTATTTACTTGTTTTATACCTATTCCATCATTATACAATCGACTTCTCCCTTTGCCAAACATATGTAAAATAGCTTGCTTATGACCAAACATGCTCTATTGCAACATTAATTTTAAACTATTCATCTTTGGTGCGGTTAAAAAATATAAATGTATACAAATCACTGAAAATAAAAAGAGCCTATTAAATAAAAACTATTCATGCTATCATAGAAGCAGCAAGCTATTTAAGGAGAATCATTTTATGGAAGAAACAACACCCCTACAACAAAAAGAAGTATTATTGTTGCTAACAAATCAATGGGCAGACTGGGAAGCTGCCTACGCTATTGCCAGCATCAATCTAATGGATCAATACGTAGTCAAAACGATAGCTGTGGATCATGAACCAAAAGTATCTATGGGAGGACTGAAAGCAACAATCGATTATACACTGAACGATTATCACGATTTAAATAATTTAGCGATGATTATTTTACCCGGTGGTTTGGGCTGGAATGAAGAATCAACTGACGATATAGCAACCTTTGTGAAAATGGTTATTGATGCAAACATCCCTGTAGCTGCAATCTGCAGTGCCACTTTATTTTTAGGCAGATATGGTTTTTTAGATGAAGTCAAACATACCGGTGACGAACTGGAGCTCTTCCAAAAAGAACCTCTCTATCATGGAGAGAATGTCTATATATCCGCTCAAGTGGTAACGGATCAAAACATTATTACTGCTAATGAGACAGCGGCTGTTGAGTTTGCTGATACTATTTTTAGGGTGCTTAAAATGTATACGGATGAACAAATCGATGGTTGGTTTCATTATTTTAAACATGGTATGGTTCAATAATTGATGTTAGGTCTCGTCTTAAAACACCATAATTAAACCTGCTTACTATCCCTCATTAAAGGACTGCTGTTGACGGCAGTCCTTTAATAATAGATTGTACAGTTTATCCATCTGATTTTTAGTCTAAAAAAAGATCAGCTGATGCTGATCATTTTATTCTAGTTTTTACGTGTTGCTGAAACTCCAATAGCCCCTTTTCCGCCATGTGTAGTCATAACACATCCCAACTCTAAGACAATTACTTCTTTAAAGCCATAAGCCTTTAAAGCTTCGACCATATTTCCTAAGACATCCATTTGAACCCCTACAGAATAGAAGGCAAATGCTGTTTCTTTATCGAATTCTTCCTTGCCTAAGAAATCTTGAATAAATTCCTTTGCTACTTTTTTCATCATCCCCAGATATTTTTTACCGGCAATCAATTCACCGTTGATAATATCGATCTGCGGTTTAATTCTGAAGATACTTGCACCTAATGCGGCCGCATTGCTGACACGTCCGCCAGCCGAAAGGAAATCTAATTTATCCGGTACAAATGCCGTTTTTGTTCTTGTGACATAATTCTTAATCTTCTCCACCAGTTCTTCTACTGTCTGATCTGGATTTGCTTCCACCATACGTGCCGCTCTGAGTACCAAATTTCCTAATCCCCCGGAAACATTCTTTGAATCGACTAAATGTACTTTCGCATTCACACAATCTCTGACCCCTAAACAAGCATTTTGAAAAGTGGATGAGCAAGCTGACGAATAACCAACATGTACGATCTCGCAATCCGGATTTTCCTTAGCGATATTCTCAAAAAATTCTGTATACTGATATGGTCCTACCGCATTTGTTTTAGGTATTTGCTTAGTTTTTTTATAGAACTCATAGATCTCCTGTACGGGGATTTGTCCATCCTGTACAGTACGATCAGGAAAATTTAATCCAAAAGGAATAATCCGAATCCCATATTGATTTAACTGTTCCTTTGTTAAATCACAACCACTCTCCGAAGTGATAATTATTTTTTTCATGTTTGCCCTCCTTTAGACTTTTCATCTATTTTATATTTTACGCTAGCGATCCCTTACTGTCAAACCTAACACTAACAGTATACCACGTTTTATGGAAGAATTATGTTTTTTCTTCGACAGCAAAAAAGTACTTTTCAGTACTTTAATGATTTCTGTGTCGTTGATGATGTTCCTTAGATGACAAAGGTTCATCGGATAATGTGTTATAAATATCCCGCAGCTGTGCCATCGATAAATCTTGCAGTTCTTCTATTGAATATGCAGAATCCAAATTCATAATTTTCTTAATCATTTCATATTTACCACCGGACATATGGTGTGACGAAGCTTCTTGATGTGTTACTTCATCGATGCAATGACAGTTATAGCGATTTTTCATTTTAGTGTTGTTTAAGTAATCACAAAGATTTTGTTCAATTTCAAAGGAACGTTCTTCGTCTTTTGAATAGATGCTGATCTGTAATAATGATTCTTGCTTAAAATACTGCTGATACCCCTCTGTCTCCATCAGCTTCGTCAGTGCTTGTTGATAATGCAGTCCTACCAAGTCAACTGAGGATAACGTTTCCTGAGCCTCCCTGTTATAGGCTTTTACTAACATAACACCATCATGTTGATCCAAGATTAACTCTAAACTTGGATTAATATCGAGGGTGATATAGCTATATGCCTCTGCCTGCGCAGGGTGAAAAAACGTGATAGCCATCATGATACATACAGCCACACAAGCCAGACTACCCCATTTTAAAACGGGGTGCTGTAAAGAAGAACGGCGTTTTATGTTTTGCCATGTTTTTTCCTTCAATGCCTCTTCTGCTTTTATCTTAGACATTGCTTTCAAAGGTCCCTTAGTCAAAATAATCGCCTCCCAGTTTCTCTTTCAATTCCTGTTTTGCCCGTCGCAGACGTGTATGTATCGTATTTTCATTCTTCTTTAACAATGCAGCAATCTCAACGATCTTATAACCTTCATAGTAATACAGATAGATAATATCCCGATATTTAGGAGAAAGCGTCATAACAATGTCTAAAAGATGTCCTTGATCTGAATGGGGATCAATTTGAAACTGACTGAAATCTTCCGTTAAGACGGCTTTCTTTTTAAACCAGGATCCTAAAAAGTCATGACAGGCATTGATCGTTACACGTATCAGCCATGCCTTTTCATGTTCAGCTGAATCGAAGGCTTCTCTTTTAGTCGCATATTTAAAAAATACGTTTTGAAATATATCCTCTACATCAGCGTATTGTTTTAAATGAAGAAAACAGATGCGTCGAATCATATCTCCATAAGTCTCTATTGCAACTTTTATTTCTGCTTCTGTTTTCATAACGGTCTCCTAAAAGTAATTATCTGTGATGTCGCTGATGATGCATTGAACGATTGTTGTTTTGTTCTGTTCTGTTTTGATGACATCCGCTTTTATCATTATAGCAAGTTTCACCGCAATTTTCACTCCCAATGCAGGCTTCATTCCCATAAGGACATTGCCAAACATCACTTTCATCATTTAAAAGAGATTCTCCTGTCCAGTTTTGATAATCATCGTTATGCATTTCATACACATGTGTTTGACACCCTTGTGTATCATTCGATGATGTGTCATTATTTAAAGGCTGATTAAGTGCATAAATGACCGCACCGCCTCCTAATAAACTTGTAATACCTAAAACAGATAATGCTTTGATCATGTTGTATTTCCTCCTTGATAGCTTCATTAGGAATACGATGCTGTCTTTGAAAACCTTTCAAATTATTTAAAAAAAGAAAAAACCGGTCTCCCGGTCTTATTCTTGTTCTGCAAACTGTGCATTATAAAGTTGTTCATAGAATCCATTTAACTGAATTAATTCTTTGTGAGTTCCTTTTTCAACGATTCTTCCGTCACGAACAACTAAGATCAGATCTGCACTTTTAATTGTCGATAAACGATGAGCAATAACAAAGCTTGTACGGTTTTTCATTACATTCTGCATTGCTTCCTGCAGCATTTTTTCCAAACGCGTATCCACCGATGAAGTTGCTTCATCCAAGATCATGATCTGCGGATCTTTTAAGATCGCTCTGGCAATCGTTAATAACTGCTTTTCACCTTGAGAAATATTATTTCCCTCTTCATTGATCTGCATGTTGTAGCCATCGGGCTGAGTACGGATAAAATGATGCACATTCGCCTGTTTAGCGGCTTCAATAATCTCATCTTTTCTGGCATTCATACGCCCATAACGGATATTGTCATAAATCGTACCGTTAAACAGCCAAGTATCCTGCAGGACCATCCCAAATAAAGAACGCAAGTCTTCACGATCCATATCACGGATGTCTACACCATCAATCTTGATTCCACCCTGTGTCACATCATAAAAACGCAGCAATAAGCTGATCAAGGTTGTTTTTCCTGAACCGGTCGGTCCTACTACGGCAACCATCTGTCCGCTCTTGATATCCACATTGAGGTCATGAATAATTTCTTTTTCATTGTAACCAAAGTGAACATGGTCAAATGTTACATTTCCTTCAATTTCATGAACAGGCTGCGGATGTTCTGTAATTACTTCTTCTTTCTCGTTTAAGACTTCAAATACACGAGTTATAGCGGCAAAGGCAGACTGAATCTGTGAAGATAAGTTACTTACCTGAGAAATTGGATCGTTAACCTGCCAGATATAACGTATAAAGGCTTGCAGCTGTCCGATTTTCAATGTACCGCTGATCGCTAAAATACTTCCGATCAATCCGATTGTTCCGATAACTGTATATGTGACTAATGAAATACAGGGCGAAATGATTGAAGACATGAATTGTGCCTTGAAAGCATTTTGACATAAGTTTTCATTGATATCTTTAAACTGATGAATTGATTTTTTCTGCTTATTAAAAAGCAATATCTCATTGTACCCCGTATACATTTCGGTAATCGCTCCGTTCAGCTTACCTAAAGCATCCTGCTGAGCTTTAAAGCGTTTTTGTGAACGATGAACAATAAAACGAGTAATCAGCAATGCAATCGGAATAATCATACAGACAACAATTGCCATCATCGCATTGATTCTTACCATCATGACAATCGCTAAAATAAGAGTCAAAACTCCACTGATGATCTGTGTCAAGGTTTGCTGCAGGGCATTTGACACTGTGTCAACATCATTGGTAATACGGCTTAGTACATCTCCAAACTGACGCTTGTCAAAATAACTGACAGGCAGATGACGTATTTTTTCCTGCAAGGCATTTCTTAAATCATGCATTGCATTTTGGATTGAATTCGTTAAAGCAAAGGTTAAAACAACCTGTGATAATGTTTTGATCAAATAGATCGTGACTAAAACAACAATAATCTTGATAATAGCGGCAAAATTAACACCGGCATTAGGCACATGATTTGCAATATTCGTCGCATCACTCATCAGCTGCGTGGTAATCATCCCTTCTACCGTCGGTGCAACCGCTAATGCAATATTGGTTACCACAACCATTAGAATTGCTACAAAGAATCCCCATTTATAGGGTGAAATAAAAGGTGACAGCTGTTTAATAGATCGTTTGAAGGTTTGCCATTTCTTACTCATAAGCCAATTCCTCCTCACTCAACTGAGATGCTGCAATTTCGTAGTAGATCGAGCAATTTTTGAGAAGTTCTTTATGAGTTCCTTCCCCTACTACCTTTCCTTCATGCAAGACAATAATCTTATCGGCTTCCATGATTGTAGAAATACGTTGTGCAACAACCAGCATAATCGATTGTTTTGTAACTTGTTTCAATGCTTTTCTTAACATAGCATCTGTTTTAAAATCTAAAGCTGAAAATGAATCATCAAAAATATAGATTTCCGGCTTTTTAACTAATGCACGGGCGATGCTTAAACGCTGACGCTGTCCCCCTGATACATTCGTCGCACTCTCCGTAATGACTTCATCAAAGCCTTTTGGTTTTTCCATAATAAAATCATATCCCTGAGCGATTTTGGCGGCCTCAACCACTTCTTCCATGGTTGCATCCTCTTTTCCATAGCGGATATTTTCAGCGATAGTTCCGGTAAACAGCATTGCTTTTTGCGGAATAAAACCAATCTTATCACGCAGTGCCTCCATAGAATAATCCTGAACATTTTGTCCATCGATTTTAATGGTTCCGGCGCTGACATCATAAAAACGCGGAATCAGATTGATTAACGTACTTTTTCCTGAACCGGTGCTGCCAATAAAGGCTATGGTCTGTCCCTGACATGCTTTGAAAGAGACATCTTTCAAGACCGGTTCTTCTCCATCCGGATAAACAAAGGTCACATGATCAAAATCTAAGGTATGTTCATTGACCGTTGGCACATTCATCGTGCTTTCTTTATCTTTAATGAGAACCTGAGTGCTAAGAATTTCCTGAATACGTTTAGCTGAAACAGCGGCACGCGGATACATCACAAAGACACTGCAAAACAGCATCATTGAGAACATAGCATGGAATAAATAGTCCTGAAAAGCAACTAATCGTCCCACCTGCAATGTTCCTGCATCAATCATCTGACTTGCCAGATAGAAAATAAAGACAGCCGCTAAATTCATTAACAAAAAGAATATTGGCTGAGTTACTGACATTAATTTAAAAATCTTTTTAGTATAATCTGTAAACTCTACGTTCGTTTCATTAAAACGAGCTTGTTCATAGCGATCATTATTGAAAGCACGAATAACTTTGATCCCCGTTAAGTTTTCTCTTGAAATACGATTTAAGTGGTCTAATGACGCCTGTTGTTTTTGTGACATTGGCTCTGAAATCTTTGCGACTAAAATAACCCCCAGAATAACAACTGGCAAAGTGGCAGCAATCACTAAAGATAAGTCCAAAGAAGTTCTTAATGTCATGATAAAGCTGACAACCAGCATAACCGGAGTCATTAAAGCAGTTCTCAATATAACATTGATAAACATCTGAATTTGAAACGCATCATTGTTTGTTCGAGTAATCAATGATGAAATCCCAAATTTATTGAATTCGCTAGGTGAGAAATCCTGCACCTTTGTAAAAATATCGTTACGGATATCACGTGTAATTGACGTTGAAATCTTTGCACAGCAATACCCTAGTAAAATCGTTCCTGCTACTCCCACAATCGAAATAACAAGAATCGCTCCCCACATTGAATATAAGTAGTTACGATCCTGATTTTTAACCCCAATATCAATCATATTGGCGATAATCGTCGGGATTCCCAATTCTACAAGTGCAAACCCAAAGACAGAAATCACATTTAAAACCAATAACTTTTTATATTTTTTCAAATACTTTAAAATAAGTTTCATATTAATCTCCTTCCCTTGTTGTTTTTACTCGACTGTTCTATCATAAACTATAAAGTAACCTTATAGTCAAGAGGTATTTTATGTATTTTGAACTTTTATTTAAACTACATATCGCTTTATAAGAAAAACGAATTCATTCTGCCTTTATTTTAATGAATAAACCCATAGCCAACTTATTCAATTCATGGTATAAAGAAGATAGTTATTTTACGTAGGAGGTGCTTATCATGAAAGAAAAATATGAAAAATACTTTACGACTGGTGAATTTGCTAGAATCTGCAACGTACCTAAGCATGTCCTGTTTCATTATGATCAGATCGGCTTATTTACTCCGGCAATTGTAAAGGATAATCAGTATCGCTATTATTCGCATCACCAATATGAAACGTTTGCGATTATCATGATTCTTAAAAATATTGGAATGTCATTGCAGGATATCAAGATTTATCTGGAACAAAGGACACCTCAGATGCTCATTGATCTATTGAACGATAAAGAAAAAGAACTGGATGATCAAATAAAAAAACTTAAGCATGCCAAGGAGTTTATTAAAGCAATTCGCTCCACAACCTCCAACGCTTTAAAAGCTGATGTTAACGAAGTCAGTTTAGAATATATGGAAGAAGAAATCCTGCTGTGCAGCGACGATGTGGAAAACGCCACCAGCAAGCATTTTGCAACCTACATGGAAGAGTATGTCAACTTCTATAATAATAACTATCTTGCTACCGAAGATCGTGTCGGGGCAATTCTCTCCATTGCCAATATTAAAAACAAAGATTATACGAATTTTCAATATTTGTTTACCCGTACACGAAAACGCAATTTAAAAAACATCAAAATCAGAAAAGCCGGATATTACATTGTAGCTTACCACAAAGGTCCTTATGATTTAGCGTATAATGCCTATCAGCGAGCCCTCGACTATGCCCAAAAGCACAAGATTCCATTAGGAGAAATGGCGTATGAGGAATACATTCTCTCAGATATTGCTGAACGACATACTGAAAACTATATCACAATGATCTACCTAGAAACCAAATAGAGACCCTTTGAGGTCTCTATTTTATTATTGCCGCACTTACCATCATTGAAAAGAAATCGCCGATAAAAACAACAACCATGCGAATAAATTCTGTAACTCCATTGCTGACTGCTTTTGCGCCCTTGGCAACGGCGTTTTCTTTTCCGTCATCATAAATGACATAATGATCTTCTAATTGTTCTTCATTTTTTATATCTGATTCTAATTGACTGGTGGATTGATTCACAATATCCGTTTTAATTTCCGGACCTTTAATCACAGCATTAACGACCACTAAGAAAATAACCACCAGAAAAACATCGACGATGATATCTCTCATTGTTGTGCCTCCAAATAATCGTGAATGGATAAAGCCAGTACATCCAAACTGTTTTTCACTTCGGTAAAACTGTTTTCAACGCCCCCTACTTCTATCAGCAGCATATGATCTGTCACATATTGATTATAATAGGCTTCTCGTTCAAAAGTCCCGCGGCTGATTCCCGGCATATAGCTGTCGATCAGCGTGGACAAAGCCTGTGAAGCTCCGCGTACTGCTTCCACCTTTTCACTTAGTCCGCCAATAACAAACATCATTTTCGCATATGCCTTATCATTAGCTAAAAGCCTTGTTACATTTGCTCCCACCGAATCACGGTGAAAGTCAATCACTAAATCAAAACCGCCATTATTGACTAACGCTTCGGTGAGGAATGTATTTGATACCTGATAGAATTCATCATACTGCATTCCGTTGGCTGCCGCATAATTTT
Organism: Beduini sp.; assembly: GCF_047239305.1. Lineage (NCBI taxonomy): Bacteria > Bacillati > Bacillota > Erysipelotrichia > Erysipelotrichales > Erysipelotrichaceae > Beduini > Beduini sp. Next base: position 597,078 of record NZ_JBKTEM010000001.1, read on the forward strand.
CAAAATTACTTTCCTCAACGATCACGTTATACCCCATCGTTCTTAATTTCTCGGCTAAGTATTTACTTCCTTCAAACACACCCTGATCGGCATATTTTTCCTGCTGATGCGTAGAATAGATGTAAATACTTTTATTAACACCTTGATTCTGATTCAACTTCACCATCTGCGATTCAAGATCGCTTACTACCTTGCTGTCCTGCTTTTCCAAGGCATCCACGCGGACATTATTATTAAGTAAATTAGTTACACACATATTGAGTGCAAACAAACATACGCTGAATATCAAAAACTTCCCTAAAATATAAAAACCTGAATTTCTTCGCATATCCTCACCTTCTATTCACTTATATAATGTATGAAAAGAATAGAGGATTTAGAACATTAATTCAAAATATTCATCAAACAAATACTGATCATGTTCGATAAAATTTCAATACGATAGTCGATATCTTTACTTGTTATGACATAATTCTTGTTGATTGGATTCATTATTTCCTCAATTAAATGATAGCGTTCATCGTGATGAAGAGTGCCTAAGTGTCCCATCAGGAATTGTTTTTTCTCATCATCTAATTCTCCCTGATAAGGATTTTTGCGCACCACTTTCAAAATATTTTGACCGCCCTGCAAATTCTCAGAAAAGAAGCCTTCGACATATTTAAAAAATTCATTGATCAGGTTGCTGACTTTAATGACACAAGGAATACCGACAGCGATGACTTTACAGCCTAAATACGCTTCGTTGATCGCTGTGGTATAGTTGCCTACACCGCTTCCCGGACGAATCCCGATATCATTGATTTGAATCGTCTTATATAAAGCATCGGATTGAATCGCTGAAAGAGAATCGATAGCGATGACTAAATCAATATGATATTTCTCAACAATGCTTTTTACCATCTCGGCACTTTCCAAGCCGGTTTGTCCTTTTACACGCGGAATAAATAAATAAAGATGATCGAGACTCATTTCCATTTTACCGACAATTTTTGGTCCGATTGCATCCGCATTGAAATCAGCGTTTCCCAACCCCACAACAAGAATACGCTGTACCGGTAAATAAGGAGTCATCACCACTTTAAAGGCCTCTAAAAGATCATCCTGCTGATAATCATTTAAAATGATCTCATCGTAATGCCCTTTAGGTTCTTGAAAAAAGTCATATTGTTCTAATGTGACGTCATTAAATGTAAGCTTATTAAACTTATAATCTTCGTTTTCTTTTAGATGTTCCAGCTGTTCTCTGGCTAAATCTGTATTATAATTCATAAAATCACCAAACTTAGTATGACCATAAAACCATGATTCAACAAAAAAATAAAAATAAGATTGCATTTCATTTCTATTTTTGTTAAAATTGGTAAGGAAATGAATCGGAGGTGGACAAAAATGGCTAACATGAAACAACAAATCAAACGTTATAAAAACGATGATGCTAAACGTGCTGTTAATAACGGATACAGAACTGCTTTAAAAACTGCTATCAAAAAAGTATTAGCTGCTGTTGAAGCTGGAAATAAAGAAGAAGCGATTGCTGCTTATAATGTAGCTTCTAGTAAATTAGATGCATCTGTAACAAAAGGATTCCATCACAAAAACTATGCTTCTAGACAAAAATCTAGATTGGCTAAATTAGTAAACTCTATTAACTAAGGCTAATAGAGTTTTTTTGTTGCTTAAAACAACGTTATCAATACAGTTTTTTTTTTGCGCTTTTTTTGCTATGATAGTAACGAGGTGATTGAATGAATAGAAATGAAATCAGCCTTCAGGATACCTGGGATCTAACCAAAATCTATGAAGACGAAAAAAGCTTTAATGAAGATTTAAAGGAAACCAAAAGTTTATGTGAAAAATTAGTGCAGCAGGAAAAAACATTTATTGACAGTGCAGATCAGTTTTATCAGTTTTTAGAAGATTATACGAAGATGGATCGTCTGCTTTCAAAATTGTATTGCTATACACATTTAAGTGTAGATGTTGAACCTAACAATCAGTTCATTAAAAGCATGGAAGCAAGAGTCATGGCTCTATATGAACAAATCTCGCAAAGTCTGACTTTTGTTGATTTGGATATTATCGCTCATCAAGAAGTAGTCAAAGACTATCTGAAAGAAGAACGTTTTATGGTCTATCGTTATAATATGCAGGAAACCTTCCGCCAAGCCAGTCATACACTTTCTAAAGAAATGGAAGATCTGCTTGCTCAGATTTATCCTCTAGCGGATACTGGAAGTGATGTCTTTGATGCATTGAGACTGGAATTCGAACCGGTTTTAGTGGATGGTAAAGAAGAGTTCTTAAATAGTGCGACACTAACTAAATTCTTAAAGAATGAAAATGAAGAAGTACGACGCACTGCTTATCATCACTTTTATAAAGAATATCAGCGTTTTGAAAACGTCTTTGCCAAAACGTTATCAAGCACAATGAAAAAAGATGCCTTTTTAGCGAAAACACGTCATTTTGAAGACAGCTTAGCTGCCAGCTTATTTGCCGATCAGGCACCAAGTGAACTGTTTCATAAAATCCTAGAACAGGCCAATGAGAAATACCGTCCACTCTTTCATCGCTATAACGCATTGAAAAAACGTTTAATGAATAAAGAAATTATGTATAACTATGATTTAAGTGTACCTTTAGTTAAATCAAAGCAGCGCCATTACACAATTGATGAATGTTTTGATATTATTCTTAAATGTGTGGATGTTTTTGGTGATGAATATACAGATATTATTAAAAAAGCCAAAGCAGAACGCTGGATCGACTTTTATCCGCATGTCGGTAAACGTGCCGGTGCCTATTCAAGCGGATGCTATGATACAAATCCATATATCCTCATGAATTTTATCGGTGACTATCAATCATTGTCAACCATGATTCATGAATTAGGACACAGCTGTCATACGTATCTTTCTAATAAATATCAGCCGCCCCAGACGAATAACTATCGTATCTTTGTAGCAGAAGTGGCATCAACAGTAAATGAAATGCTGCTGATCCAACACTTATTAGCGAATACTCAGGATAAGCAGGAAAAAGCCAGCCTTCTTTATGATCTGTTAGAAAACTGCGTGGGATTGATTTTCAGACAGCCGATGTTTGCTGATTTTGAATACAAGCTGCATGCTATGGCAGAGAAAGACCAGCCGATGTCCAGTCAAATCATCACAGATCTTTATCAGCAGTTAAATCAGGAATATTTTGGACCGGATGTAGTGTTAGATGACTTAACTCGTTATTCTTGCTATCATGTGCCGCATTTCTATTACAATTACTATGTCTATAAATATACTTTGGGTATGTGCTGTGCCCTCGCTATTACAGCCAGAGTCACAAAACAGGATACTCAGCAAATTGAATGTTATCTGCAGTTCTTAAAATCAGGTGGAAGCAAACCACCGATCGAACTGCTGCAGACTGCGAATGTGGATCCATTATCCGATCAGCTTTATGATGATGCTTTCCATTATTTTGAGGATTTATTAAATGAATTTGAAAGTTTAATGCTTGAAAAGGAGTAAACGCATGAAAAGAGAGGAAACTCGCTCAATTAAAGTCGGTGACTTAATCATTGGGGGAAACAATCAAGTCATCATTCAATCGATGACCAATACCAAAACAAAGGATATTGAGGCTACTGTAGCTCAGATCAATCAATTAGCCGCGGCAGGATGTCAATTAGTCCGAATGGCTGTTTTCGATCAGGAGGATGCCTTAGCCATCAAAGAAATTAAAAAGCAGGTGAAACTGCCTTTAGTAGCAGACATTCATTTTGATCATCGTTTAGCTTTAACAGCCATTGAATCGGGCATTGACAAGATTCGTATCAATCCCGGCAATATTGGCTCAAAAGAAAAAATCGAAGCGGTGGTCAATGCTTGTAAAGCAAAACATATTCCTATTCGTATCGGTGTCAATGGCGGTTCTTTAGAAAAAGATATCCTGCAAAAATACGGGCGCCCCACTCCCGAAGCAATGGTAGAGAGTGCAAAACGTCATGTTCAGATTTTAGAAGATTTAGATTTCCACGATATCTGTATCTCTTTAAAAGCTTCCTCTACACTATTAACGGTAGAAGCCTACAAACTAGCGAGTCGAACCTTCGACTATCCGCTTCATTTAGGAGTAACCGAATCAGGAACTGCCCTTGGTGGAACGATTAAATCAAGTGCCGGATTGGGAATCTTACTGTATGAAGGCATCGGCAATACGATTCGTGTCTCTTTAAGTGATGATCCTTGTCAGGAAATTCCGGTAGCTAAAACATTGCTAAAGGAATTCGGATTAATGAGCAACGTACCGACATTAGTCTCTTGTCCGACCTGTGGACGTATTCAATACGATCTGATCCCGGTTGCTAAAGAGATCGAGCAATTTCTAAATACAATCCATGCTGATATTACCGTTGCCATCATGGGGTGTGCGGTAAATGGTCCGGGGGAAGCTAAACACGCGGACATCGCTATTGCCGGCGGAGTAAAAGAAGGATTACTGATAAAAAAGGGTGAAATTATCAGAAAAGTTAAACAAGAGAACATGGTTGAAGAATTAAAAGCAGAAATATTAAAGATGGTACAATAAATGTATCATCTTTTTTAGTGAAGAAGCATATATACAGATTAGGGGGAAATATCACGATGAATCTAAAAGAAAATTATATGCATATCCAATCCTTAACACTTACTAAATTAAAAAAAATATGTCAGGACTACCAATGTCAGATTAACGATTATGATTTAAGCATTATTCTTCAGATCATAAAAAATAATGTGTATGCATTGGTTACTGCACATTACCATCCTGCTTTATACAACGAGATAGAAAAAGAGACAAACATCTCTGTTTGTCATCAATTTAAACCCATTATTCAAGACTCTATTTTATTATTTTAACCCCGGCTCAAACTTCTTATTGCGAATCATCGCAATTTCACGTTTATATGGGGCTTTTTCTTCATGATAAGGCGTTTCTAAAAACTTAGGTACATGACTTAGACGTTCGTTATAAATAATAGAGCAAAGCGTATCAAAACCAATATAACCATAACCGATATTTTCATGTCGGTCTTTTTTTGCACCACGTTCATTTTTAGAATCATTGATATGCATCGCTTTAATACGATGAATACCGATTTTTTCATCAAACTCATCCAAGTAGGCATCAAATTGTGTAAGATCATATCCGGCATCATGAAGATGACACGTATCTAAGCATACACCTAATTTATCATTATGTTCAACATGATCAATCATATATTTTAACTGATCTGTCGTATAGCCTAGTTCACTGCCCTTTCCCGACATCGTTTCTAAGGCAATAATAACATTTGTATCTTCACTTAAAACCATATTTAATCCTTTTACGATTTGATCTAATCCCGCTTCTTCACCCGCCTTGACATGACTTCCCGGATGAAGAACAACCATTTTCACTCCGATTGCCTCTACTCTTTCAATTTCCTGTCGCAGAAAGTCCACTGCTAACTCAAAAGTTTCAGGCTTTATTGTATTGGCTAAGTTGATAATATAGGGAGCATGGACTAAGACATCTTCAATCGCAATGCCATGCTCCTCCATCAAAGCCTTGGCTTCATCAATTCTCAGCTCTTCGATTTTTTTACGGCGTGTATTCTGTGGCGCACCGGTATAAAACATAAAGGTGTTCGCTTCATAAGACAGAGCTTCTTTGACCGAACCCACCATCATTTCTTTTCCAGACATGCCAACATGACTTCCAATTTTCAACATTCTAATAATTTCCTTCTTCTTTTTGTCTTTTTTCAATCTGTGCCTGTTTTGCACGTTCTTTTTTCTGACGGCGAATATCCTGCTGGATAATCGAACGTTTTTCTTTTCTCACTAATTTTTGAATTTCTATCTTACGTTTCTTTTTATACCCGGGCTTTACTTTTGTTGGACGGTTAACCATCTTAGAGATACGTGTTTCAATCTCATTGCTGTGACGCACACGTTTATTGCGGCGATCACGATCCGCTAAATCTACCCAAACGCCATCTTTTATTTCCTGATTAGTAAACTTAATCCCTTTATTTTCCAGATACTTAATACTTCCTTCATCTTCCACGTTATATAAGCTGTAACAGATTCCGGTATATTTCCCACGTCCGCAGCGACCAGCACGATGCACATAGAAATCTAATTCCGTTGGAAAGTCCATTGAGATAATATGACTGGCTCCGTCAATGTCAATTCCTCTGGCAGCAATATCAGTTGCCACGATATACTGGTAATCCATATTGTTGATACGGCGCATCATTTGACGACGTTCACGCGGTTCCAGATCTCCATGAATCTCACCGACACGATATCCATCGTCATGAAGCTTTTGAGCAATATCTCTTGCTTCACTGCGCTTATTGCAGAAGATCAGACATATGTAAGGATCGATTGTATCCATGATCTTTTTAAGCAATTCAAATTTACTCTTATGACGAACCGGGACTAAGATATGTTCAATATTATCAGTTGTCGCTTTCTTTTCATCAATCTCAATAATCTGTGGATTCTTCATATACTTTCTTAAAAATGGTCGGATATTCTGCGGAATTGTCGCACTAAAAACCAACATCTGCAAATCATCCTTCATCAGTCCGGCAACAGCATCAATATCTTCAAGATAACCAAACTCTAAAGTCATGTCGGCTTCATCGACAACAAAAATATCGGCTGTCGTAATTTTTAATGCTTGTTCATTAATAGATAAATCGCGGATTCTTCCCGGTGTTCCGATAACCACGTGCGGCTGTACCGTTAATTTATCAATTGCTTTTTGTTTATCATTCCCACCGATCACCAATGACACACGCACGGCTGGGTTCGCTTTTTGAAATAAACGGGCATGTTCAAAAATCTGTGTCGCTAATTCACGCGTTGGGGCTGTAATAACCGCCTGTACTTTATCTGAATTGGGATCAATTCCATTCATGATCGGAAGCAGGAACGCATGTGTTTTCCCTGTTCCGGTTTGAGAAATCCCGATAATATCGGTATGCCGCATGACCTGCGGAATAACTCTTTCCTGTATTTTTGTCGGCTTTTTAAAATTAAGCAGACGGATTGTATCATTAACAAACGGTTTAAAGTTAAATTGCTCAAAAGTTTTCATTTTATCACTCCTTTTTTTATTATACATAAACCAAAATAAATAAGCAAATACCCTGATTAAAAAATTGGCGTATGTCTTATTTTAACAAAATCGTGACTTTTGTCAACTATAGGATAACATCTTATCCTTTTTTACATATACTAAGTAAGAGGAGGTAAAACAATGAATAACTACCCACCGCAATATCCATTTTACGGCTATAACGCGCCCTACTATCCAAGTCAAATGAACATGTCAATGAATCCGATGCAATATCAAAATCCGATGATGCCAATGTCACCGATCAAAAAAAGTCTGATTCCATTCAACATGCAAACTACATTACGAACGGCTCAAAAAGCCATTACGACATTTAATCAAGTCATTCCTGTCATTTATCAAGTACGACCGATAGTAAGCAACGCCAAAACCGCTTTTAGAGTGATCAAAGCGGTCAAGCAGATGGACCTCGACCCATCTTTTGACCAAGAGATCGACGATGCATTAAAAAATGTCACCGATGAAGACACGCAGTTTGAAAATATGCTATAATCTTTCTGAGGTGATGAAATGAAAGTATTTAAAGTCGTTCCTCGCGGCTATTGCCAAGGGGTTGTTAACGCAATTAAGATCGCAAAATCTACCCGTCAGCAATACCCTGATCAACCGATCTATATTTTAGGAATGATCGTGCATAATCAGTTTATCGTTGACGCCTTAAATAAAATCGGGATCCGCACCATTGACTGCAAAGGAAAATCCCGTCTGGAGCTATTAGATGAAATTGACTCCGGAGTCGTGATTATCACGGCACATGGTGCTGGTCAAAATGTCTTTGAAAAAGCAAAGCAGAAAGGTTTGATCGTAGTCGATTCTACATGTAAGGATGTCATCAAGACTCATGAATTAATCTCACACTCTCTAAACATGGGACAAGATATTCTTTACATTGGAAAACAGGGTCACCCTGAAGCAGAAGGCGCTTTGGCCATTAATCCTATGCGTATCCATTTGATCCAAAATCAAGAGGATATTGAACGCCTTGAAAACAAGGAACAGCATTATGTTGTGACAAACCAAACAACGATGAGCATGTGGGATGTGCAGATGCTTTCACACTATGCCGCAACGCAATTACCCCATGTTGAAATCATGAAAGAAACCTGTAACGCTACAACGATCCGCCAGCAGGCGATGGCAGCTTTACCAGAAGATGTCGATTTTCTTTATGTTGTAGGAGATCCTCATTCCAACAATACCACTCGTTTAGCGAATATAGCGAAAGAAAAGAAAGATATTCCTGTACGATTGATAGAAAGCGTTGAAGATATTTGTTTAGATGATTTAAAAGGCAGACAGCATATTGCAGTGACTGCCGGTGCGTCTACTCCTACCTATCTAACCAATATGGTGATTGATTATCTTGAACAACTGGAGATGGAAAACCCTGCAACTTACAAGCTGCCTGTAATCGATGCAGAGAAGATTTTAAATTAGTACCAATTCGTTGGTACTTTTTTAATATAAAAAGGCAGTTACTCCTAAGAGTAATTGCCTCTTCTTTATTTTTCGTCAATACCGCAAGGACGCATCCCCGCTGACTGCATTATTTTATTTTCTTCGATATGCTGATAAATACCATAGCCACCTGCAATATTTTTGCATATATAGCCATTTTGACTTAGAATACGACATGCCAAATAACTTCTCAGTCCACTTTGACAGTATACTTGAATATCTTTATCCCGATCAATTTCTGATAGGCGGTCTCGCAGTTCATCAAGAGGGATATGCAAAGCATTAGGGAAATGTCCGCGTTGATATTCTAAAATAGTTCTTGTATCTAAAATAATAGTCTTTTCATCATCCTTGATGTCTGACCAGTGCATTTGTTTTACCTTATCTGTCAATATATTTTCAATGACAAACCCAATCATGTTAATGGGATCTTTGGCAGAAGAAAATGGCGGTGCATAAGCCAAGTCTAATTCTGTTAAATCATAAGCGGTCATCTTTGCCCGAATGGCTGTCGCCAAAACGTCAATTCGCTTATCCACCCCATCATAGCCAATTATCTGTCCGCCTAGTATCGTGCCATCTTTCTTATCAAACAAAACCTTTAGATACATATTTTTAGCGTTTGGATAATAAGCAGCATGACTTGAAGAGGTGATAATCACATAATCATAGTCAATTTTTGCTGTCTGTGCTTCTTTTTCATTCAGTCCAGTTGTCGCAATATGCATATCAAACAATTTTAAAATAGAAGACCCTTGACTGCCCTTATAGAGATGATCAATTCCACATATATGATCTGCTGCAATACGCCCTTGTTTATTCGCCGGTCCCGCTAAAGAAATGAGACTATCTGTTTGGGTAATAAAATGCTTCACTTCAACCGCATCCCCAACTGCATAAATATCATTGACATTCGTCTGCATATGGGCATTAACTTTAATAGCACCTTTTATCCCAAGATCAATCCCAGCAGTTTTTGCCAGCTGACTATCCGGCTGTACCCCTACTGCCATAAGAATCATATCACAGGCTATCTCTTTTTGATGATCCAGCACCGCTATTGTTTCATTTTCTTTTTTGAGAATCTTGGTCAATGATGTCCCCAACAATAATTCAATGTCTTGATTTTTGATATAATTTTGTACAATGGCAGCCATATCTTTGTCTAAAGGAGCCAAAATCTGATCCATTAGCTGAACAATCGTGACATCAATTCCTTTTTCTTTAAGATTTTCTGCCATCTCTAAGCCTATAAAACCTGCTCCAACGACAACTGCTTTTTTTACTTCATGATCTTTTAGATAGTCATCTATCTTAAAAGTATCTTCTACCGTACGCAATGTAAAAACATTCTCCAATGTGATCCCGGTAATGGGTGGTAAAACTGCCTTTGCTCCCGGAGAAAGAATCAGTTTGTCATAACTTTCCTGATAGGTCGTATGATCTTCAAGCTTATGAATCGTCACTTTCTTTTCTAAAGCATTGATTCTTGTTACTTCTTGATGGACACGAACATCAATGCGAAATCGATTATAAAAAGATTCCGGTGTCTGCAAAGTCAATGCTTTTTTATCTGTAATACTCCCCCCAATATAGTAAGGAAGTCCGCAGTTCGCATAAGAAATATATCCGCTTCTTTCCACCATGATAATTTCCATTTTTTCATCTAAACGGCGTAATCGAGCCGCTGCTGTTGCACCGCCAGCAACTCCGCCAACAATCACTACTTTCATCTTGCTCATCCTTCCTGTAAAGTTTTTTTACTTTTATAAATCCCGCCAATATTTATTAAATCAGTATACCCCATTTTAGATAGCTGCTGTACTGCCACTGAACTTCTTGCTCCGCTATGGCAGAAAACATATAGGGGTTGATCCTTTTTAATATCAATCGTATCCATTTTATCTAAAGGTACATTCTTACTGTTTCTCAAATGTCCCGCCTTAAACTCCTCGCTTGATCTTACATCCAGCAAAACAATATCTTTTTCATAGGCTTCATCAACATAGTCATCAAACGTCTTCTTTTTTCTAAAAAACATTTTCTTTACTCCTTTCTAATCCTCTTGACAATACATTACTTTTAACACTTTAATCACTTCAATAATTCGCTGATCACTGATTCGATAATAAACATTTAATCCTTTTTTATCGCTTTCTATAAATCCCGCCAATCTCAATGCTGAAAGATGCTGAGATAAAGCCGGTAAAGTAATATCGTTTATTTTTTCTCCTAATTCACCGACAGAATATTCTCCTTCTTCTAATATACAAAGAATCATTAAGCGGTTAGCATTAGCAATTATTTTTAATATGGATGCAACTTCTTTAGCCTTCATTTCCATAGTGAGTACCTCCTTTTTTTAATTTACAGATTGCCTGTGTCATAGTTCCCATCGGGCAGTACACACACCAGCTGCGCGGTCTGTATAAAAGCATCGTTATAAAACCTAAGAGACTCGATGTCAGCATAATACTGTACATGCCAAAAGCAAACTGTGCGAATCCCCAAGAAGAATTAGTCCCATGAAAAGCAAATTGCCAAGGAATCTTGAAGGTCCATAATAACGTCACTACTTCTTTTAGGTTTTGTGTTCCCGAAAATACTTGAACTGTGGAGACGATCATCAGAATAAACATAGTCATAAAGAACACTAAAAAGCTATTTCTAAACCACAATGATGATAAAAATCTAGGCGGTGTAATATGTCGAGATAATTTTAGTTTGTTTCCCAATAGTTCAAATAGCTGTCCTCTTCCACAATAGCGATTGCAAAAAAGCTTTCCCCCGCCAAAAATCGAAATAAATAAGGGGACGATGAATTCAATCATCCCTAACCAAGCAAATAAAATATTAAACATTCCTAAAAACAAATAAACGGGTGTATAAATCCATAAATAGTCATACCAGTGTTTCTTCTTATTCATGTGATCCCCTCGCTGCTTTATCTATAATGCCTGCCGGACACGTCTTTACACACAAACCACAGCCAATACATAACGACTCATCAACGACAGCTTTAATTCCATTTTCAACCTTGATGGCGCTCTTAGGACAGACTTTCATACATGCCCCACATGCAACACATCTTTTTCCAACTACAGCAATAAATTTACTCATAATTCCCTCCTCATATTTTAGTATATGCTTAATTACTTAAATTGTCAACGCAGCAGACTTATAAATAAAAAAAGACTCCCGGAGGAGTCTAATTATTTTTTTATCTTTGTTTCCCTTTATTATTTTTTCTAGCTGCTTCTGATTTCATTTTTCTTTTTAACCCAGGTTTTACATAAAACTCTCTTTTACGAGCTTCAGCTAGGGTTCCTGTTCTAGAAACTTGTCTTTTGAAACGACGTAATGCATCATCTAGTGATTCATTTTCACGTACTACTGTCTTAGCCATTTGAACTTCCCCCCCATCTGTCTTACTAACACAACATGTATTATACTATCCTTGACATGAAAAATCAATATATAATTTAATAAGTTTCACCATTTTCTGCTTTTTTAGTCATTAAAGAAACACCTGAAGAGGTTCCGATTCTTGTTGCGCCTAATTCAATCATTTTAATCATCGTATCATAGTCTCTCACTCCCCCTGAAGCTTTGACATCCATGTCTCCTACCGTTTCTTTCATCAGTTTTACTGCTTCAAATGTCGCTCCTCTAGTTGAGAACCCGGTTGACGTTTTAACAAATGTCGCTTTTGCTTTTTTAGCTAACTGACATGCACGAATGATTTCCTCATCAGTTAACAGACATGTTTCGATAATCACTTTTACGGTATGTCCTTTTGCAGCCTCAACGACAGCTTTAATCTCTTCATACACCATTTCATCCTGATGATCTTTTAAAGCGCCAATATTAATGACCATATCAATTTCATCAGCCCCATTGCTCAAAGCGTCTTTTGTTTCGAACACCTTAACGGCTGTTGTATTGGCACCTAACGGGAATCCGATAACAGTACACACCAACACATTTGTATCAGCTAAACGCTGATGAGCATGTGCCACCCAAGTTGGATTGACACAAACAGAAGCAAAATCATATTCAATTGCTTCATCAATTAAACGATCGATTTGTGATGCTAAGGCATCTTGTTTTAATAATGTATGATCGATATATTTATTATAATTCATAGTCTTCTTCTCCTCCATAGACTTCTTCAATTGCATTTAATAATGCTTGTTTATCTCCAATATAAGGAATTGGTCCTCGACGTTTATACATCGTTTGTTCTTCTCCCTTTCCTAATATCAGAATAATATCATTTGGATTGGCAATTTCTACAGCCTGATAAATAGCCGTTTCACGATCTGTAATCACCACATTTTTAGTCTTTTTAATTCCTTTTTTTATTTGTTCGCAGATTTCTTCGGTGTCTTCATCACGTGGATCTTCTTCCGTTAAAATAATATGATCACAGTAGTGGTCTGCGATTTCGCCAAGAACCTGACGTTTTTTAAATTCACGTTTGCCGACACTGCCGAAAACTGCAATGATTCTTCCCTCACCGACTACTTTAGACGCATATGACAAGACTTGTTCATAGTGCTGCGGACTATGTCCGTTATCGACAAAAGCATGGAATTTATGTTCGGTTTCTACATACTCTAAACGTCCTTCAATATTATTAACCCCTTCAATTGCCTCGATCGCCTGTTCAATTGTGAACCCGATCTGCAGCAGGGCAAGGATTGCCGCTAAAATATGATAGATATTAAACTGTCCGATCAAAGATGTTTTGACAGGATATGTATACCCTTCATATAAAACCTCAAACAAGGTTTCTCTTAGCTTTAATACGATCTTTGTTGCTTGAATATCAGCAGTATGTTCAATTCCAAACGATAACACATGTGCTTTTGTCAGTGTTGAAATACGATTAAACATTTCCTCATCATCACGATTTACGATCGCAATGGCATCGCTGCGCAGTCCTTCAAATAATTTTAATTTCGCTTTCACATAGTTATCCATGCTGCCATGAAAATCCAAATGCTCCGGTGACAAATTGGTAAAAATTGCCATATCAAAATCGACCCCAGCTACTCTCCCCAATGCCAATCCATGTGACGAGACCTCTAAACAAGCTCCCTGAATTCCGGCATTGACCATCTTTCTAAGATGCTCTTGAAGAAAAATAATCTCCGGAGTAGTAAATTCGCATTCACACGTTTCCTTATTAAATAATACATGATGCGTCCCAATGTAGCCAAATGGCATTATCTTTTTAGCGATTTGGTAAATCAGCATTGAAACAATCGTTTTTCCATTCGTTCCGGTAACTCCGATCATATTTAACTGCTGACTAGGATCATCATAAAACTTGCAAGCTACTTCATTTAGACATTTTAGTGTATCCTTTACTTGATAATAGACAATATCTTTATTTTTAACTGAGACGTCTTTAGAGTGAACGATACAGACTGCCCCCTTATAAATAGCCTCTTCAATGAACTGATGGCCGTTAACTGACAATCCATCTAAACAAAAGAAAATAGAATTAGGGCGTACTTTTCGAGAATCACTGTGAATCGATTCTATCGCTAAATCACTATCTATCGGCAATAATTGATTTAATTTTTTCATAGGCGTTCTCCTTCAAGCACTTCCCCTGTGATCCCTAAAACACTGGCTTCTTTAATTACAACCGGCACAACCTGACCAATCCATTTCGGATCCGCTTTAGCAATGACCTTTAAATAATTACCGGCATGTCCGATCAAGTGTTCTTCATCAAAAGCTTCTTCAAAAATAACATCAACAGTTTTATCAATAAACTTTTTAGCGTAATTGACATGCAGCTTTTTAGAAAGATCGATCAATGCTTTCACGCGTTCATTCTTAACCGCTTCATCGACTTGACCATCCATTGCCGCCGCTGGGGTATTTCTTCTTTTTGAATAAGGAAAGACATGCAGTTCACTATAGCCTACCTGTTGGATAAATGCATACGTTTCATCAAATTCCTCTTGTGTTTCCTGCGGAAACCCTACGATAACATCGGTCGTAAAGGCAATGTCCGGCAAGACAGAACGAATTTGTTCAATCTTTTCTAAATACTGCGCACACGTATACTTACGGCGCATTCTTTTTAACACACCATCACTTCCTGATTGTAATGGAACATGCAGATGATCCACAATAATAGAATTATTTTTGATTAAATCTATTACTTCATCTGTAATCTGATTAATTTCGATAGAAGAAATACGCAGACGCTTTAATCCCTTTGTTTGTTCGACTAAATCCACCAGCAGATCATAGAAACGATAATGCTTTAAATCGATGCCGTAAGCTCCGGTATGAATCCCTGTTAAAACAATTTCCACAAAGCCATGATCGACAAGGGTTTGAGCCTGTTTCAAAACACTTTCCGGTTTACGTGAGCGTACCAATCCCCTAGCATAAGGAATGATGCAGTACGTACAAAAATTATTGCAGCCGTCTTGGATTTTCAAGAAAGCACGGGTATTTTCAGTAAAAACATCAACATCTAATTCTTCAAATTCTTTTTCCTTCATGACATCGCTGATCTTTGTAATTCTTTGTTTACTTTTTATATGATCTTCAACTAAATCTACGATTTGATGACGGAACTGAGTACCTAAGATAATATCAACCCCTTCAATCGCTTCAATATCGCTAGGAGCTACCTGTGCGTAGCACCCTACAACACAAACGACTGCCTCGGGATTTTTACGGATTGCACGGCGTATGATCTGACGTGATTTACTATCTCCGGTATTCGTTACCGTACAGGTATTGATGACATAAACATCCGCTACCTCTTTAAAAGAAATCTTGTGATAATCGTGTGCTTCAAATAAGCGCACAATTGCCTCCGATTCGTACGTATTCACTTTGCAGCCTAAAGTATGAATAGCAAATGTTTTCATATTAACCTCCTAAAAACTTCTTCTTTAACTTCATATAAACCTTTTTACTGATAAACTGATGATCCTGCAAATATTCTAGCAAAACCTCTTCTTTTTGATGCTGATACAGTGTCACTATTTCTCTCAGTTCTATCATTTCCGGAATTTTCTTACTATATTTATCAACGAGAATACACTGATCTGTAAAGACCTTATCAGATTCATTAAACACATAGATGGATTTAAAATCTTCTAAATAGAGATAATGCTCATTCTCAAAGGATTTTATCCAAATAAAATCACAGAAGCCATTCTTCAGCACTTCAATTCCATACAGTTCAATCGGATCTTTTAGATTCTTCAGCTGTTCTTCTACGATATCTTTATTCTGTTTCAGCAATAAAAACTGATAATCCTCACAAAAACGATGATTCAGTTCACTGTCAAAGCAGGGAAGCAGGATCAGCTGATCCCCAACATTAAAATGAGGTAAACAATCCAAGTCCGTCATCAGTTCACCATGCAGTAAAATTTGACGTTGCTGATAGCTCATGGCATTCCACAACTCTCCATTTTCGTTTACATTTAACAAATAGATGCCAAACAAGGCTTCTTTATTTAGCATAGAATGAAGATAAACGAGTGTTGCCTGCAGCTGATATTCATTTTTATAAACAGGCTGAATATGATTCTTTTTAAGCAGTGTACTATTTTCCTCAATGAAACGATAGCTCGCTAATTTTTTTATAACGGGATGCATCCCGTATTTGTTTAATCCTTTGACTAACTGCATATCTGATCCTCTATCCTAACTCTAGTGCGTATCCAATGGCACTTAACAAATATAACGGTGCTGTTTCGCTCCTTAAAATGCGTTTTCCTAATGAGCAGGGAACAACCCCCATCTTTTCTAATTCATCAATTTCACTTTGCTCAAAACCACCCTCGCAGCCCACAATAATAGTGATTGTATCACCATTATGCACCTGAGACAAGACCTCTTTTAGCCTAGACATCTCATTTTGTTTCGCATTTTCTTCATAAGCAACTAAATTATGATCTCCTAGATATGATGCTACTTCTGAGAGTTTAATCAAAGGAGCAATCTTCGGTATTTGATTTCGATAGGACTGTTCTGCCGCTTCCTTTAAAATTTTATTGAATCGCTGATATTTTTTATTGAAAGTTTCGCGATCTGTTTTAACGATACAGCGTTTCGATAAAAGCGGAATAATACAGGTCACACCCAATTCACATGCTTTTTGCAGAACAAACTCAAATTTATCGCTTTTAGGCAGTGCATAAATCAGGTTTACCTTAACCGGCAGTTCGCAGTCCTGCATAAGTTCTTCCATCACTTCTATTCGTCCGATTTCGATATTCATGATCCGACAAAGAAAAACCTGTTGTTTTTCATTAATGCAAACAATCTCATCGCCATCATGCATACGCATCACCTTTTTCATGTGATGATGATCCTCTTTTTCAATTATAAACTGTGATTCATCAAAATTTTTAACAAAATACCTTTGCATTTTACTCCTCCTTAGTTGAATTCATTTTATCATAAAAAAAAAGGGAACGCTACTTTTAGATGTAACTCCCTATATTTTGAATATAGACATATTCCCCATTTTCGCCGTTAAGATCCATGCGATACCATTCATAATCGCCATAATAATCATCGCTTTGAATAAAGAGATATTCTCCCTGCAGCTGTAGACTGTACCCTGTTTCCTCATCACTAAGCACTTGATTATCAAGTCCGTTTGTCTTCATATTGATGACCTCATTTGAATCATTCAAATAATAAATCTGATCTTGATTAACTATTAAGTTATTTGATACTTCACGATTCAAACGGGTGCTGACCTGTGTGTCACCGGTTAAATCCATCGTATAAATAAAACCTGAATTTCCATCGATATAATAAAGCGCATCTTCCTGACAAACTAAATTGATCACTCTGCCTTGTTTGATCATCTTCATTTCCTTTGTTGTTGTATCATACGCTTTAATGGCATCTGCTGTTGAAAAATACAATAAATTTCCAACTAGCTGCAAATTATAGCTAGCTTCATTATTGATCTGAACAGTCTCATTTGTACTCATATTATAATGGAAAATACTTTCGTTGTTCTGATCACTTTGATAGTAAATATCCTGTCCGTATACACGCACATAATAAGCATCTTCTTCTAATACGGTGGTGACTTCCTTTGTCGCTAAATCCATTTTAAATGTATAGTTATTTTTATATGTGTCTTTAAAATATAGATAACCTTCATGCACTTGCAGATCCCCACAGCTTCCGGTGTAGATCACTTCATTTCTACTCATGTTTTTATCAAACTTAGCAATATTTCCATCATCATTTACCATATAAATGGATTCTCCATCATCTGTGATATAACCGCCGCCGTTTAGGTTACTGATGGTGAGATCATCGCCTTTGCCAAGAATATAATCCCCATTTATTTCTTTATAATCATATTTTTCAGGTTTATGTGTTGTGTAGGAATCGCTATTATAATAGTTATCCTTCGATGAAGAAGGGTTCGCTGTTAATTTAAACACAGCTAATAAAATCAACACAACGATTAAGATTATCCAAACGACAACATTGCGATTCGCTTGGTGCTGTTCAAACACTGGAACACGATCCGTGACACGACTTACGGATTGTGGACGTGCTTCTACTTTCATCCCACAATGAGGACAATATTTATCATTTTCAGTCAATTCTGTATCACAAAAACGACATTTCATCTTATTTATCACCTCATAAGCTATTCTATCATATTTTTTTAAGAAAGTATTAAAAATATATAAAAATAGTATTTTCCCATATTTTTAATTTACTTTCACTAAATCTTATCAGGAAATCACTTCCTGCTTTAACATGATAAATAGGAATAGACTACTGGCAATGAAATATTTTTTACTTATGTCTTTTCGTTAATCCTTCTTACAACTTACACGCTTTAATAATAAATGTAACCAGCAGCATTTTGGCTTCAAAGCTGTGACTCCTAAAACATCACTGCCAATCGTATCCCAAAAATCACCATTTGTTTGATGTGCTGTATTTTTATCTAAATCTAGAGTTTTTGCTTCCATGGCTTGATGACCGCCTATATTCGATTTAATTGAGAGGCTGTATTTAAAAAGGTAATCTCACCATTTTTTGTTAAAGTGATTCCTTTTTTTACTAAAATTTCTTCAAGAACATTGCTGATATATAGCATCATCTATTACTAATATCGTTTTCAAAATGATTCCTCCGTCTTATCATGCTTATCACCTTTTATAATTTATCTGTTATGCTTATCAATGATAATATAAGACAAAAATAGCGATGTATAGTTATTTTGTCTTATTAAGACATCTCTGCATTTCTTATTGGTATCCAAATTTCAATGATTGAATCTTTTCTATTCCAATGAAAACGCTGATCGTATTTTTCAAAATGAATACAATCCTCTTTTAGTGGATGAAAGTTTGTATAAGGCAAAATATCTTGATAGATTTTACCATAAGTCTCATAAATCCTGTTCATGGATCCACAATGTTCTACTACCAAATACCAATGAGCCCTGATCTCTTTTAAACTAAAACCACTTGGAACTTCACCTTGAAATGGAATTGCACAGAAATAAAACAACTGACCATTCTTTCGTTCCATAAAGGCATATTTGAGCCAATTGCCAGATTGTGACAGATGTTCTTTCTTAAGATTCCTATTAAAAATTCGCCAAAACCGTGTACTGATTTCAATATTTTTTCTTTGATTTTGCGTCAATTCTACTTCTTGTCCAATCACTAAAAACGTTTCTAATTTACGCAAAGTATAGTTCATTTTCCCCTCCAAATAAGAAGTCATATTCTTACTCTACAAACCATTAACCTTTATACTATATAAATAATTACTTGTATTTACTTACCACTATCGCAATTTAAGCGTTAATCACGACGGATTAATATCCCTTTCATGCCCTGAGTTTCATTGTGCGTTTGGTAAATAATTTCCATTTCCTCTGAAGTACACCCGATTAGTATCTTTATTTCTGAATCCTTTTTTAAAAGATCAACGATGCAAATAACCGCATCTATGGTTTTCTCTGGTTTTGATCCCATCCAGACATCAATGCCGCCACCATCCATGGATGCAGTCTCTTTCAGATAACCATAATCCACTTTATACAATAAATCCGGATATTTAGGATGAACAGATCCTTTTGGACGATCGATCACAATTTCACTGTTATCTACTAATTGTTCCAAAGCTTCCCAAAACGGTACATTATTTTCATTCATGGTTTACACTCCTTTATATTTGTTTAGTAAAACTGCATGACTGTAATCTCTTATTTGTCAATACATCTCTTAATGCTTGTATAGATTCTTCTAAAATATAAATTTCCAGCTTTACCGCCTTATTTAGAACTAGTAAACATGAACATTCCATGTTCAAATGTATTATTTTGATCTGTGTATTCATCAATCACACGTTTCCAAAACAAATAAGCTTTTTCACTTCCATATGACGGTGATACTTCCCAATTTCCTTTAAACAGATTGAAACATTCTACAGCTGCTGTTTTCCCAATCTTATTTCGGCGATATTTAGGAATCACCATAAATTCAGCAATACAGTGTCCTGTTTCAAATTGCTGCAGCTGCCTATTCACCATGATAAATCCGACTATTTTTCTAGTTTCTTTATCTCTTATAAAATAAGCGGAAGCATCACTATTTGTAAAATAATCATCAAATCCTTCATATTCAAAAAGAGCTTTTTCATTCATTTCATTAAAATCACTGATACTTTCTTCAAATAATGAATACTGAAGCAGTCTGTAACATATGTCTTTATCTTTTCTTTCTGCCAATTCTAATATAATTTCCATTTTCTTACCTCAATCTATTATTCAATACCCTTTTAAAGAGCTCTACTTTATTGTTCATTAGCAAAACCCGCAATAACCAATACATAATCTAAATAATCTCCGGCAAAGCGATCTTTACTGTCATTGAATCGGCTTTGATCCAATTTAAATCCGACACTTTCATACATTCGCCAAGAGGTTATTGACGGATTCGATGAATCGCTTCTTTAAGCTGGTATTTTCCAAAACCACTTCCTTTGTATTTTGTTTTTATACAGTTATGTCCTACAATAACCGATTTTGGTTTATTTCTTGAATCTCATGAAACAAATCCGATTGTTTCACCAGCAATGGTGGTGATAAATCCACAACTATCTGCAATCACTAAATGATTAAAGAAAAAGTCGTCAAATTCTTGCCAGTCTTTCTCCCAATGCTGTTGGCATTGAATATCAAAAGAATAAGCATCTGTAAGCAGTTCAAAAAGAATTCCTCGTTTAAATTGGCTTATTTTTTTAAATTCCAATTTCATTCCTATCTCCCCTATGTATAAGATAACAACAATATATCACCCTTGTTTATTGAATTTAAATTATTATATTCGATCATCTACATTGGCTTCAAATTTTTTTCTAAACGACCAATCATCCAGGCTTTGCGTTTTGCCTGTCCTGCTTCTGTTTTAGCATCTAAATAAGCACGCGTATACGTCTTTTGCACAGAAGGTGACATCGCTTTAAAATGAACATATGCCAGTTCATTTTCTTTCAATAGTTCAGCAACCATCATAATCTGTTCCTGTGTCACAGCAGAAGGTTGAGCTGCTTTATCCCATTGTCCGTTCTTTTTTGCTTCTTCAATTTTTGATTTGCCTAGCTCCGTCATTCTGCCTGATTTTTCCAGACTTTGTGCCAATGCTTTATTCTTTTTTGACCATTTGCTCTCTTTTTGTCGAATAGAAAAATATTTCATGTAAGATGTATCATCGATACGCTTCATCAGTCCATCGATCCAGCCAAAGCAAAGTGCCTCTTCCAATGCTTCACTCGCTTTTAATGTTTGAGACGTTTTCCCCTTGCCAAATAACAGCCAAACACCTTGACTATCTAAACAATGCTTAGTCAGCCAATTTCTAAATTCATCACGTGTTTTAAAATGCAGTGGATCATTCATTAAATTTTCTCCTTTTTATTATTTTATTAAAGACAGTTCAAACTCATTTTTCACACAGAATCCATCAATAATATTTCATTCCTTAGTTCTAAGGATAAACATCGTTCCATGGTTTCGCAAAAAAATCGCTATGAACAGATCTGCGTTAGCTTCCAATACATCATGATCTAATTGTTTTCCTTTCTTACTTCAACATTATTGGATCGGTTTTCCAATATGCTTTTCTTTTCGCCATTGCGGAATATCTCCATCTTCTCCCCAATATTCATCCATCAAGATAATCTTTTCATCTTTAAGTTGTATAAAAGAAACAACATGAAACGACAAGGGCTTATTTAAAGCATAAACATGGGTAGCGGTAATAATCAAATCTCCCATTCTTTCTGCACGCTCTACTTTTCCGCTCCATTGATCAGGATACTCACAATTTGCCCGAATGAATTCTTCTAAAGTAAAATGTTCATTCGTATCATGCCAGTTAATATGTGCCCCTTCATGAAAAAAGGTTCTCATCTTCACTGCATCCTGTTTTAATGTTGCTTCCCAAAAATCATAAATATTCATTGCATTCTCCTCCATTATTTTAAAATGTTATATTAAATATTTTAAGCAGTTCCTTTTGTGTAATGTTATACTTTGTAAGGTTCTTTGTATTTCATTAGATTATCATAAATTTCTTCATTCGTTTGGCTTTCATATCATAAACAGCGGTTATTAATTTAAGTGTATCATAGATCCTTAGTAAATTCCATGTTTAGGTCGTTTACTATTTTAAGCAGAAAAAAAGGGAGACAAATCTCCCTTATTGCACCTCAATAACAAACTGACCATTCTCAACATCAATAGCGACTTTAGAATTCGGTACGATTGCTCCTTCGATAATTTTCTTTGCTACCAATGTTTCAATATACGTTTGGATATAACGCTGCAATGGTCTTGCACCATATTGATAATCATAGCCATTATCCATGATAAACTGTTTTGCCTGATCACTGACTGATAATTGAATATTTTGATCACTTAAACGTTTTTCCAATTGATGAATGAATTTATCAATTACTTTATAGATGACGCTTTGATCTAATGAATTAAAGAGTACGATCTCATCAATACGATTCAGCAATTCAGGTTTGAAGTAAGACCTTAACTCACCCATCACTAAATCTTGATTTTCTTTTGTATTTCCGTCTAATAAATAATTTGAACCAATATTTGATGTCATGATAATGATTGTATTTTTGAAGCTGACTACTTTTCCTTTTGAATCGGTAATACGTCCGTCATCTAATACCTGAAGTAAAATATTGAATACATCCGGATGGGCTTTTTCGATTTCATCCAGCAAGACGATGGAATAAGGATTGCGGCGTACCGCCTCGGTTAATTGTCCGCCTTCTTCGTATCCTACATATCCTGGAGGTGCTCCTAATAAACGAGAGACGCTGTATTTCTCCATATATTCAGACATATCAATTCGTACAATATGTTTTTCACTGTCAAACAACTGTTCTGCCAATGCTTTAGCGACTTCTGTTTTTCCTACCCCAGTTGGTCCTAAGAACAAGAAGGATCCAATCGGTTTGCTTTCATCACGAATCCCCGCTCTTGAACGCAGGATAGCATTGGTTACTTTCTCTAAAGCCTGATCCTGACCGATAACACGCTGTGCAAGCACTTCACCTAATGTCAGTATCTTTTCTCTTTCAGACTGCTGCAATTTGCTGACTGGAATATGTGTCCATTTTGAAATAACTTCCGCTACCGTTTCTTCGGTTACTTTTTCTTGTAGTAAGTAGTCCTCTTTATTGGTACTTTCTAAAGCTTCGATTTTCTTTTCAATCGCTGGCAGCTCTTCGTATTTGATACGTGATGCTTTTTCAAAATCAGATTCCAGTTCATACTGTTCCTGCTGCAGCTGAAGTTTAGAACGTTGATCCTTTAATGCCTTCGCTTCTTCAAGCTGTTTCTTTTCTTCCTGCCATTTTGACAACAGTACTTTCTCTTTTTCATCCAATGAAGCGATCTTTTGTTTAATATCGTCCAAACGTTCTTTGTTTTTTTCACTCGTATCTTTTTCAATAGATATTCTTTCCATCTCTAAACGGTTCTTTTCACGGGTAATCGTATCTAATTCCTGCGGCAGAGAATCGATTTCCATACGGATCGTTGCACAAGCCTCATCAATAAGATCAATCGCTTTATCCGGTAGGAAACGATCTGTGATATAACGTTCTGACAGATTGGCTGCGGCAACTAATGAACTATCACTGATCTGAACTCCGTGATGCGTTTCAAAACCATTTTTAAGTCCTCTTAAAATAGCAATCGTGTCATCAATGCCAGGTTCATCTACCATTACCTTTTGGAAACGTCTTTCCAAAGCAGCATCCTTTTCTATATACATACGATATTCATCCAATGTAGTTGCCCCGATACAATGCAGTTCTCCTCTTGCAAGCATTGGTTTTAATAGGTTGGCTGCATCCATAGCACCATCGGTCTTACCGGCACCAACTAACTGATGAATTTCATCAATAAACAAAATGATGTTTCCCTCAGCTTTTTGAATTTCATTTAAAACAGCTTTTAATCTCTCTTCAAACTCACCGCGATATTTTGCTCCGGCTACCAAAGCTCCTAAATCCAATTCATAAACCGTCTTATTTTGTAATGAAATAGGTACGTCATTTTTATAAATACGCCAAGCTAACCCTTCAACAATGGCAGTTTTACCTACCCCAGGTTCACCGATCAAAATTGGATTGTTTTTAGTTTTACGTGATAATATTTGGATCACACGACGAATTTCTTCATCACGCCCGATAATAACATCGATCTTTCCATCTTTTACTTCTGAAGTAAGATCACGTCCATATTTGGTTAATACTTCATATTGATTTTCTGGGTTTTGATTATTCACTGTATTTGTCCCCCTTATCTCTTTAATTGCCTTCAATACTTCGGCTTTATCCATTTTCGTTTCTTCTAAGAACTCTTTTACAGTATGTGACTGAGTATCATATAATGCAATAATAATATGTTCAACAGACAGATATTCATCTTTCAATTGGTTCTGCACTTTCAATGCATTTTGAAATAATGTATTTAAATCATAAGAAATCCGCATCTCTTCCTGAGTTGTCCGAACCTGTGGCAGCAGCTTCAATTTCTGATCCAAGTAAGCCATAGCTAAATTCTTATCTAAGTTCAGCTTTTCAAAAATACGTGGCAGCATACCGCTGCTATCTTCCAATAATACTTTTAGTAAATGTAAGATATCGACAATTTGATTCGATGAATTCAAGGCTAACTGAAAAGCCTTCGAAACAGCTTCCTGCATCTTATGCGTCATTTTTTCTATATCCATGTTATCACTCCTTAGCACTCTTTTATCCTAAGTGCTAATTTTATTATAGCACTATTCTTAGCACTGTCAATAGGAAAGTGCTAAAATATCTAATATTACATATTTAGCATGGGCAGAAATAAATGAATCATTCCCAAAACAAAAAAAGAATGCAGCGCATTCTATTTTACCGGATAATATTGATCGATCAATTCCTGTGCTACTGATTTTGAAAATTCAGACAAAGCACACAAACACAACACCATGACTAAGCGATCCTCATCTTGAGCCAAGTTTAACTTTTCATCTCTTAAAATAGTATCAATAGCAACAGCCATGACTTCTTTTTTATCCTCTTTCAATTCTAAATAATGATCATATATATGACTTAAATCGACATTATTCTCATCGGACAGCTTATATATTGGTTGTAGGATCCGCTTAATCTCTTCTATTGACAGCGTATTCTTTAAAGAATAGATAATCAGCATCTGAATAATGTGATCTTTAGAATATTTTTTTCCTTTAATAGGTTTTAAAATTCCCTGTTTACTATAGTTATTCACCATAGTCTTCGTTAAAATCTTATCTTTTTCATTTCTTTTATTATTGCCTAGTTCCTGATCCAGCAAAGTAATGATCTGATCGATATAAAGATCTAATGAAGGAATTGCATCCGCATGCACATCACTTCTCTGTAAGATTTTATGTACGATTTCAGTAAATCCATCTGTCATTGTTTTGCCCTCCCTATGTACATTCTATATTAAACAGTTTTTAAAATCAATATTTTAATTGACTAATACACATATGATGATATAATAACTTCATAAAGTAGTTCTGAAAACTACATTCATTTATTTAAGGGGGATTATTTTATGAAATTTTATGATCGGGCACAGGATCCCATTAGTTTTTTAACCCATTTTATAGGAGCGATTTTTGCCGTAGTGGGAACAGCGGTCGTCGTTATCAGTCAATGGCTGCGTCATGGATCGTTATCTTCAATCCTGTCCGTTCTCGTCTTTGGCTTATCTATGATGGCACTTTACAGTGCCAGCAGTATTTATCACTATGTAAGAGAAGATGCGCCTTCTAAATTACGTTTAAGAAAACTTGATCATGCGATGATTTACATCCTCATTGTAGGTTCTTATACGCCACTCTGCTTAGCCTATATGGATGATCCGCGATTATTTCTAGGAGTGATTTGGTCTGTCGCCATCCTTGGCATTATTATTAAAATGATTTGGATGGATGCTCCGCGCTGGCTGTCAACCGTATTTTATTTAGGCTTAGGCTGGTCGATCTTGTTTGATGTCAGCATTTTAACTTCAATGAGTACCGCCTGTGTCACACTGATTGCCATCGGAGGCATCAGCTATAGCATCGGAGCTATTATTTATATTATTAAAAAACCAAACTTTACAGAACGTTTTGGGTTTCATGAGTTATTTCATATATTCATTATGATTGGCACTTTCTTTCATTTCATTGCCATTGCATTATACATTTAAACACCTGCGGGTGTTTTTTATTTTAAACTAATTACAACTCAGACCAATAAAAAAAGACAAGTATTTAGCTCGTCATTCATTTATTCCTTTACAGATCTTTTTAGTCCTTGATCCCGATAGGTCGTATCGTTTAATGCTTTTAAATGATATTCACCATCATATTCAATAATGGTTACCGAACAATTTTCAATACCACGATCTAATAATTCGATATTAAAATCCTGGGGCACCATTTCCTTTAGAATTGCCATAATAGTTAAACCATGTGTCGTTACTAAGACATTGCCATTTTCATGAAGCGATGTGATTTCATCAAAGAAAGAACGGACTCTTTCACGTACCATCGTTTCATTTTCACCGCCGTCTTTTACCCAGCCTATTTTAATCGCGGTTTCAAAATCCCCGTTAAAAGGCTTCATCAGCACTTCGTTTTTTTCCCCCTCCAGCATGCCAAAATTAAATTCCTTTAGGCGTTTATCAATCGTTAAAGGAATTTTCCGATTTTGAATAATAGCATTAGCGGTATCATATGCACGTTCACTGATGGAGGTGTATGCATGACTAAACAAAACATCATGCAATCCTATCCCGGCACCGATTGCCTGATTGATTCCGGTCTGAGTTAAAGGTGAATCACACCATCCCTGTACCATATCTTTTTGATTAAAAATAGTTTGTCCATGACGAACAATATAAAAGCTTATCATATCTTTCCTCCTAAAAAAGAGAACGATGCGTTCTCTTTTGTGTTTATGCTGAAAATTTAGTTAGAATCCATAAACAAATTAAAACAACACCAAACAATGCCCATTTGATTCTGTCGCTTTTGCTCATTAATTCTTTCTTTTTCGTTTTTTCTTCAAATTCTTCATGATTCTGCTTACGTATTTCATTACGTTTTTCTCTTTTTGTTGCCAAACTATATTCCCCCTTTATTATTCGACTGCACAACAATCACATCATTTGTTATTTCTATTTCACAAGTCTCGTTACATATCTCATTGGAAACACATAACGGATCATTGTTTTTCAACAAATACTGATCTAACGGATAAACGCATCCTTTAATTGTAATATAGGTATCCTGATCTGTAAAAAAAGATAGATAGCGATACCCCTGTTTATGTATGCAGTGTTTGCCTGCTTTTAATAAATAAATCTTATTTTGTTCATCCAAGATAGTTAAAGAATGATCCCGATATTTTTTAAGCATACACAGTACCGCTAGGAAATGATCCAGTCTTCCCCCTGTCACTCCATACAACACGATATCATTATACCCGTTTGATAATAAATATTCAATCGCTATTGCCGTATCTGTCTCATCTTTTTGCTGAGGCAATTGTATATTTTTAATCTTCTTTAAACAGTTTTTATCCTTTAGTGAATCGTAATCTCCAACTACAACCATTGGCATGATTCCTTGTGACAGCAATGTCTCTACACCGCCATCCACCCCAATATAAGGTAAATTGGGATCTAATGTCATTTGTGTCGGTGCAGCTCCAACTAATCCTGCTTTCATTTTAACGACTCGATTGCTTTTTTTGTATTCTCATGTTTAAAGATATAGCTTCCTGCTACTAAAACATCAGCTCCGGCAGCTTGACATTGCTTTCCGGTTTCTTCATTGATTCCGCCATCCACTTCAATCAAGCATTGAATTTTATCCTGATCAATCCAGTTTCGGAGTGTTTTTATTTTATCAACCGCATTTAACATAAAGGATTGTCCGCCAAATCCCGGTTCTACACTCATCACCAAGACTAAGTCTAAATCAGATAATAATGGGCGAATGGCTTCGACACTTGTATTGGGTTTGATGCTGATGCCGGCTTTAATTCCTTGATCTTTTATTTTAGTGATCGCTGTTTTTATTTGATCAAGACTGTCATAAGACTCATAGTGAAACGTAATAAGATCTGCTCCTGCCTTGATGAAATCATCTAAATATTTGTTTGGATCACTGATCATCAAATGAACATCTAAAAATAAATCTGTGACTTTTCTAACATCGCTTAAAATACTATAGCCAAACGAAATATTAGGCACGAAATGTCCATCCATTACATCATAATGAAGCCAGCTTGCACCGCCTTCTTCTATTTTTTTAATATCTGTTTTTAAATCAGCAAAATTGGCTGATAAAACTGAAGGTGAAATAATCATTAGTATTTTTCCTTTCTATTCTTGATTTCATTTAAAAACTGTAAGTAATGCTGGTAACGTGATTGAGCAATTTCTCCTGCTTCAACCGCTTCTTTAACCCTGCAATGAGGTTCTGAATCGTGCAGACACTCCCTAAATTTACACTGTGCTGACAATTCGGCAAAATCATGATAGGCAGTGGCCGCTTCTTCTTTGCTCATCTCTAATTCGAGTGAGGAAAAGCCAGGGGTATCAGCTACCAGTCCGCCAAGAATTTTCACTAATTCCACATGGCGAGTAGTATGCCGCCCTCGCCCTAAGGCTTTAGAAATTTCACTGGTTTCTAAATTCAAATGAATATTCAAGGCATTCAGCAGCGTTGATTTCCCTACTCCGCTTTGTCCGGTAATGACACTTTCTTTTCCTTTGAATACCTCCTGAATCTCTTCTAAGCCACTCTCATCTTTTGCACTCAGCAAATGAATCTCATAGCCACTTTTACGATAGTTTTCAATATCCTTTAATAAAGGATCATCAGAATCGATCAAATCCGCTTTAGTAATACATATCACCGGTTTAATTTTTGAAGATTCAATCAACAAGAGAAATTTATCCAACAGAAGCGTTGAAAAATCCGGTTCTTTTGCCGATACGACAATGATCGCCTGATCGATATTGCTGATTGGCGGGCGTACCAAAAAGTTACGTCGCTCTTTTACTTCCATAATATACCCGGCAGTTTTGTTTTCTATTTGAAAGACTACTTCATCTCCTACTAATGGTTTAAAATCAATATTTCTAAATTTTCCTCGTGCACGGCACTCATAAATCATCTCATCGCTTTGCACATAGTAAAATCCGGATAAAGCTTTTATAATCTTTCCTTCTGGCATAGTTTTCTCCTTTATTGATTCGTCGTCGGTGTATCGGTATTCGGTTTATCGCTTGGGGTTTCCGTCTGCCCATTTCCCGGTGTAGTTGTATTTCCATTATTATTCTGTCCGTTATTGCTGCTTCCGTCGCTATTATTTCCGTTGTTTGTGCCATTATCATCGTCATCATCAGGATCTTCGGCTGGAAGATCAGGCTTCTTATCATAATAATCGAGCGTAATAGCTTCACCTTTTTTATGAACGACTGTTCCGGCGCTTAATGATTGTCCTTCTACGACATTAATCTTCATATTTTGAATCTGATAAATTGCTGTAGGGGCAGGTAAAACATTCAACGTCACAAAAAAGCCCTGACTTTCTAAGTTTGCTTTTGCGCTAAAGACATCCATTCCTAAATAATTCTCTACTTTGATGGATAATCCGCTTGAAACTTTCAGCGTGATAATTTTATTAGGCGCATCCGGTACAATCTTTTGTCCTTCATCAATGGATTGCGAAATAACGGTTCCTTCGGCTTCCTCGCTCTCCTGTTCGATCACATTGACAACCATACCCATATCATCTAATTCTTTTTTAGCGGTATCAATATTTTTCCCAATATAATTCCCAATTAAAATATATTTTCCTTTTGAAACCGTCAATCGCACTTCTGATTTTTCTTTGACCTCTTTACCTGATGACGGATTAACTGCAACAACATGGTTTTCTTCATATTCATCAGAAACAGTATAGCTAATTAAATCTGAAACAACTAAATTATTTTTTTCCAATTCTGCTTTAGCTTCTTCTAATGTTTTTCCAACGACATTGGGAATTTCTATCAGCTTTTCTTTTTTCCCAAAAGGATTTGCCATCACCACATAAAGTCCGACAACAAAAAGAATCACGGCAACCATTCCTGCATAAGCTGCCATTTTCATTTGCTTTTTCTTTTTAGCTTTTTTATCCTCTTCACTTACCACCGGTTCTGCCGCAGGGATTTCCGACTGGCTGTAAAATTCCTCGTTTCCAACCACAATCGTTGTATCATCATCTTCCTGACTGATAAACGTTATTTTTTCATCGTTTGGATGATCTAAAGCCTGTTTTAAATCCTCCAGCATTAAATTTGCATTCTGATAGCGATTCTCGACATTTTTAGCGGTTGCCTTGATAATGATGTTTTCCACAGATTGATAAATAGTCGGGTTGATCTCACGTACTGACGGTAATTCTTCCCGCATATGTTTTAACGCTATATTGACTGGTGATTCACCATTAAAAGGAACCTGTCCGACTAATAACTCATAAAACATGATTCCTAATGAATAAATATCGCTTTGAATCGTTGCTTTTTCTCCACGGGCAATTTCCGGGGCTAAGTAATGCAAAGAACCCATAATCGTATCAGCCTTCGTTACATTGGTTACGGTTTGAATTGAAGCAATCCCGAAATCGGCGATTTTAGCGATGCCGCCATTAGTCACTAAAATATTTTGCGGTTTTAAATCACGATGGATAATGCCGCATTTATGAGCGGCTGCTACTCCGGCAGCGACTTGTTTCATCACATCGATCGCTTCTGCCATATGTAAGGCACCACGCTTAAAAATAAGTTCCTTTAATGTCTGACCAGAAACATATTCCATGACAATGTAATATTTGCCGTTTTCTTCTCCCACATCATAAATTTCAACGATATTCTTATTGCTTAATGTTGCTGCAGCGCTGGCTTCACGCTTAAAGCGCTGAACATATATTGGATCTTCGGCTAATACCTCACGCAATATTTTAACCGCGACTTCGCGTTTTAAAATCAGATCTTCTGCCAGATAGACATCTGCCATTCCACCTTGACCGATGATCGCTTTGATTTCATAACGGTCATCAATGATTCTATTTTGATTTGGCATTAAGGTCGCCTCCTTCCACTTCAATCAATGCAACACTGATATTGTCACTTCCGTTTTGCTTCAATGCCAACTGGATCAGACAGTGACATTTATTTGCCACTGTCCCCTTGCTCATGACAATCTCTCTGATTTGTTCATCACTCACAGCATTATATAAGCCGTCACTACATAGCAGTAAATAACCTGGCTTTAAGCTGTACTCTTGAATAAACACTTCGATTTTTTCATTAATTCCGACCGCTTTCATCAAAACATTGCGTTTTGGATGAAATTTGGCTTCTTCTTTAGAGATTACCCCCGATTTGATCAGTTCATTCACAAACGTATCATCATCTGTCAGCTGAGTAATTTCATGATGAATATGATAGCAGCGGCTGTCTCCGATATTACCGACATATACTTTATCCTGATAAATCAGCGCTACGACAATCGTTGTTCCCATTCCGGCATGCAAAGGTGAGGTTTGAGCTTGTCTTTTGGTGACTTGATTTGCTTCTTTAATCGCATCCTGCAGCCATGACTTGGCTTCTTCGCTTGAAATAAAACCCGGCATCATTTTAAAACAATCCACGAGATATTCACAAACGATCTTGGAAGCAAGTTCACCCGAATTATGACCGCCCATGCCGTCACAAACTAAAGCCAGCAATTGTCCGCCGCGTGTGTTGACAATCGCCACCTTATCCTGATTGGATGTACGTCTTCCTATATTTGTCTCATCAAATACTTTCATGTTCTCACCTCTGGAATTTTGCTCTTAACTGACCACAGGCTCCATCAATGTCTGCCCCATGCTCACGGCGAATCGTCGCTCTTACCTTTAATCTTGCTAATTCGTTATAGAACGCCTCAATTGTTTCTTTGCTTGCTGATTGATAGCCATGTTCATCCACACTGTTATAAGGAATGAGATTAACATAAGCATTTAACCCTTTTACATAATGAGCCAACTGTCTGGCACAAACCAGACTATCATTGACATCTTTTAATAAGATATACTCAAATGTGATGCGTCGATTCGTTTTTTCACTGTATCTTTTGATCGATTGTCTTAATGTATCCATCGGATATTTTTTATTGATGGGCATTAGCTGATTACGAATTTCATCATTAGGGGCATGCAGTGAAATCGCTAAATTAGCCTGCAATCCTAAATCTCCATAAGCTTCAATTTTATCACATAGCCCGCATGTCGATACTGTGATATGGCGTGCCCCGATCGCTAAACCTTTGGGTTCATTGATCGTTTGAATGAATTTGGTCACTTCTTCATAATTATCAAAAGGTTCTCCGGTTCCCATCACCACAACATGGCTTACACGTTCACGCTCTTCTAGCAAATCAAATTGAACATGCATGATTTGGGCAACCATTTCTCCCGAAGTAAGGTTACGCTGTTTTTTCAACAGCCCGCTTGCACAAAAAGAACACCCCATATTACATCCTACTTGGCTTGTGACACAGACCGAATTCCCATATTCCATGCGCATCAGCACAGTTTCAATCAGATGCCCATCCATCAATTCAAATAAATATTTTGTTGTCCCATCTTTTGATACTTGTTTTTTCTTAACCTTTAAAAAGTCAATCACAAAGCTTTCCTGCAGCTTTGCCTGCAAATCCTTATTTAAGTTCGTCATTTCATTAAAATCCTTCGCAAACTTGACATACAGCCAATCAAAGACCTGCATCGCTCTGAATTTCTTTTCATTTAAAGATAAAAAGGCTTCTGTTAATTCCGTTAAATTATAATCATAAATTGCTTTCATTATCTGCTCCTTTAGTTAGTTTACACATATAGAATCCATCACTGTGGTATTCATAAGGTAAAATCAGTTGTTCTTTTACACATCGCATATTTGGATGTAGTTTCATAAAGTTTTCCATCTGCATTTGATTTTCTTTTTTATTGATTGTACATGTACTGTATACCATGGTTCCTCCGGTTTTTAATAAATAATAGGCAACTTCCAGTAATTGTCTTTGCAGCGTAATGATCCCATCCATAGAATCAGGCGCTTGATATTTGATTTCCGGTTTTCGTGCCACTACTCCCAGCCCAGAACATGGAGCATCCAATAAAAGACAATCAAAGGTTTCATCCGGATATACTTCTCTTAATTGGGTAGAATCCATCGCATGTGCGGTGATGTTTAAAGCTCCCAAACGCTCAGCATTCATTTCAATCAGCTGAATTTTATGTTCATGAATATCATAGGCTTCAATCTTTCCGGTATTGTTCATCAGTGCGCTTAAATGCGTCGTCTTTGATCCCGGGGCACTGCACATATCAAGAACATAACTGTTTTCTTTCGGGTTCAAGAAACGTGCCACTAATTGACTGGACTCATCTTGGATCGTTACTTTTCCCGATTTAAAAAGTTCATGATGAGCAATGTTTCCTTTTTCAAAAAGGATAGCATCTTCACTTAGTTCTCCGGCTTTAAGGATCGGATATTCCGCCAATATCTCATCGCGGCTTGCTTTTAATGTATTCACTCGTCCCGCTAAAGCGGACTTTTCTAAATAACTATGACAGATCTGGACTGCTTTTTCTTTTCCCAGCTGTTTATTTAACAGCTTTACCAGCCATAAAGGCGTTGATGTTTCAATGCTTAAATAATCTAATTCATCTTTTGCTTCAATTGGACGTACGCCTTGACGTATGAAATTTCTTAAAATCGCATTCATCAGTTTTGAACGCTGCATACCGTATTTCTTTTTAATCATATCCACTGCTTCATTGCACACCGCATAGGTGGGAATCTTCGTTAAAAAGATCAGCTGATAAAAAGAGATCAGCAAAACTGCCCGCTCATAAGCTTTGATCTTGCCATGAACAAACGGCTCTAATTGATACATCAAATAAATTTCATTTTGCACCGTTCCGTAAACGATACGAGTAATCAAATCTTTATCTTCACGTGATAAAGGTGTTTTTTCCAAAGCCGCATTGAGTTCTATATTTAAATAGCTTTGTTTAGTCTGATAATGGTATATAATCTCTGCTGCTACTTTTCTCATTGCTTCCCCCTAAAACGGTCAAAAAAACTTTTCTTATATACTTTTCGAATAAAACGCTTGGCATCCACATCCGTTTTTGCCGCTTCTTCCATCAGCGCTTTTCCGATTTCTTCATCCTGTGTTACCCCTTCACCTCTGTAATAACAAAGGGCCAAATTATATTTAGACTGATCATATCCCAAATCGGATCCTTTCCGATACCAAAAGACCGCTTTTTCTAAATCCTTGGTCACACCATCGCCATTGGCATAACAGACGCCTAATGCCTGAATGCTTTGCACATGTCCGCTGCTGGCTGCTTTTTTAAAACATTCAATCGCTTTATTCATGTCCGGTTCAATCGACTTTCCGGTATAATAAGCAAATCCCAGCTGATAAATTGCATCAAGATTTCCTTTTGCCGCTTCCTGTTTTATCTTTTCTAATTTATTACTCATGCTTTTCTCCTAAATTTGTGTATATGGATTAAAATCGATCATGACCGATACTTTTTCTTTTCTTTCCCTATTATAGTGCTGATGAATCGTATTTAAAGCATTCATCAATCCTTCACCGTTTTTATATTTGATTAAAATACGATAACGATAATAATCGTTCATGCGATAAATCAGTGATGGAGCCGGTCCTAAAACGGTGGCATGGGTGGCATTGTTTTTTAGATACACTGCAATCTGCTGTGATCGATCCGTTACAATATTTTCGTCTTTCCCACGGATTTCTAAAGACACCATACGACAATAAGGCGGATAATTTCCATAATAACGATACTGAATCTCTTTTTGGTAAAAGGCAAGATAGTTGTGCTGACTTGCCGATTGTATCGCATAATGCTCCGGATTATATGTCTGAATCACGACACTGCCGGTTTCTTTTCCGCGCCCGCTCCTGCCTGATACCTGACAAAGCAATTGAAAGGTACGTTCATTGGCTCGAAAGTCCGGCAGATTCAAAGTCTGATCGGCATTCAAAACACCGACAAAAGTCACATTGGCAAAATCCAAACCTTTCGCAATCATCTGAGTTCCCAGCAAAATGTTGGCTTCCTGCTTTTCAAAAGCTTTCAAAAGATGCTCATGTGCGCCCTTTTTCCGTGTTGTATCGACATCCATACGAATAACCTTGGCATTTGTAAATTCTTTTCGAATCATTTCTTCTACTTTTTGTGTCCCATATCCAACCGGATACATCGCTCGACTTTGGCAATTAGGACAGGTCGAAACAGGAGCCGCAGTATAGTCACAGTAATGACACTTCATCACATGTTCCTCTTTATGATAAGTCAAAGTGACATCACAATGCGGACATTTCACTACATGACCACATTCTTTGCATTGCAGATAATTAGAATAGCCGCGCCGATTCAGCAATACGATCGCCTGATGATTTTGGTCAATGCATTCCTGCAAACGCTGACGCATCGTTCGTGAAAACAAAGAATAGTTTTTTGCCGAAACCTCTTTTGCCATATCGACAATTGTGACATTCGGCATCGGCTGATTATTAATTCTTTTTTTCAGTTCAAACAGTTCATACGTTCCCTTTTTAGCGCGGGCATATGTTTCAATCGAAGGCGTCGCACTCGCTAAAACCAATGGACAGCGATGGTACTCTGCACGAAAGCGGGCAATATCCCGAGTATGGTAGCGCGGCGGGGAATCTTGTTTGTAAGACTGATCGTGCTCTTCATCCATAATGATTAATCCGATATTTTCCAAAGGTGCAAAAATAGCACTTCTCGCACCTACCACAATCTTAACGTCATGTTTTAGAATACGTCGATATTCATCATACTTTTCACCTTGGGACAAGCGTGAATGCAATACTGCCACCGCCGGACCAAAACGTTCTTTAAAACGTGTCACCATCATCGGTGTCAAGGCAATTTCCGGCACCAGCATCATAACCGTTTTCTGTTGTGACAATACTTTTTTGGCAGCCTGAAGATACACCTCTGTCTTTCCTGATCCGGTCACCCCATATAATAAACATACTTTATGTTTCCATTCATTCGTAATGCCCTCTACCGCCTTTTGCTGCGGCAAGGTGAGCTGCGGCCATATTTCTTTTGTCTTTATATCTAAATAGTGATTGCGATATACCTCAACATCTAAAATATCGATTGCTTTGATTTCCGCCAGTTTTTTTAGTATCGCGGCTGAATAAGGCACTTCCTTTAAACGTATTGGTCTTCGCAGTTCTTTAAGATAATCATGACACGCTTTTTGCTTTGGTGTCATTTTGAGATCATCCCGATCCACCGCTTGAACATAACGTTCATATTTTTTTCCAACCCCGTTCTTACTGCTCGGCTTAAACTGAATTGGTAGCATCACCGACAGACAGCTGATTTTAGGAGACAGCGTAATCCTGGACAAGTAATCCGCCACCTGCATCAGTTCACTATTCAGCAAGGGTTTTTCATCAATAATTTCACTAATCCATTTTAATGGATATCCATTTTCTTCTTCCAATTCTTTTTCATTCAATGTGGTTTCCGAAACACTTTCCACATAGCCGACCAAACTTTGAGCGGCAAACGGAACTTTCACTCGAATTCCTTTTGAGATCGGTAATTCACATAAATAAGAAAAAGGTCGATCTAACGGATTGACTGGATGTTCAATTAAGACATCTGCTATATACATGTGTATTACCTCCCTATCTTAGTTATTGTATCAAAAAACGCACTGAAATTCCACTATTACCTATTATGCCGCAAAGATATTTAATCTTTTTTAAAATTATAAAAAAGCAGGCGGTTTTCAGCCTGTTTTATGTGAAGAATCCGAATATCCAAAGAAACCAACAGGATGGATCACATGATCATTTCTAGGATCAAAACCCGTCAGTTTTTCATCTTTTATCATAATGCATCGCTTAATTTTATCAGAACCGTACTTTTCTCTGATCTTTTCAATTGTTTCTTCTAAGTCACGATTATGCATTGTTCTGTTTTCATTTTCAAAAAGACTCAATTGAATTTTATGTTCATCTTTTTGCAGTTTCGATACCACCACCCCAACACTGCGATAAGCCTCCTCAAAAGTACCATCGCTTTTTAACGAGAGATGTGCCTGCAGCAGATGATCCACGCATTCCATGATCGCATCGCTGGTATCGATCAGATAGTCTGATTTTATCTGCCGGCTGCAGCAATCAAACTCATTCGTTCTTAAATAAATGCTGACGACACTGCCTTTTTTATTCAGCTGCCGTAATCGAGCGGCGACCGATTCCGATAATACCCGAAACACCATTTTTAATTCCTCTAATGTTTCCAGATCATGAATCGCTGTGATGCTGTTTCCTACCGACTTAATCATCGGCTGCTGTTGTGACTTTGCTACTTCACTGTCATCTAAACCATTAGCAAATTCCCAGATCCATTCTCCCGGCTTGCCTAAAAAAGATTTTAAATAGAGCTTTTGTGTATTGGCAAGCTGTCGAATTGTCCCAATTCCTCTTGCCCGCAGTTTAACGGCGGTCGCTCTACCGACATAAAACATTGCTTCGATCGGCAAACACCATAAGCGTTCCTGATAATTCTCCGATGTAATGACAGCGACTCCATGATGCTTATCCATATCTGAAGCGATTTTCGCAAATACTTTGTTGAAGCTGATTCCGATTGAGATTGTCAGTCCCAGTTCCCGATAGACTTCCATTCGAATCTTTCGGGCAATCTCAATCGGATCCCCGAATAAAGTCTGCGAATGTGTCACATCGATCCAAGCTTCATCTAAGCCAAACGCTTCTACTTTGTCACTATAGCGGCGATAGATGTCTTTTACCTGCTCACTGATTGATAAATAAAGATCGTAATCCGGATGAATAATCGTTAAATGCGGACATTTTTTATACGCATCTCGCAAAGCTTCCCCGGTTTTAATTCGATATTTTTTAGCGAGATCATTTTTTGCCAGAATGATCCCATGACGAGATTCTTCATGACCGCCAACAGCCATCGGTACTTTGGCAAGCTTTGAATTTCGTACTTCCTCAATCTGCGCATAGCAATGATTAATATCTGCATGGAGAATTGCCCTATCCCACATTTTGATCACCTCATCATTACCATACCCTAAAATTCTTTCCTCATTCAACTCTCAGGCAGCCATAAAAAAACAGCCTCTCGGCCGTCTATGTATCTTTATTTAGTTAACACGTTTGCGTTCATCTTAATAATTTTTGCGATTTTATTTTTTGCTTCTTCGACATCATCATTGCACACGACATATTTATATTCGTTTTGTGTCGCAATTTCTCTTTTAGCTTTATCTAAGCGCTGTCTCACGATATCTTCTTCTTCCGTTCTTCTTCCCCGAATGCGTTTCTCTAGTTCATCCATTGAAGGCGGTACTAAGAAGATCGTTAAAGCTTCCGGACATTTTTTCATAACCTGCAAAGCTCCCTGCACTTCTATTTCCAGCACAACATTTTTTCCATCATTCAGCAATTGATCAACATAATCCTTAGGCGTTCCATAGCAATTTCCAACAAACTGTGCATACTCTAAAAATCCGTCTTCATCAATCTTTCTTTGAAATTCTTCCTGACTTACAAAAAAGTAATCGATCCCATCACGTTCCCCCGCTCTTGGAAAACGTGTTGTCATTGAAATCGAATAGGCCAAATTCAAAGATTCATCTTCAAATAAAGATGCTCTGACGGTCCCTTTTCCGACTCCGCTTGGCCCACTTAAAATGATTAATTTCCCCTTGGCCACAAGTAACACCACCTTTTACTAAAGGATACAAAAAACACTCCTTATTGTCAAATGTTTTTGCTATTAAAGTAGAAACAAAGAGAATTTATGCTATAATGGGGAAGGTGATAAAAATGGCTTATGATGGAATCATGATGCATGCCGTAACAAATTGCTTAAAAGAACAGCTGACGGCAGGCAGAATCAATAAAATATATCAGGTATCAAATTATGAACTGCTTTTTAATATACGAGCGAATCAAAAAAATGTAAAACTGCTGGTTTCCTGCCACCCGACTTATGCACGTGTGGCTTTGACCAATGAAAGTTATCCGACACCGGCAATCCCACAGCAGCTCGTTATGCTTTTAAGAAAGCATTTAGAAGGCAGTCATATTAAAGAAATCGAACAGATCGGTTTAGACCGAATTATGAAATTCACTTTTTTAACGCGCAATGAGCTAGGTGATTTAGTAACACTCTACGCCTTTATTGAAATCATGGGAAAACATTCTAATTTTGTTTTGTGTGATGCTTCTTTAAAGATTATCGATTGTCTAAAAAGAATCAGTCCCAGCATGAATACTGTGCGTTTTCTGCAACCTGGTGCACTTTACGAACTGCCGCCGATGCAAAAAGGAAAGCTCAACCCTTTTGAACAAACTCAAATCATCAGTGATAACTTGAATAAAACCTGTTTAGGTGTTTCTCCGATCTTATCAAGAGAACTTTTATTTAGAATGGAACAGGGAGAATCCTTTTCTGATTTAATGCAGCGATTAGATCAAAGCCGTTTTCTTTATATAACAGCTACTTCTAAAAAAGAATATTTTCACCTGCTTCCGCTGACTCATTTGCAGGGAGAAACAAAGGAATATTCCTTATTTGAAGGATTGGATCTTTATTTTAAAGATGCTGATGTGAAAGAGAGAATTAAACAGCAGACTTCCGATCTGGAGCGTTACCTTCTAAGTGAATTAAATAAAAATAAAAACAAACTTTACAAATTAGAACAGACGCTGTTTGATTCGCAAAACAGTGACGATTACCGTATCAAGGGAGACTTGCTGTTTGCATCGCTGCACCTATTAAAAAAAGGAATGCGTTCGATCGATGTAGAAAATTATTACGATAATACGATGATGACTATTGAATTAGATGAGCGTTTAGACGGCAAAGCAAACGCTAAAAAATATTATAACCGTTATCAAAAAGCAAAAAACTCGATTGCGGTATTAAATGAACAGATTGCTTTAACTCAGGCAGAGATTGATTACTTTGATTCTTTGATTTGTCTGATGGAAAACGCTAATTATAACGATGCTTTGGAAATTAAAGAAGAGCTTGAAAACTTAGGCTACCTAAAAAGAAAAAAAACAAGTGTGAAAATAAAGAAAAAAAAGCCACTGTTTGAAACCTATCAGACAAAAGATCAGGTAACAATTTATATTGGGAAAAACAATATGCAAAATGATTACCTTACATTTCATTTTGCCAATAAGAATCATCTTTGGTTCCATGCCAAAGATATGCCAGGCAGTCATGTGGTGGTGGCTTGGGACGATCCTGACGAATATACAATACGTTTAGCGGCAAAATTAGCTGCTTATTATTCTAAGGGAAAGAACAGCAGCAGCGTTCCTATCAATTATGCGCCTGTTAAATCTTTAAAACGTCCAAACGGTGGAAAGCCCGGACAAGTTATTCTAAGTAAATACAAGACCATTTATATCGATCCGGATAGCGATTGTCTAAGTGAAATAGAAAAAACAGATGCCTAAGGCACCTGTTTTAGTTAAATTGTGTATAAGAAGTATTTTGTACTACTGGATAAAATCTAGGAAAATAGCAGCATTGATTGATTGTACGTCTTTCAATAGGTACGATCACTGGCTGTTCTTGAGGAACCATTCTTCTTTGCACACAAACTTGAGTTGGCATTACAACTGGCTGAGGTCTAGGACATCCGCAAGGTCCACACCCACAAGATGATCCACATCCACATCCTCCAGCGTTGAATGCTCCCCCCATACCACATGAGCATGTTGGACGGCATCCGCAAGTTGGTTGACCACATCCACCTGATTGACATTGACACCCTTGATTAAAACAATTCATTTCACTCACCTCCTAATGTAATATATGTTTCTTTACAAAAAGGTACAAGGCGAGTGTACAGATAAAGGAGAAAAAAGATGAAATTAATACCTTGGTCACCCTTTCCTCAGATCGAAGCTTACAGTGTTACCCGTGAAGGTGGGTTCAGTAAAGGCGATTGCAAAGGGTTAAATTTAAGTTTTAATGTCGGTGATGATCCGGAACATGTTTTAAAAAACAGACAGCTTTTAGCGAATTATCTGCATACGGATCTCAACCATATGGTCGCAACACGTCAAACCCACTCTACTCGTCTGTTGAAGGTCACAAAAGAAGACGGTGGACGTGGCATGTATTCGATTGAAGATGCATTTTATAATTATGATGCGATGTATACACGTGATAAAGATCTTTATTTACTTAGCTTTCATGCCGACTGCACACCGGTATTGATTTATGCTAAAGATCAGGATCTGATCGCTTCTATTCATTCCGGATGGAAAGGCAATGTAAATGAGATTACTTTAAAAACAATCACTCATTTAATTAAAAAGGAGCATTGTGATCCAAAAGAAATATATGCTTACATCGGTCCAAGTATCAATTATGAGCACTTTGAAGTAGGTCAGGATGTCATTGACAGGATTGATCAGATGTCTTTTGATGCCCGTGATTATTACCAAGCAAAAGAACATGGCAAATATCTTTTTAATGCGAAAGGTTTAGTCGAAAAACAGCTATTGCTTAGCGGGGTTTTAAAAGAGCATATTACAATCAGTGAATACTGTACGATTAAAGATAACGATCTTTTCTTTAGTTATCGTAAAAATAAAAAATGCGGACGTAACGTCAGCATGATAAAGATGAAATAGTTTGACAAAACGTCAAACTATTTTAATTTTAAACTTCTAACAAGAAATTGATGAAAACGCTCATCATATTCCTGTTTTTTTAATTGTGTCTCTTCTTCACTGAAAAAATCAGTGGAGCTATGTAATGAATCTAACGGCCATCCCGGCGTATACGTATCAACGATATGATCATTTAGATAAAACGCATAATAGCGATTGAATTCATCATACTCCATAAAAGAAGAAATCACTCCCTGCTCATAAACAGCGACGCCTTGAACATAGCTCGCTAGAATTTTTCCGCCATGCTCACAAGCGAGCTGACTGTAATAGTCGATCATTTCTTCATCACTCAGCTCTTTGCCATGAACACGACGAATATACAAGCCCGGCTGCACCGGATCATTCAAGGGAAAATCAAGAAAATACAATCCTGAATCATTACAGATAACACTGTCAAAGAATTGTCCGTAATAGTGCGCTTTGATCTCCGCATTCTCTTTTGGAGTCTGTCCTGTTTCCTCAGGAGTGGTTTCAATTTTTAAATCTTTTAATGTATACCATTCGATATCAAAATCAGAGAGATAATCTTGGTATTTTTTTATTTTAGAGGGATTTGTTGTCCCAATCAGTATCTTTTTCATTACTTAACCTCTTCATCATTTCCGGTATTTTTTCTATCAATCGATGCGGCAGCACAGTATAATGAGCTAAATAAAGCTGATCACCGCATAAACCATGAAGGTACACCCCCAGCTGTGCAGCTAGCAGCGGTTCGTAGCCCTGACCGCAAAAACTGCTGATCATTCCGGCTAAAACATCTCCCATTCCCGCTGTTGCCATGCCCGGATTTCCTGTGGTGTTTCGATAAAAGCGATGATCGCCATAAACGATAGTATTAGGACCTTTAACGACCATGATGACATCATAGCGCTCCGCAAACGTTTGTATCGCTGTCTCTAAATCATCCATTTCAGGACAAAGACGCCCAAATTCGCCTAAATGCGGTGTCAGGATAATCGGACACTGCTTTTCCAGCAACCATTCCGGATGTTCGCTGATCACATTAATCCCATCTGCATCAATTACTAAAGGAACCTTGCTTTCTTTAATAAGGCATCGAATCACCTGTCGAGTGGAATCCGTCCACCCACAGCCGCAGCCACATAACAGGGCTTGCTGCCCCTCTAACATCTCAGCAGAAAATAAACTCTTGTCCAATGTGATTGCTTCCAAGTTATGTATCTTTACCTGCTGCAATACATAATCATCACCGCATACTCTTACGATTCCGCTGCCCGAATAGACACTGGCTAATGAAGCTAAACAAGCAGCTCCGGTATATTCACGACTGCCAGTAAAATGGATGATTTTACCGTTTACGCCTTTATGATCATGATTCTTTCTCCTTCTGAAAAATGAAGAAATAACATTCTGATCAATCGCATCGGCAATCAGTGAATGTTCCAACACTTCCTGTTCGATTCCAAACGTTTTGACTGTAATCATACCAAACCATTTTCTTAAATCCTGATTCATCATAGCCAGCTTATAACACATAAACGTCACTGTTTTCTCAGCCTGAAAGCACACAGACTGCATCGCTCCGGTGGTCGCATTTATTCCTGTCGGATTATCAATAGCGATACGAATTCCATCTAACTGATTGATTTGTTGTAAATAGTGTTGAAGGTCCTTATCGAGTGCCCTTGACAGCCCATTACCGAAAATACCGTCAACCACTACCTCCGTATCTACCCAGCTTTCAACAAATATCACCTGATCTTTAATCAGTTCATAAAAATGTTGAACCGTAGAATTTGCATGTTCAAAATAAAAAAGCTGAACATAAACTTCTTTCCCATCATCTATCAAGCGTTTCGCCAAAGAAAGTGCATCAGCTCCATTGTTGCCGGGACCAGCTAGTAAAAGATAGCTTTTTCTTTTTGGCATTTCTTCTAATAAATGCTGACTTGCCATTTCCACTAATTCATAGATGGAATAGCCATATTGATGGATCAAAGCACCATCAACTGCATTCATCTGCATTGCTGTCGCTATTTTCATGAATATCACCTCATAGTATTACTTTACCATAAATAAAAAAGAGTAACAAAACAATGTTACTCCTTTTTCTAGTATCTTACTGCTCCTGCATATGTAGATTGCCAATAAGATCCATAGATGCTTGTTACTTCTACTCCTGTATCTTCACTTCCACAGTGAACCATTTGACCATCACCTAAATAAATACCAACATGTCCAAGAGACCCTACTGTATTAAAGAACAGTAAATCACCCGGCTGGATATCATTTACCTGACTTCCCCCAGCATATTGTGCATAGGTTGTACGTCCAATAGAAATTCCCGCTTGTGAGAAAACATAGCTTGTA
This sequence comes from Beduini sp., assembly GCF_047239305.1. NCBI lineage: Bacteria > Bacillati > Bacillota > Erysipelotrichia > Erysipelotrichales > Erysipelotrichaceae > Beduini > Beduini sp. The sequence continues at coordinate 641,522 of NZ_JBKTEM010000001.1, forward strand.
AATCCTGAACAGTCAAATGCCGTTGGACCTGATGATCCATATACATAAGGACTGCCTACTTTACCAACTCCGATAGAAGTCACTGATCCGTTTCCACCGCCTGAGGCAGAGAAGGTTGGTACAGTGTAAGGTTCATTTACAGTGACTGAAACTGAACGGCTTGCTTCGTTTCCAGCTTCATCTTTTACAGTCATAATTAAAGTATAGTTACCTGGTGTGTTTACATCGATATATCCATCTATGACAACATTTTCTGTCACATCACCGTCTTTATTGTCGACAGCGACGATATAAGGGCGCACATCAAAATTTTCTCCTGTTTCAATTTCAAAAGAATCTTGACTTACCATAATCACCGGTGCACTCAAATCCTTTACTTCTACTTTAATACTGTCTTCTGTTTTATTTCCAGAAGGATCGGTTACTGTAAATTTAGTTTCATAAGTTCCGATTTGCTGTGTATCGATTGCTGATTCAAACTCAATAGTTAACGCATCAAAATCTGCCGCATTATCGACAATTTCTGCATAATCTCTTAAATCAAACTGCGTACCGAAATCTGTTTCAACTTCATTTCCAGAAGTCCAGTTCACTTTCGGTGCCTCAACATCCGTAATAACAAATTGGTAACTTGCTTCATTGTAATTTCCTGAAGAGTCGCTTACACTTACCACAACATCTTGTGGTCCTACTTTTGAAGTGTCCAATGGACTAAGTATGTTCATGAACATCGTAATATCCCCATCCGCATTATCTTTAGCTAAGATGTAATGAGATAATTCGCTTGGTGCATTGACATTAATTTTTAAAGTCCCATTATCATTAATTAAATCCTTATTTGCAGTATTTAAAGTGAATTCTGGTTTTTCTTCATCAACGACATGTACCAAAATATCTTTGGTTGCCTCATTTTTACAACGATCACTTACGGTTACACTCACATAATAATCACCTACACGATGAATATCTAAACGAGCGGTATCCATTTCTACGACTAAATCTGCCACTTCGTCATGATTATCACTAATCAGTAAACGACTAGCATCTAGTTCTTGACCATAAGCAAGTTTAATTTCATCAGTTGCAATGATTGGTGCCTCCTTATCTAAAGCGGTATACCCTACAATTAAAAAGGAAAATACACTAATCACTGGAATAAACATTGCTTTGCGCCCATCGACATGCTTCTTGACGGTAGCCAATAAACGTTTCAACGACTGAACGTTCATCAAACGCCCCCTTTCACCTTATTGATATCTCCATTATACAAGACTTAATTAAGAAAATCCAATGTTTTTAAAGATTTAACAAATTTTATTTAAATTTTTATCGACTATTTAGCGAATATATAAATAATATTTTACATAATTCTACAGAATATGCTTATTCCTATAATCCTTCGTGTGAATTTAATTTCACTTAAGTTCTCCTTAAATGAAATATCTCCTTTTCATAAAAAATATTTGTGATATTAATTTATAAAAACAAGTTTATTAAAAATATACGATGCAATAGTCTCCTCATTAAATAAAACTATATAATTCATCAACTATTATCTTTAATCCCTCTATTTCCTTCATTTCAGGATTATGTTCTTGCCTATATTTTAAATCTTCTATCTAAATTAAAAAGGTGAAATAAATGATCTCACCTTTACACAATTCTTTTATACAAAGCTTTAAAATTATAATAATTAATATCTCTGCCAAAGTTGTTTAGTATCTCCTCGTAGACTCTTGTTCTTTCTCCGCTATTTTCTTCAGCGTAATAATCACTATAGAAATCAAGATTTCTTTTGATCGCCTCATTAATGACATAATTCAGCATTCCGCTTCGCATATAGGTTTTTGCATTCACCTTTTTATTGAGAGCAGCTGAGATTCTTTTTCTAATCACATCATTAAGATATACTTCATTTTCTGGAGCGGCACTTAAAATGATGGTCGGTTTAAAAATCCTATCTTGAGATACATTTAATTGATATTCTTTATCACCGGACTTCAAACTCTTTAATCCGTTTGTTTTCTCTAACCGGTCATAAAGATCATCAGGAATCAGGTCATTATTTCTGATCTTATTATAAACATAATATTTACCGTTTTTCTGTATAATATCACTCAATTTTAAATGAGTTAACTCTTTTGTTGAAAAAACAATGCCATAATATAAGCATTCAATTAAAGCAACATCATATTCCCCAGTTTGAGATTTTTTTACAACCTCAATATCTCTAAGAAATTGATCATGGGTGATATAATTAATGATTTTTTTACTGTAGTTCTCATCTAAAAATCTAGTTATAATCAAGTTCTCTAAAGGATTTTCCTTAACAGCGTGCATCTGTACACAATAATTAAAGAATTCCCTAAGGAGGGCTAACATTTTCGAACATGTTGTCTCCGCTTTTATTTTTACGGCTTCCCGCAGAATTTGTTCTTCGGAAAATTCGCTCAAATCTATACCATATTGCAATTCTTTTTCTTTATACAACGTAAAGACTTTGTCCGCTATTTTCTTTTTAGTGTCAGGCAACAGTTCATAAAAACTATCCTTTAATACATTACTATACATCATGACACCCCCTCTCTTTATTATATCCTAAGATATTATCCACGACAACATTTTCCATATTAAGATCCTTTGTTTTCAATTATGATGATTCCATCACGCTTTCTTATAACTTCAACAAGCCAATTACTCATGCCAAAACTATGACTTGATCATTTTCCTCTTATCCCATTCTCAATAAAATACTTGATGAGAATACCCAATATAATATTTTTTTCTCTGCTATCAAAATCATCGATAAAACGTATATGTTCTTCTTTATTCTTTATATAATAAAGTTTATAATTAAGTTCATCATTTTCATAAGAAATCAACAGATACAAAACATCTATTACTTTACCTATTAAAAATGACACCAAATTTTTATCATTAATGGATTGAGTTATTAACTTGCTATTGAATTCTATATAAATATCACCGCTATCCATTAAGACTATGTGATCTGTATTAAAACATAATTCTGAAAATATATTACACATCTTTACACTTCTCATCGTCTTCTCCCTTTGTTGAAAATTTTCTGATTGCGCCTCTCAGATGATTACCCCTTACAAAATAAATCTTAGCATGGCAACCGCAAAAGTCAATTTATAATTAGCTTTATTCAACATACGATATAATAAGATATAGCTTTTTCCTAAATATGTAATTTTTTATTATAAACTAAAAAAGTTACCCCCTTCAACCAGTGTAACCTTCCTTGCAACTAACATTAGAAAAATAACGAAATGACACGCTTCTAAATATTCTTTGTTTCTAAACTTATTCGTTAAGTTTTATTATTAATCTGACATGCTTTTCATAAACAGTATATCATATATTAGAAATATAAAAATATTTTTTTCTATTTTTATACTATAGAAAATTTTATAAACTGTACTTACTTTAAAAAAATATTGATATTATATCTATGACTTCTAATAATAAATTAAACACATTCTTATTTCCTAAAATGACTGAAAACAACCGATTAAAATAAATAAATTGGGTTGATAAAATATTCCCTCATTTCATTCATGTTGATAAAACTATGTTGACTTTCTATTTTATCGCGTTATAATCATCATGTAATCCCAAAGTTAATAATTTTGGAAATATTAGTTTATAATAAAGGAGAATTATTATGATTTATCTAGATCATGCAGCGACAACCCCTGTACATAAGCATGTACAAAATGCCATTTTCAGGTGCTTAGACCAAGATTGGTATAATCCTTCAAGTTCCTATCAACAGGGTTTATTTATCAGAGAAAAGATTGATCAAGTCAGAAAAGATATTGCCGATTATATTCACTGTCTTCCTGAAGAAATTATTTTTACATCTTCCGGATCAGAAAGTAATAATTTAGCTATTAAAGGATTTTTAAATGCCAATAAAAATTTTATATTACTGATCGATCCTACTAGTCATTCTTCAATTATGAATATTAAGGCAAGGCGAGCTAAACTGGAGGTCAACAGGAATGGGATCATCCTTCCCTCTTTTTTAATTGACCGTTTAGATAAGGCAGATAAACTTTACCAATGTCGTTCATTAGTAACCATCAATGGGGCAAATAATGAAATTGGTACCCTTCAAGATATTAAAAAAATCAGTTCCATCATACATACCCATCAGGGAATCTTGCATATTGACGCCGTTCAATTATTTCCTACTCAACGCATTAATGTTCAAGAATTAGGAATTGATATGATGAGTGTCAGCGGGCATAAATTCGGCTGTCCTAAAGGAATTGGCTTCTTATATAAACGTAAAAGTCTGCGTTTAGAGCCTATAATTTCCGGTGAACAAGAAAATTCACTAAGAGGTGGTACTGAGAATACTCCCTATATCATCGGCTTAGGAGAAGCGTTAAAAAATTTAACTCAGACCGATTTTCATTTAAAAAATACATATATAGCCTTTAAACGAGACTATTTTATTCAGGAATTGGAAACGATAGATAATACCTATTTATTAGGAAGTAAAAAACACCGTCTGTCCAATAATATAAATATGTGTTTCAAAGGAATAGAGTCCCACTCTCTGCTCTCTTATCTGAGTCTCTATAATATAGCCGCTTCCTCCGGTTCTGCCTGCAACAGCTTATCGCTAACCCCCAGCCATGTTATCTCTGCTTTAGGTTTAGATAAAGCCGATCAGATGTGTTGTGTTCGTTTTACGATTGATGAAAATACAACCCTAAAAGAAATAGATGAAGTGATTCATGTCATTAAAAGATTTAAGAACAGTATAGACAGGGGCGCATAATTTGGAAGATATCAAAAAGGGACTAAAGATATTATCCTTAGAAGCCAAGGATATTTATTTATCTAATTTGGATGATGCATTGAATGGTTATGAAATAAAATATAAATCCGGTGAAAAAGCAGGACAGTTTTTAGAAAAGAAATTTTGTAACGTACTTGATTTTTCTTTAGAACTCATCGAATTAAAGAACTTATACCGTAAAAAAATCAGTAAAAAGAATTTTATAGTGGAAGTGAATCAACACCCTGCTACTTTGCAGGTCATCAATCTTACCTATCGTTATGCTTTAAAAGAATTTAATCCTGTAGGTAAAAACAGGTACATTAAATTAGGCGCAAAACAAAAGGATTTAGTGTTTCAAGATAATGTATGTATAAAAGACGGTCAGCTTATTGGAATCATTATCAATGAAAATATAGATCATCCGATCGATGAAAAACTGTTAGGCAAATGTTTTAAGATCATTGAGGGGAAGTATCAAACAGCAACTATTCCCACTGTAATGACCACTGCAATGTTAAGGGAATGGACCTATTCCCATGGCTTTGTTGTTAATCAAACCAAATATTGCCGATACAAGCGCTCCTCGGGTTCTTCTCGAGTCGGCAAATGTCTGTTTATTAATGCAGCCCTATATCCCTTTATACACAAATGGGAGCTATGCGGCTTGAAAGTGAACGAGAATACAGAATCCGATTTGGCAGCTTGGGAAGCCTATATCTCTCTTCCTTTGTCTTCTATTATCGATACAATAAAAATAGAGCTGCATCAAATTTTAGTTATAAATGATTATGAATCGGTTTTCAAAGATGAGGTCATCGAAGTCTATGATAAAAAGCAGCATTTAACGGTTAAAGAAAAAACGGCTAAAATAAAAAACAGCATATGGGACGGTCAAACACTTTTAGATCATTCACTTTTTGGTTCCTATTCGCATAAAGGTATGCTTTTACTGAGAAATCGTTTTTTTAAATCCGCATGCTTTAATGCCAATATCCAAAAATGGTTTAAAGACCAGCATATTACTGAAATTTCACAGCTAAATGGATTTACCTTAGCAAAAGATATTCAACAGATAAAAATGATTACTACTCATAGCAGTATTAAATATCTTAAATTTGGAACCCTTAAAAACTGGTTGAAACATGTGGATCCTATTTTTGGAATTGTTAAACATGATAAACCGACACATTATTTTAATGGTTCTTATGTTCAAACCAACTATCAATTATTAAACACGATCCAGTTAACTTTTGAAGAGGTCTTCCAATTAGTTAAACCCTCTTTAGACTATTTGGATTTAATAAAGCAGGATGCCAGTATTTTAAGATTTCATATTCATTATAATTTAAAAACAGAAAAATGGGATACTCCGGCACAGAATAAAAATGAAATCGTCTACAAGCTATTAGGATTGAACCAAAAATTCGAAAAAACAAAATTATATGCTGAATTCAGACAAGATCTGGTGACTTCCTATATTAAAAATTTAAGAACAGGGCATCTATTAATCAGTGGCACCTATGCGACATTATTAGGCAACCCCATTGAAATGCTGCAAGAAAGTATCGGGCAATTTAATGGAATCAGTATCATAAAAAAACAAAATGTCTGTTCTTACTTTTTTCCAGAAGGCCGGCTTTTATGCTGCCGTTCACCACATATCTGTGCAGGCAATATTTATTTACCCCACAATATCCGACATCCCTTGATTGAAAAATATATAAATATGACAAAAGAAATTATTGTTTTAAATAGTATTGAAGAAAATGTATTACAGCGTCTGAATGGTGCGGATTAACCATAATCGGTCCGCCTTATATAGTAATATATATGTAAAAAGATTTGTGAACCTAGACATCTAGGGTGTATAACTAACGCTAAGGAATATTAGGAAATGACTATTAGTAGTTATGCTGACAGGGAACGCTTTTATTGAGCCAATCCTGTGCCAAGTATAAAAAGCAATTTTTATAAAGGTCAAACGAGCAATGGAAAGGTACCCACGCGGTATAGACCATGTATATTCGAAGTGAAATTCTTCGTTTAGAAGCGCAAGTCTACCCTGAACTCAGGGTAAATGATATGCTCTACTCCCTCCCCATTCATTTTAAGGGAATTCAAAATACTGGGTAACCAGGGGTAAGATGGTTTGATTCAGATGCAATTCTTATAACTAATAACCCGATCCTTTTAAATAAGGCGGAACTTAATTATAACTTATTTAAAGTGCCTACCTGCAATGTAAATTCAGTGAAGACAAAACGTTTATTTTCGCTATCCCAAAAAACGGCTTTAGATATCAAAACGAGTGAAAACCAAATTGGCATGTTCGTTAATTTATCACAAGAGTTAAATACCTTGCTTTTTCATAATCTTAACCACCATGCCAAAGCAAAAGATATTCACATGATTTATTTAGATATATGTAAATTAGCCGTCATGTCCGGCTTGGAAATAGATAGTGCTAAAAAAGAATTTTCGATCAGCAGCAGCAACGAATATAAAGAATTAAAAAGAAAATGGAAAAGAGAACACAACGGAAAAGTAATCAAGCCCTATTTCTTTAAAAAAATTGCTCAGATAAAAGGGTATGAGCAAGATACAAAAAAAGAATATGTTTTCCATGATTCCACTATGGATTATCTGCAAAAAATCATTAATATGTATTTAGTCCAAAAGCGCAAGCCATCGCCATCGAAAAATGACTATCTTCCCTTTGATCAAATTCTTAATCAGGAAGGATACAATGTCCATCACATCACAAGAGAACAAGTTGCCAAAATAATTCAACTTTTCAAAGACTACTCAGCCTTTAAAAAAAGACTGTTTTCTATGTCTGCTTTAGAGGAAAATAAAAACGATTTTCTGCAAATAGAAAAAGAAAAGTTATATCGGAGCATTGGAAAAACAAAGTTAAGCCGCAATACGATTATCTACTTACTCAAAACTTTTGATCATGATCAGTATAAACCCTTCTATCTCTCTGCTCTCTACATACTATTTGGATATCCAAACAGTTCTTTTTACCAAGTGATAAAGGAATCCCAAGAAAAGCTCCCCGTTTTAAAAGAAGATGCTTGCGGAAAGCTTCAAATACTAAACAAAAAATACAAAAAAATAGAGTAAAAATGATAAAAACAGCCTAATTTCTTTACTTTTTTCACTACCAAGCATAGGAATCCCCCTGTTTATCGCCAGTTCAAAACAGAACATACATTCTATCTGGTAAGAAGGAAGAAACTCCGCAGAAAGTTAGAGTACAGACATAAAAATGATGATCTGATCATTAAGTTAAACTCGTTATTCAGATTTATACAAGAGATCAAGATTAAGCAAACCAATTTAACTTTTATTATCACTTAAACATTTTTAATGTATATCTGAACGGACCAAGTAAACAAACAGAATGAAAATAGAAAGGAGATACCTAGTGACTAAAAAAGAGTTTATAGATGAATATATGGCCATCACAGATTGCCCGCGTACAAAAGCAAATGAGGCAATCAATACATTTTTGTACATTATTGAACAGAAACTTGCATCAAGAGAAAGTATTTACTTTAGAAACTTTGGACGTTTCTATTTAAGAGAGACCCCAAAAAGAACCGGGGTAAATCCAAATACGTTGCTGCCTATGACAATAAAAGAATCCATTAAGATATGTTTTTCCCCCTCAGATACTCTAAAAGAAAAACTAAAGTAATCTCCACTCTGCAATAAGCAGAGCTATCTATCTAAATTCATATTCATAAATAATTTTCCGAAATCTAACAACATGATAAGGAAAATTATTTTTATTTAGTAAAAGCAATATCTTCGTTCATCTTATATAAAGACCTCCATTTAAGAGAATCCCTTTATAGTAAAGCAAAATAATATACAAACAACACCCCACAATAACTAAAAAAAAGATAAATGATGATATTCCGTACATCAATATGTTTACTTCTTATTCAACTGTATTATCCTTCTTACCAAATAATGAAGATGATTAAAAGTTATTCTTTATTACACAAAAGAAAGGAGATGTTTATAAATCGTTTCTTTATCAAAATTATATTAAATTTTAAAAGTAACCGATGATAAAGAATTCTCAAAATCTTATACTAAGATAACAACTTTATAGGAAGGACTTTCAAACAAGAATTATGCAGCAAATATTGTGATTCATAATCTTTAGAAGGCTAGGATTAAATTCATGGCAAACAGCAGAATTATAAGCGAGCTGAAACAACGTGTATTAAATGATCTGATCCATGATCATGATGTGATTACTTTAATCGACAGCCCCGATCAAGAAAAATCAAACTGGGAACCTATATACCTATTAAATACACCAAAAACAAAAGAAATGGGATTTACTCCTCACCTTTATACGGAACAACAAAATCCCAATTTCACGAATCTGCCTATTACTTTTATAATTGTAGAGATTTCAATTCCAAATACAGAAAACATCACATTTACTTGGGTAAAGCCTATTTTAAGCATTACCATTATCTCTCATCGCGATCATTTATTTTTAGACAATGATCCAAAATGGAAAATAAATCGCAATGATGCGCTTTCTATTTTAATTGATGAAAAGTTTAACAGTGATGGAAGTTATAATGATCTGCATCTTGTATCCAATGAACCCGCTTTATATGAAAAAGACTTTTTAAGCAGGACTTTAATTTTTGAAGGCATAGACTTGAATAATGCCCTTTAATACTAAATGGATTTATTAAGCTTATATCGTGGGAACCATTATAAGATTAACGATCATTTTTATGTTTACCAGCCAACCTTAGGTGAAATAGAAGAATTTGGAGAAGAGCGCTATTTTTCCGTGGCAAGCAGCATATGTGCAACCCCAACAGATTTAGCATGGCAATTAGACCAATGCGGGATTGACTTTACTCAAATCAGTCCTTATATGGTCTTTTTATATTTTATCGCCCCAATCTTGCTTAAAGACAATACAAAACTTCTTTTCGGAAGTGACATCGACTTCTCATGTATGACACTTTGTGATTCGACAACAACAGGAGATAAAATATTAACACAGCATATTATTCGAAGTATTGAGACAAAAGAAGATGGCTCCTCTACAAAGGAGTTTGATTTCATATTTGATGAATATAGCTATATCCAGCTTACTCAATATTTAAGAACTCTTCATGGGTTTGAAAAAAATGAACTGAAACCAGGGAATATGGGAGCAAAACTTTATTTGATTGATGAATCAAAAAATAGAGTCGATAAAAATATAGATAAAGAATATAAATCTCAGTTGCTTAATCTCATATCGGCGATGGTCAATTCTGAAGGATTTAAACATGATGAAAAAACGGTTTTTAATATGAAAATCTTTCCGTTTATGGATAGTGTCAAAAGAATTCTAAAAATGAATAACGCTAAACTTCTTCAGCAAAGTGCCTATTCTGGTTTTGGTATTCGTTTTAAAGATATCGATAAAAACGATATTAACATATTAAGCGATCTTTGATTGCTTTTAAATTAGGAGGAAATAATAAATGGAACAAACATTAGATTTAAATGAATTAGTCGTTAAAAAAATGCGTGAGGTCGTATTATCAGACATTGAAGACGGATCCGTCGCAGTAAGAATCACGAGTGTCGAAGATGCTTCTTTAAAAACCGGAGCAGAAGGAACAGAAGTATTAGATAACGATAAAGCGAGCATTATGACATTATATAATGCCGCAACGGCTTCTTTAAGTGGCTCAAACTCAATCTTTAGTACAGATTTATATGCTGTGCAGTTAGGAGCTCAAAAGGAAGTTGCTACTACAGCTAATAAAATCAAAGCTTATTCTGCTGACATTAAAACTGCGGCAGAAGGTAAATTAGAATTGAATCACGAACCCGTTGCCGGAAGTTTAAAATTTGTTTATAAACTAATCAACAACGGATTAGCAGAAAAATTAACATTAGCCACAGGTGAAGTGACTCAAGGACATTTCTCAGTATCCGGTTCAACCGTAACATTGCCTGCCGATGCAGAAGGAACATACTGGGCACAATATGAATATGAAAGCACTAGTGCCAATAAAATCACAAAGAAAACAGCCGTTGACGGAACTCAGTTTAAAATGCATGCCTATGCTCTATTCTTAGATAAATGTAATAAAAATACTGTCTATACCGGGGTTATTGTCGCTTCAAGAGCGGAATTTGATCCATCAAGTATCGAATTATCTTTAAAAGCAGACGGAAAACATCCATTTGAAATCAAGTTTAACAAAGACTATTGTTCAAGCGAAGATACACTTTTCTCAATTATTATTGATAAATAGCAGGATAAATAAAGGGTAGAAATCTCTGCCCTTTGTCTTATTTATGACAACTAAACTCAATCATTGGTGTGTGATCTGTGGAACAGGCTACCATAGCTGTGATTCTTGTGAGGCGATTGGAATCTATTCATGGAAAAAACATACAGATACTTTAAATCATTACCAAATCTATTTCATCATCAATGATTATACCTATGGTATTTTAAATAAAAAACAAGCTAGAGAAAAGCTGAATCAATGCGATATGACGGGATGGGAACAATTCTTGCCCAATGTCCGTGTGAAGATATCTGAAATACTATCATAAAAAACAAATCGATCATACTCAAAGATATCTATAAAAAGAAAAGGAGAGCATAATGACAACAAAAGATTTAAAAGTTAAAAAAAGCTGCATGAGTGCATCTGAGTACCTTTCACTACATAATGATATCATTAAAAACTGCGTCAATGAAACTACCGGGGACATCATCTGGAGTGTAAAAGATATTATTCTGCAAAATACTTTCTTATTATTTTATTTTGATGTTGACCAAGAAATGGACGCTAACGAAGCTTATGCATTATCTTCTCAAGTCTATCCTTGTGCGACTCAGTACGGGATCAATTGCCTGCAATGGGAGTCTCTTGTCGAGACCGTTAATAAAGAACTCAAAGCATTAGAAAAGAAAAACTACAGTAATAAAACAAATCATTTATTTGCAAACTTAAATGCCGTTTTCGCTGAATTGACACGTCTGTTAAATGAATTAGACAGCGATCAGCTATTAATGTCCATTTCTAAAAGTCTGCTTCTAAACGATAATAATCAATTAGTAAAAATGATGGGTAAAATCAAAGAAAAAGAAACAAAAAAAGAAGTACCGAATAAAGATATAGATCCTAAAAATATGAATTAACCTATAAATATCTTATTTCTTATTCTTCATTTATAAAAATAAGAAGATTAAATGCTGGTCTTCTTCAATACAGAAAGGAGGATAGGTTTGGCAAATAATAATTCAATTTATATCGTTCCTGTCTTATCAACAAAAGCAGGAACCATGATACAAGAACAATTAAATCAAATTAAAAATTTATCCATATCCATTGATACAATTTCTTTATCCCCTACTGCGATCCGCACATTATCACAGCAGCTCAATAAACTAATGACCAACAGCCTTTTTGATAAGAACATTTCGTTTATGTCAAAAGAATTGTCGTTGCAGCAAACTTCACCCATGAATACAACATCATACAAACTAAAAAAAGACAGCATCAAAACAAATCAAATCAATTTTCCAATAAAGGGAACGACACAAAAAGAAAGCAATTCTACTTTAGAAAATATTCCTTCATCAACAGCAGCATTAAAACAATCCATTGGCGAAACAAAAAAAGCGATGACTTTGGTTGATTCTTTAAAAAAATCTTTTATAACAACGCTTACGAATAGTCTTAGTGATATGGCAGTTTCATTAGCGATCAATGGATTTACTCAATTAATATCCTCTTTATATAAAACTAAAGAAGAGCTTATTAATGTTGCTGAAGAATCAAAAACACATTATGAAGAAAGCAAAGCGCAATTAAACGATCTAAATACCAAGCTTAATACAAACAATGCGTCTCTCGCTAATATTCAAGGGAAAGGTATCCTTTCCTATACGGATCAAGAAGAAATTAAAAAAATCCAAGAAGCTAATGATGAATTAAAAAAACAAATTATCTTAAAAGAAGAACTACTAAAAAAAGATAGAGAAAAAGCAGCGAAAGATGCTTATGATGTTTCCTTGAAAGGAAATGATTACTTTTATTCACAAAAAGACAGAGAGAATTTTGCCGGTAAAATAAAATTCGATGGTGCTAATGCAGAAAACGGAGAAATGAACATTGATCAAGCCGCAAGTGACAATGCCGGACTTTCTAGCTTAATGGCCTCCTACGATGTACTCCAAAATAAACTTGGAACACTAAAAGAAGGCACTAAAGAATGGCTTGATACCCATAATAAAGTTGAAAACATCACCACCATTGTAACTGGAAGATTAGAAGAAATGTCCAATCTTCTTTCCGCTATGAAACCGGAATATGAGAATATTTTAAACAAACAAATAAACCATCAATTTTTATCCAATGACGAAATTCATATCAAAAATAAATATGAGGATCTCAATTCTTCCTATGATGACATCCTTAAAAGCATGTTTCCAGAACAATGGAATTCAGCACAATTCGATAATATCTTTAACAACTCAGATATTGAATTAACCAAAGAGCGATTGCTCTCCATGCAAAAAGCAGGATCCTTAGATGATCTTGATTTATCACAGTATATAAATTTAGCTAACGCTATTCAAAATGCTAGTTTTTCTTTTGGCGAGGGAGAAGATGCCATTACATCCTTTAAGAATCAACTTGCTTCAATGGCAGATATGGATACCTATGATCCTTATGAATTTGCAAACAAAACAGCAGTAGACGAAACAATCAATCGTTATGATGAGTTATCCGATACATTAACCTCTTTGGCAGATCTGCAAGAGGCTTTAGGTAACAGCTTTACTTTATCAGCTGAGGAAGCTCGCCATTTTGCGGAAATATTTCCAGAAATATTAAGCATGGGTGAAATCACAGGAGATGGCTTACTGCAATTAAATGAAGATCAAGCTAATGCCTTTATTACCGGAAAACAAGAAATGGAAAATAAAGATACACAACAGCGCATTCAGGAATTAGAAAACGCCAAGAACACTTTAGTTGGACTGAAAATCAAAGCAGAAACAGAATTAGAAATAGCACAGCAAGTCGCGAATGGTAAAATGACAATGGAAGAAGGCGCTACTTTAGCGACTTCAGAAGTAAGAAAAAATCTTACTCAATATCTGATTGATCTTGGAATGGATGAAGCCACTGCACAAAAAGCAATAGCCGAAGTCAATGCCGGAAACATTTCTGAGTTTGGCAATGTTGTTGCTGGCGTATCTGAAAAAAATAATGAGAATCTCGTCAATAGCGCGGATGCTTCTGCTATTGGTATTAAAGACAACGCTGAGAATATGTCCACTAGTTTAGATGGCATAGGACACACTGCGGCAAATGTTGCCGGACAAATCGCTAATTTATCAGCTGGTCAAGTCTCTTATACCGGAAAAGCCGCCATCATTGGCGGAGCGGCAGGAACCGGTAAATTTAAATCCTCTACTTACCTTGGCAATTTCAAAGGAACTGATCCTACACCAATCACCGCCCAATATAAAAGTCCTGAAGAATGGGCTTCAAAATTAGAAATCGATATTTCTAAATATACCTCCGCTATTTCAAGTATTGATACACAAATCAATTTATTAAAATCAGCCAATACAGGCGAGCTCTCTAATTTCAGTTCCGGTAAATATACACCCACCAAGACAGGTTCTACAGGCAGTTCATCAAATGGGTATACCCCGCCAAAAGAAGAAAAGCAATATTCAAAAACATTTGATTGGATTACCAATTCCATCAGCCGACTTGAAAATAAGATCAAGCAGCTAGGCAATATAGTATCTAATGTATATAAAACGTGGAGTGAACGTAACTCTGCATTAAATCAGGAAATTACAAATTTAGTTGATGAACTGCAGCTGCAATCCTCTGTTTATGGAGCCTATATGGATCAGGCCAATTCGATTGGCTTATCCGATCATTATAAAAGCCTTATACAAGACGGCTCATTAACCATTGAAACGATTAACGACGAAGCTTTAGCAAAGCAAATTGAAGAATACCAAAAATATTATGAGAATGCCCAGCAGGCATTTGAAAAGATACAAAATTTGGAGAAAGATTTAAGTGATGCTTTCAGTACAAAATTTGAGAATATTACAAAAGAATATGATAATCAATTATCAACCATTGAATTTAAAACGCTCCAATTAAATAAGTACATGGAGATGAGTAAAAATCAAGGCTTTACAACATCTGCGAAATTTTATTCTTACTTAGTAGATCAAACCTTAGAAAATATCAGCTTTTTAGAAAAAGAGAAAGCAGCACTGCAAAACGCTGTTAACGAAGCTATAGACAATAAAACTATGGAAATCGGTTCTGAAAAATGGTACGAACTTACTCAAAAGATTTTAGATGTAGAAAATGCGATCACAGATGCCAATGCATCCCTGATCGATTTTGGAAACAGCATGCGAGATATTGAATGGGATTTATTCGATCATCTGCAAGATACTATTTCACAAGTTACAACCGAATCTGACTTCTTACTTGGTTTATTAGAAAATAAAAAGCTTATATCAAACACCGGTGATTTAACCAATGAAGGAAATGCGGTGATGGGTCTCCATGGAGTCAATTATAACACTTACATGCAGCAATCCGATGAATACGCAAAAAAAATCAAAGATCTTGATCAGCAGTTTCAACACGATTCCTTAAATAGTGATTATTTAAAACGCAGACAAGAATTAGTTGAACTCCAGCAAAAATCAATTCAAAATGCCGAAGATGAAAAGCAGGCCATGGTTGATTTAGCCAGACAAGGCTATGAAACAATGATGAATTCCCTAAAAGAATTGATTGATCAACGCAAAGAGTGGCTACAAACAGAAAAAGATTTATATAATTACCAAAAAGAAATTGCCCAGCGAACAACTGAAATCTCTCAGATTGAAAAGCAATTAGGAGTATATGGTAATGACAACAGTGAAGAATCAAAGAAAACTGTTCAGGAACTTAAAGATCAATTACAGCAAGCTAAAGATAACCTTCAAGACACAGAATATGATCGCTATATTTCTGATCAAGAAGTCTTGCTGGATAAATTATATGAAGAAGCAGAATTATGGCTAAACGAGAGATTTGACAATATTGATCTATGGTTTGGCGAATTGATTGATCAAGTAAATGCTAACTCCGGTCTTATCGGATCTACTCTGACAGATACTGCCCATGATCTTGGTTACACCTTAAGCGGCGCCATGCAAACAATTTTTGGTTTAAATACAGACAAAATGATTGGCAGCAGCAATGGTATTCAAAATACGATAGTAAAATACGGAGATCAGTTCGGCAGTCATCTGACAACACTGCAAACCGCTATTAATAGTATTAAAACAAATATTCAGGCAATGATCGATAAAGCCAATATTAAAGCCGAAAAAGCAAAACAAGAAGCAGAAAAAAAAGCACAGGAAACAAACCGTCCTGCTTCTAATTCCGGATCAAATAATAACAGCGGATCCAATTCCAATGCAAGTAATTCCGGCACGAATACAGGCAGCAATAATTCCAATAATTCCTTAAAATCAATCTTCGTTTCCAAAAAAGATTCCTATCCTAAAAACCAGCTTAATCGTTACACCTCTATCGTTGATGCTTTAAAATACTATGATTTTGACAGCAGTTTTGCAAGATGCGAAGAATACTATCGAAAGCTTGGCGGAGGCGGAACCTACATTGGCTCTTATGCACAAAACACTTGGATGCTAAGCAAATTCAGAGGCATCATGGGTTACAGCAAAGGAGGCATTGTCGGCGAATTACAATCAATTGCGCAAGGAAATGGCGATGACATGTTAACAATCAACACCCTTAAGCGCGGAGAAGGAATTATTCCATTAGCTTTAATGCCTTCCATGCAGTCTTTAATTAACGGACTTCCAACATTAAACAAAGCAATGGAACAGATTCAAGGTAATGGATACACCTCATCTAAAGAACTTAACCATCTGTATTTAGATAATTTATCGGTAACTTTGCCTAATATTACAAATTATAAAGAATTCAGAAATGCTATGTTGAATGATAATAATCTAATGAGTGTTATAAAATCGGAAATCGGTACAGAATTAGGTTTTGGAACTAAACTGCAGAAAAATCGATATAAATTTTAGAGGGGATCTCCCCTCTTTATCTTATTAAAGTAAAGGGGAATCATATGTGGAGTAAAAAAAAGAAAATGGAAATAAACAACCATAATTTAAAAACGAGAATCCATCAATTAGAAAAAGAAAAGAAGTCACTAAATGATGAACTGCTTAGTAAAAAAGAGGTCATTGAATCTTCGATCCATGCCTATCAAGCGATGCTGGTTCAATTAGAAAATGCAATTAACGCTGTAAACACAGAAAAAAGAAACGCAGAAAAATATAAACAGGATTATATAAAAGTATTAAATGAGATTAACAAATTAAAAATACACTATCAAAATACAGTCGAAATGAGTATTAAAGATATTCAAAAGAAATTAGGTGATCATAGATAATGTTATTTAATGATTTTAATTACAGAGACAAAAATCTATCTGATTTTAATTGTCTTATATGTAATTTCAATGGAAATTCAGGTGTAAATATTACTGCTGGATCTTCATTAAGTTTCACCTCTTTTAAACAACGATCAAATAATCGCTTTATGATCGCTGAAAGCAAGTTTGATCAGCCATTATCCGCAACTTTTCAAATCTGTAAAAACAAAGAGAATGGACTGTTATCAGAATTTGATTTAGATGAGGTTAGAGAAATTACAGAATGGCTGCAAACAGAAAAATATTTTGAGTTTCAGCCCTTTGAAGAAGAATATGATGATATTTTTTATGAAGGGACTTTTACAACGATCTCCCCGATCACTTTTAAAACTAAGATATACGGCTTAGAACTCACTTTCATGACAGACTCTCCTTGGGCACATGGTAAGAAAAGGACCCTTTGCTGTGATTTTACAAAAGATGCTCAATATGAGTTCATCTTAGATACAGATCGCATTGGCTCTTGCTATCCCCTATCCATGTCTATCGAGTTAAAAGAAGCGGGTGATTTTCTTTTTTTTAATCACTCTGAAGAAAACCGTGTCATGAAAATTGCTAATTGCAAAGAAAATGAGAGGATTGAGGTCGATTACACAAATTTTTCCATCTATTCCAGCCTAGAACACAATGTCAAAAAGGATTTTAATTATATATTCCCACATTTAAATAAATCCTATGATTCTTCTTTAAATAAAATATCTTGCAATAGAAAATGTCTGATTAAACTTTCTTATTTTCCAATTAGAAAAACGGTGGTGGTATAGTGAATAATAAAAGCCTTAACACTTTGCCAAAAGATATTCTAGGTAATACGGAAGAATTAAAACTTGTAGTCGCTGATAAAATGTTAGAAAAACATGGCATCATTCAAAATGTAATGAATACAAAAATTTCATTTAACTTTAATGCGGCAGATGAAATATATGCAGACATCTATAAAGAACTCGATGGTATTTCGTGCAGACAATGGGATCAGCTTACTTCTCTTAAAACGATTTATATTCCTGAACCTGCCGGATATTATGAAGCAAAAATATCATTAGACGAAAATGATTCAACCATAAAACATTTAAGTGGAATCAGTTTATGTGAAGCAGAACTCAGTCAAATTAACTTATATAATATTGAAATCAATACTAAGAATGATATTTTAAGAGAAGAATATACGATCCCTACTACATTTTATAATGAGGAATACCCGAAAGCCTCATTATTAAATCGGTTAATGGAAAAAATTCCCCATTATTCCATCGGTTATGTCGCATTATCGCTAAGGAAAGTTCAAAAAACATTTACCTTTGACAATATCAGTATATACGATGCTTTGATGGAGATTGCCGATGAAACAGAATGTTTATTTCAATTTGACAGTCTTAATAGAACGATAAATGTTTATGACCTACTGTATTATTGTAAGCACTGCGGGCATCGTGAAGATCAAATGAAGATCTGTTCTAAATGCGGCAATGAACAGATTATGGAACCCTATGGTGAAGAAACCTCTATATTTATCAGTACAGATAATATCGCTGAATCGATCAGTCTTGAAGATAATGCTGACCAAATAAAAAATTGCTTCCGCTTAAAAGCCGGCGATGAATTAATGAGTGCGACGATCAGAAATTTAAATCCTAACGGTTCAGATTATATCTATTATTTCTCAGATGATATGAAACAAGGTATGCCTAAAGCGCTAGTTGACAAACTGCAAGATTATGATGTTTTATATAACTGTTATTTAAATGAATATCAAATTCATTGTGATAATGATCCATTAAAAGAAAGCTTTAATGCATTAGTCAAAAAATACAATCATCATTCCTATGCCAGTTACAAATACGATGATGATAACAACAAAGTGCTGACTGATAATGCATTCGTTGAAATAGATGATGCTCAAGTAGGTTATGCTTATCTCACCAGCCTGAATTATAGTATTATCGATTTCAAATATTATTTGGAATCTGGCTTGCTGCCTACGGTTTTAGATGATGAAAAAACAGCTCAAAAAGAATTAGAAAAAGTGCTGCTCAAAGAGATCAGTCCGATCGGATTATCCAAAGTCAGTGCATCAACCAGTCAGCAAACAGCAGAAAGTGCAATTAAGAATTACATACAATTTATCTTATCACAGGGATATACCGCTACACTACAGACTGAATCATTTGACTATTTAGGACAAAATAATTCAGGTATTTACGAATGCCGTTGGTCTGGTAAAATTCATATCTATAAATATTCTGACAAGGAAGATTCTTTTCTTTCTGACACTTTGACCATTATTATTAATAATGAGTATGAGATCTATTTAAAACAAAAGATCGAAAAGGAATTATCCGATGATGAAGAACATGGAAGTATTTATGATCTTATCAATATTCCATATTCTGACAGTGAATCTCAATTCAAAACTGCTTTGTGTTATTATTCTAAAAATCGCCTATTATCATTTTCAGATGCTTATGAAGCCGCTTTAAATATCTTAGCTGACCTAGGTCAGGGACAATATGGAGCGAGTTTCTATGAAAGCTTTTATGTTCCCTACTTTAATCGCAAGAATCTAATCAAAAAGGAATATGATCTGCGAGTTGATGAATTAAAAAGATGTACAGATACACTTTCAATGATAGAAAAAATAAAGAGTGATATTGCTGAGGTATTGGATTTAAAGTTATTTCTAGGACATTCACTATGGACACTGTTTAATACTTATCGCAGAGAAGATACCTATGAAAATCAGAACTATGTCTCTGCCACGCTAAACAACAGTCAAATGATTGCTAAAGCGGAAGAATTTATTAAAATAGCTTCACAAGAACTAATGAAATCTTCTACCCATCATATCAATATTACCGGACAATTCAAAGATTTTCTTTCAATAGAACAATTTAGAAATCATGTTGAACAGCTTCAGCTAGGCTGCTGGATTCATCTTTCCATAGATGATTATGTATACAAGGTTCGCTTGATCAGCTGTGAAAAAGCATTAAATTCACAAGATAATATCCCCTTAATTTTTTCATCGACAACAAAAACGAATCATCTGTTATCTGATATCGAAAATATATTAAATTCTGCCAAAAGCATGTCAACCAATTACTCTTACACTACTCATCAGGCATCACAGGGAGCAGAAGGTAATGCAGTCGTACAAGATTGGCTTAAAGAAGGATTGGACCTAACAAAACTAAAAATCTTTAACGACAAGAAAAGAAAAGTTACTACGGATAAAAATGGGCTTACTTTACGCGCATACGATGATATAGAAGATGTTTACGAACCGGAGCAAATGAAACTGACTGAAACTTCAATCTTACTTACTGATGATGATTGGGAAACCGTTAAAACAGCAATAGGGAAGTATTGGTATATTGATCCCCTCACAAACGAAAAAAAGGCTACCTATGGTATAAATGCTGAAACTTTGATTGGGAGATTAATTATTGGTGAGACTCTAAAATTATCAAGTAAGAGTGGTACGATGATTTTCGATGAGAATGGGTTAACGCTGAATTCAACGAATAAAGATGGCAAATATCAAAAAGTCTTTACTATTCAAAAAGATGGTAACAATATTGTTTTTATAGATAATAATGGAGCATTAAATTTAAAAGATATTATAGCAAGTGGATTGATAAATGGCTCAACTATAAAAGGAAGCACAATTTCTGGTGGAATGATTAGTGGCTCTACAATTAATGGTAATACCATTACAAATGGTTCTAACTTTACTGTTGATACTATGGGTAAAATGAAAAGTATTAACGGAGATTTTCAAGGGAAAATAACTGCAAAAAGTGGTATGATCGGTGGATTAGATGTTTCGGCTAATGCACTATCATATGTAGTAGAAAATACATCTTATGATGATCCAGAGGTTACTGGTAAGGTATATGGAAATTTTAATCTTTATATGAAAAAAACTGGTGCAACTGACAAATTTTTCGGTTGGAAATTCACAGCTAAAAATGATCCCAAATTTAGTGATGGAACAGTCTTAGTTGACACAGGATTTTCATCTTTCGGTATGACCGGAGTTAAAACCATATCAGCTAAATCCATAAGTCTTATGGGACTTACTTCCGCAATTAGTTCGCTTGGACAAGCAACGTGTTCATCTCTAATTGTTAATGGCACTAAAAGTCGTATTGTGCAAACACAAAATTTTAGTACAAGATTACTTAATGCTGTGGAATCACCTGATCCAATATTTGAAGACAGTGGTATTGGCTATATTGCTGCAAATGGGGAGTGTATTATTTATATTGATCCTATTTTTAGAGAAACAATTAATTCAAAAAATCAATATTATATACAGTTAACAAAATGTGGCTTAGGTGATATATATGCAAAAAAAATGTATCCTGATTACTTTATTGTTGGTGGAACTTCTAATTTAAAATTTTTTTGGAATATAAAAGCTAAACAGCTTGGATATGAAAATAATAGATTAGTTAAAGATTCAACAAAAGTTTCAGATACAGTAACTAAGCTAAACAAGGATACGATACAAGAAATTTACAACAAAGAAAATAGTTTTGTAGGAGAAGTATCTAATTTCTTTACTTCTTATTTACAAAGATTGGAGAATTATTATGAATAAAACAATTATTACTAGTTTCACCTCTATGATGACTTCTGAAGGAGAAACCATCGCTTATACCTATTCCGTTATTAATGAAGACGGTGAAAAAATCATTGAAAATGCTAGACGGTCTCTTGTCTTAGTTAATGATCAACAGGTTCATTTAATCAGACAAATGAAAGATTTTCTTTTAACAAAAGTTGGAGATTAAAATAATGTTTCAAATCACACAAAATGGATTAACATTAGAAAAAAATTTTGAAACATTCCCCACACAATATAGTGAAAATGTTAAAGTAGCCTTTATAAGAGATCCAGTGTATAACGATCATATTATTATTCCATTTATTGCCTATGGAAATAATAAACAATATGTCACTACACCTAAAATGCTCACTGACGATACTCTCGTCTTTCCAAAAGAGGTATTTGAAGAAAGTGGAATCATTGCCCTATCCTTCTCTATTGCTCAAGATGATGAAGTAAAGAATACAAATGTAATTAATATTCGAGTGAATAAAAGTTCTGGTAAAAGCAATACTCTTCCAGCTGACGAAGAGACATGGAAAATGGTATTGAGTGATTTCTTGATGCAAGAATTACGTGATCACATTAATCCCGCGATAGAGACAGTTTTAGAAGACACAAGAAAATTACAGGACATTGCTGCATTGCAGCAAGATACAATAGACAAATTAGTTGCTGACAACAATGCACGTTTAGATAATTTATATAATACAACCAGCGAAAATGTGCAATCTCTTATTGATGCAACAACAAATACTACACGAGAATTAATGAAGGAAGCTAAACAGCAACAAGAAACGGCTTCTGATCAGCAAGCCTTGACAGAGCAACAACAGACGAATACTACCAACTTGCAAGAAGAAGTTATAAGACAACAATCAGAAGCAAAAAAACAGCAGGGGGAAGTAAATAAATTAATAAAGACTTCAACAGATCAACAAACCACCATTACAAAACAACAAGGGAAAATAAATGATTTAATTACGGAAGCTGAAAATCAGCAAACCGCAGCTACTAACCAACAGATGAATGCCTCTAATTTACAGAAAGAAGCGGCTAAGCAACAAGGCGAAGTCAATGCCCTTATATCAGTGGCAGAACAGCAACAGGATAATACCGATAAAATGCAAAGTACTTTAACTATCAATTTAGAAGAATACAAGCGTATGCTCGATGCCGGAGAATTTATTCCGGAACACAAATGGGAAGGTACCACGCTTTATTTTAAAAATTCTGATGGTACATGGGGAGAAGGAGTTCCCATAGATAGTCCGGATTTGCTGAAATATATGCAAAAAAGCGGGGGTACATTTACAGGAAGTGTCACAATGGCTAGTGGAGTAAAAATACCAAATAACATATCGATCTTTGGAAAAACTACACTTGGCACATATGCAAATTTAACAAAAGTATCGAGTGACGATAAAATTTATATGGGTACAGTAACCCTGCCATCACAAATTAATTCATCTGTCGCACCGGTTTGGAGTGATGGATCATCTAAACATAAATTTATTTTTGAAGGAGATCACACAACGCCTGTAGGAGTAATATCTCAATTCGCTGGGGAAACGGCTCCGAGTGGCTACTTATTATGTCAAGGACAGGCAATTAGTAGAACTGAATACGCTAAATTATTTGATGTTATTAGCACTAAATATGGTGCTGGTGACGGAAGTACAACGTTTAATTTACCTGATTTAAGAAGCCGCATTCCAGTTGGAATGGATGACCAAGATAACGATTTTAAAACACTAGGGATTACCGGTGGAGCCAAAACAGTCACACTTACGACCAATCAAATTCCAGCACATAATCACAGTGCTACGACTACAGTGAACAGTGGCGGTGCTCATACGCATAGTGCATCAAACACAAGCGCAGGAAGTCACGCACATACTTCAACAAGTGATAGCGCTGGCGGACATACACATACCATTAATAATAGTGGAAACTTGAATATTCCGTTATATGTTGATGGAAGTGCTACAGACAAAAATAGATTAAAATATTATCCCTATGGTCAACCATATTCTGTGGAACGTAGTTTAATCACATGGGATGAAGGAACCCCTAATCATAGTATATCGGCTATTGGTGGTAATCACGCTCATAGTATGGGAAGTGGTGGGGTACATACACACACTGTTACAGTTGCATCTAATGGTGCACATAGTCATACCATTACAGTTAGCAGTGGCGGCGCTCATACGCATACTGCAACAACAAACATCGGTAACACTGGTGACGGACAGGTTCATAATAATATGCAGCCGTATATTATATTGAATTATATTATTAAATACTAATTTTTTATTAAAACCTTATTTATAATCTGACTTACAATATTAAAAATCAATATTTTCCATGATATTAAAAAAATCTATAAAATAAACAAACATAGAAAGGAGAATAAATGAACTATATTATTACACAAAACGGATTAACATTAGAAAAAAATTTTGAAACATTTCCAACACAATATAGTGAAAACGTTAAAGTAGCCCTTATAAGAGATCCAGTGTATAACGGACATATTATCATTCCATTTATTGCCTATGGAAAAAACAAACAATATGTCACTACACCTAAAATGCTTGAAGATGACACTCTTGTCTTCCCAAAAGAAGTATTTGAGGAAAGTGGAATAATCGCTTTATCCCTGTCAATTGCTCAAGATGATGAAGTAAAGAATACAAACGTGATTAATATTCGAGTGAATAAAAGTTCGGGAAAAAGTAATCCTCTTCCAGCTGACGAAGAGACTTGGAAAATGGTATTAAGTGATTTCCTGATGCAAGAATTACGTGATCACATTAATCCCGCAATAAAAACGATTTTAGAAGACACAAGAAAATTACAGGACGTTGCTGCATTGCAGCAAGATACAATAGACAAATTAGTCGCTGACAACAATACACGTTTAGATAATTTATATAATACAACCAGTGAAAATGTTCAGTCTCTTATTGATGCGACAACAAACACTACACGAGAATTAATTGACAATGTAAATCAAAAAGTATTAAACGGTGATTTCAATGGTTTGACCATTCTAAATGGTATAGGTGTTCCCAACCCATCTCTAGGAAGAAATGGCGATAGTTATATTAATACTGAAGAAGTCGGTGACTATGCCCAGTATCTCTTTATTAAAGTAAATGATGTATGGGAGCCGCAGTTCAAAATAGTAGGGAAAAATGGAACAGATACGCTTCCTATTGGAGCAGAAGTTTTAATTGATGCCGATCAACCTACTCCTCCCGGATATGAGGAAGTAGATGAAACCTATGAAGCATCAGAAGTCTTTTTAGAAAATGGTAACACAGTTGAAGGTTATTTAAGCACTATAGATTTAGATGGTAATGTGCAAAAATCTATGTCTATGGCTACAATACGAGACAGCTCTAAAGAAATGGTTAAAGTACAACTAACAGATAGCACAGGTAAAGCAGTGATGATTGAAACCAGTGCAGATCAAGTGTATATCGACAATGATACAAAACTAAGTGATGTATTAAATGGTCAAACATTTTATATAAAACAAGAAAATGGCTTACTTTATATTGGTAACTACACAGAATGGGTAGAAGCTGGTAAACCATCTATACAATAGGAAAAAATTAAACTATGAAATATAGGAGACAAGGTAAAATATGACGAAAGCAATCCCTACACTAGAAAGTTTTGAAGTTATCGAAAATGAAAATGGAGCAGCTTTAAAACTCCCAAATGGATTCATGATATGTTATCATAGAAAATATTTTAATTTAGGAACTTTTGTTGCAAATGGCACAGGTTTTAGAAATACAATAAGCGATCCATTTATCTTTCCTGTACCTTTTGTAGACAATCCAACAATAGTTACCTCCACAGCGAATGACGGTGATTATAAATATTGTAGTGTGATAGGCGTAATAAGAAATCAAACTAAAATATCATCGGTAACTTGCTCGGCTGATACCAGCACAGCAGGAATTGTGACTATACAATACACCGCATTTGGTAAATGGAAATAAAAGGAGATAACAAAGATTGATAATTAAAAAGAAAAAAAGAATTAGAAAAGTAACACAAATAACAGCTTTAAATGATGGTTCGATTATTAACTCAATAGATTCTGATTCAATGACAGATGCGCCAAGTATAAATGCTGTTAATAGAAGCTTTTTAAGTAAAACTAATCCTGTATTAGAAAATAATGTTAGTTTCAAAGGTAAAAAGAATGATGGATCAGAAGTGGATATTTTATCCGTAATTGACAATGATATTGTAGTAAACACTGCAAAACTTAAAAGCTCAGTTCAACCAGTTTGGGAGAGTGAAACTGAAACAAAGAAGTTGCTTGTAGAAGGAGATGCCGCAGTTGGTGATACGTTACCTGTAGGAAGCGGTTTTTTATATACAGGAGAAGAACCTGTCCCAGATAACTATAAAATTGCAGAGCCACCATTTAGTAATCCTAATTTATTAATCAATGGTGATTTTCAGATTTGGCAAAGGGGTGAAAGTGTTCTTGCACCTAGTTCGGGATCATATGCTTGCGATAGATGGCAAATACACCGTGGAACTTCTACTGTATCAGAAATATTGTTTCAAAAGGATGAAAAAGGAATAAGTGTCTTCGGGGATAATCAAATCGGGTTACTACAACATGTAGAACTGGTTAAATCAAGAGTATTAAATAAAGTATTTACTTTTTCATTCTCTGTAGATGGCAAAAAATACGTTGATACATTTTCTTTAAACACTGTTAGCAATGGTGTTGATGGTAATATGCATAATGCTTATTTTGCGGATGGTAATATTTTTACAGAAATTTACATGGATAGTGGTACAAGAGGATTAATTGCAGGAATTCATTTAAAAAATAAAAAGACGAATATTATAAATTGGGCTAAGCTTGAGTATGGTGAACTAGCGACGCCATTTGTACCAAAGTCTTACAGCGAAGAACTGGCTCTATGTAAAAGGTTCGGACGATATATTTATATTTCATTTTCTAGTAACGCTGCCATTACTGGGCAAACAATTCCAATGACAATTAATTTTGATATTCCATTCAGAGTCAGTCCTACAATTACCGCCATTGATTCAGGCGAACTTATTAACACAAATAGTCCTGTCTTTGGAAGAACTCCTAATTATCTTCTTGTTAATTTAGTATCTTTAACAAGTGGTCTTGTTAGGATATACAAAACTAAGTATTGGGCAGACGCAGAAATTTATTAGGAGGTATTAAATGGCACAATATATACAAAAGAAATTCCAACAAACTCCACTAAACGTAGGTAAAGTAGAAGATTCATTAGAATCCAATTCTACCCAAAACGCCCCCTCTGTTCGTGTAGTAAGAACAATAGATGATCGAGTAACCACACTAGAAACAGACGGAGTTGTTGGAGATACATTACCAGTCGGTACAATAATTGATTATCAAGGGGATATTGCTAATATACCAACAGGATATAAAGTTTATGATTATGTTCCAAGAAAACAATTACTAATAAATAATGATTTTCAAGTTAATCAAAGAGGAAGCAGTGAATATAAATTAAATATCCTTGCAGCAAAATTAACAATGGATATGTGGTATTTGCAGTCAACAACAGGTGTAACGAGTGCAAAATTAACATCAACAACAAATAGCATCAAAATAATATCCAATGTCACTGTTGGACTAGGACAATATATTCCTATGGATTTTGTTCCAAACAAAACGTATGCTATATCTTTTAAATTTGATAATATAGTTCGCTATTGTACTTTAATTGTAAAAGAAAAAGATGTCACTTATTCTTTCGACTATGGAGGGAAGAATACAATGAACTTAGCTTATATAAGTAATAAGAATGCATTATTGCTAGTTACCTTTATTAAAGACTCTCAAGAACATACATTTGAATATATCGACCTATTCGAGGGGGATATTGCTTATCCTCATGTAAAAGAAGATTATCCAATAGCATTAGCAAGGTGCACAAGATATTTACAACTTATACATGGATGCGTGCCGATTACTTATGCGTATAGTAACAATTTTTATTTATTTAACACAGGTTATAGTCCAATGGCCAATATACCAAGTATTACATCTTTTGATTGTTGGTCTTACAATTCAAGTGGGGGAAATATTAATTATAAATCTTATAATTCACTTGCCTTAAACAAAATAAGAATTCAACTGCGCGCAGAATTTGCGGAACCATTAACTGTAATGGCATGTATCTATGATATAACATTGTCTTGTGAACCATTATAGAAAGGAAGCCTAAATATGAAATTAATTAAAACGTCTCAAAAAGCTCCCATACAAGCTGTCACAGAAACGACTTTAGAAAGTAATAGTAATATCAATGCGCCTACAATAAAAGCCGTTGTAGACAATCTATATCGCCCTAATCTATTAGTCAATGGTGATTTTCAATGTAACCAAAGAGGACTGAGCAGTTACATGAGTGCTGGTAATACCATATATACAGTGGATATGTGGAGAATAAACAAAATGTCATTAACGGTAGAGAATGACGGAATTACTATAACAAACACGGACACAACGACACATGGTTTAGTCCAAATATTAAACAACCCATTAACAAATGGAAAATATACTGCAACAGTTAAAGTAGCTTTGGTCACAGGGGATGTATTATTATATGGAGTTAAGAAATTAGAATCCGGAATAAACATTTTTACGTTTGATTCTGCGATTGTTAGTAAGGATCGATTAAATATCGATGTACAGCCAAATTCTTCGGTTAAGTTAATATATTGTGACTTATTCGAAGGGACAATCGCTTACCCACACATTAAAGAAGATTATACTGTTGCATTAATGAGGTGTCAAAGATACGTTATATTTTATGACGGTATTTATGCAGATTCTAATATTACAGCTTCTAATAAGGCTAAAAATGATTTGTTGAATTTTAATATGTGGCTACCGTCTGATTTATCGGGAGCAACGACATCTATAGAAGCCGCTATTGCATATGCTGGAGGGACACAGTTTAATTATACTTTAAAAACTTTTAGCACAGAAGCTCTTAAAAATCGTGTGAGATTACGATTTAAAAAAACAGATGAAACTTCTTTCCCTATTGAAACAGATACCGAATATAGCGTATCAATAAGAAATTTATTAATAACTAAAGAACCATTATAGAAAGGAGATAAATAATGTACAAAGTATACGCAAAACTAGATACAAATAATTGTATCATCAGTATTGAAGGAACTGCTTTCCATACTGAACAAGAATTAACAGATCAAGGATACATCTATATTGATGAAGGAGAAGATGGGGATGTTTATGGGCATTGTCAACCTAATTATTTAATTAGAAAATATGGCTACCCCATTATTGATGCTCAATTCAGATACAACTATAAATTAGTAGATATGATCCCTACTCTTTTAACCGATGAAGAAAAGGAATCACTATATTCCCCTGTTACTTATCAACCAAGCGAACAGGAGAAAATCAATTCTCAGCTCATATTAGAAATCGCAAAGTTAAAGGCAGGTATCAAATAATGGAATATAAAATTATAAGAGAATATTATAATATGAAGCTATTTGCTGATGCAGATTTAGCCCTGTTTGTATCATGTGGTTGGATCACTCAAGAAGAAAAACAAAATATTATTAAGAATACATAATAAATCAGAGATACTTTAATCTAAGTAGGGTACAGCTAGTCAAAACGACTGGCTTTTAAATACAATTTTATAAGGAGACACCATGTCTGAGTTTATTAAATATATTCAAGACAATTATACATGGCTTGCTGGTCTTCTTGCAGGCATTGGAGTAATTATACAGATTACACCTATTAAAATTAGCCCCTACTCTACCCTTTCAAATTGGATTGGTTTGGCATTTAAATGGTCTGGCAAAAAGCTGAATCAAGATATGATGGAAAACATAACCACAATTCAATCTGAAATAAAAGAAGTAAAAGAAGAATTAGACAAGCACATTGTAGAAAGTGATATAAAAGAGGCTAAGAGAATTAGAGGTGAAATTTTAGATTTCGCTAATTCCTGCAATAATGGAAGAAAGCATAAAATGGAAGAATATGAACATATCATGGATATTTATGTGGACTATCACGATTATACAGAGCGCAGAGGAATAAAAAACGGTTATCTCGATGAACAATACAATTATATTCTGGATGTATTCAAACAATGTCGTAGAGATAACTCATTTTTATAATACTAGAACGTATCTGCAAGATTAATACTGCCTTACAGAGCGTTCTTTTTATATTGGAGGATAACTAATATTGTTACAAACAATTTTAAATGATATGAAAACAATTATGGCAGTATATGGTGTTTTTGTAATGGCATATGGAGCTAATATTGTATTAAGTCTTTATAAAAATTTGAGCATTAAAAAAGAACAATTTAGTTTTAAAAAATTATTTAAAGGATTGGTACAATTTGCAGTATTAATTCTAGGAACTTTGATGTTAGTCGCTTCGGTAGATTTAGCTATTATCTTTATAGGCGGAACTAGTACTGAATGGGGAGAAATAGTTAATATAGCTAGTATTGTTTTAACCATTGGTTTAGCCATCGCTAAATACATCAAAGAAGCTTATACAACATTACAAGACATTTTAAATGTTACAAAATGAGGAGGAAAACCGAATGGCGAAAATTTTATTAATCAGCGGACATGGTGCTGGTGATGCAGGAGCTTGCGGTAACGGATATAGAGAAGCAAATTTAACAAGAGAATTTGTGAATATCCTCGCTCCTAAACTTAGTAAATATGCTGTTGTAGATGTATACGATCAAAATAGAGATGCATTTCAAGATTTATGCAAGGGCTGCTTAAATATTAGCAATGCCTATACATACATATTAGAGGTGCATTTTAACAGTGCTTCAAGTGCTGCTTATGGGTCAGAAATATACGTTGTTCATGAAGAATCAGGCATTACCGTAGAACAAGAGATTATGAAGCATATGGCAAATTTTTTCACTTTACGTGATAATGATTCAATGTTTGATGGTGTTAAGCGTGAGAATTTCGGTGTTATTAACAGAGTTCATAGTTTAGGAATGAGCGGTGCTTTATTGGAAGTTTGTTTTATTTCAAATGCTTCTGATATCCATACATATCAATCTAACAAATATGCAATTGCAGATGGTGTCGTTCAAGGAGTCGTTGACGGATTTGGTTTAACTCTATCGAATGATCAAACATCTCCTCTCCCTACTCCAAACAATTCAACTCATGTTCAAGCTTATAGTATTGGTGACATTGTTAGATTTAGCACTTGCTATACAAGTTCAAACGCACCTATTAGCGAACATTTAAATGCCTCTGATATGGCAAGAGATACAGGAACGATTACTAAAATCATTGCAGATGCAAAAAATCCTTATCTATTAGATCAAGGATTATGCTGGGTTAATGACGGTGATATTCGAGAAGTGCTGAATGCTTCTACTCCTTCAGCTGAGTCTAATACTGGAACGGTAACATTCCCTCAATCTGGGGGAGCGTGGAACGTGTATCCACTAGGTGCAGCGCCCATTTACGGAAATCAGATTGGGCAGATTAACCCGGGATATTATGGAGACTTAACATATGTTATCGTTGATCAACCACAAACAAATGTAGTTACGATCGACACTGAGACTTTTGGTCGTGTAAATGTTTATGCTTCATTAGATGACGGCGTCAAATTCAGCTAATGGTATAGGATAGAAAGAAATTATCTTTCTATCCTATTTTTTTGAATTCACACTGTTTCCTCTATCCATTAAAATAGATATTCTCATCTCTTTATTTAAATATTTATACAGAGGCGTTGCACAATACTGGTATATTTTTTTATTAATTGGTATAATAAATACATTAAGGAGGTTAGTTATGATAAAAATTGAAATCGTTCAAGACTTTATTAATCCTGATGAAGAACTCACAAAAGAAAAATGTGCCATGTATATACGACACATCAATGATACACTTAAGCAAGCTCGAGCTTCTATTTATGATTTGTTTTTAGGAGGTAAAAGTTTAAGATATGCGATCTATATTCTAGCATTCTCCATGATGCTTTACTTTATTTTTAAACAGCCCTTTATTCTATCCTTAACCCTATTTGAGATTGCTGGATATCTTCTGCTTTCGGTATCATTAAGTGAGTACCTTACTAAAAAATTAAAAAGCAGTTTAAAAGTTCAGCGTAAGTATTTTATTGATCAATTTGAAAAATTATAGTTTTAGTTAACTAATAAAAGGATGTCCCCTAGAAATCAGGGGAACATCCTTTTTACATTATTCAATACTCTTTAAAGACTCAATCATATCAATTTCATCCAAGCTCTTACGCATGATCCGGTTGATAATAAACGTAAATAGAACCGTCAAGACTAAGGCATAGACATAACTCATTAAATCCAAAGAACGATAAAACATCGTTGCATCAATTTCTACTGTACGAATAACGAACTGATGCAGCAGAGTTCCAAACATTAATCCTAAAACTGCGCCAATGCCAGACAAGAGAATATTTTCTCTAAAAACGTAATCATAAACTTCTTTCGGATAAAAACCCAGCACCTTTATTGTAGCAATCTCATTCATACGTTCTTGTATGTTGATATTGGTTAAATTATATAAAACGACAAAGGCAAGTATCGCTGCCACCACAATGATAATCACCACAACGATATCGATACTTTTGATCATCGTATTAAAGTTTTCACTTGCAGAAGATATGAACTGTACACTCTTGACATGCTTTTGTTCCTTTAAAACAGTAGCAAGCGGATCTTCCAGCTCTGTATTATTATCTTTCATTCTAAATAAAATCTGATTATAGGTTAATGTTTCCTTAGTTAAATTTTCATACATCGTTTTTGACATATATACATAGTGTCCATAATAGTTCTCACATATATTCGAAACCGTTACTGAATAGGGTTGAGCGTGAATAGTTAACGTAATTTTTTCTCCTAACTTCACTTTCAATAACTCCGCGGTTTTCTTACTGATGATAACTCCATCGTCTTCTAAAGGCAATTCATTAAGATCATCATCATAGTAATGAACCAGATCATTATAACGTTCTGATAACACTCTAAATGTTCCATTTAACTCTTTGGCATGTTTTGAAGAAGTGATAGCTGTTGATTTTTCACTGATCGCCATTGCTTTTGCCACATTATATTGAGCACTGACATTATTCACCACTTCCGTTAAATTGTCACTGTCGATTTCAGCATCTAAACTGACACTGCCATCAAAGTTCCATATTTCATTGAACTGTAGTGGGATAATCTGTTTAATAGAATTTTTAATACCAAATCCAGTCACAATCAAAGCACTGCAGCCGGCAATCCCCGCAATAGACATAAAGAAACGTTTTTTATAGCGGAACATATTTCTGACCGTAACTTTCTGATTAAAGTTCAGGCGCTTCCAAATCACATTAATCTTTTCTAAGAAGATACGTTTACCTAATTTCGGCGGTTTAGGACGAAGAAGTACTGCCGGATTACTGTTTAATTCAGCATAGATCACATAAGCCGTAACCGCTAATGTAATGATTACCGAAATAAACAGTGTTAATGGAATAATATACGGAGTTAAATGAATATGAATCGCCGCATTTACCTGATAAAGCAGACTCGTATATAAATAATAGATAATGTTTGTAAAGAAAACTGTACCAAAGGCAATCCCCAATATGCTGGCAAAGAACGTAGCTAATAATACATATTTAATATATAAAAGCATGACATCTTTTTTGGAATATCCTAATGCTCTCAGCGTTCCGTTTTGCAGACGCTGCTCCTCCACCATACGTGTCATCGTGGTCAGCGAAACTAATGCTGCGACTAAAAAGAACATTAATGGGAACACCTTCGACAATGCATCCATTGCCTGTGTATCATTTTGATAACTGACAACCCCGGCATTTTCATTTTTCGTCAGCGAGTACAGAACACCGTCAGGAATATCCTTGATTTTCTGCTGTGCCTCATCAATCTGTATTTTCGCATCGTCCAACTGTGCTTTTGCCTCTTCTAACTGCCGAGTCGTATCGATCTCTGTATTTTCTAAAGCTGCTTCTTGTTTCTGCACTTCCAAAGAAGCCTGCTCTAATTCATTATTGGCTTTCGTTAATTCGACATTGGCATTGATCAGCTGCTTAACACCATTTAATGTCGTCTGCAGTTTCTCACTCATGACATTCACTTTGTCTTTTAATTCTTCTAAGCTTTTGTTTGCTTCCTGATTGATTTGATCCAATGATCCCTCAATCTGATCCTGAGGCGGCAAAACCGGATCAACAGGTTTATCTGGCAAAGCAACATCTACTTTTGGAATCGCATTGATCTCTTCTTGATATTGTTTGATTTTCTGATTTAATGAGTCAATTTCCCCTCCCGCTGTAGCTGTCTGTTCATTCAGCTGACTCTGCGCATCTAATAATTGTTTTTTATTTTCAATGATCGCTATTTTTCCTTCCAGCAATTGAATTTTAGCGTTATTGATTGTCTTAGTGAATTCTTCTTTATTACGATTATATTCCTCTAATCCATCTTCATATTCTTTTAACGGACCGCTTAGTTCATCTTCATAACGTCCGACAATTTCTTTTTTTGTCTTTACCAAATCATTTTGCAGCATATCCGTAATATTCGCTTTTACCGTGCGGGTCACATCATCATACTGATTATCAAAATAACCAATCGTCTGACTTACTTCATACCCCACCACAATTTCATTATAAATATTTTCATGATTACGCAGATCTCCTAATTCACTTGGAATCGCAAGTGTTTTTATGTCATTGTTTCTTGCGATAATGAACCCTTCATTTTCAGCATTCGTATAAGAGTTTGTCCCTCTTTGAATATTTGAAATATAACGAGAATCATGAACAATTCCCACTACTTTCAGATTCAACTCACCAGTATCATTTTGAATGGTGATCGTTTTATCTAATAAATCCAAATCTTCGAGACGGGCATCAATAAGACATTCACCATCATTTTCAATGTTGCGTCCCTCGATAATATCCGGTGAATAAAACCTCTGAGTCTGTCCATGAGCAATCACATTCACTTCTTTTTTTAGGTCTTCCTGTTTTAAAACAACATCGGTTCGATAAGCCCCTTCAATTTTGCTGACTCCTTCGATGGACGCAATCTTATCAATATCGGACTGCGTAAAGCCAAAAGAAGAAATAAGATTTAAATCACCATAGTCATGCTGCTTTAAATAAGCATCCATCGATTTTTGCATTGTGATCGGCGTATTTCTTAATCCGGCAAAAAAGGAAGCCCCTAAAAAAACAATGACAAAGATAGAAAGAAAACGAGATTTTGTTTTTCTAAGACCTCTTCTAAAAACCAGTTGATAAGCTTTTTTCTTCATCTTACCACTCAATCAAATCAATCGAAGTAGGTTCCGGATTCAATTCCATATCTTCTACTTTCCCATTCTTCAAATGAATGACACGATCTGCCATCGGTGCAATGGCTAAGTTATGGGTAATCACCACAACCGTCATTTGATAGCGATCCGCCATTTCTCTTAATAGTTTTAAAATAGTTTTACCGGTTTTATAGTCTAAGGCACCTGTCGGCTCATCACAAAGAAGCAGTTTAGGATTTTTAGCGATTGCACGAGCAATAGCAACACGCTGCTGTTCTCCTCCGGATAACTGTGCCGGGAAGTTAGCTTTACGTTCATCTAGCCCCACACGATCCATCACTTCGTTAGAATCCAATGGATTTTTACAAATTTGCGAAGCTAATTCAACATTTTCCAAAGCCGTTAAATTTTGAATCAAGTTATAGAATTGAAATACAAAGCCAATATCATCACGACGATATTTTGTCAGCTGCTGCTGATCAAAGCCGGCAATATTCGTATCATCCACATAGATCGTTCCGCTAGTTGGCGAATCCATTCCTCCTAAAAGATTTAGGATCGTAGTTTTCCCTGCTCCGGAAGCTCCCACAATCACCACAAACTCTCCTTGATTAATTTCAAAGTTAACGCCATCACTGGCATTAATCGTTACTTCTCCCATGACGTAAGACTTTCTAACGTCTTTAAATTCAATAAATGAGCGCATATTCATCCTCGCTTTCTTTCTTCTATCATGTTAATATAATAGCATAAAACCCAATTAGATTAAAGGAAGGATACCTATGAAAATAATTATTATGAGTGATTCTCATCTGAAAAATGATACAGTGATGTCCATTATCGCACATCATCCGGATGCCGATTATTACATTCACTGTGGTGATGTCGGAAAACCGATTGACCAAAAAAGCATTCCTCATTTCTATATTGTCAAAGGAAACAATGATTACAGTGATTTTCCTAAAGAGCTGCTGCTGACCATTGATCACAAACAATTTTTCATCACTCATGGTGATACCTATCAGGTCGATTTTGGTTTAGAAAAACTTCATCATGCCGCACAAAAAAAGCAGGCAGATTATGTTTTATACGGGCATACTCATCATCCCTGCAAACAAGTGATCGGCTCTATTACCTTCATCAATCCCGGCAGTGTAACCTTTCCTCGTGGTGGACAGATTTTTGTTCCCAGCTACTGTATTTTAGAAAATGATGAAGCTCATTTTTACCACGCCAAAACATTCGAGACTATCGACCATTTATTCGAACCTAAAAAAAGAACCTCTTTATTCAAAAGGCTCTTTGGTAAATAATTATTTTTCAATTAAATAGTCATATTTTTCAACCGCTTCGGTTTCTCCTAAGACTAGGAAATGATCTCCATCTTCAATCACGTAATTTGGATCTACAGACAATACCAATTTTTCCTGATTAGCGTAGCGAATCGCTAAAATATTCATTTTATAGGCAGAACGGACATTCAATGTCTTTAAGGTTTTGCCAATCCAGCTTGCCGGTGCTTTCATTTCAATAATACTATAATCATTATCGACTTCAATAATATCGATAATGTTTTTTCTTACCAAGCTTTTTGCGACACGTTCACCCATTTCTTTTTCAGAACGCACTACACGATCCGCTCCTATCTTCAATAAGATCTGCATGAACTGTTTGTTTTTTGCTTTGGCTAAAACATATGGAACACCCAATTCCTTCACATTCATTACTGAAAGCATGCTTTCTTCTAAGTGATTCCCAATCGCTACAATAACGGTATCGAACTCACCGATTCCCAAACTGCGCAATTCATTAATGTCTGTCGCATCCGCCTGAACCGCTTTTGTGACAGTGTTGGCAATACGTTCCACACAAGTGATATCACGATCGACTGCTAATACTTCATATC
This sequence comes from Beduini sp., assembly GCF_047239305.1. Lineage (NCBI taxonomy): Bacteria > Bacillati > Bacillota > Erysipelotrichia > Erysipelotrichales > Erysipelotrichaceae > Beduini > Beduini sp. Next base: position 678,857 of record NZ_JBKTEM010000001.1, read on the forward strand.
CCATTTTAGCTAAGCTTGAGGCAATCGTTGAACCAAAAACTCCTAAACCGATAACTGCAAATTGTTTTCTTTTGTTTGACATAACTCTTCCCTACCCTATAATAATTTCGCCTTTTGGGAATACCATGTTCCCAGTATTTTTTTGTGACTTTCTCATGAATGACAGCATCATGGTAATTGGTCCGATACGTCCAATATACATTAAAATAATGATGACAATTTTCCCGACATCACTTAATGACGGTGTTAGTCCAGCAGTTAACCCCACTGTCGCAAAACCTGAAAAAGCTTCAAAACATAGATCGATAAAGCTTTGTTCTTCTGTAATCGTTAAACAGAATAAACCGACAACGACTAATGCTAATGAAAAGATGAAAATACATAAAGAACGCTTTAAGAAATCGATTTCGATACGTCGTTTAAAGACATTGACATTATCGTCCCCCTTAAACAATGATTTTAAGGTAATCATGATGACTGCAAATGTTACCGTTTTTACCCCACCGGCAGTTCCGGCAGGTGATCCACCGATAAACATATAGATACACATAATGAATTTAGTAGCGACTGTCAGCTGCGCACAATCAATTGTAGCAAATCCGGCAGTTCTCAGCGTGGTGGATTGGAAGAAAGCTCCCATCAGCTTATAGCCGCCATCCATGCCGCCAATTGTATTTGGATTCTTATATTCTAATAAATAGACAAGGATTGTTCCACTGATTAATAAAAAGACTGTCGTTGTCAGTACCAATTTAGAATGCAGCTCTAACGATTTAAAGATACGCACTGCCGATTTACGAAATGAATAGCCTTCTTTTATTTTATTGGCAATATCAAACCAAACACAGAATCCTAAACCACCCATAATAATTAAAATACAGATCGTAAAATTAATAATAAGATTATTCTGATAGGGCACTAAACTGCTTGCTCCAATAATATCAAATCCGGCATTACAGAATGCGGATATGGAATGAAACACTCCCATATAGAGTCCTTTAAACAATCCATAATCAGGAATAAACTGACTGCATAAAAGCAATGCTCCGATTCCTTCAAAAAGGAAAGTGTAGATCACGATATTCCTTAAAAAATGAGACAGGTTGTTTAACGAATTCACATTCAATGCTTCTTGAACCACTAATTTTGATGTAAACGATAACCGTTTTCTTGCTTTGACATAAATCAATGTCATAAACGTCAAAAAGCCTAAACCACCGATCTGAATCAGACATAATATGACAATTTGTCCAAACAGAGAATATTGATCCACTGTCGGATAAGGAACCAGTCCTGTCACACAGGTTGCAGATGTTGCAACAAACAGATGATCCAAATATCTTGCCGGTGTTCCATTATTGGCAATAGGCAAAGTCAGCAAAAGTGAACCGATAAAGATCACGGCCAAAAAGCTTAAAGCAATCTGGCGCGTAGGCTTAATCATTCTTTTCTTTTTGCCTCGGACGATAACCTCTTTCATAAAAGCCTCCCTATAGATTTTTATCTGCGATGATGATTTGGGCACATTTAATGCCGTCGATTGCAGATGTCATAATTCCCCCGGCAGCACCTGCTCCTTCACCAATAGGATAGATATTGCCTATGTTACACTGATAGTTTTCATCACGAACGATTTTAACGGGCGAAGAGCTTCGGCTCTCCACAGCAGTTAAAATAGCGTCTTCATTGGAAAATCCTTTGATCTTTTTATCAAAAGCACGCAGTCCATCGCGCATTGCTTCACATATATAGGTTGGAAATAATTCCCATAGATTCGCAAACTGAATTCCCGGCTGATAGCTCGGTATCACTTTGCCGTAACGATCTGATGACTTTTTTTCCATAAAATCTTTTACTAACTGAGCTGGGGCATGATAATTTTTACCGCCTAGTTCAAACGCTTTTTGTTCTAATTCGATTTGGAAGTTCATTCCGGCAAACACATCTTCACCCTCGAAATCTTCCGGTAGAATAGAAACCAAAACCGCACTGTTCGCGTTTTCCCCATCTCGGGCAAACTCGCTCATCCCGTTTGTCACAACACCGCCTTCTTCAGAACTGCTGGCGACAACATAACCACCGGGACACATGCAGAAAGTGTAAACACCTCTGCCGGATTTATCATGATAAGCTAACTTATAATCCGCGGCTTTAAGCGGCAGATCATCACGCTTATATTGATTATGGTTGATCAACGCTTGTTTATGCTCTATTCTTGCTCCAACTGCAAACGGCTTTCTTCTCATTTCAATCCCACGTTTGTACAATAAACGATAAGTGTCACGAGCTGAATGTCCTAAAGCTAATACTAAGTGATCACAATATAGTGTTTGTCGCTGACCGTCTTTTAAAACGGTAACGCTTTTAACTTGCCCGTTTTTTTCTTTAAAATCAATAAATGTTGTTTCAAAAAGCACCTGTCCGCCAAGAGAAAGAATAGTTTCCCGCATATTTAATACAACCTGTTCTAAATAATCGGTTCCAATATGTGCTTTTGCTTCATATAGAATTTCTTTCGGTGCTCCCGCTTTAACAAATTCTTTTAAAATGTAATCTTTTCTTTTATCTTTAATATTGGATGTCAGCTTTCCATCAGAAAATGTTCCTGCTCCGCCTTCACCAAACTGTACATTGCTGCTAGGATCCAATTTCCCTGTCTGCCAAAATGTTTGAATATCTTGTTTTCTTTTTTCCACACATTTTCCGCGTTCAATCAAAATCGGCTTCATTCCTGCATAGGCTAAAGATAAAGCACAAAACAGTCCAGCCGGACCGCTTCCAACTACAACGACTTTTTCATCCGATTGGACTTTCGGAATTGTAAAATCATCTTCATGATAGACACTTAATGCCAGCTTAGAGCTGTTTATTAAAGCTTGTTCATCACCGCTGTAGCTAAAAGCAAAACTACAGATATAATGAATATCTCTTCGACGAGCATCAATGGAACGCTTCAACAACATAACATTGCTCACGCACTTTGTCCTTACATTCAATAATTGTGAAATCAGCTTAGGGTAAGCACTTTCCGGTGTGTTTAATTTTACTTTAACGTTCGCTATTTTCAGCACGTCTATACCTCCATTAATAAGGATTGATAAATCGCTTTTGCGATTGCGTTTCCGCTGGCAAAAGCAAAATGCAGATTGTATCCGCCGCAGTCTCCCGCAACATCTAATATTTCTCCGCCGGCATAAAGATGCGCCGACAGTTTAGATTCAAAAGTCTCATTATTAAATTCAGATACATCTGCTCCGCCAATACATACTTGGGCACTCTCTTTGCCCTTAGTACCCATGATTTCAAAGCGATAATCCTTTAATAATTGTACTATTGTATTTAAGTCTTTATAAGAATACTCTTTTATTCGACCATTTTCAAGATAATTAGCATATTTTTGATGGATAATGCCATTTAATTGCAATTCCCCATTTTGTTGCAGCTGCCATTTTAATTTTTCTTTTAATTGTGAGGGCTCATATTGATCTACGGCATCAATCCCAATCTCAATTTTTTGATCAGAATACTGCTGATAATAACGTGAAAGCTGAAGAATACTGATACCGGATAATCCATATTCGGTAAATAAGATTTCTCCTTTTTCTTGATGCACTTCTTTTTGAGCTGCATACAGCTTAAAAGTTCCATGAATACGCACTCCTTTTAAACGTTTATCCATATTCCTGCAGACAAGCTGAACTAAGCTGGGAACCGTCGGATAAATATGATGTCCTAATGCTTTCAGCAGTTTAAAACCACTGCCGTCACTGCCAAACTGGCTGGCAGCATCTCCGCCCATACTTAATACGACGTAATCACAAATGAACTCTTTTTGATTCGTATAAAGATGATACTTTTCCTTTTTCTTTACTATGCTTTCGACATCACATTCACAAATGCTGCTGACATGATACTTATTTAGTGTTCTTAGTAAACATTCATGTACGCTAACTGCCTGTTCGCTTTGAGGATAAAGCAGATCCCCTTGATATTTACTCCATAAGCCTAATTCTTCAAAAAAAGTCTGAACATCAAAATTTTGGATCAGTGATTCCAAGGTTGAAAGGTCATGTCCTTCATAATGGTTCATGGAAAGATCGCGGTTTGATAAATTGCAGCGTCCGTTCCCTGTCGCTAATAATTTTTTTCCCAGTTTTTCCTTTTTTTCTAAGATTATTACCTGTGCATCTAAGTCACTTTCAGCAATAAATCTTCCTAAAACAGCACCGCAGACTAAGCCGCAGCTGCCACCGCCAATAATCATGATTTGTTTTGTCATAGCCTCACCTCTTTGATTCTTCTATTATATACTAGATTCAACAAAAAAAGTAGGTTATAATACGCTAGAGGTGAAAAACATGTTAAAGAATAATTATCATACCCACACATCACGCTGTCATCATGCTGTCGATGAAGATGAAGCCTATGTATTAGAAGCTATTCGTGCCGGTATTGAGACACTGGGCTTTTCTGATCATATTCCTTTTTTAAACGGACCTGAAAGTCGTATCCGCATGGATATTTCCGAAATGGACGGGTATCTAAAGAGTATTCGATATTTAAAAGATAAATACGCAGATCAGATCCGTATTTTAGTAGGTTTTGAAGCAGAATACATTGATGATGAAATTCCTTTTTATCAATCTTTATTAAATGAAAACAAGGTAGATTACTTAATTTTTGGGAACCATCTTTATGATGGCTATGAAACATCTTCGCAGCGTATTGAAAATGCCGAGCAGCTTCAGCAGTATGTTGATCGTGCCATTGCCGGCATGAAATCAGGTCTGTTTCAATATTTAGCTCATCCGGATCTATTCATGGTGAATATTAAGGATTTTGATGAGAATTGTATCAAAGCAGCTGAACAGCTCTGTCAGGCAGCTTTGGATTTAGATATGCCGATTGAATTTAACTGTGAAGGATTGCGCGATCATTTAAATGGTCATATTTTTAAAAACGGTACTACTTTAGCTTATCCGCATCCGCAGTTTTGGAAAATTGCCGCTAAAATGAAAAATAAGGTCATCCTTGGTGCCGATGCACATGCCAGTACGGCTGTAAATGATGAAGCGATTAAAGAAGCGATTCGTCAAACCAAAGAATTCGATTTAAATATGATCGATCATCTGGAAATCTAATTAATGATTGAAAAACAGTACATAATTCGTTATAATAAAAAAATGTAGAAACAGAAAGGAAGATAACGATGGGAAGAGCACATGAAGTAAGAAAAGCTGCCATGGAAAAAACTGCTGCTGCAAAAGCTAAGTTGTACTCTCGCTTTGGTAAAGAAATTTATTTGATTGCTAAGCAAGGTGGACCGGATACAGATGCTAACTTGGCTTTAAGACGTATTGTTGACAGAGCTAAAAAGGCACAGGTACCTACTGATGTTATTAAAAGAGCGATCGATAAAGTAAAAAGTGGTGTAACGGAAAATTATGAAACGTTGATATATGAAGGTTATGGTCCGGGAGGATCAACCATTATTGTGGAATGTTTGACAGACAATGTCAATCGTACATTAAGTCAGGTTCGTCCTGCTTTCACTAAATCAAAGGCAAAATTAGCTGCAACCGGTGCAGTAACTTACGCTTATGACACTATTTCACTCCTTGCTTTTAAAGGCTTAGATGAAGAACAAACATTAGAAGCATTAATCATGGGTGAAGTGGATGCAAAGGATATTGAAACCCAAGAAGATGGTTCAATCATCATTACCGGTGAACCGACTGATCTTTATCAGATCAAAACAGCTATTGAAACAGCTTGTCCAGAAGCTGATTTCACTGTTGAGGAAATCACACGTGTTCCTCAGGATTATGTGGAATTAGCCGGAGAAGATATGGAATTATTTGAACGTTTATTAAACTTATTGAATGAATGTGATGATGTAGATACTATTTATCACAATGTTTCGAATATAGGATAAAGGAAGCAATCACTGCTTCCTTTTTTTATCTTCTTTTTAAGGCGACCGCACTTGGCGTAATCAGATGATAGCTTCTTTCTACTATCCATGCATTGATTTGAACAAAAGGTGTAAAGCTCAGCATATAAGCATACTGATCCAATATCTCTTCCACGGTTGGATTCTCACTAAAATGGATCATGATCTTTTTAGGAGACAAGAGATCTAATTTCAAAGTACGTGAATACGGATATTCTAAAAAGACAAGCCGGATCATCAGCGTATTTGGATCGGGAAACCAGCCAACCGCAGAAATGTTGAACTGTTTTTCATAAAGCAGCAGTTTACTGTAGCGGTATCGACCGTCTAAGCCAATTCGAATAATATTGGTTGTATAATGCTCCTGCCAATGTAAAAGCAGTTGATGGTGATCCATCACCAGTTTAAACTGATCGGCATGTCCAGATTGTTTTTCTAAGAAACGAATGGGAATCGGCAGCAAACTCACATTAGCTAAGCGCAAAGAGAAATTGACATCTAAAAATTGCTCGATTCGGTTGGTTTCGATGCCCATAGGCTCAACAGATCCAGGAATTGCCTGATCACTTTCTTGAACTTCCTCTTCCAATACCATTTTCCATAGATCAAATACAATCGGATAAAGTTTAGCGGTGTTAAGACAGTTGGCGGTAATGACGATAAAGCATTCTTTCTCGACAGAAAACAAGACCAGCTGTCCAAAGATGCCGTCAAAACGAGCCCCTGTATCTTGGGGATTCATCCAGCATAGATAGCCATAACCCTGATCGTAATCATGAGAACTATGATGCGCACTGGTTACTTTTTTTGTTGTCATCGCTAAAAGATAGTCTTGTGGCAAAATCGGATCTTTTTTAACGATAGCTTCGGCAATCTTAGACAGATCATGAGGTGATAAATAAAGCCCCCAGCCGCCCGTGTTATACCCTAACGTACAAGTATCCCAATGAGGATGCTCAATTCCTAATGGTTCAAACAATTTTTGATATAGATATTCATTACAGGATATTCCGGTAATCTTTGTCACAATGACACTTAAAATATAGATATCCATATTGTTGTAATGAAAATAGTGTCCCGGCTCATGAGTAAACTGCTGTTTAAAATAAGCATCAACCCAATTTGACTGAGTAAAAACAGTCTGCTCCTGCGTACTGCCTGATGTCATCGTTAAAAGATGAATCACTTTTAATTTGCGCAGCGCATCACTGGCTTTTAAAAAATATTCGGGGAAAAATTTTAATACTGCCTCATCTAACCGCAGGCGCTTATCTTCAACTAAATATCCGATCGCTAAAGAGACAAACGATTTAGAGATGGAAAAAAGCATTTGCGGCTGTTCGAGCGTATAGGGTAAAGCAGTCTGCTGGTAGAGATAATCCTCTCCCTTTTTCACAATACAGCTATGCAGTTCTATTTGTTGTTCTTCAATCTGGGTTAAAAATTCATTTATGGCAGACATCTCGATCACCTATAATCTTTTAATAGATTACTTATCCTTTCATTCTTTTATTTTAAGAAACTATTTTAGTTAATAAACTAACAATCCATACTAGTATACTGGGATTTAGCTTTCTTTATCATAGCATATCTTATTTTTAAATTCATTAAAATCTCTACCATTATTTTTATACCAAATAATAAATCTATCCAAAAAACCTGATCTGAATAAAAGTTTATTCTTTTTATTTCTAAATTTACATGTACCCAGTCAACATGAAGTGGCTGAAATTGGGTAAACTAAATACTACTAATTTATTTAAAGATACGATATAATAAAGAAATGAGGTGATTTCATGAAAAAGAAAATTTGTTTAATTTTGTGTACCTTTTTAGTACTGGTGAGTGTTGGCTGCACCAATAAACAAACCTATCCGCGCTTTACATTAAAACTCTTTTATTATGATACTTGTTCTCGATGTACAGCATTTAAAAATAGTGCTTTACCGGCAATACGGGAAGCTTTCGACAATAATTTCGATATTGAATACTATAATTTGGATAATGATAGTGACCAAGCTGTCTATCAGGAGATTGTGGATCAATTGATTGATTTTGATCAAGAATACTATGGGGAGACACCGCTGGTTGTGGTGGATGAATCCTTTGCTGTATTGGGATATAATGGAAGTAAGGAAGATCAGGAATTGATTAAAGAAATTAAACGGGCATTAAACAATGAACCCTTGGGTAGTTACTATTCAATGGGACGATATCAATTTAAAAAAGGGGAATAGACTATGCTGATCACGGAAAGAAAAATATATATGCTTGCTGCTCGTCCCAGTCATTTAGAAGATGGACTGGAGCTGCAAAAGAAAGAGCATGTGACAAATCTGCATTTTAAAAATAAAGAAAAATCGATACAGGCGGATGTGGTGGATCATGTTCCCTATCACACCACGATTCGTTTCAATCAGCAAAATGGCATTGCCTCTTATTCTTGCGAGTGCGAGGAGTCTAAATACTTAAACGGTGCCTGTAAACATATTATTGCTACTTTAAAACAGGCTCAAGAATTAATCGAGGAATCCCGCCGTAATCAGGTGGAAATGGATCGTACTTTAAACGAGATTTTGAATTGTTTTGCTGATCCTATTTTAAGTGAAACGATCATAAAGCAGCCGATTAAAGTAGAAGTTCATTTACAGTTGAATAAACACGGCGGACGACCGATCGGCTTATTTTCATTAAAGGTTGGCTTAGATAAAATGTATGTAGTAAAAAATATCCGTGAATTCCTGCAAGCATTTGAATTTAATGAAGAAATCGAATACGGAAAAAACTTTACCCTTTATCCGGAGTACCATGAACTTCCCCACGGTTTAAAAAATTTCTTTAAAACCTTGGAAGATATTCAAGAAGAAGGTCACGATCACTTTAGAACACCTAAAGAATTATTAGTGAATGAGCATTATTTAAAAAAACTGATTCGTTCTTTGATGCATCAGACTATCTTTATAGATCCCCTTGATGAAGCAAGTTATCAAGTATTTGTCACCGATGACCAGTTTTCCGGATTAGTGTCTATCAATGATAAGAAGAATGTGACACAGCTTGATTTAAGCGAATTTAAAAAGGTTCTGCCAATCACTTCGGACTATCATTATGTTTTATATGATTACCAGATTTATCATTTGCAGAAAAGTCATTTAAATACTTATATGCCTTTTTTCAGAGCCGCCGCTTTAGAACAAAGCATTATTGAATTTAAAGGAAAACATCGTCAGGAATTTATCGCCAAAGTGGTTCCCTTTCTGCCTAAAAGTGTGGAACAGCCGGATTCCTTAAAAGAATCCTATATACAGCTGCCGCTTGTTGCTTCTTTGTATTTAGATAAAGTCGATCAGGCCATTATTGCAACTCCGATGTTTCGCTATGGCAGCTTTGAATTTAATCCCATCAAAAATAAAGAAGAAATTCTGTTAAATGATAAAATACTGATTAGGGAAATTAAAAAAGAGGAAGAACTCATTAATATATTAGATAATGCTAAATTCAAGGTTCAGCCGGAAACGTTGTATATCGATCAGGAAGACGATGTAATTGACTTTGTAGAAAAGTATTTGCCGATTCTAAAGGTCAACATGGAGATCTTCTATTCTGACAGTTTCAAATCTATCGTTAAACGCAGAACACTTTCTTCTTCTATTCGTTATAATGAATCCTCACAATTGTTCGAAATTCGCTTCAACTATGAAGATATTCATTTCAGCGAACTAAAAGAAATTATGCGCAGTTATAAGCTTAAACAGAAATATTATCGTTTGTTAGATGGCAGCTTCTTATCCTTGGATGATAAACAGACACAGGAGTTTATCGATACCCTTTCTTATTTGGATATCTCTTTAGATAATTTAAAACAGTCTAAGATACAACTAACATTATCAGAAGCTTTATTCTTAAATAGTGCCGTTGAAATTGATGACCATGATGATTATTTTGATCGTTTGATTGAAACAGTCAGCAGTCAGCAGCTAGTGGATATTCAAGTTCCTAATCAATTGCGTGGGATCATGCGTGATTATCAGATCAGTGGATATCGCTGGCTAAAAACATTGAATCAATATCATTTGGGCGGCGTTTTAGCCGATGACATGGGACTAGGAAAAACACTGCAGGCGATTGCTTTCTTAGATGATGAAGCAAAGCAAGATCCTTTGCCGAACCTTGTGGTATGCCCTACCTCCCTTGTTTATAACTGGGAAGATGAAATCAAGCGTTTTGCACCTGATCTTCGCTATTTAATTGTTTCTGGCAATGTGGCGGCGCGTAAAGACCTGATCCATCAGTTAAAAGATTATCAAGTGATTATCACGAGCTATCCGTTATTGCGTAAAGATATCAGCTACTATCAGGATGTTCAATTTAATCACTGCTTCTTAGATGAAGCACAGTATATTAAAAATCCATCATCATTAAACGCAAAAACTGTCAAGCTTTTAAGAGCGAAAACACGCTATGCCTTAACTGGAACACCGATGGAAAATTCACTGGATGAATTGTGGTCAATCTTTGACTTCGTCATGCCGGGAATGCTTTTATCTCACTATAAATTTAGAGAAACATATGAGATTCCAATTATCAAAGATGAAAATAAAGCAGTCAAAAAGAAACTGATCAAACGCATTAAACCCTTTATTTTAAGACGTATGAAATCGGATGTATTAACCGAGTTACCAGATAAGATAGAATCTAAATACACGATTGATCTTTCAAACGAACAAAAAGAGCTTTACTTAGCAACCTTGGAAGAAACCCGTCAATCCATCAATAAAGAAATTGCCGAAGACGGACTGGAAAAAAGCCATATTAAGATTTTCGCAGCTTTAACTCGTTTGCGTCAGCTATGCAATCACCCATCATTATTCATTCAAAATTATTATGGTGGCAGCGGCAAACTCGATGCTTTAAACGAAATTATTGATGAAGCGATTGAAAATCATCATAAAATTCTAATCTTTTCTCAGTTTACTTCTATGCTGCATATTATTGAAGATCAGCTTAAGATCAAAGAAATCAGTTACGGCTATCTTGATGGCAGCACGCCAATGGAAGTCCGTGGTAAATATGTCAAGGAATTCAACGACGGCGATATTCCTATCTTCCTTGTTTCCTTAAAGGCAGGAGGAACCGGCTTAAACCTAACCGGAGCAAATATCGTGATTCATGTCGATCCGTGGTGGAATCCCGCCGTTGAACAACAGGCAACCGATCGTGCCTATCGAATTGGACAAACTAAGAACGTTCAAGTAATTAAACTTGTTACAAAAGGAACGATCGAAGAAAAGATATATGAGCTGCAGCAAAGAAAGCTGTCACTCATTGATTCTATCATTCAGCCGGGCGAAACCTTTATTTCAAAATTAACTCAGGATGAGATCATGGATCTCTTTAAATAGACAAACCTCCACACGACTATTTGTGGAGGTTTTCTTTATACATTTTTTATTTTTTTCCTTCAAGAAAGTAAGTAGCTTCCATATCCGCAGTGGATAAAGCAAAAGATAACGGAAACATTTCAAATGAAGCACCGACATTGCGTGGTTCTTCATTTCCGGAAAATCCCATATGATAGCGAATCGCAAAGGCTTCTTCACGGGTTAAACGCATATATCCGGTAATGATATAGACTGATTTTTCTCCATGCCCATAGGGAATCGTATCTTCATAGTCATACGAAGGCACTTGCTGCCATTTTCCATTGGCATCTTTCACATTTCTAAATCCTTTTTTATAACAGTTAATCTTACAGAGATCATGAAGCAATGCCACAATAGCCATTGTTTCCTCACCGCATTGGAGTCCATAAGTTTCTTTCACTCTTGGACGCTTTAAATAATCGACTAGACAGTCATACACATTTAAGCTATGTTCAACAAGTCCTCCGGGATAAGCGCCATGAAAACGTGTTGAAGCCGGTGCTTCAAAGAAATCACAGTGAGCAGATAAAAGAAATTCTAACAGTTTCTCACTTCCGGGACGATGTATATATTGTTTATAAATTGATACAAATCTTTCTTTAAAATCCATAATCCTTCTCCTCTTATAGTTAAAGGATACCAAACTTATAAAAGATGTCAAGAATTAGCCCAATAATTCTGACAAAAAAAGAGAATCAAGTTCTCTTATTTATCATCTACGGATAAAACCGCCATGAATGCTTCCTGAGGAATCTCGACACTTCCCACAGCTTTCATACGTTTCTTTCCTTCTTTTTGTTTTTCCAGCAATTTCTTTTTACGTGTAATATCTCCACCATAACATTTTGCCAACACGTTTTTACGCAAAGCTTTGATTGTCGTTCTGGCGATAATTTTTCCTTGAATAGCTGCCTGAATAGGAACTTCAAACATCTGCTTCGGAATAATGTCTTTTAGCTTTTCACAGATAATCTTACCACGGTCATAAGCAAAATCACGATGTACGATTGAGGATAATGCATCCACCGCTTCACCATTCAAAAGAATATCCATCTTAACCAACTTACTTTCCTTGTAACCACAAAGTTCATAGTCAAATGAAGCATACCCCTTAGAACAAGACTTCAGTCGATCAAAAAAATCATATACAATTTCCGCCAAAGGAATTTCATACAATAAAGTCATACGTGTTTCATCCGTATATTGAATATCGATATAATCGCCACGCTTATTCTGACACAATTCCATAATCGGTCCTACATAATCGCTTGGCGTCATAATAGTTGCTTTTACATATGGTTCTTCTAATCGACTGATTTTCTGAACGTCCGGCAGCATTGATGGATTATCTACGGTTGTCATTGAACCATCTGTTAAATAGGCATGATAAACAACAGACGGTGCCGTCGCGATTAATTCCAAACTGAATTCTCTTTCCAGTCTTTCCTGAATAACATCCATATGCAGTAATCCAAGGAACCCACATCTAAAACCAAACCCCAATGCCTGTGAAGTCTCCGGATCAAATACCAGTGCCGAATCACTCAGCTTCATCTTCTCCAAAGCTTCTCTTAAATCATTATATTTGCTGTTATCGATTGGATATAGCCCGCAATACACCATTGGATTTAATTTACGATAACCCGGTAATGGTTCACTGCACTCATTCCCCACCACAGTTACCGTATCCCCAACATTAATGTCATGAATAGACTTAATTGCCGCTGAGAACCAACCGACTTCCCCAGTCACCAACTCTTCTTTTTTCGTTTCAGCAGGTGTATGCACACCGACTTCAACGATATCATATTCCGCATTAGATGCCATGAATCGCACTTTGTCTCCAACTTTGATCTTTCCTTCAACAATACGCACCAATACGATTACACCGCGATAAGCATCATAATATGAATCAAAAATCAAGGCTTTTGTCGGATGGTCAACACTCCCGCTTGGCGGTGGTACCAACTGAACGATTGCCTCCAGCACTTGTTCAACATTTAAATTATTTTTAGCCGAAATCAAAGGGGCATGTTCAGCCGGCAACCCGACAACCTCTTCAATCTCCTTAATCACACGTTCAGGATCAGCACTAGGCAAATCAATCTTATTAATGACCGGAATGATCTCTAAATCATTATCAATCGCCAAATAAACGTTCGCTAATGTCTGTGCTTCCACCCCCTGAGCCGCATCCACAACCAAGACAGCACCTTCACATGCCGCTAATGAACGTGACACTTCATAAGTAAAATCGACATGGCCCGGTGTATCTATCAAATGCAATAGATAGGTTTCATTATCTGAAGCCGTATATTGTAATTGAACGGCATTTAATTTAATCGTAATGCCGCGTTCTCTTTCTAATTCCATGCTGTCGAGCAGCTGTGCCTTCATATCTCTGGTAGCCACAGCTCCGGTTAACTGTAAAATACAATCCGCTAAGGTCGACTTCCCATGATCGATATGGGCAATGATCGAAAAATTACGAATCTTTGACTGATCTATTTTCATCTTAACACCCACTTTCAGATGTTAATTATACCAAATCTTTTAATTAAACACAATAATCCTAATTATGAATCATACGATCTAAATATTTAATTTTTTCTGCCATGACATACATCTGATCTGCATGCTTCTCTAATCTTCCTTTCAGACTGAGCCAGTGGCAGTCTTGAGCAAGTGCCAGCAGTCGATCCGCCTCTCCTTTCCAAAGCAGACAATCAATACGATCTTTCTCATAAAATCCCTCATTATTGATAAATGCTTTTTCTACTTCAACTAATATATGTAAATATTTTTTCCCATTCAGCTGAATAAATCCTTTTTCACTCTTATATGTTCCAATGATAATCACTTCGTTGATCATTTTCATCACCTCAATATCACTTTAACAAAGATCTTATTATTCGACAAACCGGATATTTCTAATATTTATGATGATTTTGTTGTTTCATTTCAATAAACTCTATTCAAATTTAAAAATATGGTATTTTTTCTAAATAAAAGTTAACAATTATTAAAGGTGATATAAAATGAATAAAATTAAAAACATCAACAAAAATTATATAATTGCAGCCGTACTGTCCAATCATTTTTTTATAACCAAGTACCTGCTTTATAACCTATATACCCATGGAACGATTTACAGTTTCATGTATCTTTTTATCATATGCTTAATTATTACAGGGCTAAGCCCAATTCTTTATCACTATACGAAAAAGAATTTTTTAAATAAGAGATCGCCCATTGTTTCCTGGATTCTAAGTGTCTATTTGCTTATTTCAAGTATCTTGTCGCTGATCACTTTAGGAAATTTTGTCAGTATCCACTGGCTCAATGCTACAAATCAAACCCTGATTATCGGATCAATCTTACTTCTAATCCTATTCATTGCTTTTGTAGATGATAAAGCGGTTTATAAAACATTAGCTCTGCTATTCTTAGTATTACTTGCTATTCTCTTAATCTACGGAATTTCTAAATATCAATTTCTATCAATCGAGCATATTACAACTTACATTTCTCTATCAAAGATGAATTTTGATGTCATTATTTATTCAGTCTTTATCATTTTAGAGACCTTCTTCATTTTCTTTATTCCCAATGTAGACAAAGCACCACTTACTAAAAAGAATTATTATACCTATATCGGCTTTATGATTTTTGTCATTCTATTTGAAGGGATTATAGAGTTAAATGAATTTAATGGAATTATTCAATATGTAACCTATCCCTTCTTTGAAAGTTTCAATATTATCTACTTCGGTCAATATATTGGCTATCTTAATTTTCCGGTATTATTCATCTATGTAATCGGATGTTTCAGTAAAATCGCATTGAATCTTAAAGTATTGCAGAAAAACTTAGGTAAAAGCAAATGGAACGGCATTTTTATTGCCTTATGCTTTATTATTCCTGTTGCATTGCTTAAAAACGCTAATGATTATGCCAACATTCGTTTATTCTTTGTGATTCCTGCTCTCATCGCTTTATTTTTAGCTTTATTACTTTACAATCTTAAAGGAGGTTTATTGAATGGAAGAAATACAAATTCTACAAGACCATTATCAAAAAAGCGCCGACGTCAAGTTCAAGGTCAATAAGAACTATGCATTAATCTACTGTGAGGGATTAAGCAATGTGAAAGAAGTCGAGGAAGAACTGCTGCGACGCATTAACCGTCATATCAAATTTAATCCTACCCACCTGACTTCTTCTCTGCTCACCATTGAAGAAATCAAAGATACCTCTTTTGAAAAACTGGACGATCTTGTCTACAGCGGGATGTGTCTGCTTTATTATCATCATCAATACTACAGTATTAATGTCATTAACGTACCAAAGCGTACACCCGATCAATCCATCATTGATATTACGATTACCGGACCACGTGACAGTTTGATTGAAAATTTGGAAACAAATGTTGCCCTGATCCGTAAACGTTTAAAAAGTTCTGATTTACACTATGAAAAGTATACTTTGGGAAAACATTCCAAAACTCAGGTCGGACTCTTATATGTTGAAGATAAATGCGATCAAAAAGTCATTGATCAAATAACTCAGCAATTAGAAAATATTAAAGATGAAGATATCGTCAGTACCGGTCAATTCCGTAATCTGATGTTTAGTAAAAAGAAAAAAATGCTGTTTCCACGAATGACAAATACTACTCGTCCCGATTATTGTGTTTACAGTTTGCTGGCAGGCAAATTTATCTTGATCTTAGACAACTTCAACAGTGCCAATATCGGACCAGCGACTTTACCTTTATTTATTGATTTCTCAGATGATGTCAATAACCACTATCTGACAACATTCATTACCCGTTTTCTTTACATAGCCAGCGCATTTATCGCTATTTATTTAATGCCGTTTATTTTAGCGATCTATTCCTATCATCCCCAAGAAATTCCGTTTCTCTGGCTGTCCAATCTGATCAGCATTCAAAAAGGGCTGATCATGCCCGTCTATTTGGAGATTATTTTTGCGACTTTCCTATTTGAATTATTCCGCGTAGCTGGGACTCGTTTTCCCGCTGGAATCTCGACAACACTCCTTGTTATCGGAAGTGTTCTCTTAGGTCAGAATATTACTTCGAGTGGATTTATCGGCTATGATATTATGTTTCTTTCTGCTCTCTCGATTATCTGCAACTACTCCATTTCTAACAGCATCTCATTTAACAGTGTGATCACTCTGTTTAAAGGCTTTGCTTTCTGCTGTTCCCTCTTTCTAGGACTGTATGGCTTTATGATCGCTTTTATAACGATTACCATTTATATTTGTCAGCTTAAATCGTTTGGCAAAGACATGTTGGATGGTCAAATCGCAATTAGCCTAAAAGCTTTTACAAATATATTTAAATCTGCAAACTTCGATAAAAAGGTGGAGAAAACAAGATGAAAAAGATACTCTGCTGCTTTATATTAGCATTTGGTTTATGCGGCTGTGCTGCCGATATGAAAGATATGTATAACTTAGCTTTCCCTACATCGATGGCACTGGATTTTAAAGATGAGCAGTTTGAAGTGACACTGCAGATCATTAATTCCAATTCACTTTCTAAACCTGAGTTAGAATCTTCCATCAATAAAGGAGAAATCTTGATTACCTCTGCTCAGGGGATGTCGATTAGTGACGCTATTCAAAAGTTGGAAAATAAGCTGCGTATGGAAATTGTTTTAACCAACATTAATACCGTCTTTTTAACAGAAAAGATGACTGCCAAAGAGCCGTTTGATGCTTTTTTGAATTATTTATTAATTAATCCGGAACTGCGTTTAACAACCAGTATGTTTATTAATGATGGGGATATAAAAGACATCTTTGAAGTTAAGCACAACATTACAAGCTCACCGTATTTCTCTTTAGTTGCCTATACTTCTCAAGATCGCATGAGCTCGTTAGAACTCCCCGATAAAGCCTTATCGATCCTAAAAAATTACTACAATAATACCGAAGTTTCCATCATTCCTAATATGGATACCGATAAAGAGTCTACCCTATTAAGTGACGGGGAAAGCAACGAACAGCTGCGCTATGATATCAAACGATTAACGTTATTAGACTGTCAGACATTTACGACATTTAATGTCGAAGATGTTCAGGGATTAGAATACCTGACCAATAAAGAAAGTAAAAATGCGGTAGAATTGATTAAACAAGAAGACAGTACCATTAACTTTTTAATTGAAGGAATTAAAAAGTCAACATTCTATAAGGACGACGTGTTCCATGTGCGTTTAGACACCATTATTTCTATCGGTGCCAGTGAGTTGGACATGGATGAACAGGAGATCGTCAATCAGATCACTCAGCATATTGAGACATCGGTAAAAGAAACCTATGCAACCTTACTCGACCATGGGATTGATTACCTGCGTCTTCAAAATCTCAATGAAAATCCATTAACCATTGATAAGATTTCATTCGAAGTTAATGTTTCATTACAGACAAAAACAAATTATTTGAAATAAAACGAGGACTGCCTGTGTTTCATCGGTAGTCCTTTTATGTATGAAAAAAGCAGACAAATGTTTATGTCTGCATCGATATAACGGCACTATTTATTTTGTATAGGGGGCTAACTCGATTCTGATAAAATATCCTTGATCGTGATCACATACCGGACAGCGTTCGGGAACAGCGGTTCCTTCATAAATAAACCCACAGTTTAAGCACATCCAGTGACATGTCACGTTAGATACATATAACTGATTACTTTCCAATAAGGTCGCAATTTCCTGAAAGCGATCTCCATGTGTTTTTTCTATGTTTGCGATGTTTTTAAAATCCTGAGCTACTTTTAAGAAGCCTTCTTGTTTTGCAATCTCAGAAAAGTTTTGATAGACATCCTGATATTCTTCATATTCATTGTGATGCGCACTCTTTAAAAGTGAAATAACATCTTCAGAAATATCAATAGGATATCCCCCATCAATAAAAATCGTTTCACCAGAAAGCTGCTGTAAATGATTATAAAAAATTTCAGCATGTTCTTTTTCTTGATTGGCAGTAAATAAGAAAACATCCGCTATCATATGTTGTTTTTGTTTCACTGCAATTCCAGCAGCAAATGTGTAACGATTTCTTGCCTGTGATTCACCGGCAAATGCACGCATTAAATTATCTTTTGTTTGACTTGTTTTAAAATCGACCATAATCATTCTCCTTTGCTCATATATTATGAACAAGATAGCAAAAATTATTCTCTGCTCAGCTTAAATTATGATGATTTCTCTCTGCAAATAAAAATCAGGATCGTTAATAACCCTGATCATCCTATCACCACAAAGGCAACAGCATATTCTTTTTCATGAGAAATCGATATTTTAGCGTTTGGCGCATTGAGATATGGCTTCCCCAATTCATCGTTTAAAACTTCGATCTGCTGAAAGCTGATGGGACCAATACCGGTTCCCAAAGCTTTTGAATAGGCCTCCTTAGCAGCAAAACGCCCACCTAGAAACTCCAGCTTTTGCTGATCCGTCTTCTTTTGATCAAACAGTTCTCTTTCATCCGGTGTTAAAATACGTTCAATAAAATGGCGATTATGAATATTTAATCGTTTTAAATCAATGATATCTACTCCAATTTCCATTATTCTTTCAGCTTTTTCTTTTCGTAAAGACTCATCAGTTCATCTAAAGTCATTTCATCATCGATTTCATCAATCAATGTTTTTTCTTCTCCCTGAACAGCAGAAAAATCCAATTGAAATTCTCCTGTTCTTGCTTCAATGATCTTTAACTGATTTTCTTCTTCTTTAATAATATTAGCTAAATTGCGTAAGTTCTCCGTTACTGAATCCGGCTTTTTATTTTCTGTTTTTTCTTTGCTTTTTTTAACGATTATTTTCTCTGTTGATAACTCTTCATCGA
Organism: Beduini sp.; assembly: GCF_047239305.1. NCBI lineage: Bacteria > Bacillati > Bacillota > Erysipelotrichia > Erysipelotrichales > Erysipelotrichaceae > Beduini > Beduini sp. The sequence goes on from NZ_JBKTEM010000001.1 coordinate 698,119, forward strand.
CTTCAGCCTGCTCTTCTTGAGCCCCGTAAAAAGGTGAAATCACCGGTACTAACTGCTCTTTAAAGTTAGTTGTACGTTTTCTCTTTATCTTCTTAACCGCCGGACGATAGCCTGATTCCGCTTCTTCTTTTTTTCCTGTCATCGGTGAAATAATCTCCGACATACTATAAAACGGAGTTACAGCCGTATCAATCTTCGGCTTTTTAACTTTAACTTTTTCAACCGGTTTTGTTTTTTTAGCTTCTGCTTTCACTTCTTCTTGTTCTTCATTATAAATTAATGGAGAACTGAATTTTTCCTTACGGCGCTGTTCGATGACCGGGTCAATACGTTCTTCAATTGCTTCTTCTTTTTTGAATTTTTTCATCAAATCTTTTAACGCCATTCTATTTTCCTCCCATATATTGTTTTAAAAAGGATTGTCCTACCTGATAATCATCATCCAATACCATAATTCCTCTTACTTGCGGAGCATTGGGCAACAATAATTCACGGGCTGAACACAGCATTCCGTTTGATTTCACTTTACGCAAAGCAGACGGCACGATCAGCAGACCGCTAGGCATCATCGTTCCCGGTGTTGCTACAACTACTTTTTGATGAAGGGCGACATTAGGTGCTCCGCATACAATCTGAGTGGTTTCTTTTCCCAAATCCACTTGACAGATATGTAAATGATCCGAATCAGGATGTTCTTCAATCGCAACAACTTGCCCTACAATCAAACGTTCCTGATCATCTTTTTCTACTTGAATCTCTTTGGATGGATCAAGCAGCTGATTAATTTTACTGATGATCTCATCCGTGATTTCAACCTGCCCATCTTTTAAGCCAGTCATATGCTTTGAAGCCTCAAAGACATTCAGCCCAATAATCTGTCCCTTATGATCATAAAGATAGCAAATATCATCGATACGTTCAGCGTGATCCGTCTGCCCGTTTTGAAAACGGCAAAGCAGGATATCTCCTACTTCTGCTTTATTGTAAAATGCATGTAATATCATGGTCACACCTACTTTACTGAATCAATAAAATTCTGAATTTCCTGTTTTGTTTTTCTTAATTTACTTACAAAACGTCCTGTTTCTACACCCTTGTCATAAGCAACAAATGATGGAATTCCCATAATATCCAAATCTTTACATAAGTCAATGAATTGATCACGGTCTATTTTATAAAATTTAAATTCAGGATTATCTGATACAATCTGTCCGATAAACGGTTTTACGAAAACACAATCCGGACACCAACCTGCCGTAAACATAAAAACACTTTTTTCCTGCGTTGCTTTTTCAAAATCTTCTAAACTTAAAATATCAATTAAATTTTCCATTGTCTTTCTCCTATCTAAAGTTTGCCTGTATTTTATAAATCGGTCCAAAAGGACTGAATTTTCTTTCATATTCTGTCATGATATTGTCTTCATACCTCTCTGAATGGTGAAGGTCTAAACAAATATCTTTAAAATTCATTGGATACTGATTCATGGATACAATCGAGAATTCAAACAAACCTCGGTTATCCGTTTTAAATTCAATATCACCATCTTCTTTTAATAATAGCTTATAGATATCTAAATAGCTTCTATACGTCAAACGGCGCTTGTCATGCTTCGATTTTGGCCATGGATCACTGAAATTCAAATAGATTTTCTCTATTGAATGTGCAGGAAATAAATCCGGCAGATGCGTTGCATCAAAGCACATTAACCGAAGATTGGGAATAGCTTCCCCACTGATCAGTTTTTTTAGAGCTGCCACCAGCACACTGTCGTATTTTTCAATACCAATAAAATTGATTTGGGGATAACGCTTTGCCATTTCAATAATAAAATCGCCTTTTCCCATTCCGATTTCAATGCACAGGGGCTGATCATTAGTAAAAATATTTTTTAAATCGAAAGGTTCATCTGTTTTAAGAACGATCTCTCGATGATTTTCTATCAATTCTTTCGCTTTTGGATTATTTCTTAAACGCATGTTCTCCTCCTCATAATTCTTTTTCCATTATAGCACATATCTGCTTATAATAAATTGCAAATTCTTATTTTACATCGATTTTCATAAGATTTTCCAATTCATCATTTGTCAATTCGCGATATTGCCCTTCTTCTAGCTGAGGATCTAATATTAAATGTTTCATTTTTATTCTTTTTAAATAAATAACCGTTTTACCAACAGCTTCAAACATCCGTTTAACCTGATGAAACTTTCCTTCAAATATTTCGATTTCGACTTCACTTTCCTCGTCATTTGCCGACAGAATTTTCAAATTAGCCGGCATTGCCTGAAAATCACCCAAATCAAGTCCTTGTTTAAAAGCTGCAGCATCTTGTTCATTAACCTTTGCATTAATTTTTGCATAATAGATTTTTGAGATATGTTTTTTCGGAGACAAGATATGATGGGCCAGTTGTCCGTCATTGGTTAAAAGCAGCAGCCCTACGGTATCGATATCCAATCGTCCAACCGGAAATAATTCATATTGCTCATACCCCTCAATCAAATCAATAACCGTAGGATGTACCTGATCCATCGTAGCACTGATATAGCCCTGCGGCTTATTCAACATTAAATAGACAAAACGACGATAATGAATTTCTTCATTATCTAATAAGATCGTATCTTCTATTTCATTGACCTGATAATCATCTTTTTTAATGATAAGACCATTAACCTGTATATGCCCTTTACGTATTAACTGTTTCATTTCTTTACGACTTCCGACTCCGCAATGAGCCAATAATTTATCTAAACGCATCTGCATTAAATTCCTTTGCTTAATTTTATATATTCCTGATGAAGCTGACCCTGAGAGTCTTTAAATTCAATCAAAACATGGATTTCCACTTCTTCCTTTGTAGTTATCCCTGATAAATGAATTCCTTTATATGTTAAGGTACTTGTCTTTGTATACGTATCTAAATTGACTGGGTCATCATAGACGCCTATGCTGGGATAGTAATCTGCCTGACTGTCATCTTTACAGACAATGCGGACATTTTCTAAACGCTCCTTAACATTGCCGATAAATAAATCATAGCGATAATGATCCTCTACCGAATTCATCACTAATGTTATATCGCAATATGAAGATTCATCTTGAAATTCATTTTGATCGTTAATGGCTTCAACAAACTGGTTATAATCAGCAAGTGACACTTGGGGAACTTCTTTTTTACAACCGCTAAGCATGAAGCAGCAGAGTATTAATATCCATATTTTCTTCATTATAACCACCTATATAAATTATATCAAAAAAAAGGGCTAAGCGCCCTATATTTTATAATTCTTTCTTTTTGAATGTCGCACATTCAGTTTGTTCACAACAATGTGCTTCCTTACAATTACAATTGTGAACTGCGATTTCTTCTGCGTCACATTTACAATCGCTGTTGTAAACACATTCTTTAGCTGTACAGTTAATTCTGTTCATGTTGTTCACCTCCACACAGATTAGTTTGGGCGTTCTAATCTTCATTATTCATGCATTTGTAAATTAACATGGCTGAATAGGAGTAAATCGTGTCTTCTTCTTCGTCATTGTCTAAAAAAGCAGTTTGGTATTCGACTGAAAGTAAATCATCATCCTGGATTGTTTCTAAAAATTCGTTGATTTCATCTTCAAGATCTAACTCATGACAACAGTCAAACATCTTTACTTTTATCATTTGCATCACCGCTGGTATCATACCAATAAAATAAAAAAAAATAAGTCGGATTTACGACTTATTTTCATCATTTTTTAATTATTGTGTAATTTCTATTTTGAAACAGCATTCAAATGTTTGATCAACAGGAAGACTTACGATATCTTCCTTATCTTTCAATTCACCCGTAAATCCGGCATCATCAGCATGAGAACGCCAAGGCTCCAACGCTAAAAGTCCACCAACTTGACGAGTTGCCCAAATTCCTAAAAAGTTAAAGTTTTCCATATGCAAAGTGACTGCTTTATTATGATTGATCGATTTCAAAGAGACTGATTTTGATTTAAAATCAGTAACCACTACCGCATCATCTTTAAACATTTCCTGTCTGACAAAGAAACGTTTTTCGTTTTCTAACAATGGCTGTGTTTCTCCGTTATAGACAGAGTTTTCAACATCTAATAAACGACGGCTCAATGTTTCCGGCTGCTCAAATTCAACATAATAGTCATTGCTTGATTCATTTTCATACATTGGACAGGCAAATGCAGGATGTCCGCCTACACCAAAGTAAATCGTTTTATCATCTTTGTTTTCTACTTTGATATGGCAGCAAAGTGTATTCATATCCAGCGTATAGGTTACAGTTAATTTAAAATCATATGGATATACATCTTTGAACTTTTCATTATCTAAAGTTAAAACAACACGATCATCTGCTGTTTCTTCTACAGTAAATTCATTATGACGAGCAAAACCATGCTGTGTTAAATGATATTCCTTCCCCTCAGCACGATACGTATCATTGATGACTTTTCCTACGATTGGAAAAAGAATCGGCGCACTGTTTGCCCAATAAGCCTTGTCTCTTTTCCACATATAGTTCATTTGATCTGACAATCCCACCATTTTATGAATTTCTGCTCCCTTGGGATGAATGTCCACTTCTAAAAAATCATTTTTTAATGTTATCATAAGTTTCTCCTAATAGATTAATTTACCATTTACAAAGGCATGTTTTAAGCGTACTTGATCATCAAAAATAATGATATCCGCTAATTTTCCGACAGCAATGCTGCCTAACTGATCTTCTACTTTAATCGATTTAGCCGGATTTAAAGAAGCTAAACGTACAGCTTTAACAATATCAATATGGAAATAGTCCATCGCATTCTTCACTGCATCATTCATACATAAGATACTTCCCGCTAAAGTCCCATCTTTTAAGCGAGCTGTTCCGTTTTCGACAGTGACTCCCTGTCCTCCTAATTGATAAGTTCCCGGATCTTTCATGCAGGCTTCCATAGAATCGGTAATCAGTGTTAAATAATCATCCCCTTTAGCATGGTATAAAATACGTGCTGCCGGTGCTGAAACATGATGCCCGTCTAAAATCAACTCTGCATAAGTCTGATCGCTGTCCATTGCTAACCCTACAATTCCCGGATTACGATGATTCAATGGTGTCATGGCATTATACGTATGTGTGAAATGATCCGCTCCTAAATCAAGCAGCTTCTTTCCTTCCTCATATGTTGCCCCGGTATGTCCTAAAGAAACGGTAATTCCTTTTTCCAACAAGTACTTCGTTAGAGCATCTGATCCCGGCATTTCCGGTGCTAACGATAATAATTTAACAACCTCGCTGTATTCACCGGTCATCTTATCAAACATTTCAATTGAAGGATCAACGATATATTCTCCCGGCTGAGCACCTTTATGTTTAATATTAAAGAATGGTCCTTCCATATGTGTCCCAATGATTCTGGCTCCATTCACTTTGTCCTGATTTTCAGCAATGTTTTTAATCGCTGCATAAGTGCTTTCCTGAGATTGCGTCATCGTCGTTGGCAAAAAACCAGTCACTCCCGTTTTAACATTTGATACAGATAGATTATCTAAATCTTCAAAAGTAGCATTCATCGCGTCACTTCCGTTTTTTCCATGCGTATGCACATCGATGAATCCCGGTGAAACAAAGTTTCCCTGCGCATCAATAACTGTTGCTTCCGGATCTGTTTCATCTGTAATGTTAATGATCTTTTCATCTTGAATCCATAGATTCTTTTCTACAATCTGATCATTTAAAATAATTTTCCCGTTAACAATACAATATTTCAATTTTATCACCTCGTTTTCATTATAACAAAAAACCTATTATTAGTGTGAACAAAATGCTTGATTCCATAAAAAAACTATCCGTTAATCGGATAGTCTCTATTCTTGAGTTTCATTCGTATGAATATCTTTAATGATCTTTTCAATTTTATTTCCATAATCTAATGATGTATCCAATAAGAAATGGAGTTCCGGTACACGTCTGATAGTTAAACGCTTTGCCAAAAGGGTACGAATAAACCCTTTTGAACGATTCAGCGCTTCTAATCCATCACGTGTATCATAATCTTTTCCTAAAAATGTTACATAGATTTTAGCGATTGACAGATCACGTGTCACATCTACTGCGGTGATTGTACAAAATCCAATCTTTGGATCTTTTACTTCCATCTGTAAGATCTGTGTTAATTCTCTTTGAATGATCCCATTTAATTTTTCTTTCTTTAAAACCATAAAAGCCTCCAACTATCTTGCGACTTCTTGCATTTCAAATCCTTCGACAATATCGTTTTCTTTGATATCATTGTAGTTTTCGATTGTCAGACCGCATTCATACCCTTGGGCAACTTCCTTCGCATCGTTTTGGAAACGTTTTAAAGAACCCAGTTTCCCTGTATAAATCACAATTCCATCTCTGATCAAACGAACTCCGCAATCTCTACGCATAAAGCCATCTGTCACGTAACATCCTGCTACTGATCCAACTTTAGACACTTTAATCACTTGTCTGATTTCTGCTTGTCCGATGATGACTTCTTCGATCTCCGGTGCAAGCATTCCCTGCATTGCCGCTTCAATTTCTTCTACCATTTTATAAATGATATTGTGCAAACGAATTTCTACGCCTTCTTCTTCCGCTTTCTTACGTACATTTGCTTCCGGTCTAACGTTAAATCCATAAATGATCGCCTGAGAAGCACTCGCTAAAAGGATATCAGATTCAGAAATACTTCCGACAGTTGAACGAATAACATTGACTCTAATGCCATCAACATCGATTTTTTCCAATGATGACTTCACTGCTTCTGCTGTTCCTTGAACATCTGATTTAACGATGATATTCAAATCTTGAACAGCACCCTCGTTAATTTTAGAGAATAAATCATCCAATGATAAAGCGCTTGTTGTTTTTCTGTCTTTATCTTGTTTTAATTTACTTCTTTCTTCTCCGACATGTCGTGACATCTTTTCCGTTTCAAAGGCCATGAATTTATCTCCGGCAACTGGTACTTCATTTAAACCTGTAATTTCTACCGGTGTTGAAGGTCCAGCCTCAGTGATTTCTTTTCCTTTATCATTCAGCATCTGACGCACACGTCCATAAGCGGCACCTACAACGATTGGATCTCCCGTTCTTAACGTTCCGTTTTGTACAAGTAAAGTCGCTACAGGACCACGTCCTCTATCTAGTTTACCCTCAACTACAGTTCCATATGCATAACGTTTTGGATTCGCTTTAAAATCTGCCATTTCTGATACAACCAAGATTGTTTCCAGTAATTCTTCAATTCCCATGTTCATTTTAGCTGAGATTTCACAATAAACAGTATCTCCGCCCCATTCTTCTGGAGTCAACCCTAAATCTGCCATCTGTGATTTAATGTTCTCAGGATTTGCTCCCGGCTTATCAATTTTATTGACAGCTACAATGATTGGCACTCCTGCCGCTTTAGCATGGTCAACCGCTTCTCTTGTCTGAGGCATCACTCCATCATCCGCCGCTACTACGATAATAACGATATCGGTTACCTGCGCACCACGTGCACGCATCGCTGTGAAAGCCTCATGTCCTGGTGTATCTAAGAACGTAATTTTCTTTTCATTGATCAAAACCTGGTAAGCACCAATATGTTGTGTGATTCCACCAAATTCACCATCAACAACACTTGTTTTACGAATGGTATCCAATAATGTTGTTTTCCCATGGTCAACATGTCCCATGATTGTGACAACCGGAGGACGATTCATTAAATCATTTTCATCATCAACAATTTCAATCTCTTCAAAGTTTACTTCATTAACTTCAATATGTTTTTTAATTTCATAACCGTATTCCATACATACTAATTCTACATTTTCATCATCCAATGAAGAATTGATCGTTACCATTTTCCCTAACATAAATAACACTTTAATAACATTTGCAGGGGTTTGATTGATTTTTTCAGCTAATTCACCAACCGTAATACCTTCTTCATAAACAACGATTCCGTCTCCTACCTTCACTTCTTCTTTTTTATTTGGCACGTTCGAAATCAATGTTTTCTTTTTAGGCGCTGTTTTTTTACCTGAACGATTTGGTCTCTTATTTTTATTCATCTTTGCCATATAACCACCTACCCTATCTTTTCTTTTAATTTTTCAGCAAATTTTTTATCCAACACAGCGATTGCCATACGATTGCTTTTACCAATGGCATTCGATAACTCTGTGCTATCACCTATTATTATATACTCAATTTTGTAATGTGTACACTTATCTATTAAACGTTTCTTCGTGTTATCACTTGCATCTTCAGCAATAATAACCAATTTCGCTGATTTATCCCGAATACTTAACAATACGCCTTCACCACTGGCGAGGTTTCTGGAACGCATCATTAAGCCAATATAATTAAGAACATCTTTATTCAACATTCTTCAACAATTCCTCATAGATCGCTTCCGGCACTTTCGTTTCCAATGAACGATCCAATGATCCTTTTTTCTTTGCCAGTTCAACTGCTTCTTTTGATTTTTTCAGATAAGCACCACGCCCGTTTTGCTTTCCGGTATAATCAATAAAGACTTCGCCTTCTTTGTTTTTAACGATACGAATCAATTCTTTTTTAGGACATTGTTCTCCCGTTGCTACACATTTTCTCAGTGGGATTTTTTTCATCTAAAGCCCTCCTAATCTTCATCGTAATATTTATCAAATTCATCGTAATCGATTTCTTCGTCATATTTGCTGTAGTCGTCATCGTAGTAATCTTCTTCATCGTCTTCGTCTACAACTGTTTTCTTTGTTTCCTGCACAGGGGCAGATGGTGCTTCTTCAATGATTTCCTCCACTGCTTCTTCCACGATGTCTTGATTAGGCATCGCTTCAATAACTACCTCATTTAGATCAGATTCTTCAACGATTTCTTCTACAGCTTCCGCCACTTCTTCTACTGCTTCCACTTCTTCAGCTGTTGTTTCTGCCAGCATTTCTTCTTCGATATCTTTATATTCTTCATGTTTCACTTCTTCTAAAGAATATAATCCTTCACTGATCGCATCACTCAATGATTTAATATCGATTTTCCATCCTGTTAAACGCGCCGCTAAACGGGCATTCTGACCGCGTTTACCAATTGCCAGTGACAATTGATTATCCGGTACCACAACAAAAGCAGATTTATCTTCTTCATTGATGCTGACATTAATAACATTTGATGGTGCCAAAGCATTTGATATGAACGTTGCCGCATCTTTTGAATATTCCACAATATCAATCATTTCGCCATGTAATTCTTCAACGATGTTTTTAACACGTGTTCCTTTTGGTCCAACGCATGAACCGATCGGATCGATATCATCTGCTTTTGTATAAACTGCAATCTTACTTCTTTCCCCGGCTTCTCTTGAAACTGAGAAAATCTCAACAATACCTTCATAAATTTCAGGTACTTCCATCTCAAATAAGCGTTTAACTAAACCAGGCTCTGTTCTTGAAACAACGATATGTGTTCCTTTTGTCCCATGGTCTACTTCTGAAACATATACTTTTAAATGCTGCCCTTCTACCAGTTTTTCACCTGGAATCTGCTGATTAGCTGCTAAGAAAGCTCCTGTTTTACCAATATTAACAATTGCAAAACGATCTTCTACACGATCCACGATCCCAGTAATGATTTCATCTTTCTTATCAATAAATTCATTATATAAGCTTTCTTTTTCAGCTTCTCTGATCTTTTGACGCAAGATCTGTTTTGTCTGCACTGCCGCTAAACGTCCAAAGATATCCGGTGATACAGCATTTTCAACCACATCTCCGATTTTATAATTAGGATTAATTTCCTGTGCTTCTTCCAACGAAAGTTCAATATCTTCATCTTCGACTTCTTCCACAACTGTTTTAATCTCATGCAGTGAAATCTTCGCTGTTTTAGGATCGATATCCACACGAACGATAGAATCCGGACTTAAATAGTTTTTCTTATAAGATTTTTCCAAAGCTTCTTTTAATGCATCTAATACAATTTCTTTTTTAATACCACGTTCATTCTCTAATATTTCTAAAGCTTCAATAAATTTTTTATTCCCAGCCATTTTGTTTTATTCCTCCTTAAAATTTGACAGCCAATCGAATAAACTTAATACGATCATAATCTATTTCAATACGTTTCTTGATGTTTTTTACTAGGTATTCTAAAAGAATGATTTGATCGTTTACTTCTAATATTGTACCATACACTTCGTCCATTCCTGCCATTGGCATTGCCAATTTGATATACACATATTTACCAATAGAATGGCTGACTTGTTCCAAGTTCTTTAACGGCTTTTCAGCTCCCGGTGAAGATACTTCTAAATAGTATTCACCTTTGATTGGATCTGATTCATCGAGAAGCGCACTGATTTGTTCTGATACGTTGACACATGTTTCCATATCTAATGAACCGTTTATTTTTTCAATAAAGATTCTTAAATACCATTCATTATTTTCTTTTTCATAAACGATTTCATCTTCATAGCACTGTGCTTCATTTAAAATCGGTTTAATCATATCAGAAATCTGTTGAATTAATTCCATCTTATCTCCCTTTCCAATAATAAAGAGTGGGTCCCCCCACTCTTTTAGATTCGTTGCTTTAGTATCTAAATGACGTAATTAATATATCATATATTTGTGTAAATGTCAATTAAACACATCTTTTTTTATAGGTTTTATCGACTATTTTTCAAACTAGCAGGATATACATCAAAAAAAGACTGATCTAATAGAAAAGATTAAAATTAGGATTGAATAATCATCTCTATTATTCTAAGATAAAGACAGTAAGTTTCTTTAAGTGTCATTTTCTCAAGATTTATATATAATCCATCAAAAAAAGAGGTGAGTTAGATAAACAAAGTATAACCATAATGGAGGAAATGTCTATGAAGCATAAAAAAATTATAAAAATATTGCTTATTTTATTAACTGTTGTTTTTTTTGGCGGCTGTTCTAGTCAGACGAAAATAAAAAGCATTCATATTGATAGTCCGGATATCACTTTAGATCTTGACCAAAGCCAGACTTTTAAAGTGGAGATTGAACCTTCTAAAGCCAATATCGAAGAAAAAGATATCGTTATTAGTGACACCACACTCATTACTTTAACGAAAGTCAGTGACCGTTCATTGACAATTAAAGCCAATCAAAACGAGGGAATCGCTACTCTTTACATAATGACAAATAATGTAGAAAGCAATAAAGTCACAATCAATATAGTAGATATAAAAAAAGCCAAAGAAAAAATTGCACAAGAAGAAAAAGAAGCCAAAGAAGCGGCAGAAAAGGAAAAGCAGGCGGTGGAGGCAGAGGCCAAAGCGCTGGAAGAACAAAAACAAGCAGAAGCAGCAGCCAAAGCATTGGAGGAACAAAAACAGGCAGAAGCAGCTCAGTCCAATGAATCCACCTCAAATAATGCTATTCCAAATACCAGCACTGTTTATCTGCCTAAAAGCGGAAAAAAATATCATTCAAATCCAAATTGCAGCAATATGAAAAATCCGCGGGCAGTCAGTCTTAAAGAAGCCCAGTCGCTAGGTTATGAGCCCTGCTCTAAATGTTATTAAAACGCAGACCATTATGATCTGCGTTTTCTTATTATTCTAATTGTGCTTTAATCTTGGCAATAATTTCTTAATAGTTGAGATTGTCCAGATTCGTCACATCAATTTCAATGCACTTTCCCACTCCATTAAAATCGTTCATTCCACGATGCTGAATACCTTTTGATAACCCTCAAAAGTGGAAGGAGCAGGCAATCTTTTTTTGTTTTCAGGTAAGATCATTGATGATATGACCAAGATATCGGCACACCGATGATAATAATGCAATACATATATTTATCCCTTTAGAATAGAGATAACTGATTTTCTTCTTCCATTCCGGCAAAGACATTCAATTTACTCATAAATTTGATATGTGTATTATTTAAACGTGTACGTTTAATAACGTCTTCTTTTGATAAGAACGGATTAACATTTCTGGCTTCAATCACGCTGATGCCAACAGCTTCTCCCAATCCGTCAATAGCGGTAAACGGTGGAATTAAAGCTTTTTCATCATCCGGATCTAAAATAAAATCAGTCGCATCCGATTTATCCAAAGAGACATTGTTGAAATGGAATCCACGTTCATACATCTCTAGGGCAATTTCAAACATTCCCAGCAAGTCTTCATCTTTCTTAGTTGAATTATATTCCTGTTTACTTTTTTCAATTTCCTGTTTTCTAAGCAGAATAGCTTCTTTTCCTTTGATCATTGTTTCGATGTCATAGGCATCACAGCGAGTCGTAAAATAAACTGCGTAATATTCTCTTGGATAATAGAGTTTCCACCAAGCCACGCGAATCGCAGACAACACATAGGCGGCCGCATGGGCCTTTGGGAACATGTATTTTATTTTCTTACATGATTCAATGTACCATTCCGGCACATTGTATTTTTTCATTAGATTTTCATAGTCTTTTTCCGGGAAGACTTTTGGCGACTTTCCTTTACGTACACACTCCATAATATCAAAGGCATCTTTATTTGGCAGTCCTTTTTCAATTAGGTATACCATGATATCATCACGACATCCGATAACCTCTGATAAGGTACAGGTACCGGATTTGATTAAGGATTCGGCATTTCCCAGATACACATCGGTTCCATGAGATAAACCGGAAATAATGAGTAAGTCGTTAAAGTTTTTAGGCTGTGTCTGTTCGAGCATTCCACGAACAAACTGGGTTCCAAACTCAGGTAATCCCAATGCTCCCGTCTTACAGTTTAAATAGCTAAGATCAATTCCCATCGCTTCAGTTGAGGTAAAGAGGCTCATAACCTTCTCATCATTTGTCGGAATATCTTTAGGGTCAATCCCGGTTAAATCCTGCAGCATTCTTGTAACCGTTGGATCCACGTGACCTAAAATATCCAGCTTTAATACGTTATCATGGATGGCATGGAAGTCAAAATGGGTTGTTTTCCATGAAGCATTGACATCATCAGCCGGGAACTGAATCGGGGTAAAATCATACACGTCCATATATCCGGGAATAACGATGATTCCACCGGGATGCTGTCCGCTGGTACGTTTAACACCGGTACAGCCCATCGCAATACGTTCCAGTTCAGCCGAACGAATCGAATTATCAATACCTAATAATTCAGCATATCCCTTGGCATATCCGTAAGCCGTTTTATCCGCCACAGTAGAGATCGTTCCGGCACGATACACCTTGTCTTCGCCGAACAATACCTGTGTATAGTTATGAGCCTTCCACTGATAATCTCCCGAGAAGTTCAAGTCAATATCGGGAACCTTATCCGCATTAAACCCAAGGAATGTTTCAAATGGAATATTGTGTCCATCTCCTTTTAACGGCTTTCCACACTTTGGACATAGCTTATCCGGCAAATCATACCCATCGGCAATTCCCTCTTCTTCAACAAATTCACTGTATTGACAATGAGGACAGTAGTAATGCGGCGCTAATGGATTTACTTCAGTGATCTCCGCCATCGTGGCAACAAAAGAAGAACCAACCGAACCACGAGAACCAACCAGATAACCGTCATCGTTTGACTTTTTAACCAGTTTATGAGCGATATAATAAATAACCGCAAACCCATGCTTGATGATATTTCCTAATTCTCTTTCTAAACGGGCTTCAATTATTTCTGGCAATGGATCACCATACATTTTATGTGCATTTTTATAGCAAAGTTCTGTCAGCAATTCATCTACTCCTTCAATTCCCGGAGTAAACAGCTGATCATGGACAACACTGAAATCGCCATCGATCATATCGGCAATTTTATTAGTATTTTCCACTACATATTCGTAAGTTTCATTACGATCTAAATATGGATAGCATTCCATCATCTCATCAGTTGTTCGAAAATATTGAGACGGAGTAAAAGCACGAGGATCCTTACGGTTACACAATGGATGTGCACGGCGGTTAATCCCGATCGTCGGATTGGCAATAAAGACATCACGATAAATTTTATCCGTAGGATTCAAGAAATGTACATCCCCTGTTGCGACAATCAGTTTATTTAGCTTCTTTGCCATTTTAATCAAACGTTTTAATGAAATAATCAGATCCTCTTCACTTTGCAGATTACCGCGATCAATCAAATGATAATAGTCTGCAAACGGTTGAATTTCAATATAGTCATAGAATTTCATATACGCTTCCAGCTCGCTGTCCCCTAAGTTGAGTGCGGCTTCAAAGACATCTGAACGATAACAGCTGCTTCCAATCAGCAGACCTTCGCGGTATTCCTCCAAGACTTCTTTTGGAATACGGGCATCCCCATAATAAAATTCTGTACATGATTTTGAAATGATTTTAAATAAATTTTTTAATCCGATTTTATTTTTCACCAGCAAAGTGGCGTGATATGGGAACACTAACTGATATGTATTCATTGTTTGAAGACTATTCAATTCATCTAAATAGGTAATCTTTTTCTTATCCATCGCATCACCGATGAGAAGATTAAACACACTCCCCAATACTTCCGCATCATAGTCGGCGCGATGGGCAACTTCTTCATCATAGCCTACCTTGTAATGACGGGCAACCGTTCCTAAACGATAGGATTTCATTGGTTTCATGATAGCTCTGGCTAAAGGAAGGGAATCAATATAAGGATTATGAATCAATTCCATATTATGGCGTTTGCAGGCTTCATTCAAGAAGCCAACATCAAAGGTCGCATTATGGGCTACGATAATATCATCACCAAAGAATGCTTTAATAGTTGGCAAAAACTCCTTGATGGTAGGAGCATCCTTGACCATTTCATTTGTAATGCTGGTCAGCTGGGTAATTTTTGCACTGATTTCTTTTTCCGGATTAATAAATGACTGCAAACGATCAATCACTTCACCGTTTTGAATCTTCACTGCCCCAAATTCTGTAATCCCATCATGAATTACCGATAGCCCGGTTGTTTCTAAGTCGAAAGAAACATAAACAGCATCCCGCAGCGGCGTTTTTGTCGCATTGCGAACAATATGCAAAATAGGATCAATCATATTGACTTCACAGCCATACAGCATCTTAATTCCGGCTTTGCTTGCTGCCTGCTGGGCTTCCGGGAAAGATTGCACATTCCCATGATCTGTAATCGCAATCGCCTGATGTCCCCATTTTGCGGCTTGGTCAATATAATCGCTGACATTGGCAATTCCGTCCATCGTAGACATTTTAGAATGCATATGCAGTTCTACACGTTTCTTTTCGGCTCTGTCTGTTCGCGCCAGTGGTGCCGGAATGATTTCCAGCTGATTTGCCATCATAACGGTTTCTCTAGCGAAGCTATCGAATTTCACTTCACCAATAACTTTGATCCAAACCCCTTTTTTTACTTCATTCAAGGCGTCTAAATCTTGACGTGCATTTTCAAAACGTTTGCACATGATAGAATCAGTGTAATCAGTAAGCCAAATCGACTGAATATGCTTTCCTGAACGAATCTTTGTTAATTCTACTTTAAAGACATAGCCTTGAACACTGACATTAGGAAGATCTCCGTTAATTTCATTCAGCTTTAAAGCAATGACATCATTGAATTTCTTAGAATTATAAGGCACATACTTATTCTCTTTTTTTGTAGGTGCAATCGGTGTCGGCTTAATATAGACTTCCTGTGTACGCTGAGTCTCCATCTCTGCCAGCATTCTTTGATAATCCGGATTTTCTTTATTCACATAAAAATCAATAAATAAATCAATTCCTAAGGTATGGAAGAATTCATTTAGTTTTGGTTTTAATGGTTCAATGCTGTTAAGCTGAATCTCATTAACCAGTTCGATTCGCAAAAGATCACGATCTAATTGAATCTGAGATGGCTCCACACAGCCTAACTGCGGATAATCCTGTGCATGATGCTTACAGAAATATAAGAAATAATTAGCAATATCATCTTCACGGTAAAATAATTTATTTAAACTGAACAGAAAATCACAGGGATATGGGAAACGGTCCAAATGGGATTGCAGTTCAATAAATTCATGATAGTCGAGTAAGGATTCTAAACGGATATGAAACGTAAAGGCATCGTGTTCGATCTCTACTTTTTCAATCACCGCGGTTTCTTTTAATTGTGTTGTATTTTCTAATTGCAGTTGTTCTAAAAGAATCTCCATTTTATTCATAATATATCCCCTCCAAAAAAATAAGCACCACCGTGCTTATTAAAATAATCGCGTAATATCATTGACTGTGACAATAATCATCAAGCCAAACACTAAAGCTAATCCGGCAAGCTGCAATGCATATCGGAACTTAACCGGTATATCCCGACCAATCGCTTTTTCAACAACAGCAAATAAGACCTGACTTCCGTCTAAGCCCGGAATCGGCAGGAGATTAAACACCCCAATATTGATTCCCAGCATCGATACCAATAACAAGACATTAGCAAAATTTCCTGACTGTGTTACTTCACCGACAACATTATATATACCAACCGGACCTGACAGCTGTCCAATGGTTTCTTTTGAATTGGTAATCAGTTTTCCTAAAGTTGAAAAGACCAGTAAAGAAGCCTCTTTAAAATAATTGGCACCGTATTCCACGCTTTCCACAAACGTCAAGCGTCGCATTGTAGGTGAGATACCAAGAAAATAACTATCTGTTTCTGAACGGTATGTTGCATTGACGTTATAGTCAAAGGTTGTATGATCTCTTTCAATTGTTACTTTTAAGGCTAATGTTTCTCCGCTGTAATTATTTTGGCTTTTACTTAAAGCTCCTTGTAAATCTGAATAAGATCCAATTAAAAACTGTTTGCCGCTGTCAACCACGGTAATTTTATTGATTGTATCCTCAGCCTGAATCCCGGCTGTCATCGCCGGAGAATTATCAACTACTTTTCCGATCGTTGAAGAGTTACTTTGAACGGGTACAGAAATCGCATATACAGCGACAATGATGATAAATGCAGATAAGAAATTCATGAAAACTCCCGCCAAATACACAACGACCTGCTTCCATGTTGCAATTCCTTTTAAGGTACGTTCAAAAGGAACATCTTTCATATCTTCATTTTCTTCCTGATCTGCTTCACCAGCCATGGCAACGAATCCACCGATCGGTAAGGCTCTTAATTCATAATTCGTTTCACCGATCTTCTTTGACCATAGTTTTGGCCCCATCCCAATTGAAAACTGACCACAGTAAACACCAAAATGTTTTGCGGCAATAAAATGCCCTAATTCATGAATGGTAATGATAAATCCTAATACTAGGATAAAAACAATAAAGATTAATATATGTTGCATTACTTTCCTCCTATTTGTGCTAAGACGTGTTCTCTTGCCCAATGATCGATTTCCAGCAATTCTTCAATTGTCGGATCTTCGACCCATTGATGATCTTTCAATGCACTTTCCACTAATTCTTCAATCTGTAAGAATTCGATTTGATCATTTAAAAACAAACTGACAGCTTGTTCATTTGCACCGTTTAAAACACAAGGCATGCTTCCCCCTTTACGTCCGGCTTCAAAAGAAAGACGTAAAGCTCTATAACGATCAAGATCCGGCTCCCTAAAATGCAGAGCCCCGATCTCATCTAAGTGTAAACGTTTCGCATTACTGATTTCAAAACGATCCGGATAAGTCAAAGCATATTGGATCGGCAAACGCATATCCGGTGTGCCTAGTTGTGCAATGATGGCAGTATCATTATATTCCACCATCGAATGAATAATACTTTCCGGATGAATATACACTATAATATCATCATAATCCATATCAAACAACCATTTCGCCTCGATCACTTCAAAGCCTTTATTAAACATCGTTGCAGAATCGATTGTAATTTTTGCGCCCATTGACCAATTAGGATGGCAAAGCGCTTCTTTTTTAGTTACTCCTACTAATTCATCACGGGTTTTATCACGAAAGCTTCCTCCTGAAGCCGTAATCATCAGTTTATGAATCTGAGAATGTTTTTCACCGTTCAAAGACTGAAAAATAGCGGAATGTTCACTATCGACTGGCAATAATTGAACCCCATATTCTTTTACTAAACGAGTAATAATATGTCCTCCCACAACCAATGTTTCCTTATTGGCAAGTGCGATATCTTTATGTTTTTTAATCGCTTCTATTGTCGGCACCATACCAACAAATCCAACGACCGCATTTAATACTAGACTAATTTCCTCCAAAGTCGCGATTTTAATTAATCCTTTATCTCCATAATAAATAGTTAATGATGGATATTGACTTTGTAATTGCTGAGCATCTTTTTGATCCATCACACACACGTATTTAGGGTGGACTGTTTCAATGACTTCTATCAGCTTTTTAATATTATGTCCGGCAGAAACCCCGATAACTTGAAATAAATCAGGATGATTTTTCACGACATCAACAGTCTGCATGCCAATCGAACCGGTTACACCTAATACAGATAATGTTTTCATATAAAACTCCTTATAATAAGAAATAAGTAACAAATAATGCAAATACTAAACAGTTAAATAACAGACTATCAATACGGTCTAAAATTCCGCCATGACCAGGCAGCAGATTTGAGAAATCTTTAATCTTAAAATATCGTTTCACACTGCTGAATGTCAGATCTCCAACCTGAGCTGTCAACGTTAAAATAAAAGCCAGAAAAGCACTTTGCAGAAGTGTCAGATCTAAAGGATTAAAATAAACGAATATTGTCGCTAAAAGCGTTCCTAATGCTATTCCGCCGATCGATCCCTCTATCGTTTTTTTAGGAGACAATCTAGGAATTAATTTGTGCTTTCCTAAAGTTACCCCGGCAAAATACGCTCCCGTATCACTTCCATAAGTCGCAATTGCAATAAACAGAATCGATGAAAAACCAAATTTCAAACGAATATTCAATATACAATGAAGTCCTATGCAGACGAATGTTGTAAATCCTAATAGAAAATTAATTTTTCCAATATCCAGACATTCCAGTACCATACTTAATACAAACAACATAACAGCAAACAATACGATCGCATAACTGCTCACAAAAAACATTGAATCATCAATAAAGACAATATAAAATGCGTACAGATAGGCGACGATATCTAAAAAGATATTCCAAGTTGAAAGATGCATGATCTTTAGCAATTCATAGATCGCAAGTGCCATGATTACCCCGATCAAAAACGTAAAAATCTTTCCGCCGATGACAGCAGCCGGAATGACGACTGCCATTAGGATCAAAGCGGTGATAATACGCTGCTTCATTATTTTAAGCCTCCGTAACGACGGTCACATTTTTGATAATGATCCAACGCCTTATATAATTCTTCAACTCCAAAATCAGGCCAGTAAACATCACTGAAATACATTTCTGCGTAAGCCATCTGCCAGAGCATAAAGTTAGACAGACGGCATTCTCCGCTTGTTCTAATCATATAATCCAATGGCGGAAGATCAGCACTCATTAAATAGGTTTCAAACAGTTCTTCATTAATTTCCTCTTCACTGACTACACCTTCTTTAGCGTCTTTCACAATATCTTTAACCGCACATATGATTTCATCTTGTGATCCATAAATAAAAGCAAAACAAAGGATTAATCCCGTATTGTTTTTTGTTTGTTCAACAGAATCTAAAATGACTTCTCGCGTTGATTCCGGTGCTTTTTCAATATGACCGATATAACGTACTTGAATATTGTTCTCTAAGAAATCTTTTAGATAGATTTTGAAAAATTCCTTAGGTAATTTAAAAATAAAATCCACTTCACTTTGTGGCCTTTTGAAATTTTCCGTTGAAAACGCATAAACCGTCATTGCTTTAATCCCTAAACGATTGGCCTCTAAAGCTAAAGTACGAATATTTTTCGTTCCCTCATGATGCCCGTAAGTCCTTGGCATTCCTCTTTTTTTAGCCCAGCGTCCATTACCATCCATAATAAACGCAATATGCTGAGGAATCAGTTCATCAATTAATTCTATATTACTTTCATCTTTTCTTTTAAAAAGCATTGTCCACACCTCACAGTTATTGGTATTATACCATAGTTTTATTTTAAACAAAAAGAAAAAGATGTAAATACTACATCTTAAACGGTCATAATATCTTTTTCTTTAACGGCTGCGATTTCATCAATCTTTTTTGTATAGCGATCTGTTTGTTTTTGAATATCCTCTTGTCCGCGTTTCTTTTCATCTTCTGAAACATCACTCAATTTCTTGATATCATCATTCGCATCACGACGAATATTTCTGATTGCTACTTTTGCATTTTCTGCATATTTTTTGACTTGCTTAACAAATTCTTTTCTTCTTTCTTCTGTTAAGGCAGGGACATTCAAACGAATGACAGATCCATCACTTTGAGGATTTAATCCCAAATCAGATTCTAAAATTGCATGTTCAATATCTTTCATTGTTGAAGTATCATAAGGTTTAATCACCAATTGACGTCCTTCTTGCACACTGATGGAAGCCATTTGATTAATTGGTGTTGGTGTTCCATAATAATCAAATTGAACTCTATCCAGCATTGTTGGATTAGCGCGGCCGGTTCTTACCGTTGATAAATCTCTCTCATAGCTTTCAATCGCTTTATCCATTCTTTCAACTAATTCTTCTTTAATCATTGAAATCATCTTATTTTCCTCCTGAAATGATTGTTCCGTTTACTTCACCAGTAACAGCTCTGGCGATATTGCCTTCTTCTTGCATATTGAAGACGCATAAATCAATATCATTATCTTTACATAATGTGATCGCTGTCTGATCCATGATCTGTAAATTCTTATTTAATACATCCAAGTACGTAATATGTTCAAAACGTGTCGCTGTCGGATCAAGTTTAGGATCCGCTGAGTATACACCGTCAACTCCGTTTTTAGCCATCAAAATTACTTCGGCATCTACTTCCGCAGCACGTAATGCCGCAGTAGTATCGGTTGTAAAGAAAGGACTTCCTAAGCCGGCACCAAAGATCACGATTCTTCCTTTTTCTAAATGTCTGACGGCTCTTCTGCGAATGTATGGTTCAGCAATTTCCTGCATTTCAATCGCAGATAATAAACGTGTTTCAACATTTAATGTTTCCAATGCATTTTGAATCGCTAAGCCATTCATAACGGTTGCCAGCATTCCCATATAATCCGCTGTCGCTCTTTCCATCCCCATCTCACTGCCTACTTTACCACGCCAAATGTTTCCACCACCAACAACAATGGCAATTTCAACGCCCTTGTTTTTAGCGTCTACGATTTCTTGAGCAATTTTTGCTACTGTTTTAGCGTCAATTCCAAACTTCTGTTCTCCGGCTAAAGCTTCTCCGCTCAATTTCAATAGTACTCGATTGTATTTCATTTTATGTAGTATCCTTTCTTTTTCCAATATTTGGACTCACATCTTTTTATCTTTATCATTATACCCAAATCGTTTCGATTTTAAGTCTTAATTAGGAATTTTAGGATAATCGCGGCTGATTTGCCACTTATACGTCATCTTCCTAACCTTTTTAATTATACCCAATTTAATTTAGTGTTGCAACTATTTTTTAGGCAGGAATGAGCAAGATAACAATCGCTATTATTCCCATTTGGCATTAAAAAAACTGCGATAGATAAACATCTATCACAGTTTATGTGGAATCATTATTTTCCCATTTGTTTTGCTACTTCTTCAGCAAAGTTTTCTTCTTTCTTTTCGATTCCTTCACCTACTTGGAAGCGTGCCATTTCTACAACTTTTCCGTTACCGATGTATTGAGCGATTGTAACATCAGGGTTTTTGATGAATTCTTGGTCAACTAAACAGATATCTTTTAAGTTTTTGTTTAAACGACCTTCTACCATTTTTTCGATAATATTTTCTGGTTTTGGTTTAGCCGCTTGTGCATTTTCTTCTAATGCCTGAGCTAATAATACTTCTCTTTCATGTGCTAATTCTTCTGTAGGAATAGCTGTTCTATCGATGTATTTTGGTGATTGAGCGGCAACATGCATTGCAACATCTTTAGCCATTTCTTCGTTAGCACCGTTAATTTTAACGATAGCGCTCATTTTACCACCCATATGACTGTAAGCTCCGAATACTTCATCACTGTTTTTGTTCATCACAGCAAATCTTCTCAAGCTTAATTTTTCTCCGATTTTTCCAGATGCTTCAGCGATCACGATTTCTAATGGTTTACCATCAACATCGATTTTTAAAGCTGCATCTAAATCAGCCGGCGCATTTTTTACCATTAAATCTGCACATAAAGCAACTAAATCTTGGAATTCTTTATTTTTTGCGACAAAGTCAGTTTCTGAGTTTACTTCTACTAAAGCAGCTTTATCTCCATCAATTACAAATGCAGTTAATCCTTCAGCTGCAATACGATCTGCTTTTTTAGCTGCTTTTGCAATTCCTTTTTCTCTTAACCAGTCGAAAGCTTTTTCGATATCACCTTCGCAAGTTTCTAAAGCTTTTTTGCAGTCCATCATCCCTGCACCTGTTTTTTCACGTAATTCTTTTACTAATGCTGCACTAATTGCCATTTTATTTTATCCTCCATTTTATTTTTAATAAAAAAGGAAAAGTAGTGATTACTTTTCCCTTCGCTGACTATTCACTGACTTTTTTTTCAGGGCTTGTTGCACTCACAGTTCTGTCATTATTTCTGTTATCGTATCTAGGACGTCTTGGACGATCATCTCTATAACGAGGTTTTCTTCTTTCGTTATTTTCTACTGAAGTGATCGCATCATTCATTGATACTTCTTTATCATCTTCATCTTTAACGTAAGCGACTGTTAAAGGTTCACCTTTTGCTTCACAGATTGCATCAGCCATAGCTGCAATAATTAATTTAACTGCTCTGATGGCATCATCATTTGCTGGGATTACGTAATCCACTTCATCAGGATCACAGTTTGTATCAACAATACCAAATACAGGAATACCTAAGATTCTTGCTTCCGCTACTGCGTTGTGTTCAGCTTTTGGATCAACAACGAATAAAGCGTTTGGTAATTTTTTCATTTCTTTAATACCACCTAAGTTCTTTTCTAACTTAGCGGCTTCTTTTTTAAGTAAGATGACTTCTTTTTTAGGTAATACTTCAAAAGTTCCGTCAGCTTCCATTTTTTCTAATTCTTTTAATCTTCTGATTCTTTTTTGGATAGTTTTGAAGTTTGTTAAAGTTCCACCTAACCATCTGCTGTTTACATAGAAAGATTCAGATCTTAATGATTCTTCTCTTACTGCTTCTTGAGCTTGTTTTTTAGTACCTACGAACAGTACTTTTCCACCTTTAGCAGCGATTTCACCCATTGCTTTGTAAGCTTCATCAATTTTCTTAGATGATTTTTGCAAATCGATGATGTAAATCCCGTTTCTTGATGTAAAGATGTAAGGTGCCATTTTTGGGTTCCATCTTTTTGTTTGATGTCCGAAATGAACACCAACTTCAAGTAATTTTTTCATTGAAATTACAGACATAGTAACTTCCTCCTTTTGTTTTTTTCCTCCACCACTTCTAACTCCTATCACCTTTCGGCACTCGATAGTCGAATCCATGATGTGTGTATTTTTTTAATACCTCGTTGATTATATTATAAAATAGTGAATCTGTCAATCTTTATCTTTCCCTTTTAATGGGCTTTTATTCGCTAAAGGATGTGCAGACATATATGTTTTTTTCAATTTATCCATAGTGACATGCGTATAAATTTGGGTAGAAGATAAATCAGCATGTCCCATCATCTCCTGGACAATACGGATATCCGCTCCCTGATCCAGTAAATGTGTAGCAAAAGTATGGCGCAGCATATGCGGATGCACCTTCTTTTTTAAAGGAGAATTTAAAGACACTTTTTCCAACATGTCATAAACGCCGCGTTCTGTTATTTTGCCACCGTATTGATTCACAAATAAGTATGGATGATCTTCGTTTTTCTTTTCCATCAATTCTTTACGCGTATCTTCTATGTATTCTTCCATATACTGCTGACAGATCGGATTAAACGGGACATAGCGTGTCTTTCCTCCCTTTCCTTTTACCACGATCAGTCCCTGATCAAAATCAATGTCTGTCAGTTTAACATTGATCGCTTCACTGACTCTTAACCCGGTGGCATACATTAATTCAATGATCATCTGATTGCGTTTTCCTAATGGTTTAGAAAGATCAATACTGTCGATCAGCGCTTCAAATTCATCATAGTAAAGAAACTCCGGCATTTTTTTTGTGATTTTCGGCTGAGACACTAAAGCAAATGGATTTACTTGAATGATATCATTTTCCAGCAGGTAAGCAAAAAAGCAGCGCAGCACACTGATATGATGACGAATCGATAAATTAGACAGATCATGGTCATGCAGATAAACAATATACCCGCGAACATGAGGATAGGTGATCTGATCAAAACTGTCGAAGGCCTCTTTTTTGCAGTAAAGATAAAACTGTTCAATATCGTTGGAATAGGTCTTAATCGTTAATTTAGAATACTGTTTAAGATTCGTTAAATAATTTAGATAATGATCAATCCATTCTTTCATCGTCTTTACCTAATTGTTCCTTCATGATCTTAATCGCACGCGCCGCATAAGCTGCCTTTTTTTCTTTCTTTTTTACTTTAGTTTCCAAATCTGGAACGATTCCGAAATTAGCCTTCATCGGTTGGAAATTCTGAGAGTCACTATGGGTGATATAATAAGCCAAAGCACCCGTAATCGTACGCGGATCAAATGTAATCAATGTTTTTTTCTGAAGCAGTCTTACCATATTTTTCCCTGCCACAATTCCGCTGCTGGCAGATTCCACATAGCCTTCTACTCCCGTCAGTTGTCCGGCAAAGAACAGATCATCACGCAGACGATACTGATAAGTTTGTCGTAAATGAAGCGGCGAACAGATAAAAGAATTGCGATGCATCACTCCATAGCGCACAATTTGACAGTTTTCTAAACCCGGAATCATCTGTAGGATGCGTTTTTGTTCCGGCCAAGTCAGATGAGTCTGGAATCCGACAATATTATACAGACTGGCATTCGCATTATCCTGGCGTAGCTGAACAACAGCATAAGGGCGCTTTTCGTCCGGTGTTTCTAAGCCAACCGGTTTCATGGGACCAAACAGTAGCGTCTGATTTCCGCGGCGAGCCATTTCTTCAAACGGCATGCAGCCTTCAAAGAACTTTTCTTCAAAATCCTTTGGTTTCACTACTTCTGCATGAATCAAAGCATCATAGAAGCTCTCAAACTGTTCCTTATCCATAGGACAGTTGATATATTCCGCTTCTCCTTTATCATAGCGTGATTTATAGTAAGCTTTCGTAAAGTCAATGCTTTCCTTAGTAACGATCGGAGCAGCGGCATCAAAGAAATAGAAATAATCATCACCCAGCAAGCTCTTAATCGCTTCACTTAATGGCTGAGAAGTCAGTGGTCCGCTGGCAATGATCGTTGGTCCTTTTGGAATCTCTGTTACTTCTTCATGAATCACTTCTACTAAAGGATGATTTTTTATATATTCTGTTACGGCACTCGAAAAGCCATGACGGTCCACCGCCAGGGATCCCCCGGCCGGTACCGCATGAGCTCTTGCGAAACGGATAATAATGCTGTCCATCATCTCCATCTCCTGCTTTAATACGCCAACGGCATTCCCTAAGCCATCGGCACGCAGTGAATTTGAGCATACTAATTCAGCAAAGTTTTCTGTTTGATGCGCTTCCGTTGATTTGATTGGACGCATTTCATATAAACGAACCGGAATCCCTTCTTTAATCAATTGATAGGTGGCTTCACAGCCGGCTAATCCGGCGCCAATGACATTTACTTTCTGTTCCATAAGTTCCTCCTTCTAAGCTAAAGAAAGGCTAAACGTTAAACGAATAGCCTTATTATTTAATGATCGTTTTACATTTCGGATAGTTGATACAGGCTTTAAATTCACCATAACGTCCTTTTTTCAAAACCACTTCTCCTCCGCAGTTCGGACATTTCTCACCTTCGACAATCACCGGCTCACTTTTCTTCTTCGCTGAAGCTGCGGTGCTTTTTTCTTTTTTCTTGATATGTTTGCAGGCCGGATAGTTGCTGCAGGCTTCAAAGCGTCCAAAGCGTCCCTGCTTATAAATCATCGGACTTCCGCATTCCGGACACATTTCGCCCGTTTCTTCTACTTGCTGCTCCGGTTTTTTAATATAGCGGCAAGTCGGGAAATTACTGCAGGCTACAAAGGTTCCGTAGCGCCCTTTTCTTTCCACTAAGTCATGTCCGCATTCCGGACACAGCTCTCCTGTTTTCTTATCTTCGATTTTTTCCATATTTTCATAGGCTTTTTCAAGCAATGGATCAAACTGCGTACAGAAAGATCTTAAAGCAGATACATAATTATCTTTTCCTTCTGAAATCTCATCCAGCTCATGTTCCATATCAGCAGTATATTCTACATTGATGATAGAATCAAAATATTCCGTTAATTTATCACTTGTCAGATACCCTGATTCTGTTGGTGAGAACTTCTTATCCTCATAGCTGACATAGCCTCTCGTTTGAATCGTATCAATGATGCTGGCATAAGTGCTAGGACGTCCAATCCCCAATTCTTCAAGGGTTTTAATCAGCTTAGCTTCACTGTAGCGAGCCGGCGGTTTAGTAAAGTGCTGTGTTTTTTGAATATCTTGAGAAATCAAAGTTTCAGTTTCAATCAATTCCGGCAACAGCATATCTTCTGATTTATCATAATCACTGTAAAGTCGAAGATACCCATCAAACTTAATTACCGATCCGGTTACTTTGAATTCGTAACCGTTGTTATCTAAGCTGACAGAAGTGGCATCAAATACCGCTGGTGCCATCAAAGAAGCCACTGCACGACTGTAGATCAATTTATACAGACGGAATTCATCATTAGATAAATGTTCTTTTACAGATTCCGGTGATCTTTCAACGCTGGTAGGACGAATCCCCTCATGCGCATCCTGAACATTTTCTTTTTTCTTCGATACTTTTCTTTTCCCTACATACTTTTTACCATAAACGTTTTCAATATACTGATCAGCATCTTGAACAAAGCTGTCTGATAAACGAATGGAATCGGTACGCATATAGGTAATCAACCCGACAGTTTCACTTTTCAAGTCGATCCCTTCATAAAGCTTCTGAGCAATCGACATTGTTTTCTTCGCACTGAAGCCTAATTGTGAAGAAGCAGCCTGCTGCAATGTCGACGTTGTAAACGGCGGCTTGGAATCACGATTTCGTTTTGTCTTTTTAACACTGCTGACAATAAATTCTTTATTTAAACGTTCATAGATAGAATTCGCTTCTTCCACATTATGAATTTCAATCTTTTTATTCTTGTATTTCGCAAGTTCTCCGCTGAATTCAATTTCATCTTTCAAGAACTTTGCATTAATATGCCAGTATTCTTCTGGTTTAAACGCATCGATTTCACGTTCTTTTTCAACAATCAAACGTAATGCGACGGATTGCACACGTCCAGCCGATTTGGATTTAATCTTTTTTTGAAGCAGTTTTGAGAGTTTAAAACCAATAATACGATCAAGCACACGACGTGTTTCCTGTGATTTTACTAAATTCGTATCGATCTTGCGAGGATGATTTAACGCATCCACCACCGCATCCTTTGTAACTTCATTAAAAACAATACGGTTTTCCAGTGTTTCATCTAAGCCTAATACTTCGGCTAAATGCCATGAAATAGCTTCTCCCTCACGGTCAGGATCGGTAGCCAGATAAACAAAGTCTGAATCTTTGACTGCTTTTTTCAAATCTTTCACAACATCTTTTTTATCTTTACTGATAACGTATTTAGGCTCAAATTCATTTTCAACGTCGACTCCTAATCCGTCTTTTCCAGAAGTAGATAAATCTCTTATATGTCCTTTTGAGGAAGTTACTGCATAATCACTCCCCAAATACTTTTCTATCGTTTTAGATTTAGAAGGGGATTCCACAATCACCAATTTCTTTTTCATGTTTATTCCTTCCTTTCTTACATACTTATCCATTTATTACACTTTTTTTATAAATTGTC
Organism: Beduini sp.; assembly: GCF_047239305.1. Classification (NCBI taxonomy): domain Bacteria; kingdom Bacillati; phylum Bacillota; class Erysipelotrichia; order Erysipelotrichales; family Erysipelotrichaceae; genus Beduini; species Beduini sp. Next base: position 726,129 of record NZ_JBKTEM010000001.1, read on the forward strand.
AACAAAAATATTAAAACAAATCTTCGACATCAACTAAAATGTCAGCCCCTTGACTGATCAATCGATTACAGCCGTCATACTCCCCAATGCGATTAGGAACACAATAAATATCCTTCCCCTGATTCAAGGAAAAATTCACTGTAATCATTGTTCCAGAACGCTGTTTTGCTTCAACGACAATCAGCTTCTCTCCTAATCCCGCAACGATCCGATTGCGTATCGGGAAGCATTCTTTTTTAGGAATCATTGCTCCCGGATATTCACTTATAACTAAATGCTCTCCCTTCAGCAATTGATAGAGAGACAGATTTTCTTTTGGGTAGCAGTAATCAATGCCGCTGCCTAAAACAGCGATTGTTTTCCCCTGCCCTTTCATCGCTCCTAAATGACTATATGCATCGATGCCTTTTGCCATACCGCTCACGATAACTTTTCCTTTCTTCGCTAAATTAAAGCTGATGGATAAAGCCATTTTTCTTCCATAGTCACTGCACGCCCGCATGCCTACCATGCTGATGCAATCACGATTGCAAAGAGAAAGATCTCCGTAATAAAATAGAACGAACGGCGGCGAATCGATCTCTTTAAGGCGCGTAGGATAATCCTTGCTGAGGATCGTGGTATAAGAGCATGTTAAAGCATCTTTCATTTTAGTAAGTTCATTTTTATTGATCGGTTCATTTTTAGTAACGGCTTTATAGATCTGATTAAAATTTCCTTGATATTTAATCGCATAATAAAGGAGTTGTTCTTCCATCTTTTCACCTCACTTACCTATACCTTTTTAAAAGTGAGAATACTAAAAAAGATTTCTTTATACATCTAAAGAAATCTGCTTATGTAATATGCTTTTTATCGGTTCAAAAGTTCGGCGATGGATAGGCAGAACACCATATTCAAATACCGCTTCTTTATGTTTTTTAGTCGGATAACCTTTATGATTTTTAAAGCCATATTCAGGATATAATTCATCATAATCACGCATGATGCGGTCACGTGTCACCTTCGCAAGAATGCTGGCAGCAGCGATCGTAATCGATTTAGCGTCCCCTTTAATAATGGATTGCACAGGAATACCCAGATTCAGCGGCATCGCATCGCTTAACACTGCATCCACTTTGAGTTCCAACCCACGAACCCCTTCTTCCATTCCTAACTTGCTGGCTTGGTAAACATTGAGTTCATCAACTGCTTTTTCATCATAAATCATAATTTTATAGTCAAGGGCATGCTCAATAATCACATCATACAACAGCTCTCGTTTTTTCTCCGTTAACTTTTTTGAATCATTGATGCGGTCATCATTAAAATCATTAGGCAGCACACAAGCTGCGACAACCAGCGGTCCGGCAATCGGACCTCGTCCGGCTTCATCACACCCGGCAATAATCAGCTGTCCTTTTTGGATGCAGGCATTTTCATAATCACGCATGGAAGCCATAATCTTCTATAACCTCCCATGTTACTTTCGCAATCGCAGCATCCAGCAGATCTTTCAAGACAATCTCAATGACACGGTCATAATCGGTTTCCCCATTGATTTTTTTCAAATGTCGGCTTGCCGCAATTTTAGTAAAGGTATCTTCAATCCACTCCCCGTCAAAATCAATTGTCCCCATTTGATAACGCTCATTTAAACTGCCGGGATAATGCTTTTCTAAGTATTGCAAGGCATAGATGATCAATTCATCCAATGGCAGAATTGTACTTTTAATCGATCCGATTAAAGCGATGTTACGAGCCACTGTTTCATTTTCAAACTTAGGCCACAATACCCCCGGTGTATCAAACAATTCAAAATCATTATTAACACGAATTATCTGTTGAGCTTTCGTTACTCCCGGACGATTTCCGGTAATTGTCGCTTTCCGTGAAGCTAAACGATTAATAAAGGTGGATTTCCCAACATTCGGGATACCGACCACCATTGCCCGAACCGGCCTTGGCTTAAGTCCGCGGGCACGCTCTTTTTCCATTTTTACTTTCAACGCTTCCTGACAAAGCTGAATAATGGTCTTATAATCATTGAAGTTCTTTAGATTAACACTGATCGCAAGATAGCCTAATGATCGATAATATTTCATCCATTGATCGACTCTTTTTTGATCAGCTAAATCTTTTTTAGTAATGACAATCAAACGCGGCTTATTTTTAATAATATCATCAAACATTGGATTCTTAGAAGCAAAAGGAGCACGTCCATCCACCAGCTCAATTACGATATCAATTATTTTTAAACGTTCCTCTATTTCACGTCTAGCTTTTGCCATATGACCTGGAAACCATTGTATACTCATTTTCGTTTTCCTCCTTATTTAATCCAATTAAAATGATTGAACGGGTAAATCACAACCCCTTCTTTTCCAATAAAATCATTGAAGCTAAAACATCCAATCGTACGTGAATCCGCTGAATTCAGACGATTGTCACCTAATACAAAGTATTGTCCTTCTGGTACAATATATTCAAAATCAGCCGTAAACTGACTCACTCCTCTTGAAGCTTTTGCCCGGGCAACATAATCACGATCCAGATAATCTTCTTCATAAAGAACGCCATTAATATAAAGCTCATCGTTTACAAACTTAATATGGTCTCCGGGAAACCCAATCAGTCGTTTAATAATATTTTCATTATTTTGTTTCCAGTCAATGATCACCACATCAAAACGTTTGAGTTCACTCTCTTTTAAACCAATCACATTGATTAGTGCAATATCCTGATCCGCTACTGTCGGATACATCGAGGATCCGATAATCGATACCGGGCGAATCACTTTAGTAAAAACAAGCTGTGAAGCCACGATGATTGCAAGTAACTCAATTATATAGATGACGACACTGCGTGCCGTTGATTTTTTATCTTTCATACTTTCACCTCTTTCCTTATTATAAAGAAAAAGGAGGCATATTTCCATATGCCCCATTAAAATTATTTTCTAAGTTCTTTAATTCTAGCCGCTTTACCAGATAATCCACGTAAGTAATGTAATTTAGCTCTACGTACTTTACCCACTTTAACAACCTCGATACGATCGATGATTGGTGAATGAATTGGGAAAATTCTTTCAACTCCAACTTGGTAAGAGATTTTTCTTACTGTAAATGTTTCAGAAATTCCTCCGCCGTTACGAGCGATACATACACCTTCAAATAACTGAATACGGTGCTTTTCCCCTTCTTTAATCTTTACATAAACTTTTACAGTATCCCCTGGTTTAAATTGAGGGATGTCAGTTCTTAATTGTTTTTTAGTGATTTCTTCAACTAATCTTAAGTTCATCTTATTTCTCCTTTTATCAAATTTTTTCTTCAAAGTTCATACGTTTATAACCAGCGGAACTTCTGTAGTCCACAAAGACTTTAATATATTAGCACTTTTCCTTTTATAAATCAACATTATTTTTAATTTTCTCTAATAAAGCGGCTTCTTCTTTATCCAATACTCTGTTTTCTAAAAGATCGGGACGACGTTCCCATGTTTTTTTTAATGACTGATATAAACGCCAGCGGCGAATATTTTCATGATGACCGCTAAGTAAAACATCCGGCACGCTTTTTTCATCATAAACCATAGGGCGTGTATATTGCGGAAATTCCAGTAAGCCATTAGAAAAACTATCGTCCTGATGACTTTCTTGTGTAATCGCACCATCTAACAGACGAATCACAGCATCACTTACTACCATGCTTCCCAGTTCACCGCCAGTCAGGACGTAATCACCGATTGAAAGCTCCATATCGCAATAATCGCGAATACGTTCATCATAGCCTTCATAATGTCCGCAAATAATAATTAAATGGGAGCAGCGTGATAGCTTAGCAGCAACTGCCTGCTTAAACTGCTGTCCGGTTGGACACATTAAAATAGTAAGACTTTCCTTTGTCTGGATTGCTTTTAAACAATCAATTACAGGCTGGCATTGCAGAACCATGCCTTGCCCACCGCCATAAGGATAATCGTCTACTTTCTTATGTTTGTTCTCTGCATACTCGCGAAAATCGTGGATTTCAACAGAAACAACGCCACTTTCAATCGCTCTTGAAATGATAGACGTTTTTAAAAAGCCCTCAAACATTTCCGGAAACAAAGATAAAATATCAATTTTCATACTACATACCTTCCAACTGATTGAAACGGATATACTTCTCACTGATTTTTTCTTCCAAAATGAAAGCCTCAATATAAGGAATCAGCAGCTGTGTCCCATCTTCCTTTTTCACAACTAAAATATCATAACGGGGATTCTCCATAATGGAAGTCACTATTCCCATGTACTCTTCATGCTGATTATATACCTTGCAGTCAATCAAATCCTGATAGAAGTATTCATCTTCTCCCAATAGATTCGGATCATAATCTCCGTATATTTCATAGTCTCGATACTTTTCAACCAGATTAATATCTTCATGGTCTTTAAATGTCACTAACTCCACACCCTTATGCTGACGGTGACGAAGGCATTCTAACGTCAGTGTCTCTGCGCCTTTTGTAAGAGTAATTTTCTTTCCTTTTTTAAATCGTTCCGCTGCAAACGATGAAACAGATTTAATTTTAACTTCCCCTTTAATGCCATGGGTTCCTACCACTTTTCCGATATATAATTGTTCCATTGTTCCTCCATTAAAAAATAGATGTGAGAACACATCTATTCATATGATTCAAACTTAATCGTTACTTTCTTTTCTGACAAAACGCCAGTGACCGACATTAACTGTCTGATGGCGCTTGCCATTGCCCCTTTTTTACCGATCAGTTTTGCAATATCATCGTGCGTTGCATAGACATATAAAACGATCTCATTTTCTTCTAAAGAAGGCATTTCTTTTACTTTAAGATGTTCTTTATCATCGACCAAATCCACACAAATATCGTGTAAGATTTTTACGTAGTCCATCATTATTTTCCAGCTTTTGCGTCAGCGAATTTTTTGATGATTCCAGCTTTTGATAATAAGTTTTTAACTGTATCTGAAGGCTGAGCTCCAACGTTTAACCATTTCATTACAGCTTCTTCATTAATCGTTACTTGTGCTGGATTTTTAGTTGGATCATAAGTTCCTAATTGTTCAATGAAACGACCATCTCTAGGTGATCTTGAATCTGCTGCTACGATTCTATAAAATGGTGCTTTTTTAGCTCCCATACGTTTTAATCTTAATTTTACTGCCATGTATTTTCTCCTTTATATTAAATGTTTACTGGTACATAATACCATATTATTTTCTTCTGTCAAGTATTTTTACTTAACAGCATAAATTTTATGGATGGATCATCGTTAATGCTACTTTTTTCTTAGCTGTGTCTACACTGTCTACCCAAACTGTAATAATATCGCCTACATTGACTTTATCTAATGGATGTCTCACTCTTGTTTTCGCCATTTTAGAGATATGAACCAGTCCGTCATTCTTCAATCCGATATCCACAAACGCTCCAAAATCGACTACATTTCTGACTGTTCCCTGCAATTCCAATCCTACAGACAGATCATCAATATTTAAAATATCTTTTTTTAAGATAGCACTTTGATAATGATCCCTCGGTGTTCTCAATGGGCTTTTCAAACAATCAATAATATCTTCCAATGTATACATATCAATCTTTAGTTTATCAGCTAACTCATTAAGATCCAGCTGCTTTAAACAGTCATTTAATTCCTTAGTTCCGATCTGCTGAACCGTGAATCCTAAATCGTTCAGCAAACGCTGCGTAGCTTCATAGCTTTCCGGGTGAATAGCGGTCTGATCCAGTGGATTGATTCCATCTAAAATACGCAGAAAGCCAATCGCCTGCATGTAGGATTTTGGACCTAATTTAGGCACTTCCTGAATCTGCTTGCGATCATTAAAACGACCGATTTTTTCACGATAGGTGACAATATTTTTAGCGATTGTCGCTGAGCATCCGGAAACATATTGCAGTAAGGAAGGCGAAGCCGTATTAATATTAACGCCTACTTGGTTTACAGATTTTGTAACGACAAACTCCAACTGCTCCCCTAAACGCTTTTGATTCATATCATGCTGATACTGTCCGACACTGATTGCCTTTGGTTCGATTTTCACCAATTCTGCCAAAGGATCCTGAAGCCTTCTGGCAATAGAAACCGCTGAACGTTCCTCTACCTGATAATCAGGAAATTCTTCTTTTGCCACTTTGCTGGCACTGTATACAGAAGCCCCTGCTTCCGACACAATAACATAAGCCACATTCAGATTTTCTTCTTTGATTACTTTGGCGATAAAAGCCTCTGTTTCACGGCTGGCTGTCCCATTTCCAATCGCAATTACTTCAACTTGATACTGTTTTACCAGTTTTACGACTTTGCGTATATCATGAGAATAATCTGCTTTTGGCAAAGTCGGGTAAATCTTATCAATCGTCAATACCTTTCCGGTTGGATCAATAACTGCCAGTTTGCATCCCGTTCTAAAAGCCGGATCGACACCTAAGATCGTTTTATCTTTTAACGGCGGCTGCATTAATAATTTTTCTAAATTGATTGAGAATACTTCTAATGCCTGCAATTCTGCCTTTTCAGTCAGCTCACTACGAATTTCTCTTTCGATCGAAGGATACAACAAGCGTTTAAATCCATCTTCAATAGCTTCTTTAATCACTTCTTTTGCGATTGTTTCCTTATTGCGGATAAATCCATAAAGAATATAATCTAAAAAACGTTCCTTATCATAATCAAATGAGACACTGATAACTTTTTCATTTTCTGCACGGTTAATTGCTAAAATACGGTGAGGAACAATGTATTTTAACCGTTCACTGAATTGATAATACATTTCATACGTTTTGTTTTCATCGGTATGTTTTTTCTTTTCTTTGGTTATAATGACACCTGTCTTATACAACATATCCTTTACATATTTACGATATTTGACTTGATCTGCCATATTTTCTGCAATGATATCTTTAGCGCCATCGATAGCCGCCTGCTCATCCACAACATTTTCATTTATATACTTCTTTGCCTCTGCCATCACATCCCCGCTTTTAGGCAAAGATAACAGCCACTGACTTAACGGCTCCAAGCCATTTGCCTTCGCCATAATCGCACGGGTCTTCTTTTTTTCTTTGAAAGGGCGATAAATATCTTCTAATTCACTTAGCTTTTCACATTTTAGGATATCTGCCTTCAATGTTTCATCCAGCATTCCCTTTTCATCAATCAAACGAATGATATCTTCCTTACGCTTATTTAAACTGATGCCATACTCATATATTTTTTCAATTTCTCTGATCTGATCTTCATTTAATGCACCGGTTACCTCTTTACGATAACGCGCAATAAAAGGAACAGTATTTCCTTCTTCTAGTAAAGTCAATACTTTTTCAACCTGATTTTTCGTGATCTCTAATGTTTTTGCAACTTGTTCTATGACTTGTTTATCCATTTCACAACTTCCTTTCTTGCCTTAAAATCATAGCATTCTCTTATCCTGAATACAAGTCTTGACATCTTCAAACTTTTTTAATATTTTCATTTAATTTATGATACAATAATCATCAAGAGGTGATAATATGATAGATTTTAAAAAAGCGATTGATGATCAGTTCGATCAATTAATCAAAGATATGGCTGATTTAGTTTCAGTAAACTCTGTTCTTGATGAAACAACAGCGAGGGAAAATCAGCCATTTGGAAAAGCAAACCGAGACGTCCTAGATAAGATGCTGGCAATCGGTCAGCGTGACGGTTATGCAACCAAGGATGTCGATGGCTACGCCGGTCATATCGATATTGGCAGCGGTGATGAAGTCGTAGCCGTATTAGGACATCTGGATGTTGTGCCGGTGAATGAAAGCGGATGGGCAACTCCTCCATTTGAATTGACTCAGGTCGGCAATAAATATTTTGGCCGTGGAACCAGCGATGACAAAGGACCGTTGCTTGCTGCTTACTATGCCGCTAAGATCATTGAAAAAAGTGGGTTAGAAACACGTAAAAAGATGCGTATTATTTTTGGTTGCAATGAAGAATCCGGATCAAAATGTATGAAATACTATTTTACAAAAGAACCTTTCCCAAATATGGGATTTACTCCTGATGCCAACTTCCCAGTTGTTTATGGTGAAAAAAAAGGCGTTCAATTTCATATCAGCGGACACGTTCAAGAAGATGTATTAATTTCTCTTCATGCCGGCAGTGTTGTCAACATTGTTCCTGAAAAAGCCACAGCCGTTTTAAAAGGAACAAAACAACAGTATGAACAGGCTTTCCAGCAATTTTTAAGTGATAAACAATTGACGGGTACGATTCAATCAGACGTTGCGACAACGACAATTGAATTGACCGGAAAATCAAGCCACGCATCTTTACCGCATTTAGGACGTAACGCAGTTGTCTTACTTTCAGAATTTTTAAATACCATTATTTCAAATCCGGTCGTTGATTTTATCGCAAAATACTTTACAGATGATTACTACGCCAAAAAGCTGGGATTTGGCTTCACCGGTCAGATGGGACCATTAACATTAAGTGTAGGTATTGTGCATTATGAAAATTCCAAGCTTAATATTTATTTAGACCTGCGTTGTCCTCATGAATTAGACAGCGATAAAATGCTGGTATGTATGCATCAGGCTATTGATCCTTACGGATTTAATGAAGAGCATCACATTGGCTCTCATTTGTTTGTTGATCCTAATTCAGAATTGATTCAGGGACTGCATCAGGCTTATGTGGACTGTACAGGTGACCAAGAAGCTAAACCACAAGCCATTGGCGGAGGCACATATGCCAAGACAATGCCAAACTGTGTCGCTTTTGGACCGGAATTCCCCGGTACCGATAACCAAATCCACCAAAACAATGAATTTGTGGACATTGACGAACTAAAATTGGCAGTTTTGATTTATGCCAATGCATTATATAATTTAATCAAATAGAAAAGGCGCAGATGCGCCTTCTTTTATTTCATATGTGATTTATCTCCGACCATATTCAGATCGTATGGGGTTTGCTGATAAACATAATAGTTCAGCCAGTTACTAAAAAGTAAATAAGCATGAGAACGCCATTTTACCTGAATTGTTTTATGACAGTCATTATCTTTATAATAATTCATAGGAATATCAGGATTCAATCCTTTATTGACATCACGGACATATTCATTATGTAAGGTTTCCGGATCATATTCGGGGTGTCCGGTCACAAAAAATCTTGAACCGTTAACAGAACCGATTAAGTAAGGTCCTGCTTCCTTTGAAGAAGCCAAGATATCTAAATCATCAAATTTTAGGATATCTTTTTCTAATAAAGTCGTATAGCGTGAATGGGGTGCATAAAACTGAAAATCAAATCCACGCAGGATTTTACGTTTCATCTTTTTAACATTCGTTTCATGGTCATATACTCCCGACAGTTTTTTATCTAAGCGATACTTATTGATGCCATAAAAGTAATGAAGTGCCGCCTGAGCTGCCCAACAGATATAAAAAGTGCTGAATACATTGGTTTTAGACCACTCCAAAATTTGAGTAAACTCTTCCCAATAATCAACTTCTTCAAAAGAGAGTTTTTCCACCGGAGCACCTGTAATAATCATACCATCATACTTATTTTCCTTAATTTCATCAAACGTATGATAAAAGGCTAATAAATGCTCCTGAGAGGTGTTTTTTGATTCATGACTCTTCATATGAATCCAGTCTACATCAATCTGCAGCGGCGTATTTGACAGCATGCGCAGCAATTGTGTCTCAGTCACTATTTTTGTCGGCATAATATTCAAAACAATAAGTTTTAAAGGACGGATATGCTGTGAATCCGCTCTGGAAGTCGGCATAACAAAGATGTTTTCACTTTCCAGTATTTTTTTAGCCGGTAAGGCATCAGGTATTCTAATAGGCATCGTATCATCCTTTCTTTTAGCTAAAGTAACTATATCATTAACCCCTAGTCAATTCAATAAAAAATCAATCAACTTGACTTAAAAACATTGCATATTTTATAAGAATATGATATAAATTTTATGTATTGCAACTGTGGTGGAATTGGTATACACGTAAGTTTGAGGGACTTATGAACATTCGTTCGTGCAAGTTCAAGTCTTGTCAGTTGCACCAATATACGATTTAAGAAGCCTTTAGCTTCTTTTTTTGTTTGTATAAATAAAAAAAGAATCTTGCGATTCTTCTTATTTATCTAATTTACTTGCAGCACCTTCATCAATGATTAATGTAAAATCAGGATGTGTGCTCAAGATTGAAGCTGGTAAAGAAGTTGTTGGTTCATCTTCCACCAATCCTTTAATAGCAGTTGCCTTATTATCACCACAAGCGATTAAAACAACACGTTTAGCTTCCATAATATTTTTAATTCCCATTGTCACAGCATGTGTCGGCACATCTTCTAAGATACCATCAAAGAATAAACGCGCATTATCTTTACGAGTAGATTCATCTAATTCAATATAGTGTGTCACTGAGTCAAATGATGTCCCAGGTTCATTGAACCCAATATGCCCGTTAGAACCGATCCCCAATAATTGAAGATCAATTTGATTTTCTGCCAACATGGCATTATAACGGTCACATTCTGCCTGAATATCTTGATTTCCTTTTGGTACATTAACATTATTTAAATCAATATCCAAGAATTTAAACAAATGTTCAGTCATGAAATAATAATAACTTTGTGGATGAGTTGGTGCCAACCCATAATATTCATCTAAGTTAAACGTATGAACATTTTTATAAGATGTCCCGTTCACCTTATGATCTTCTGCTAATAATTCATACATTCTGATCGGTGTAGATCCTGTTGCCAATCCTAAAATTGAATCCGGTTTTTCTTTAACCTGATCTCTAAAAATTTCAAACGCTTTTTGTGATGCTTCCTCGTAATCTTTTACTTTAATTACTTTCATACAATCCCTCCTATCACATAAAAAGGATAACATTTTTACAGAAAATTTCAAGTGCTAGTTAAAAAAATGTAAACGTTTAAATAAATACACATAATCTCTTTATTTTTTAGCCATTTTAAGGTACAATAGTAACATATATGGAGGTGTTTTACACATGATAAAAGGTATAGCTGCATCTAGTGGAATTGCAATCGCAAAAGCTTATAAACTAGTAATGCCAGACTTAACAGTTACAAAAACAACAATTGAAGATGTGGAAAAAGAAATTGCTTGCTATGAAGAAGCAATGGCTAAAACAGCAAAGGATTTAGAAATGATCAAAGAAGCTGCTTCTAAAAACTTATCTGCAGAGGAAGCGGCAGTATTTGATGCTCATGCATTAGTATTGAGTGATCCAGAAATGAAATCTCAAGTTGAAGACAAGATCAAAAACGAAAAGATCAACGCTGCCGCTGCTCTTGATGAAGTAGCTAATACGTTTATCGCTATGTTTGAATCAATGGATGATGATTATTTCAGAGAAAGAGCTGCTGACATTAAAGACGTTTCTCGTCGTTTATTAGCCGCTTTATTAGGTAAACAGTTACCTAACCCTGCTTTGATCGATGAAGAAGTTGTTATTATCGCAGACGACTTGACTCCATCTGATACAGCTCAATTAAATAAAAATCTAGTTAGAGGATTTGCTACAAACATCGGAGGTAGAACTTCTCACTCAGCAATCATGGCAAGAAGTTTAGAAATCCCAGCTGTTGTTGCTTGTAAGACGATTACTTCTGAAGTTAATGACAACGATATGATTATCTTGGATGGTAGTGAAGGTTTAGTGATCATTAACCCTAATGATGATGAGATCGCTACTTATGAAAAGAAACGTGATGACTATGTTGCTTATCGTGAAGAGTTAAAGAAATTAAAAGATGAAAAAACAGTGACTACTGATGGACATCATGTTGAATTAGTGGCAAACATTGGTTCACCAAAAGATATTGAAGGTGTTTTGGAAAACGGCGGAGAAGGTGTTGGACTTTACAGAACCGAATTCTTATACATGGAATCAGCTGAACTTCCTACTGAAGAAGAACAATTCAATGCTTACAAAGCTGTTCTTGAAGGAATCAATGGTCCTGTTGTTGTAAGAACATTAGATATTGGTGGAGATAAAGAAATTGCTGCTATCGACTTACCAAAAGAAATGAATCCATTCTTAGGTGTTCGTGCAATTCGTCTATGCTTCCAAAGAGAAGATATCTTCAGAACTCAATTAAGAGCCTTACTGAGAGCTTCAGTTTATGGAGATTTAAGAATCATGTTCCCAATGATTGCTACTCTGCAAGAATTCAGACAAGCTAAAGCTTTATTATTAGAAGAAAAAGAAAAATTAACAAACGAAGGTGTTGCTATTTCACCTAATATCCAAGTAGGTATCATGATTGAAATTCCTGCTGCTGCAGTATTAGCTGATCAGTTCGCTAAAGAAGTTGATTTCTTCTCAATCGGAACAAATGACTTGATCCAATATACTTTCGCTGCTGACAGAATGTCATCTTCAATCTCTTATTTATATCAACCATTTAATCCATCAATCTTACGTTTAGTTAAAAATGTAATTGATGCCGCTCACAAAGAAGGAAAATGGGTTGGTATGTGTGGTGAAATGGCTGGTGAAGCTATGGCCGCTCCTTTATTATTAGGATTAGGACTTGATGAATTCTCAATGTCTGCTACATCTGTACTTGGACAAAGAAAATTAATCAGAAGCCTTTCTAAAGTTGAAATGGAAAAATTAGCTAATGAAGCACTTCAAAAAGGAACAATGGAAGAAGTTGTAGAATTAGTAAAAGGTGCTACTGAACTTTAATAAAACGAAAACATAACCACAGTTGAGGTTATGTTTTTTTATGCTCTTTTTCCTTTATATACCTTAATTAAGTATATAGGAATCTCTATTCATTTATTTCCTATGTCCCACGTTCTCTATACAGGCAAGTAGCACATATAGATCCTATTCTTATCTTATATTTAGTTTTTCCTATGACTACATCTCCCTTTCTTTATACTTCAACACAAAAAAAGGAGGAAACCCTCCTCTCTTCTCTTACCCGGCAATCTGCTATTTTCGCGATCCCTCACTATCTTCGCCGTTGATATGCTTAACTTCTGTGTTCGAGATGGTTACAGGTGTGTCCATATCCCCATCATCACCGGATTCTTTTCTCTCTGAGCTCTCACTCAAAACTGGATAATAAGTTTCTTCTTCTAGGTTAAGTTCTCGACCTATTAGTATCAGTCCGCTCCATATATCACTATACTTCCACTCCTGACCTATCTACCTTATCGTCTTTAAGGGGTCTTCCAACTTGCGTCCGGAAGTCTCATCTTGAAGGGGATTTCACGCTTAGATGCCTTCAGCGTTTATTCCTGCCACACTTAGCTACCCAGCTGTGCCACTGGCGTGACAACTGGTCCACCATTGGTGTGTCCATCCCGGTCCTCTCGTACTAAGGACAGATCCTCTCAAACTTCCTGCGCCCACGACAGATAGGGACCGAACTGTCTCACGACGTTCTGAACCCAGCTCGCGTACCGCTTTAATGGGCGGACAGCCCAACCCTTGGAACCGAATTCAGCTCCAGGATGCGATGAGCCGACATCGAGGTGCCAAACCTCGCCGTCGATGTGAACTCTTGGGCGAGATCAGCCTGTTATCCCCAGGGTAGCTTTTATCCGTTGAGCGACGGCCCTTCCATTCGGCACCGCCGGATCACTAATCCCGACTTTCGTCCCTGTTCGACTTGTTTGTCTCACAGTCAAGCACGCTTCTGCATTTGCACTCGTCGATTGATTTCCATCCAATCTGAGCGTACCTTTGGGCGCCTCCGTTACTCTTTAGGAGGCGACCGCCCCAGTCAAACTGCCCACCTGACACGGTCCCTCACCCAGTTCATGGGTGCAGGTTAGAACTTCAATCAAACAAGAGTGGTATCCCAACAGCGGCTCCTCGTATACTGGCGTACACGTCTCTTCGCCTCCCACCTATCCTGTACATCTTTGATCAAAATTCAATATCAGGCTACAGTAAAGCTCCATGGGGTCTTTCCGTCTAGTTGCGGGTAACCTGCATTTTCACAGGTACTAAGATTTCACCGAGTCTGCTGCCGAGACAGCGCCCAAATCGTTACGCCTTTCGTGCGGGTCAGAACTTACCTGACAAGGAATTTCGCTACCTTAGGACCGTTATAGTTACGGCCGCCGTTTACTGGGGCTTCAATTCATTGCTTCTCCCTTTCGGAATAACAACTCCTCTTAACCTTCCAGCACCGGGCAGGCGTCACCCCATATACTTCGCCTTGCGGCTTCGCATAGAGCTGTGTTTTTGATAAACAGTCGCTTGGGCCGTTTTACTGCGGCTTATTTTCATAAGCACTCCTTCTCCCGAAGTTACGGAGTCATTTTGCAGAGTTCCTTGGCCATAGTTCTCTCGCTCACCTTAGGATTCTCTCCTCACCCATGTGTGTCCATTATCGGTACGGGCTAATAAAAATGTTGTTAGAAGCTTTTCTTGGAAGCTTGCTTCGACAGCTTCTGTACTTGGGTTCCCCCTTTCCATACGCTTCACGCCTTCTCCTTTTCGGTATGCGCATTTTTCTTCATACCAGATATCTCGCTTGCTCCGGCTCTTCCATCCGCCGGACCTGTCTAGCCTTCTCCGTCACTCCATCACTCTTTATTAGGTACAGGAATCTCCACCTGTTGTCCATCGACTACGCCTTTCGGCCTCGCCTTAGGTCCCGACTTACCCAGAGCGGACGAACCTTCCTCTGGAAACCTTGGGTTTTCGGTGCGTGGGATTCTCACCCACGTTCCGCTACTCACACCGGCATTCTCTCTTCTATCCTCTCCACATGTCCTTACGATCATGCTTCTCCGATGATAGAACGCTCCCCTACCACTCACATCTTAAATGTAAATCCATAGCTTCGGTATATTGCTTAGCCCCGGTAAATTTTCGGCGCAGAGTCATTCGACTAGTGAGCTGTTACGCACTCTTTAAAGGGTGGCTGCTTCTGAGCCAACCTCCTAGTTGTCTGGACATCTCCACTTCCTTTTCCACTTAGCAATTATTTTGGGACCTTAGCTGATGGTCTGGGCTGTTTCCCTTTTGACAATGGACCTTATCACCCACTGTCTGACTGCCAGGTATGTTTTCGTGACATTCGGAGTTTGATTATGTTCAGTACCCCGGGATGGGGCCATCACATATTCAGTGCTCTACCTTCACGCTACTTTACCCTGACGCTAGCCCTAAAGCTATTTCGGGGAGAACCAGCTATCTCCGAGTTCGTTTGGAATTTCACCCCTAGCCACAACTCATCCGCCAACGTTTCAACGGGGGTCGGTTCGGTCCTCCATCGGGTTTTACCCCAACTTCAACCTGGTCATGGCTAGATCACTCGGTTTCGGGTCTATGACATCCAACTACTCGCCCTTTTCAGACTCGCTTTCGCTTCGGCTCCGCATCTCCTGCTTAACCTCGCTGACTATCATAACTCGCCGGTTCATTCTACAAAAGGCACGCCATCACCCCTTAACGGGCTCTGACTTCTTGTAAGCATATGGTTTCAGGTTCTCTTTCACTCCCCTCCCGGGGTTCTTTTCACCTTTCCCTCACGGTACTGGTTCACTATCGGTCACAATGGAGTATTTAGCCTTTCGAGATGGTCCTCGATCCTTCCGACAGGATTTCTCGTGTCCCGCCGTACTCAGGATCAGTCTCGGCTTACCTCTACTTCGAATACGGGGCTCTCACCCTGTCTCGCATACCTTCCCATGTATTTCTTCTGTAAAGTTTCTTGCCTTCTTTGACTGTCCTATAACCCCAAGATAGCTCTTGGTTTGGGCTTCTTCCCTTTCGCTCGCCACTACTCAGGAAATCATTCTTATTTTCTTCTCCTACAGGTACTTAGATGTTTCAGTTCCCTGCGTCTTGCCTCCTATGCACTATCTATTCATGCATGGATACTATCTCTTAAATAGTGGGTTCCCCCATTCGGATATCAGCGGCTCTTGCGTGTGCTTACCACTCGCCGCTGCGTTTCGCCGTTTGCTGCGTCCTTCTTCGCCTCATTGTGCCTAGGCATCCTCCATACGCTCTTCTTTTCTTATCCTAGATTTGCTTTTGTTACTTTTTCTTAGTTTTTTCGACTATTAGGAAAGATCCTTTTTTTCCTGATCTTTCTAATATATCTTTTTCATCTTATTATCCAGTTTTCAATGATCTCTTTTCTCTGAGTGTCTCCACTCAAAACTGAACAGAACCTGCTTCTCCTTAGAAAGGAGGTGATCCATCCCCACGTTCCCGTAGGGATACCTTGTTA